>NZ_CP101988.1:2400000-3000000 GCF_024508335.1 Cellulomonas chengniuliangii | reverse complement strand
GGCCCACGGGCCGGGGGTCGGTGGCGGCGACGCGGGCTGCGCGGAGCGGCGTCGTGCACGGAGGGTGAGCACGATGGCGAGCGCGATGCCGGCGAGCACGAGCAGCCCGAGGACGCCGGCCGCCGCCAGCAGCAGCGGACCCGGTGAGCTCCCGGGGCTCGCGGTGTCCTGCGTGTCCGCCAGCGGTGCGGGGGTCGAGTCGTCACCGGGCGCGGGCTCGCCGAGGATCTGGGCGGTCGACGGCTCGGCGTCGTCGCGGAGCAGGGGGTTCTCGTCCGGGTAGGCGGTCGGGTCATGGGCGAGCATGCGCTCGATGCTGACGATGCCGTAGCCCAGGTGCGCGTCCCGGGTGGGCTCCTGGTCGTCGGGCCCGGCGTTACGGATGAGGGACTGGATCATCTGGTTTGCGGTCGCGTCGGGGTAGACGGACCACGCGAGGGCTAGCACCCCCGCGGTGTATGGAGTCGCGAAGGATGTTCCTGACGTGAGCGCGTAGCTCTCCCACGGGGGCACGAGTGCCCGGAGTTCCTGCCCGGGGGCGGCGACCGTGATCCACGGGGACGGCTCGAAGGTCTCCGTGGCAGACCGGCCGTTCACGTCGCTCCGCTCGACCGCCACGACGCCGTTCGCACTCTCCAGGATTGAGTTGTGGGGTTCGAAATCTCCGTTGGGCACGGCCGCCACCAGGATCACGCCCGCCCGCTGGGCGTCGGCGATCGCGTCGACCAGGTCGTCGGTGGCGTGGGCGCTGAACGACAGGCTGATGATGTCGGCGCCATCGGCCACCGCCTGGTCGATCGCGGTCGCCACGATGTCGCCCGTGTCGGCGCCTCCGACGTGGAGGCACGCCAGGGCCCGGGCACGGTCGCCGTCGAAGTTGACCACGTAGTGGAGGACCTGCGCGCCGGGAGCCACCCCGAGGACGCCCGCCTGGCCGGCAGCCCCCGCGCCGCTCCCGAGGAGCAGCGAGGCGATCGTGGTGGCGTGGGTCGCGTCTGCGTCGGTGCTCTGCGTGTCCATGGGCGGCCCGCCGGCGGTCCTCGAGCAGTACGCGGGCTCGCGGACGGTGAGGTTCGCGCCCGCGAGCTCGGGGACGGCCGCGTTGATCGGTCCGTCGAGCACGGCGATCGTGATGCCCTCGCCCCGGGTGTGCTGATGGGCCTCGGCGATCCCGGTCTGGGTGAAGTACCACAGGCCGTCGCCAGCGTCCGCCGCCGTGGCCGGCGCGGGGGTCGCCAGCAGCGCGGCCAGGGCGAGCAGGGCGACGGCGCCGCGGCGCAGCGGCCGCCGGGTCTCGACTGACCGGATCACATCGGGACCATGCGGCCCTGGAGCCCGGACAGCCGGTTCGCCGCCGCCGTCAGCGAGGCCGCCGCGGCCTCGTCCTGCGCGAGGAGGGACGAGGCGCTGGTGCGCAGCCCCGTGATCTGCTTGTCGATGGTCGCGTGCAGGCGCGAGATGTACCGCCGCGCGTCGTCGAGCGAGGCGGCGAGCGACCGCGCGAAGTCGTCGGGTCCAGGGGCCGCGGACCACCGGCTCGTGTCCTGACTGCCGCCGATCTCGGCGACCGCGCCCTGGAGGATCTCCAGGTTGTCCAGGATGGACGTCAGCCGCGCGAGCCGTGCCGTGAGGACCTCGCTGTCGAGCTCGATCTCGCCTGCCATGCCGTCTCCTCGTCGCCGCCCCGCACCGGGGGCTGATGTGCTCGACGTGCGCCGCGCCGCCAGCCCTGAGGGGATGGCGGCGCGGCGCACGTCGTGGTGCAGTGGTGCGCGCCCTGCGGCGCGCGGGTCGACTACCAGCGCTGGGCGTTCGCCCGCTCGGTGGCCTGGTAGTCCTCACCCGAGACCGCGACCGCGCGGCCGATGTCCGCGAGGAGGGCCTTCATGTCGGTGATGGCCGCCGTCCAGGAGGCCTTCGAGGCCTCGTAGGACTCGGAGGCGGCGCCCGTCCAGTTGGCGCGCAACGGCTGCAGCGAGCGGTCCATGTCCGCCAGGCGGCTCTCGATCTGGTTCGCGCCCGAGGCGATGTCGGCGGCAGCGGTCTGCAGACCGCCGAAGTTGACCTTGAGGTTGCTCATCGTCGTCGTTCCTCTCGTCGCGCGGGTCAGCCGAGCCGGCCCTGCAGGCGGCTCATGGCCGACTGCTGGGCGTCGTCCGCGGCGGTGTAGGTGGACTGCGACGACACGAGGTTCGCCTCGAAGTCGTCGAGCGCGCGCACGATCTTCTGCGCGTCCTCGCGCCACCTGGCCATCAGGGCGCTGAACGCGACCGCGCCCTGGCCCTGCCAGTGCGAGCCGATCCCGGCGAGCTTGCCCTCGAGCGCGGAGAGCTCGCGCTGCAGGTCTGCCTTGGACTGAGCGACCGCGGTCGCGCCCTGCTTGAGCGCACCGTCGGCAGCGGAAACCTCGACCGCCATCGTCACCTCCCGTTTACACGACCCCATTGCGGAGGCCGGACCTCTAGCACCACCGAGCGGCGACGCCGTCACGGACGTGCGTCGGTGACACGGGAACCGTAGTGGAGGCTGGCGTCGCATTCGTCCCAGGTCGGCGCAATCACCCAATCGGGTCACCGCCTGTCGTCGCTTTCCGGCCCGGGACGCGGACGGGCCGCGCAACCGGGGGACGGGCCGCCGGCGGAGGCCCCCGCGTGGCTATGCTCACCTCCGACCTCACGCGGCCGGTGGCCTGGACCGAAGGACACGGATGACCGAGTTGACCTCGTCCCTGACGCCTGTCGGGACGCTCGTCCGGTTGTCCGTCGTCGCCGACGACCGCCGCGCGGACCTCGGCGCGCCGGGCAGCGTCCCCGTCGCCGAGCTGATCCCCGGGCTGGCGCGGACCCTCGGCCTTCTCGACGCCGCGACCGTCTACGGCGGCTACCGCCTGCTGCGGGCCGACGGCCGAGCCGTCGACTCCGCGCGGAGCCTCGTGGCGCAGGGCGTCGAGGACGGCGCGGTGCTCACCCTCGAGGCGGGCGCCACCCGGGCCGAGCCCCGCGTGTACGACGACGTGGTGGAGGCGGTGGCAGACGCGGTCGAGGCGCACCACGCCCCGTGGACCGCGCAGGACAGCGCACGGAGCGCGGCCGGCGCCGCGGTGGCGCTGCTCCTCGCGGCGGCAGCGCTCCTCGTGGGCGCCGACCCGGCCTCTCTGCTCCCGCCGGTCCTGGCGGCCGTGGGCTGCGTGCTCGTGCTCGTGGCAGGCGCCGTGGTCGGGCGGGTGGGCGCTGAGCCCGGCGCTGGCCGCGTGCTGGTCCTCACCGCGACGGTGCTCGGCGCGGTCGCCGGGCTGACCGCGCTCGACGGGCCTCCCACCTGGGGGTGGTCGACGGCCTTCGCCGGGGCAGGGCTGCTCGCCTCGGGAGCGATCGGGCTGCTGGCCATGCCGGACCGCCGCGAGCTGTGCGTCGGGCCGATGCTCGTCGGCCTGGCGCTGGCCGCGAGCGGGACGGTCGTCGCCGCGATGGGCGCTGATCCGGGCGCCGTGCTGGCCGTCGTCGTCGCGGTCGTGGTCGCCTGCTCGATCGGGGTGCCGTGGCTCGCGTTGTCGAGCACCCCGCTGCGCGTCGTCACCGCCCGCTCGGACGCCGAGATCCTGCTCGACCCGGTCGAGGTCGACCCGGCCGTGGTGCGCCAGCAGTACGCCACCGGCCACCGCCTGCAGCTCACGCTGCGCGCCGCGGTCGGCGGGCTGGCGCTCGTGGCGACACCCGCGATCGTCGGGACGGGCGTGGCCGGGACGATCCTGCTCGTGCTCTGCTACTGCGGCCTGCTGCTGAGCGTCCGCCAGACCTCCTCGCGCACCGACGTCCTGCTGGTCGTGTCCGTCGGCGTGGCAGGGCTGGCGGCGACCGCCCTCGCGGCCGCGCTCGTCCACCCCGGCTGGCGCGGCGGGCTCGCGGGCGCCGCGGGGCTGCTCGCCGCGATCGTCGTCGCGCTGGGACTGGTGAGCCCTGGCCGGCGGCTGTGGCTGGGACGGCTCGCCGACACCGGCGAGTTGCTGTTCCTCGCGCTGCTGCTCCCCGTCGCCCTGACCGCCGCTGGCGTGGTCTGAGCCCGTGGCCTCCAAGCGCGACCTCGTCGAGGCGCAGACCTACAGCCGCCGGCGCCTGCTCACGGCATTCGTGAGCGGCGCGCCCGGCGGCCAGGAGCTCGAGCCCACCAAGCCCTTGCGAGGTGTGGCGGCGGGGGTGGCGTTGTCAGTGCTGCTGGTGGCCGGCTCGTGGGCGTTCGGGCTCCTCGCGCCGAGCCTGCCCTCTGGGTGGGATGACAGCTCCCTGGTGCTCGTGAAGGCGGACGGCAGCAGGTACGTCGCGGTCGACGGCACGCTCTACCCGGTGCTCAACACGACGAGCGCGCGCCTGGTGATCCCGTCGCAGGCGTTCAAGGTCGTGACGGTCAAGGACAGCGACATCGTCGACACGCCGCGCGGGCCCACGATCGGCATCGCCGGCGCCCCTGACTCGCTGCCCGCGGCGTCCCGGCTCGTCCCGACCGGCTGGCTCTCGTGCGCGGCGGGTGACGGGTCCGCGACGACGCTGCTCGGCGCGGACCTCCCCCTGACGGCCGACGCCTCGGGCGACCCGCCCCGGGCCTCGCTCGTGACCGTCGCGGGCGACCTGTACGTGGTCGCGGGCGGCTACAGGTACCTCGTCCCCGACGAGCACGTCGCGGCGGTGCGCCGAGCGCTCGAGCTCGAGTCGGGCACGCCGCTCGAGGCTCCCGCGGGGTGGCTCGGGCTGTTCGCGCCCGGCGCCGACCTGGCGCCGCTCGAGATCCCCGGAGCCGGGGATCCAGCGCCGCTCGGCGTCGTGCTGCCCGGGGGAGCGGTGGTCGGCTCGGTGGTGGTGGTCGCGGGCGCGGCGGAGGGCGGCACCCGGTACGTGGTCGACGCGCAGGGCGAGCTGGCGGCGCTCAGCCCGTTGGCCTACCCGCTGTACCAGCTCGGGTCGGGCGCCTCGACGGGGCCAGAGATCACCGTGAGCGCGGCGCAGGTGGCGAACGTGCGCACCGCGGCCCGGCCGGTCGCCCCGGCGGACTGGCCGCTCGAGCTGCCAACAGCGGTAGGCGCCGACGAGACGCCGTGCGCGCGGCTGGCCACAGGAGATGGCGCGGGGGTCGACCTGGTGACCACGCCCATGCCGACGCCTCCTGCGGCGACGGACCCGGTCACCGGCCTCGGCGTCCGGGTGGTGGCGGGCGGTGGCGCGCTCGTGCGGGCCCAGGGGGCCGCAGGGGCCACGTCCCAGGTGCTGCTCGTCGACCAGTCGGGCGTGGCGTTCCCGGTGCCCGACGCGAACGACGAGATCCTCGCCCGGCTCGGGTACACCCCTGACGCGGTCGTGACCGTGCCCCCCGCGTGGGCAGGGCTGTTCGCCGTCGGCCCGGCGCTGACCGAGGCGGCCGCGGCGACCGAGGTCGTCGCGGCCCACGGCTCGTGACCCCGGGCGCCCGGCGGAGCACCCACCTCGTCGTCGGGCTGGTCGCGATCGTCGCCGCGGGCGGCGTCGTGTCGCAGGGCTCCGCTGCGGTGGCCGCGGAGGTTGCGTGTGCCCCCGGGACCACGATGTACGTGCCCGACGCGCCGCCGGCGCTCGCCCGGCTCGCGAGCGAGGCGGCCTGGCGCACGGCGACGGGCGCGGGCGTGGTCGTCGCCGTGGTCGACTCCGGGGTCGACGCGGGCAACGCGCACCTCGCCGACGCGGTGCTTCCCGGAGTCGACCTGGTGGGCGCGGACGGCGACCCCGCGGGGCTCACGGACACCGATGGGCACGGCACCGCGGTCGCCGGGCAGATCGCGGCACGCGCGGTGCCCGGCTCGGGCGTCGTGGGTTTGGCCCCCGAGGCGATGGTGCTGCCGGTGCGGGTGTTCGTCGCCGACGACGAGCAGGCCGTGCGGGACGGGGTCGGCCCTCGCGCCGACCGGGTCGCGGCGGGCATCCGCTACGCCGCGGAGCATGGAGCCCGGGTCGTCAACGTGTCCATGAGCACCACGGAGGACTCCCCAGAGCTGCGGGCGGCGGTGCAGGACGCGACCCGGGCGGGGGCGCTGGTCGTGGCGAGTGTCGGCAACCGCGCGGCGTCCGGCGCAGCGGCGGGCGCAGCGGCCGGCGTGGCGGACGGCCCGCGGTACCCCGCCGCGTACCCCGAGGTGCTCGCGGTCACGGCCGTCGACGACGCGGACCAGGTCGCCGAGGGCTCAGTGCGCGGCGCGCACGTGGGCGTCGCGGCGCCGGGCACGAACGTGCTCACCACGTACCACGCGGCGGGGGACTGCATGCTCGCGGGTGACCTGGCGTCGACGAGCTTCGCCACGGCGTATGTGAGCGCCGCGGCGGCCCTGCTCGTCGAGCGCTACCCCGAGGAGACCCCGGCGCAGTGGCGGCACCGCCTCGAGGTCACGGCCGCCCGCGTGCACCCCGGCGAGCGCGACGACCAGATGGGCTGGGGCCTGATCCGCCCGGACCAGGCCCTCGCGTTCGTGGACGACGGCTCGGCCGCCGGACCCGTGAGCCCGGTGCACGGCCGTCCCCCCGCGGCGTCCGACGCCGTCGAGCACGTCATGGTCGAGGTGCGCGCGGACCCGCTCGCCACGACCCGCAGCGTGGGCGCGTGGTGGACGCTCGGCGGCCTGACGGCAGTGCTGCTCGCGGTGCTCGCGGCGCGTCTGGGCGGGACCCGGCGGCGTCAGGCCAAAGCGTCCTCGTCCTGATCGGGCGGTTCCGCCGCGCTCCCCGCGCCCGGCGCCTCGGCTGCGGCCAGCGCGAGGGCCACACCCGCCTGACGGTGGTGCTGGCGCACGCCGTCGACGGTGAGGATCACGAGCGCCACCCACACGAGGGCGAACCCGGCCCAACGGGCCGCCGGCATGGCCTCGTGGAGCACCACGACGCCGACGACCAGCTGGAGGATGGGCGCCAGGTACTGCAGCATCCCCAGCACGCTGAGCGGCAGTCGTCGCGCCGCGGCGCCGAACAGCAGCAGCGGCACTGCGGTGACCACGCCGGACGCGGCGAGCGCGGCGGCGTGCCACCCGCCCAGCGCGCCGAACGACCCGTCGTCGCGGGCCTCGAGCACGACGAGGTAGGCCAGCGCCGCGGGGGCCAGGACGAGCGTCTCGACCGCGAGCCCGGGGACGGCGCCGACCGTGCGGCCCACGCGGTTCTTGAGCAGCCCGTAGACCCCGAAGGTGCCCGCGACGGCGAGCGCGATCCACGGCAGCCGGCCATTGCCGATGGTGATGACCACCACCGCTGTCGCCGCGATCGCGAGGGCGACCCACTGGATGCGCCGAACCCTCTCGTGGAGCACCACGACGGCGAGGGCGACCGTCACGATCGGGTTGATGAAGTAGCCGAGCGCGGCGTCGACGACCTGCCCGGAGAGCACCCCGTAGACGAAGACGAGCCAGTTGACGGCGAGCAGCGTGGCGGCCGCGAGGAGCAGCAGGACGCTTCGTGGCGAGCGGAGCACCGCGCGGAACGGCCCCCATCCCCGGGTCGCCGCCAGCAGCAGCAGGCAGAACAAGAGCGACCACACGATCCGGTGGCCGATGATCTCGACGGCGCCCGCGGGCTGCAGCAGCGGGAAGTACAGCGGGAGCATGCCCCACAGGAGGTAGGCGGCGACGCCGGTGGCGAGTCCGACCCGGTCCGGGGCGGTGGTCGCGGGTTCAGGGCTCACGACCCGAACTTAGGGGATCGGCGGCCCGACGACGCCCGCCCAGCCCATGCGCGCGGCATCGCCGGGAGGCGGCGGCGTGCTGGGCGATGTCCGTTCCGTCCGCATCGTGGCGACCGGCTGAGGGTTGCCTTGGTCACCGCCGTACACTGGCCGGGCATCAGCATGCCCGGCAGCTGTCGCGCGGCGCGCCCTGGACGAGGACCCAGGACGGGCCCGCCACCCACCCCGCTGCGAGGGCTCCTCGACCGGAAGGCACCCGCGTCCCGTGAGCACGAACCGACCCCTGCGTGTGGCCATCGTCGGCGCCGGCCCGGCCGGCATCTACGCGGCCGACATCCTCTCGAAGACCGGGCTCGATGTGAGCATCGACCTCTTCGAGCGGCTGCCCGCGCCGTTCGGCCTGGTTCGCTACGGCGTGGCGCCCGACCACCCGCGGATCAAGCAGATCATCGTCGCCCTGCACAAGGTCCTCGAGCGGGGCGACATCCGCCTGCTGGCGAACGTCGAGTACGGGGTGGACCTCAAGCTCGAGGACATGCGCCAGTTCTACGACGCGGTGATCTTCTCGACCGGGTCGATCCGCGACGCGGCGCTGCCGATCCCGGGCATCGACCTGGACGGCTCGTACGGCGCCGCCGACTTCGTCTCCTGGTACGACGGGCACCCGGACGCCCCGCGCACCTGGCCGCTCGAGGCCCGCGAGGTCGCGGTGCTGGGCGCCGGCAACGTCGCGCTCGACGTGGCGCGCGTGCTGGCCAAGCACGCCGATGACCTGCTGCCCACCGAGATCCCCGCGAACGTCTACGAGATCCTCAAGGCGTCCCCGGTCACCGACGTGCACGTCTTCGCGCGCCGCGGGCCCGCCCAGGCGAAGTTCTCGCCGCTCGAGCTGCGCGAGCTGGGCCACGTCCCCGACGTGGACGTGATCGTCTACCCCGAGGACTTCGAGTTCGACGAGGGCTCGATGGCCGCGATCCACTCCTCGAACCAGACCAAGCAGGTCGTCAAGACCCTCACGGACTGGACGCTCAAGGAGCCTGAGGAGTTCACCGCGAGCCGCCGCATCCACCTGCACTTCCTGCACAAGCCGGTCGAGGTGCTCGGCGAGGACGGCAAGGTCGTCGGGCTGCGCACCGAGCGCACCGCGCTCAACGGCGACGGCAACGTCACGGGCACCGGGGAGTTCCACGACTGGCAGGTCCAGGCCGTCTACCGCGCCGTGGGCTACTTCGGCTCGCCGCTGGTGGACATCCCGTTCGACGAGGTCGCGGGGGTCATCCCGAACCGTGGGGGCCGCGTCGTGGACGTGGACGGCGAGCACGTGCCCGGCGTCTACGCGACCGGCTGGATCAAGCGCGGGCCCGTCGGCCTCATCGGCCACACCAAGTCGGACGCGTCGGAGACCATCCGCAACCTCGTCGAGGACGCGGGCGGCGTGGAGAGCCCGTCGGAGGAGTTCGTCACCGCCCCCGAGCGCGACCCGCAGGCCATCGTCGACTTCCTCACCGCCCGGGGCGTGCGGCCCATCGAGTGGTCCGGCTGGGAGAAGCTCGACGCGTACGAGCGGTCGCTCGGCGCACCGCACGGCCGCGAGCGCGTCAAGGTCGTCCCGCGCGAGGAGATGGTGCAGATCGCGCTCGGCACGGTGCGCCCCGAGGCCTGAGCGCCTGCAGCGCGTCTCTGGACCTCTGCCCACCTAGCGGCGCGCAGAGGTCCAGGGCTCGGGACATCGGCGAGGGCGGCGGCTCGAGCCTCTACCGTGGGGCGTCCCCGGCCGCACCGTCGCACCGTCGCACCGTCGGGGGCGCCGGTGCGGTGGCGCGATGTGCGGCCGCACCCCAGAGAGGGGACGTCCAGATGCTCCCCGAGCAGCGTGAGCGGGCCACCGCCCGCGGCTCTCGCCCTCAAGGCCTCCCCGTGCAGCCGGCCGCCCCCGCGCGGGAGGCGATGCCCGAGACCGACCGTGCACATCGCACGCTCGCCCGGGCGATCGCCGCCCAGGACTGGGAGAGGGCGATCGAGGCCCTCGACGCCCGGCCCGTCGAGTTGCTGTGCGACCACTTCTCCGTCGTGTGCGACTTCTTCGCACGCGTCCCGGCCGAGTCGCTCCACGGGCGGCCTGCCCTGGCCCTGGCCCGCGCCTTCCTCGTGGGGCTCCCCGCCGCGGATGGCGCAGCGCCGACGGAGCCGATCGAGCCGCCGACGCTGCGTGACCGCCTCGTGCCCGCGCTGACGCAGGTCATCTCGCTGCGCGTGTCGGGGCGGCTCGAAGAGGCGGAGGCGGTCGCGGCGCAGGCCCAGCAGCTGATCCCCGAACCCCGGTACGGCGGCCGCCACGACGACATGCTCGCGCTGGTGCGGTTCGAGTGGGGCATCCTGCGGCTGCTGCGGGGAGACATGCTCGCAGCCGCCGAGGACTTCCGCGTCGCCGCGCGGGCGGCCAGACGGAGCGGCATCGACGCCCTGGCCCGCGGCGCGACGGGAGACCTGGCCCTTGTGCTCGCGCTGCGCGGTGACCTGGGGGCAGCGCGCGAGCTGCTCGACGAGGCCGATGCGCGGCCCGAGCGCGGGGGACGCCTGGAGCAGCTCTCGCGCACCGGGCGGATCGTCGCGCGCTCGCTGGCCGCGCTTGCCGAGCTCGACGTCGACGCGGCCGCGAAGGCGCTCGACGGCTTGGACTCGATCGACGACGTGCGCGTGCGCGAAGAGCTCTGGGCATTCGTCGAGATCGCCCGAGCCCAGCTGGCCGTCGTGCGCGGTGACACGCTCGCCGCGCTGCACCGCCTCGAGGCGCAGGTCGCGTCGCATCCGGCGACCTGCGGGCGGGGGGCGTACCTGCGGGCCGTCGTGGGATGCGCGCAGGTGGACCTGCTGCTCGCGCTCGGGCAGGGCGACCGGGCCCGGGCCGTGCTCAGGGACGTCCCCGGGACGATCGCCGCGATGGAGACCGCGCGCGGGACGGCCAGCGCGGTGCGGCTGCGTCGGGCCCGGCTCGAACTGCTCACCGGGGACGCCGCGGCTGCGCGGACGCGCGCGGTCTCGCTGACGCACACGTCGGGAGTCCATCCCCGCTACCTGCTCGACGCGCTGCTCATCGAGGCGGTCGCAGAGCATCGGGTGGGCGATGCCGCCGCCGCGCTGGTCGCGCTGACCCGCGCGGTCGACCTGGCCGGCTCCCAAGAGCTCGTGCACCCGTTCGTCCTCGTGCCGTCGGCCGAACTGCGCGAGATCGCGGCGACGGCTGACGTGGCGACCGCTGCCCCGGCGACGGCACGCGCCATGCGCTGGCTGGAGGACCTGCTCGACTCGCCGGTCCTGCGCGCGCACGGCGACGCGCTGCCGTCGCGCATCGACGTGGTCGACCTGTCGGAGCGAGAGTGCGCGGTGCTCGTCGAGCTCGCGTCCACGCCGTCGCTCGACCTAGTCGCCGCCAGGCTCTTCGTCTCGCCCAACACGGTCAAGTCCCAGGTGCGCTCGCTCTACCGCAAGCTCGGGGTGCACAGCCGCGACGACGCGCTCGTGGTGGCCTATCGGACCGGAGTGCTGGTCGGCTGACCCGGGGCAATGGCGACGAATCGCCTGGCGTGGCGGTCTGCTTCACCCCGGGAATCACCCCGGCCCCCACCCGCGTCGGCAGGATCGTCTGGCTGACTGATGGGTCGTCCCCTCTCGTGCGCTCTGCGGTGCACGAGCCATCGTCGACCCGAGGACCGCCGCGTGCCCCGTCACTTTGCCGCCCGCCACCCCCATCGGCGCACGGTCGTCTCTCGCGCCCGCTCCCGGGTGGCCGCGGTGGTGGCGACCCTCGCCCTGGCGGCGACGTCCGTCCTCGCTGGGGTGGTCCCCGCGGTGGGCGCGCCCGGCGACCCGGGCTGGAACGAGATGTTCCTCGCGAAGACGGTCTCCAAGCCGGTCGTCGCGGTCGACGAGGTCTTCTCGTTCGAGCTCGCATTCGACTGCAAGTCCAACGTCAACAGCTGTGAGGACGCGGTCCTGGTCGACACGCTTCCGGCGGGGCTCGAGCTGGTGCGGGTCGACCCCCTCTCGGCGAACATCCCGGCGACCGTGCGCACGCAGGGGAACACGGTGACGGTCACCTTCACCAAGGCGCTCGAGCACCCCAACACCACGGGGTCGATCGGCCTGTTCGAGGGGGCGACGGGCTCGGTGCGCGTCTACGCGCGGTTCCTGCCGCGCGACGCGAACGAGGGCGACCTGACGGTCACCAACACCGCATCGCTCACCGCGAGCAACCGCGGAGCACGCACCTCCTCGGCGGAGGTCACGGTCGACGTCGTCCCCACCCCGAAGGCGACGGCCACCAAGTCGTGGGCTTCCGCGGTGGCCGGCCCTGGCCCGGGCGCGGCGGACGAGATCGCCCAACCGGGCGCGGCCAAGCAGGTCACGCTCGGATTCGCCAACGCCTCCAACTTCGCGGCGTCGTCGCTGGTCGTGACCGAGCCCTCGGACCCGTCGCGGACCGCGGCCCGCAGCGCGTTCGACGTGCTCGACCTCGCATCGCTCACCGGCGCCGACGTCACATGGCCCGACGGCGCGGTCGACGTGACTGTCGTCGCGTACGTCGGGGGGACGCCGCACACCACCGGCGCCTTCGCACGTGCCGCGACGACCGCGACGACAGACCTCCTCGCGGGGCTGCCGGGCGGGGTCACGGCGGCTGACGTGACCGGCCTGCGCCTCGAGTTCTCCGGCGCCATGCCCACGGGCGCGAGGGGGGCGCTCGCGGTGAGCACCACGCAGCGCGCCACCCCGCGATCGGGCGGGGCCCTGGCCGGCACGGTGCAGAACAGCATCTCCGTGGTCGCCTCGGGCGCCGTGGACGGCGCCGAGCACACCTCGCCTGCCGCCTCCGCTGCCGACGCGTTCATGCTGGTGCGCGCCGAGCTGGCCGCGACGTCGGCCAAGACGGCCTTCTCGCCGGCGCAGCTGCCGCTCGCCGGAGCCACGTCGACCGTGACGATCCGCGGCACGAGCACAGCGAACGTCCAGGTCCAAGGCCTGACGCTGACCGACCCGGCCGCGGGGTCCACCGGCTTCTTCGGCGCGTCCGGGGTGCTGATCGAGGGCTTCGGCACGGACGGCGCCGGGGCGGGCGTGGTGTGGCCGTCCGGGGCGACGTCGGCACGGCTCGAGGTCACGACGAGCGCGGGCACGCACGACGCCACCGCGACGACCGCCCACACGCTGCCCTCGCTGGGCGACCTGGGTGTGGCGTCGTGGGGCGACGTGACGGGCTTCTCGATCACCTTCGCGGGGCCGATCCCCGTCGGCGCCAGCGCCGCGGTGCCGTACCGGGTCCAGGCCGGTCCGTCGGCGACCGTGACGGCCGCGGGCAGCCCGCTCACCAACTGCGTCTCCGCGAGCACCTCGGCCGCGGGGGAGACGTCCGTGCCGAGCACTCCCGCGTGCGCGGTGCTGACCCTGGTGGACCCGACGGTCGCGGCGACCGGGTCCAAGCGGCTGACGTCGACGAACGTCTCGACCGCCCCGGGCACCACGACGACAGCGGTGCTCGCGGCGACCGCCCGCATGGGCGGCCCCACGGGCGGTAACGCGCGCCCCTCGAGCCTCGTGCTGACCGAGCAGCGGGTCGCGGGCGACGCGGGCTCCGAGCGCTGGTGGGAGGTGTTCGGCCCGACCGCGGTCGCCGCGACGCCCGTCGCCTCGGGTGACGTGCTCACCGCCGAGGTGCTCGTCGGTGGAGTGTGGACCGCGGTGCACACCGCGACCGGCCCGACCACCGTCGAGCTCGACCTGCAAGACGCCGTCGCGGACGCGGGACTGAGCGGCCCCGTGACCGGCGTGCGCCTCGTCGTCACCCGGGCCGCGGGCTTCGAGGACGGCGCCACGGTGCGGGCGAACCTCACGTTCGCCGTCCGTCCCGGCACGTCGTTCGGCGCCGAGCAGGTCACCAACTGCGTCGTGCCCTCGGCCGCCCTGGGCTCGCGCTCCGCGAACGGCGCGCAGGCCTGCGCGACCCTCACGGGAGTCGTGCTCCCGGGCGGCGGCCAGGCGCACCCGCTCACGAAGCAGGCGAAGTCCACGGTCGTCGAGGGCGCGGTCGACGCAGCCGGCCAGCGCACGGTGGACCTGCGGTGGAGCACCAACGGCGCGGGCGACCTGGCCCGCGTCGAGGTCTCCGACATGGCGCAGACCACCACGGGCGACGGGATCGACGGCTCGGACTCGTTCTGGGACGTGTTCGACATCGAGCGCGTCGCGCCCATCACCTCGGGAGCCGCCGCGCAGGGCAGCAGCGCCTGGGACCCCTATCTCGTCTTCGACCGGGTCGCCGCCGTCGAGCTGTGGGACGGCACGACGTGGCGGCGGCTGGCGAACGACCCGTGCGCAGTCGAGGCGGCCTGCACCGGGTCGTTCCCCGGCGTGACGCTTACCACCGCCGATCGCGCCGCGGCCTGGGCCGTGCGGCTGGTGTACGTGGCTCGGCCCGCGAGCGAGCGAGCGGCGACGCTCGCCGCGCTCGTCGCCGCAGGGGACTGGCGCGCCGCGATCGCCCCGAGCGAGACCGGCGTCGCCGCCGTGCCCGCAGGTGACACGATCCGCGGGATCCGTCTGCAGGCCCAGCTCCGCGACACCCTGCGCTCTGACAGCACCCTGCCGGTCAACGACGCACGCTCGTACAACGCGTGCGCGGCGGGCGCCGTCGTGTCCCCGCCGCTGCCCGCCTGCGTGGGCCAGGTCGTCAACGACGGCCTGGTGCGCGGCGGGCCGTCCGCGGGGTCGATGACCCCGGTCGGTCCCGGCGTCGCGGGGAACCTCCCGGACGAGCGCACCGTCACGATCCTGCCCATGGCGCTCGCGGTCCAGACGACCAAGTCGTGGCTGCGCGCCGACGCGTACGGCCAGATGCCGCAGGACCTGGCGCTGCCCGGCGCGGGCACGCCCGAGATCGAGTACCCGCACGCGACGCTGGCCCTCACTGCGACGAACGCGACGGCCAGCTCGGCCGTCGACCGCCTGACGATCACGGAGCCCGCGGCGCTGGGCGCCGCCGGGAGCAACCCGTTCGACCGGTTCACGGTCACCGGCATCGCGGCGGTCGCGCCGACCGGCGCCGACCCCGCGCGCACGGTGTACCGCGTCGACACGGGATCGGGGCTCGTCGCCGTCCCCGTCGGCTCGCTGACTCCGGCGTTCCTCGCGGACGCGGTGCGGGTGGAGGTCGAGTTCAACGGCCGCATCGCCCCCGGCGCCACCGGTGCCCTCACGCTCGACACCCGGCTGCGGTCGACGGTGCGCGGCGCCGGTGACCCGGTGACGGCCACGGCCCCGGGCGCGCCGGTGGCGAACACCGCGCTCGCCACCGCCACCGACGGCCGTGTGTGCGTCGACTCGACCGCGGGCGCGACCCGCAACGAGCAGGTCTCACCGTGCGTGCTCGAGCCGGCCACGGCACAGGCCTCCGATGCCCTGACGATCAGCGCGCCGTCCACGGACGTCGAGGTGACCAAGGACATCTCCCGGGCGACGATCGACCGCGACCTCGCCGCGGCGCAGGCGTTCGACGTGCGCCTGACGGTGCAGAACGTCGGCAACAGCCCGGCCACAGCGCTCGCCCTCACCGACGCGGCCAGCATGCCGGCCGCTGACGCGGTGACCGGCGCGCAGCCGGCCGAGCACGCCTCGGGGCCGTTCTACGACGCGGTCACGCTCACCGGCGCGACCGTCACGACGCTCCCGACCGGCGCGCAGCAGATGCGGCTCGACGTGCTGGTGGGCTCCACGTTCACGGCTGACGGGACGGACCTCTCCGTGACCGGTGGCACGTGGGCCACGGGCGCTCCCGTCCCGGCCGCGACGGGCGCCCTCGCGCTGCCCGGCGGCACAGCCTGGGCCGATGTCGTCGGCGTCCGCGTCGTGTTCCTCGGATCCGCGCTCGCGTCCCCCGGCCAGGTGGGCCGGGTGACCCTCGGCGCGGTGCTGCGGGACGAGCTGCGCTCGGGCGGCGCGCCCTCGGCCACGGGCGGCGTCCCGGCGGCCATGAACGACTCGACGCCCAACCCCGGCGAGGCCGTCGTGGGACGGGTCGGCGACACGGTGACCGGGCGGGCTGACGCGGGCTCCCTGCCGTCGACCGTGCGCACGGCGACCGACGACCTGTCGGTGCGCGCCGGGCGCATCGCGGTCGAGGTCTCGAAGACCCCGACCGGGTCGGTCAAGCCGGGCTCGATCGTGGCGTTCACGCTCAGCTCGACCCACACGGGCACCGCCGACCTGCCGGACCCGGTCCTCACGGACCACCTGCCCACCGACGGCATCGGCCAGGTCCTGAGCCTGGACACCACCGAGACCGGGCTGGTCGCGGGATCGGGCAACAGTCCGTGGGGCGTCGAGCTCGTGGGGCCAGGCGAGAACCTGCTGGGCGACCCGCAGGCGCTGCGCTACAACCCGGGCGAGACGGCCGTGACGATCGACGGTGTGGTCGTCCCCGCGCACTCGGTGGTCGTGACGTGGCAGCCGGGGGCCGTGCTGCTCCCGGGCCAGACGATCAAGGTGACGCTGCCGCTCGCGGTGCGCTCGAGCGCGCTCGGCGCGACGACGAACACGCTCGGCTTCGGCTCGACGTCCACGACGCGCTACGTCGAGGACTCGACGTGCACCGCGACCGGCGCCGGCACGCGCTCCTACGCGGGCGCGGACCGCTCGTGCCGGGTCGCCGTGCCGTTGAACGTGACGAGCTCGGGCGCGTTCACGTCTCGCAAGGACGTCCGCGCGTGGCCCACCGACCTCGGCGCGATGGACACGCGGCCCACGGCGTCGACCTGCGCGGCCGACGCCGACGGCTACGTCGCGTACCCGTGCGCGGCGGTGGTGCAGCCCGGCGGCCTGATGCGCTGGCGCACCTCGGTCACGGCCGGCAACGTCCCGGCGACCTCGTTGGTGCTGGTGGACGTGCTGCCCCACCGCGGGGACGTCGGCGAGGAGACGGGCCTGCCCCGGAACACCGACTGGCGCCCGACCTGGGACGGCGTGGCTCCTGCGCTCGACGGCGCCCCCGCGGGGACCACGCTCACGGTGCTCCACGCGACCGCGGCGGACCCGGCGATCACCTACACCTCGACTCCTGACGCCACGTGGTCGGCGACGCCGCCGGCTGACCCGACCACCCTCACGGGCTTCAAACTCGTGCTCGGCTTCACGGGTGTGACGGGTGGCCAGATGCCCGCGGGGTCGACCGTGCGCGCGGCCTGGACCATGCGGGCGCCCACCGACTTGTCGGGCGACGCCTGGCAGGGGGCCGTCGCGTGGAACACGTTCGGCTACCAGGGAGTCTCCGACGACACGTACACGACCCAGCCCCGCAAGGCCGGCGTGGTGTTCCCCGAGGGCTCGCTGGGCGTCTCGAAGACGATGCGTGACGACACCGGGCTCGGCCTGCTGCCGTCGTCGGTCGACGTGCTCGTGACGTGCACCGTGCCCACCGATCCCACCGACCCGGCCGGGGCTCGCAGCCCAGTCGTGCTGCCAGGCGGCGGCGTCGTGACGCTCGACGCCGCCAACGGCTGGGAGGGACAGGTCGACCACGTCCCGGGCGGCGCGACGTGCGTGGTCACCGAGCCTGACCGGCAGGGGGCGAGCAGCACGACGTTCACCCCCGCGGGGGCCGACCCGTCGGCGTCCGCGCCGATCGAGGTGCTCGCGGGCGAGACAGCGGCCGACAACCACGTCACCGTGGCCAACGTGTACGAGGCCACCTCGCTCACCGTCACGAAGCAGTCCGACGGGGCGAGCGGCGCGCTCGCGACCTCGACGTTCGACCTGACCCTCGTGTGCGCCCTCGCGGGCAGCCCGCTCACGCTGCCCGCGGCCGACGCGGCGTTCACGCTGCGCTCGGGCGACCGCCGCACCGTCGACGACCTGCCCGTCGGGGCCGAGTGCGTCGTGACCGAGACGAGCTCGCACGGGGCGACGATCGGCTACCGCGTGGGCGGCGTGGTGCAGGCCGGCGACGGCACGCTCACCCTCGGCGCTGATGCGGCCGACAACGTGGTGGGCATCGAGAACGCGTTCTCGGAGCTCGACGTGTCCAAGGCGGCGACCGTCACGAGCGCGCAGGCCGGCGACACGTTCGACTACACGCTGACGGTCGCGAACACGGGGCCGGCCCCGACGGGCGACGTGCGCCTGACCGACCGGCTCCCCGCCGAGCTCGCGGTCGCCGCGGTCACGGCCCCGGCGCCGTGGGCCTGCACGGTCGACCCGACCGACCCGGCCGACCCGGCCGCGGGCGAGACGGTCTCGTGCGCATACGGCTCGGGCGCCACCCTCGCCGCGGGGGCGACCGCACCGGTCGTCACCGTCACGGTGGGCGTCGCGGCGGGCATCGCGGTCGACGAGCTCGTCAACGTCGCGACGGTGCGCTGGACCGACACGGGCTCGCCCAACCCGGCGCCGCCGGTCCGCGAGGACGACGACGTCGTGCGGGTCCCGGTGCGCCGGATCGTGGCGGCCTCCGCCCCGACGTGCGTCGCGGACGCCCGCTGGCTCGACGTCGACCTCGACCTGCGCAACATCGACGCCGCCACGACACCGGTCACGCTCACGTGGTTCGCCGACGCGGACCAGGACGGGGCGCCCGACGGCGCCGCGGTGCACGTCGAGACCATCCCGGCCGGCGGCGACCTGTCCACGCGGCTGCTGTGGCCCGGCACGACCGTGGACCAGGACGGCGCCGCGCTGACGCAGCCCGGCATGCGGGTCGTGCGCGCCGGGGAGACGCCCACGTGGCAGAACCTCGTGCTGGACCCGGCGCTGGCCACCTCGACGCTGCGCGGCGGGGTGCTCGTGGGGGTCGACGCGGGGACCGCGGCTGCCACCACGCTGCTGGCCGTCTACCCGGCCACTGGTGTGGGCTGCGACCTCGTCCGCGCCCCGGGCCTCGGGCTGACCAAGACGGCGTCGATCGACCGGGCGGGTCCCAACCGGGAGTTCGAGTACACGCTCGCGGTGCACAACACGGGGTTGGGCACGACGGATGACGTGACGCTCACCGACCAGGTGCCGTCGGGGCTGCGCGTCACGGAGGTGCGCGTCGCTGGCGCGGCCACCGTGGACGGTCCCACCTGGTTCCCGTGCACCGTGACGGGCCGGGACGCGTCAGGCTTCGGCGGCCTGGTGACCTGCGTGCTCGACGGCTGGCTCGCGCCGCGCTCGTCGGCGCCGGTCGTGACGCTCGCGGTGCAGGCCTCGAGCAGCCCGGAGACGGGGCGGCTCGTCAACACCGCGGGTGTCGTGTGGACCGACCCCGCCGACCCGGCAGCCCTGCGCTCGTCAGGCACGGGGACAGCCGCCGTGCAGATGAGCTCGGTGCTCGCCACGACCGGCGCGGCGCTGGCCCAGGCTGCGATCGCGTCGGCCCTGCTGGTGGGCCTCGGGGTCCTGGCGGTGACGTTCAGCAGGAGGCGCCGGACGACCTGACGGGCGGCTCGGCTGCCTGCTGACGACGCGGCGCCCTGCACCTCCCGGACGGGGGTGCGGGGCGCCGCGTCATGCGGGGTAGGGCTCAGGCCCCCCGGAACCTGCGCAGGAACTCCTGTGTGCGGGGCTCGCGCGGGTCGTCGAGCACCTGCTCGGGAGCGCCGCGCTCGTGCACCCGGCCCTCGTGGAGGAACACCACCTCGTCGGCGACGTGCCGCGCGAAGGCCATCTCGTGGGTCGCGACGAGCATCGTGGTGCCCTCGTCCTTGAGCTCGCCGAGCAGGTCGAGCACCTCGCCCACGAGCTCGGGGTCGAGCGCGCTGGTGACCTCGTCGAGCAGCATCAGCGCGGGCTGGCTCACGAGGGCGCGCGCGATCGCCACGCGCTGCTGCTGGCCGCCCGAGAGCTGGTCGGGGAAGGCCCGCGCCTTGTCGGCGAGCCCGACGCGCTCGAGCATCGCGAGCGCCCGCGCGTCGGCGTCGGCCCGCGGCGTGCGGTGCACGAGCCGTAGCGCGAGGGTCACGTTGTCGAGCACCCGCAGGTGCGGGAACAGGTTGTACGCCTGGAAGACGGTGCCGATCCGGGCCCGGACCGCGTCGGCGTCGGCGCGCGGGTCGGTCACGTCGCGGCCCTCGACCTCGATGACGCCGTCGTCCACTTCCTCGAGGAGGTTGACGCAGCGCAATAGGGTCGATTTGCCGGAGCCTGATGCCCCCACGAGCACGACCACCTGGTGCGCGTGCACGTCGAGGTCCAGGTCGTCGAGCACCACGTGCTCGCCGAAGGCCTTCCGGACCCCGCGCACCCGCAGCAGGGCGCTGGCGCCGCCGTCGGGCGCTGGCGCCGGCAGGGTCGTGGCGGTCTCTGCCGCTTGCGGCTGCCCGGTCATCGCAGCGGTCCCGCGCCGGCGAGGGCGCCTTGGGCGCCGAGCCAGCCGCTTCGCCGCGCGAGCGCGTCGGTGAACCGGGTCAGCGGGATGGTCAGCAGCACGAAGAGCACCCCGGCGACGACGTAGGGAGTGAAGTTGGCGTGCGTCGCCGTCTGGATCTGCGCGGCGCGCACTGCGTCCACCGCGCCGAGGATCGAGATCAGCCCCGAGTCCTTCGAGAGCGCGACGAGGTCGTTGAGCAGCGGCGGGATGACACGGCGCACGGCCTGGGGGAGCACGACGTGCCGCAGCGCCTGGCCGCGGGTGAGTCCGAGGGCCCGGGCCGCGGCGACCTGCGACGGGTGCACCGACTCGATGCCGGCACGGAACACCTCGGCCACGTACGCGGAGTACGTCAGCACCAGGGCGGCGCCGCCGAGCACCACCGCCGACGCGGGGATGCCCTGCAGCCGCAGGCCGGGCACGCCGAAGCCCACGAGCAGCAGCACGAGCAGCAGCGGGAGCCCGCGGAAGACGTCCACGTACGCCGTCGCGGCGACGCGCAGTGGCAGGAACGCGGGCCCTCGCAGGGTCCGTGCGAGGGCGAGCGCGAGGGCCACGACGACGATGACCACGGCGCACACCGCCATGACGCGCACGTTGAGCCACAGTCCCTGGAGCACGCGGGGCAGCGACTCGAGGGCGACCTCGGGGTCGAAGAACGACGCGCGCACCCGGGGCCACCCCGGGGCGCTGGTCAGGGCGAGCCACGCCACCGCCGCGCAGGCGAGCGTCGAGGCGAGCGCCACCACGGTCGAGCGCCGCCCCCGGGCCCGCCGGTAGGCGAGGCGCTCGCGCTGGACGGCGGAGGGCGCCCACTCCGCCGTCGGCGGGGCGCTGGCCACTACCGCAGGACCGGCGCGCCGGCCGCGTCGGTGAGCCACTCGGCCTCGAGCGCGGCGAGCGTGCCGTCCGCGCGCAGCGCCTCGACGGCCGCGGACACCGCGCTCGTGAGCGCCGATCCCTGGTCCAGCACCAGGCCGAACTGGTCGGGGTCGTCCCCGGCGGGGAGCTGGCCCACCAGCACGCCGCCGTCGAGCTCGGCAGCGGTGATGTAGAGCGCGGTGGGCAGGTCGACCACGATCGCGTCGACGAGCCCGGCGACGAGGGCCTGCTTGGCCTGGTCGTTGTCGTTGAAGACCGCGACGTCGGTCGTGGGCTTGATCGCGTCGGTGGCCACCGTGAGGCTGGTCGTCCCGACCATGGCGCCGATGCGCAGGCCGGCGAGCCCGGCGATGGTCGTGGCGGAGGCGGCGGGGTTGCCCTCGAGGGCGACCACGGCCTGCGCCGTGTCGTAGTAGCTCCCGGTGAGGTCCAGGTTGGCCCGTCGCTCGTCGCTGATGGAGACCTGGTTGATCGCGAAGTCGAAGCTCTTGGCGCCGGGGGCGATGATCTGCTCGAAGCTGACCGGCGTCCAGACCACGTCGTCGGCCTCGAAGCCGAGCTCGGCGGCGACGGCGTAGGCGACCGCGGACTCGAATCCCTGCCCGGTGGACGGGTCGTTGTCGACGATCCACGGCTCGTAGCCCGGGTCGGAGGTGCCGATGGTGAGCTTGCCCGCGGTGACCGTCGCGAGGGCGCCGTCGACGGCCTCAGCAGGGGTCTCGTCGGCGGGTGCGCAGGCCGCGAGCGCCAGGGCGCTCAGGGCTGCCAGGGCAAGGACGCGGTGGGTGCGCACGGGTGCTCCTCGGGGGGATGGGGTGGGGCGGGGTCAGAGTAGGGGAACCACGCGGCACGATCGGGCGTTGTCCGAGGTACGACTAGGAGGTTCATCCCGATGGGGCACCAACATTTCAACGGCTTGAAGACGGCGGCTCTGTTCGGCGTGCTGTGGGCGGTCCTGCTCGGCATCGGGGCCCTCGTGGGCGGCGGTCAGTACATCTACCTGTTCGCGCTCTTCGGGGTCGTCATGACGGCGTACTCGTACTGGAACTCGGACAAGATCGCGATCAAGGCCATGCACGCCCGCCCGGTCAGCGAGCTCGAGCAGCCGGCCATGTACCGCATCGTCCGTGAGCTCTCCACGGCGGCCCGCCAGCCCATGCCCCGGCTGTACGTGTCCCCGACCGCGGCGCCCAACGCGTTCGCCACCGGCCGCAGCCCGCGGAACGCGGCGGTGTGCTGCACCGAGGGGATCCTGCACATCCTCGATGAGCGCGAGTTGCGCGGCGTCCTGGGCCACGAGCTCATGCACGTCTACAACCGCGACATCCTCACGTCGTCGATCGCGGCGGCGGTCGCGGGCGTCATCACCTCCGCGGCGCAGGTCATGCTGATCTTCGGCGGCGGGGACCGCGAGCGCGGCGGCAACCCGTTGGCGGTGCTGGCCACGGCCCTGTTGGCCCCGGTGGCGGCGACGCTCATCCAGCTCGCGATCAGCCGCACCCGCGAGTTCGACGCGGATGAGGACGGCGCCCGGCTCACCGGCGACCCGCTCGCGCTCGCGTCGGCGCTGCGCAAGCTCGAGGCCGGCACGCAGGCGCGGCCGCTGCCGCAGGACCGCGAGCTGGTGGACGTGTCGCACCTGATGATCGCCAACCCGTTCCGTGGGGCAGGGGTGGGCCGCCTGTTCCAGACCCACCCGCCGATGCCCGAGCGGATCGACCGGCTGCAGCGGATGGCGGGCCTGCCGCCGTACTGAGCCCGTAGTGGGCTCATGCTGTCCTGTGGGTGAGCGGCAGCGCCGTCCACCGCACACCCCCAGATACCGTGTCGGACACGACACGACGGGCGACGAGGGGCGAACAGCATGGACCAGGGGTGGGACGTCGACGTGGTCGTCGTCGGTGGCGGCGCGATGGGCTCGGCGACCGCGTGGGCCCTGGCACGGCGAGGGACGCGGGTCACCCTCCTCGAGCAGTTCGAGCCCGGCCACGTGCGCGGGGCCTCGCACGGGGCGGGACGCATCTTCCGGCTTGGCTACACCGACCCATCCCACGTGCGGCTCGCCCAGCACGCCCACCGCTGGTGGGACGTGCTGCAGGAGGAGTCGGGCGAGCAGCTGCTCACCCTCAACGGCTGCGTGGACCACGGGCCGGTCCTCGCCCTGCGGGACCTCGCCCAGACCCTCCAGGACTGCGACGTGCCGTTCGAGTACATGACCGGGCTCGAGGCGCAGGCCCGCTGGCCGGGCATGCGGCTCGACGACCGCGCGATCGTGCAGCCCATCGCCGGGCGCGCCCACGCGGACCGCACGGTGGCCGCGCTGCAGTCCGAGGCGGTGCGGCACGGCGCCCAGGTGCGGCACGGCGCCCGGGTGCTGTCGATCGCCGTGGAGGACGGCGGCGCCGTGCTCTGCGTCACCGGCGCGCCGGCTGCCGAGGGCGGGGCCGCCCCCGAGGTGGAGGTGATCCGCGCCCGAGCGGTCGTGGTGGCAGTCGGGGCGTGGACCGCGGGACTGCTGGCCGATGTGCCCGGCCTCGAGGGCCTGCCACGGCTGGTCGTCACCCAGGAGCAGCCGGCGCACTTCCCGGTGCGGGACGAGGCCCTGGTCGCGGGCGACGACTGGCCCAGCTTCATCCACCACGTCGACCCGGAGGGCCATGCGGCGGCCCGTGGCGACCTGGGCGCCGATCCCGCGTACCCCCGGCTGGGGGTCTACGGCCATCACACCCCGGGCGTGGGCATCAAGGTGGGGCACCACGGCACCGGGCCCGTGGTGGATCCCGACGAGCGCGACTTCGCTGCCGAGCCGGGGCGGCTGGCCGCGCTGCGCGACTACGTGCGCGAGTGGTTCCCGGGCGTCGACGCGGACGCGCCCGAGCCGATCAGCTGCACCTACACGACCACCCCTGACGAGCGCTTCCTGCTCGACAGGGTGGGCCCGGTGGTGCTCGGCGCCGGGTTCTCCGGCCACGGGTTCAAGTTCACGCCCGGCATCGGCCAGATCTTGGCGAGCCTGGCGCTGGGGGAGGAGCCGGACGCTCCCGGCGTCGACCTCTCGATGTTCGCCCTGGCGAGGTTCGCCTCGGACAGGCCCGCGGAGCCCGCCGACTCTGCCGAGCCGGTGGCCGCGGCCTGACGGCAGCGCCAGCCAGGGCTCGCGCGTGATCGTCGGCCCTGGCAGAGCAGACGTGCTCGGGCGGACATGGCCGGGCCCGGCCTAGTCGGCGACGAGCGCGCTGACCAGGCCGGGCCCGAGGCGTCAGCGGTAGTTCGTGAACTGGAGGGCGGCGTCCAGGTCGGCGCCCTTGAGCAGCGCGATGACCGACTGCAGGTCGTCGCGGCTCTTGGCCGTGACGCGCACCTCGTCACCGGTGATCTGCGACTTGACCCCCTTGGGGCCCTCGTCCCGGATGATCTTGCCGATCTTCTTGGCGGTCTCGCTGTCGAGGCCCTCCTTGAGGGTCGCCTCGAGCCGGTACTCGCGCCCCGACGCCTTCGGGGTCCCCTCACCGGTGTCCAGCGACTTGAGCGAGATGCCGCGCTTGATCAGCTTGGTCTGCAGCACGTCGAGGATCGCGAGGACGCGCTCCTCGGAGTTCGCGATCATCACGATCTTGTCGCCGCTCCACGCGACCGACGCTCCGACGTTCTTGAAGTCGTAGCGCTGCGAGACCTCCTTGGCGGCCTGGTTGAGCGCGTTGTCGACCTCCTGCCGGTCGACCTTGCTGACGACGTCGAACGAGGACTCGCTCGCCATGGTTCCCTCCCTGCCGGAGCCTCTGCGGGCGCCGTGATCCGTTGGTCGTCCGAGGCGCCCGTGCGTGAGCCCTCGGATTCGTTGCTATCCTTCCATCCGCACGCTGTTCGCGGCGATGCGACCCTGGCGGGTTACCCGAGTGGCCAAAGGGGGCTGACTGTAAATCAGCTGGCAACGCCTACGGGGGTTCGAATCCCTCACCCGCCACATCAGACGGGGCGTCCTCTCTTCGGAGAGGGCGCCCCGTTCGTGCGTCTGGGCCCGGACGGCATGCGGCCGGCCTGGCCTCGAGCGCCAGGTCAGTTGGCGCAGGTGTACGCGCCGGGGGTGACGGACACGACGGAGCCCTCGTAGAGGGTGTCGAAGACGCCGGCGTCCTGCTCCGACGCGAAGGGGACGCCCACTGCCACCACGTCGGTGAAGCCGGTGAGCGCGGCGAGCTGCTCCTCGGCGCCCGTCTGGCAGGCCGGGTCCCACGCCTCGGCGGCGTACCCGGCCGCGTCGAGCTGCTCGATCGAGGGCTGCAGCGCCGCGGCGGACGCGTCGCCCTGCTCGGTGACGGCCGTCCACACGACCCAGAACGGGTCGGGCGTGTCGGGGCCCAGGGCGAGCGCCTCGGGCCACTCCAGGGTGGGCTGCGGCGCGACGGCCTCCGTCCCGCTCGTGCAGCCGGAGGCGAGGACGAGGGCGCACAGCAGGACGAGGGGGGCAGCGGGCGCGGTGCGCCGTCGGGTACGCATGCCGGGGATGCTGGCACGCCGCCTGAGCGGCCCGCGATGATTCGAAACGTTTACGCGGCGCTGACGGCCGCGCTGGCCACGGTGCGCGTCAGGAGAACTTGCGCGTCTTGCGGAACTCGTCGGCCAGCTGCTGGGCCTGCGTTGACATCAGGCGCGTGTACAGCCAGAACGTGGCGTCCACGATCGAGGTGGGCGCGCCGCCGTCGCGGGCCGCCAGCCAGTCCTGCTTGGCGGCACGCACGTCGGCATCCAGGATCTCCACGCGGAGGTCGTCGTCTGTGGGCACGGACGTACTCTGACGCAGCGCAGGGCTTGGGGGCGAGGGGTATGAGCAGATGCCACCCCCGGCACGCGTGCAGATCACCCACCTGGGCCATGGGTGTCTCGGGATCTGGATAGGCTTCGAGGCGATGGTTCCGGGCCTCCCGGAGCCGATTTCACTGCACGGCCCCAGAGCATGTAACCTTGCACGCGCTGCCCCGATAGCTCAGTCGGCAGAGCGTCTCCATGGTAAGGAGAAGGTCAAGGGTTCGATTCCCTTTCGGGGCTCTGTTGGTGTCCGGGGGTTGTGCGACGGCTCGTCCGCCGCACAACCCCCGTCCACCGATAGATGGCGGGGTAGCTCAGGTGGTTAGAGCACACGGCTCATAATCGTGGTGTCGCGGGTTCGAGTCCCGCCCCCGCTACCAACAGGACACATCCGCACGTCGGCCGGCGACGTGCGCAACCCGTACGCAGCGCCCCGGCGGCGCGAGAGGTGGCAAGACCATGGCCAGCAAGAGCTCTGACGTTCGCCCGAAGATCACGCTCGCCTGCACCGAGTGCAAGGAGCGGAACTACATCACCAAGAAGAACCGTCGGAACGACCCCGACCGCCTGGAGATGAAGAAGTTCTGCCCGCGTGACGGTCGCCACACGGTGCACCGCGAGACCCGCTGATCTCAGCGCCTGTGGCCGTCAACGCCGACTACATCGGTCGCGAGTACCCGCCGAACGCCTCGTACGAGGTCGGGCGGGAGAAGATCCGCGAGTTCGCTGAGTCGGTGGGCGCGGCCCACCCAGCACACACTGACGCCTCGGCTGCGCGTGCGCTCGGGCACCCCGATGTCATCGCTCCGGCGACGTTCGCGGTGCTCGTCGCCCAGCGCGCCGAGGCGCAGTTGATCCAGGACCCAGCCGCTGGGATCGACTTCAGCCGCGTGGTCCACGCGGAGCAGCGGTTCACCCATCACCGGCCCATCTGCGCGGGCGACCGCCTCGTCACCGTGCTGCACGTCGACGCGATCACCGAGCGCGCGGGGCTGTCCATGGTCAGCACCCGCGCGGAGATCTCGACCGAGGCCCACGAGCCCGTCGCGACCGTGCGCTCGACCCTCGCCGTGCGGGGGGCCGACGCGTGACCGCCACGCACCCGGCGCCACCGGCCCGCCCCTCCCTCGCCGAGCTCGAGGTCGGCCAGGTGGTGGGCCAGAGGACGCTCGAGGTCGACCGTTCCCGCCTGGTCCGGTACGCCGGCGCGAGCGGCGACTTCAACCCGATCCACTGGAACGATCGGGTGGCGACCGAGGTCGGCCTGCCCGGCGTCATCGCGCACGGGATGTGGACGATGGGCGCTGCCGTCGGCGTCGTCGCCGACTGGGCTGGTGACCCCGGCTCCGTGGTGGACTACCAGGTGCGCTTCACCCGCCCTGTCCCGGTGCCCGACCCCGGCGCCGCGACCGTCGAGGTGACTGCCGTCGTCGGCGGCATCGACCACGAGGCGGGCTCCGCCCGGATCGACCTCACCGTGACCTGCGAGGGCGCGCGCGTGCTCGGCAAGGCGCAGGCGGTCGTCCGCCTCGGCTGAGGCGCCCCACCACCCCTGACGCCCGGGTCGACCCCTCTGTCGGATTCGTCCGAACGTCGATACCGTGACGCGCAGGTCGCGACGGTGCGACCGGTCGCAACGGGGCGACCAGCACAGGGGAGTAGCCATGTCAGCCAACGCGTCACCGTCCACCTCCGCGAGAACTGCCTCCGCGCGAGCCACAGCCACGGGCGCAGTGGCGGAGCCCATGCCCGGAGCCTCGCGGTCTCTCAGTCGACGAGGATTCCTCGCGGCGTCAGGCGCCGGCGCGGCGGCCGCCTGGATCGGCGTGACAGCGTCGTCAGCGGCGGCCGGCGGGGCCGGGGGGACACGCCCGGGCGGCGGCGGGCACGGCGGCCACGGCGGTCGGGCGAGCGACGAGGCCGCGCTGGGCTTCCTGCGCACGATGGCCAACGCCTACCCGGAGGTGAACACCGGGCCGCGGCTCGCGCAGTCCTACGCCGACGAGCTGGGCCTGTTCAGCACGGCGTTCGTCTATGACAACGCGCTCGCGATCTGCGCCCTGCTCGGCGCCCGTCGCGGTGTCGATCCCGACGCCCGCGCGCTGGGGGACGGGCTGCTCTTCGCCCAGGAGCACGACCCCGACTTCGCGGACGGGCGGCTGCGCCAGGCCTACAACGTGGGGCCCTACACGTTCTATGACGGCTCCCCGCAGCCCGACGGCCTCGTGCGGGGCGACGGCGCCGCGAACGTCGGCTGGCAGTTCGGGTTCCTCGGCACCGCGGTGGGCGACATGGCGTGGCCGGGCATCGCGCTGGTGCAGCTCTACGAGCGCACGCGGGACCGCCGCCACCTCGACGGCGCCGTGCGGATCGCTGAGTGGATCGTGGACCGGGCCACGTCGTCGTTCCCCTTGGGCGGGTACACGTTCGGGGTCGACGGCGCGGACCAGCCGATCCCGAACGGGTCCACCGAGCACAACATCGACGTCACGGCGTTCTTCACGCTGCTCCACCACGTCGCGGGCGGGCGGGCGTGGAAGGAGCGCGCCAAGGTGGCACGGGCCTTCGTCGACCGGATGTGGGAGCCCCGGGGCGGCTACTTCTACACGGGGACCAATGACGGGACCGAGGTCAACCGGGAGCCGCTGCCGCTCGACCCGCAGACCTGGAGCTGGCTGGCCCTGCGGGAGAAGCGGTACGCCCGGGCCCTCGACTGGGCGGCACAGGCGCTCGCCGCACGGGACGTGGCGGGGCCGGCCACCTCGCAGATGCCCCCGGGCGTCGCGGTCTCGGGCGTCACGTTCAGCTCGGCCAGCCTGGAGTCGACGGCGCGGTACAACGACATCCAGGTGCATCCGCAGGGGGTGTGGCTCGAGGGGACGGCGCAGCTCGCGACCGCGTTCGCGGACCGCGGGGCACGGGGCGACAAGGCCCGCGCTCAGGCGCTCGTCGAGCAGGTGCGGGTGGCCCAGCGGGCGCTGGGCGGTGGCCAGCACAAGGGTGGCGAGCCCTTGCCGGACGGTGGCGGCGTGGTCGCGGCGTCGAGCCTCATCGACAGCGGGTTCGGCTTCGGCTACTTCCAGGTCCAGCACGTGGGCGCCACGTCCTGGCAGCTGATGGCGTCGCAGGAGGCGAACCCGTTCGTCCGCGGTGGGTTGAGGTGACCGCCTGACCGGACCGGCGCCAGCCTGACGACGGGTTAGGCGGGCGCCGGTCCCGTCGTGGTGCCGAGCCGCAGCGACACCGGCAGCATGACCGGCGGCGGCACCCTGCCCTCGAGGAGAGCCTCGATGGCGTGGCCCACCGCGGCGCCCTTCTCGGCGAGAGGCTGGACGACGCTGGTGAGCTGGTCGGGCGCCAGCCAGGGCAGGTCGAGCCCGTCGAAGCCCGCGATGGACACGTCCTCGGGCACGCGCAGGCCGAGCTCACGGGCGGCCAGCACGACGCCGGAGGCCAGCAGGTCGGATTGCGCCAGGATGGCGGTGGGCCGGTCCGGGCCGCTGAGAAGCGCCCGCCCGGCGTCGGTGCCGTGCTCGACGAGTGACGCGGGCGCCTCCCACGTGGCGACCGGCACGATGCCGGCGTCGCGGACGCCCTCGATCCGGCGACGGGTGATCTCCCACGACAGCGAGGCGATGCGGTCCTCGTCCACGAGCCCGGCGCGGCCCATCTCGTTGAACGGGAGGGTGACGGTGGCGATGCGCCGGTGGCCGAGCTCGAGCAGGTGCCTGCCGATCGCGGCAGTCCCGGCCCTGTCGTCGATGCCGATCGCGGCCACGTCGTCCACAGCCTGGCCCTCGACGACCACGGTGGGGATGCCGCGCCGGCGCAGGGCCATGAGGTTCGGGTTCTCCACCGTGCCGCCCCAGATGATCGCGGCGACGTCCATCGCCGCGGTCTCGACCAGGGGGTCCACCCCGCGCTGCTCGGCGCTCCCCGAGCCGGGGATGAGCAGCACCCCGAGCCCGAGCGGCCCGAGGGTGCGGACGAGCCCGTCGAGCATCTGCACGGCGACGGGGTCGCGGAACGAGCGGCGCAGCGCGTCGCCGACCACCACGCCCACGATGCCGGAGCGCCCGCTGCGCAGCTGGCGGCCGAGCGGGTTCGGGCCGGCGTAGTCCATCTCCTCGGCGGCGCGGATGACGCGCTCGCGGGTCGCAGCCGCGATGGGGCCAGCGCCGGAGAAGGCGAGCGACGCTGTGGACACCGACACTCCGGCGGCCGCGGCGACGTCGGCGAGGGTCGGGCGATCGCTCGACAGGGGAGTTCACCGCCCTTCGGACGTGGCGAGTGGCAGCATCACGTGAGGGCTGCGCGTGTGGTCAGGAGCAGCCAGCGTACCTGTCAGACGGAACACGCGATCAAATCGATTCGACACAGGCCTGACCTGTGTGATCGAATCGATTCGCCATCATCCTGCCGTCGCTCCGGAGTAGTTGTGCGCAACCTGCGATCCCAATCCACGCGGTCGCTCGGGCGCACCCGCCTGGCGCTCCTGGGCCTCTTCGCCCTCAACGGGCTGATGTTCTCGAGCTGGCTCGCCCGCATCCCGGCCGTCCGCGACGCGCTCGAGCTCAGCGCCAGCCAGCTGGGCGTGGTCCTCCTGGCAGGCTCGGTCGGCGCCCTCGCGACCGCCACCGTCTCGGGCGTGATCGTCACCCGGTTCGGCGGGCGCGTCTCCCTGCTGCTCTCGACCGTCGGGTTCGCTGCCGCCTACGTCCTCATCGGGCTCGGCCCGACGCTCGGATCCGTCCCGCTGCTCGCCGCGGGCATCTTCCTCAACGGCGTCTCCTTCGCGGTGGGCAACGTCCCGCTGAACGTGGAGACCGCCGCGGTGGAGCGGCGCATGGGGCGCACCGTGCTGCCGCAGTTCCACGCCGCGTTCTCGGTCGGCGCGGTGCTCGGATCGCTGATCGGCGCGCTCGCCTCGAGCCTCGCCGTCCCCGTGCTCGCCCACTTCCTCGTCACCGCGGCCGTCGGCACCGCCTGGCGGCTCGCCTCGCTGAGGGACGCGGTGCTGGAGCCGGCTCCGGTCCGCGTCATCGCCGCCGAGGCGCTCCCAGCCGCCGGGCACGCGGACCAGCCGTCGGGGCCGCCCGCCCGCCGGCGCGCCCTGGGATCGGCCCTCGACGCGTGGCGCGAGCCGCGCACCCTGCTGATCGGCGTCGTCATCATGGCTGCCGCGCTCTCCGAGGGGTCGGCGAACGACTGGCTCGCGCTCGCCGTGGTGGACGGGTTCGACCGCACCGAGGCAGTCGGCGCGACGGTGTTCGGGCTGTTCGTCGGCGCCATGACGGCCGTGCGCCTGCTCGGCACCCGGCTCATCGACCGGGTCGGGCGTGTGCGGGCGCTGCGCGTCTCGGGGTGCGTGTCCTTGGCAGGGCTGCTGCTCTTCGGATTCGCCCCCACGTTCGAGATCGCCGTGATCGGGGTCGCGGCCTGGGGCTTCGGAGCCGCGCTGGCCGTGCCGTTGGGCATCGCGGCGGCCTCTGACGACCCGATGCTCGCGGCGGGCCGGGTCGCCGTCGTCTCCGCCTTCTCGTCCGTCGCGTCGATCGCCGCCCCGCCGCTCCTCGGCCTGGCCGCCGACTCGATGGGCGCCCGGCGCGCACTGACCCTGATCGCCGTCGCGATGGTGGTCTCCGTCGCGCTCTCCCGCCGGGTCGCCCCCCTCGCGTCATCCGAGGCCGCGCCTGGCGTGCGCGAGGAGGCGCCCACGACGGGCACCCCCGATCAGGCGCCGTCGACCGCCGCCCATGGGCCCGACGCGCCGGATGTGCCGGGCCAGCCCGGCCAGCCGCAGGACCCCCAAGCCGACCTGCTGCCGGTCACGGCACGATGACCCGTGTCCGGGCCCACCGGTGCACGATGAGCCCGGAGACGGGGCCACGACGAAGGAGTCGCGCATGAGCGCCAGGCGCACCGACGACCCACGGCTGCGAGCGGCGTCGCTCGCGGTCTTCGTGGTCTTCGCCCTCAACGGCTTCAACTTCTCGAGTTGGGCATCGCGCCTGCCCGCGGTCCGTGACGCGCTGGGCCTGAGCCCGGAGCAGATGGGCGCGCTGCTGCTCGTGGGCGCCATCGGCTCCCTCATCGCGCTGCCGCTGTCCGGGCTGGTGGTGACGCGGCTCGGCGCGCGCCGCACGGTGCTGGCGTTCGCGCTCGTCAACGCGGTCGGGCTGGCGCTCGCGTCGGTCGGCGTCGCCGGCGGCGTGGTGCTCGTGGTGGCCTCCGGCGCCGTGGTGTTCGGCGTGGGCACCGGCACATGGGACGCGTCGATGAACCTCGAGGGGGCGGCGGTCGAGCAGCGGCTCGGGCACACGGTGATGCCCCGCTACCACGCGGGCTTCTCGATCGGCACCGCCGCCGGAGCTGCGGTGGCCGCGCTCGCCGCGGGCCTCGGAGTGCCCGTCGTGGTGCACATCCCGGTCGCGGTGCTGGCATCGAGCATCGGGGTGGCGCTCGCCGTGCGCCGATTCCTGCCCGAGCGCGAGGCAGGCGTCGAGGACGCGGCGCAGCGGCACGAGGCCACGGGCGCGGACCCGGCGACTGCCGTGGAGGGCCCCAGCCGCGCGCGGCAGGCCTTCGGCAGCTGGCTCGAGCCCCGGACGCTGCTGATCGGCCTGGTGGTGCTCGCCGCGGCCCTCACCGAGGGCTCCGCGAACGACTGGGTGGCGCTCGCGGTCGTCGACGGCTTCGGCACGACGGACGCCATCGGCGCCCTCGCCTTCGGCGTCTTCGTCACCGCCATGACGGCCATGCGGTTCCTCGGCACGTCCTTGCTCGACCGGTTCGGGCGGATCGCGACCTTGCGGATGTCGGCGGTGCTGTCGCTCGTCGGCCTCGGTGTCTTCGCCCTCGTCCCGGACACCCTGCTCTGGCTGGCCATGGCCGGCATCGTGCTGTGGGGGATGGGCGCCGCGCTCGGCTTCCCGGTCGGCATGAGCGCCGCCAGCGACGACCCGGCCCGTGCTGCCGGGCGGGTGAGCGTGGTCGCGACCATCGGGTACTCGGCGTTCCTCGCCGGCCCGCCGGTGCTGGGCCTGCTGGCCGGCGCCGTCGGCTACCGGCACGCCCTGCTGGCGATCGCCGTGCCCGTGCTCGTCGGGCTGTGCGTGCTGCACGCCCTCCGCCCGCCCGCCGAGGCCGACGACGGGGTCGCGGGGACGTCGATGGGCCGTGGCAGCGACCAGCCCGCGGCGGGGAACTAGCCTGGTGGGGTGACCACCTCGACCGAGACACCGACCTTGGCCCAGCTGACGACGATGCGGGTGGGCGGGCCGGCGGGGCGGTACGTCGAGACCGCGGACGAGGCCGAGCTCATCGCCACCGTCCGCGCGGCCGACGCCGACGGCGAGCCCGTGCTCGTGCTGGGCGGCGGCTCGAACCTGCTGGTGTCCGACGAGGGCTTCGACGGCGTCGTTGTGCGGGACCTGCGCACGGGCGTCACCACGCCGGACTCGTCCGCGTGCGCGGGGGCCACCGTGACGGCGCCGGCGGGCGCCCCATGGGACGACGTGGTGGCGTACGCCGTGGAGCAGAGGCTCGTGGGCGTCGAGGCGCTGTCCGGCATCCCCGGCTCGACGGGCGCCACCCCCGTGCAGAACGTGGGCGCCTACGGCCAGGAGGTCGCGCAGACGATCGCGCTGGTGCGGGTCTTCGACCGTGAGCGCGCGCGGGTGCGGACCTTCCCCCTGGCCGATCTGGGCTTTGGCTACCGCACCTCGGTGCTCAAGCGGTCGATGCGCGTGGTCCCCGGTGACGACCGCTCGCCGTGGTACCCCACCCCCCGGTACGTCGTCCTCGACGTGACGTTCCAGCTCAAGCCCGGCGACCTGTCGGCGCCTGTCGCGTACGGAGAGCTCGCCGCGGCGCTGGACGTCGCCGTGGGCGAAAGGGCGCCGCTCGAGGACGTCCGAGCGGCGGTCCTGGGGCTGCGGGCCCGCAAGGGCATGGTGCTGGACCCGACCGACCCGGACACCGCGAGCGCCGGCTCCTTCTTCACCAACCCGGTGCTGAGCCAGGAGGACGCCCTGCTGCTGCCGGAGGACGCGCCACGTTACCCGGCGGGGGAGGACGTGAAGGTCAGCGCCGCGTGGCTCATCGAGCGCGCGGGGTTCGGCCGCGGCTACGGGCTCCCGGGACCGGCAGCGCTGTCCACGAAGCACACGCTCGCGCTGACGAACCGGGGCGGCGCCGCCGCCGCCGACATCGTGGCGCTGGCCCGCGAGGTCCGCGACGGGGTGCGCGAGCGGTTCGGGGTGGCCCTTGAGCCGGAGCCTGTGCTGGTGGGCGTCTCCCTCTGACCGTCCACCGGGGCCGGCGACGGCGGGCACCTGCGGTTGGTCAGCCCCGCAGTTGGGCAGCCCCGCGGTCCCTCAGCCCCGCGGTCCCTCAACCCCGCGGTCGGTCAACTGGCGGCTCGGGCGGCTGCGGGGTCGGGCTCCGCGAGCCACGCGTCCACCTCGCCGATCAGGCGGGCGCGCGTCTGATCGCTGGCGCGGCTCGCGCGGATGGACGACTTGGCCAGGGCCGCGAGGTCGGCGTCGGTGAACCCGTGCACGGTGCGGGCCGCCTCGTACTGGCCGGTCAGCCTCGACCCGAAGAGCAGCGGGTCGTCGGCGCCCAACGCCACGGTGGCCCCGGCGTCCACGAGCGCGCGGAGCGGCACCTGGGCCTGGTCGCGGTAGACGCCGAGGGAGACGTTGGACGCCGGGCAGACCTCGAGCGCGACGCCCTGGCCCACGACCCGGTCCAGCACCGCCGGGTCCTCGGCGGCGCGGACGCCGTGGCCCAGGCGGTCGGGCGACAGATGGTCCAGGACGGAGTCGACGTGCGCCGGGCCGAGCAGCTCCCCGCCGTGCGGCACCGACGCCAGCCCGGCCCGGCGGGCGATCTCGAAGGCCGCCGCGAACTCGGAGGTCTCCCCGCGCCGCTCGTCGTTGCTCAGGCCGAAGCCGACGACCTGGCCAGGCCCGTCGCCGGCGTGCAGCGCCGCGAGCCGCGCGAGGGTGCGCGCCTCGAGCGGGTGGCGCATGCGGGACGCGGCCACGACGACGCCCACCTCGACCCCGTGCCGCTGCCCGGCGGATCGGGCCGCGTCCAGCACGATCTCGAGAGCTGGCGTGAGTCCCCCCACGAACGGCGCGTACGACGTCGGGTCGACCTGGATCTCCAGCCGGCGGGATCCCTCGGCGGCGTCGTCGGCGACGGCCTCGGTGAGGATGCGGCGCATGTCCGCCTCGCTCCGCACGCACGCCCTCGCCGCGTCGTACAGGCGTTGGAAGCGGAACCAGCCGCGCTCGTCGGCGGGGACCCGCAGCGGGTCCCCGTCCAGCAGCGCGGAGGGCAGGCGCACGCCGTATCCCACGGCGAGGTCCTGCAACGTCTCCGGCCGCATGGAGCCGGTGAAGTGCAGGTGCAGGTGGGCCTTGGGGAGCCGGTCCAGGTCACGCACCCGCACAGTCTGCCAAACAGGTCCGTGAGAGGACTCTCATGTCGATCTCCTGACGGGCTCACCGCCAGGCCGCAGCCTGTCGGTGTCAGAACCCGCTCGGCGCACGTCGTCGTGGTGACGGGCGGTCGCGGTGAGGTCGGGGGTCGGATGGTGTCGGGGACGGATCGAGGGCGCCACGGCTGGGTGGCGTTCGGGGCTGGGGCGTCGATCGCCCTGGGGGTGATCGGAGGGCTCGGCGCCGCCGAGCAGGTGCGCCCGAGCAGGGCCCCCACCGCGCCGGACGACGCCGCGAGCCGCTCGACCATGGGAGGGTCCATGAGGCCGGCGGCCGACTCGGCGTCCCGCGCCTCCACGGGGAGTGGCCGGATGGTCGAGCTCGCCCCGCCGCGGCCAGCCGACCCGCCGCGGTCGGAGCGTTCGCCGGCCGGCGCGGCGGTCGGCTGAGCGCCCCTGACGAGCGGTCCGTGTCAGCCCGGGGCGTCGCGGCCCTGGTACGGCGCGACATGGCGCCCCTGGGAGGTCGACCTGGTGGCCGTCGCGTCGACCAGCCGGTAGCCGACCCCCCGCACCGTGTCGAAGTGCGCGGCGCCGAGTTTCTTGCGCAGGTAGCGCACGTAGACGTCGACGACGTTCGAGCCGGGGTCGAAGTCGTACCCCCACACCTGGGAGAGGAGCTGCTCTCGGCTGAGCACGTGCCCGGGGTGGCGCAGGAAGGTCTCCGCCAGCGCGAACTCCCGCGCGGACAGGTCGATCTCGTGGTCTGCCACCTTCATCCGCCGGGTGCGCAGGTCGAGCTGCAAGGGCCCGTGCGTCAGGGTCGTCGCCTCGCCGACCTGCTGCGGCGTGCGCAGCCGCAGCCGCACCCGGGCCAGCAGCTCCTCGAAGCGGAACGGCTTGGCCATGTAGTCGTCGGCGCCGGACTCGAGGCCGGTCACCGTGTCCGTCACCGAGCTGCGCGCCGTCAGGATGATGACCGGCACCGCCTCGCCCGTCGCCCGCAGCTGCTGCAGCACGTCGAGCCCGTCCATGTCCGCGAGGCCCAGGTCGAGAACGAGCAGCGCGTACTCGCCGGTGCGGGCGAGGTCGATGGCCTCCCGCCCGGTGGCCACCACACTGGTCGCGAACCCCTCGGCGTGCAGGCCCTTGGCGATGAAGGCGGCGATCCGCTCTTCGTCCTCGGCGATGAGGATCTGCGTCATCTGTGCTCCACGAGCTCGGCGCGCCCCTGGCGCGACTTTTCGGTGTACGGGATGGCGGGCAGGTCGAGGAGGAAGACCGAGCCTGGTCCGGCGTGCGCGGGCCAGCGCTCGAGGCGGACGCGGCCCCGGTGGGCGGCGGCGATGGCCGCCACGATGGGCAGCCCGAGGCCTGCGCCCTCCGAGCGGCGGCCCGTCCGGTCCGCGCGGCCCCGGTGGAACCGCTCGAAGATGCGCTGCTCCTCCTCGGGCGCGACTCCCGGGCCCTGGTCGTGCACCCACAGGCGCACCCGACCGGCATGCAGCTCGCTGCCGATCCGGATGCGGGTCCCGGGTGCGGAGACCGACACGGCATTGGCGATGAGCTGCAACCAGGCCTGCGTGACGCGCTGCGAGTCCACCATCAGCACCACGTCCGCGCGGGCGGTGACCTGCCACTGCCTGTCGCCCAGGCTGCGGGCCTTGTCCAGCACGTCATCCGTCAGGCGCCCGATGTCCGTCGGGGCGGGCCGCACGAAGTCCGGCCGGTCCGCGGTGGCCAGCGTCATGAGGTCGTCGACGAGGCGGTGCATCCGGTCCAGCTCGTCCAGCGCCAGCGACTGCACGGCCCGCACGTCCTCCGGGTCCCTGGGGTTGATGAGCTCGAGGTGCCCGCGCACGATCGTCAAGGGCGTCCGCAGCTCGTGCCCCACGTCGTCGAGCAGCTCGCGCTGGGAGCCGAACGCGTTCTCCAACCGGTCGAGCATGGCGTTCACTGTGGCCGCCAAGTCCGACAGGTCGTCGGCGCCCGAGACCGGGATCCGCTCGGACAGGTCCGACTCGGTGATCCGGCGGGCGGCGTCGCGCAGCAGCCGGATGGGGCTCAGCAGGCGGCCCACCACGAACCAGGCCACCGCGGCGATTACCGCGAGCGACCCCAGGGCGATCGTCGCGTACGTGAGGTAGGTGCGGCTGAGCGTGTCGATCTCCGCGCCGCGGTCGACCGCCACGACGAACATGCCGACGGACGGGTCCCCGCCGACCCGCACCGGCACCGCGACCATCCGGTACTCCGTCAACGACGTGCGCACCGTGCGCAGCTCGACTGGCTGGTCGGAGGGCAGGTCCCGCAGCAGGTCCACGAGCTCGAGGTCCGCCTCGAGGCGCAGCACCACGGGACGGGACGCGAACCAGCGAGGCTCGCCGTCGACCAGCGCGATCACGCCCTCGTGCTCCGTCAGGCCACGCATCTGCACGGCCTTCTCGAGCAGGTCCGCCACGGTGGTGAACTTAGGCCTCGACGCCTGGTCGGGGTTCGGCCCGTCGTTGGCGGTGATGTGCAGCACCTCGACGGCGCGGCCCAACGAGCTGTCGATCCGGGCGTCCGTGGCCTGCGCTTGCAGGGCGAACGCCGCTGCTCCAGCGATGAGCACGGTGAGGCCGGCAAGCGCGACCACGGCTCCGAGCAGCCGCGCGCGGACGGTGACGTGCGCCGTCCGCCGCGCGGGGTTCCAGCTCGCCCGGGGCTGACGCGCGTGCGTCGCCCTCATGGCCACGCCCAGGCGCCGTCCGACATGCCGCGGGAGCCGCGGTCCCTGCTGCCAGTGTCATCCTGCCCCGATGGGAGGGCGGCCTCGCCTGACACCCCGGTCGGCGCCGGCGAGGGGGACGGTGACGGCGGGGCGGGCGGGGAGGGGAGGAGCACGACGACCGGGGATGGGCTCGGGACGGGCGTCGGGCTCGAGGTGGGCGAGGGGGCGGTCGTGCGCGTGACGCGCACCGGCTCCGGGCGGGGCCATCCGACGGGGCCCGACCCACGCCAGCTCCACCCCGACCTCGGCCACCGGGAGTCGGGGTCGTGCGTCGATGTCGGCGTGGCGTCGGGGGAGAGCGCGCCAGGCGTCGAGGCGGCGGTCCCCGGCTCTGCGGCGCTCGGAGCCCCGGGCGCGCCCGGCGCCGGGGCTGCGAGGGGCACGTGGTCGGCGAGGGAGTCGCCGTCGTCCGGTCCGCCGCCGTCAGCCGGGGTCGGCGCGACGTCGCCGGGCGCCGGGGCGTCAGGCCGGGGCGACGCGCCGTCCTCGAGCCCCCGCGACACGACCAGCGGGATACCGATGGGCCCGGTCATCGGGGCGGTGTCCGAGAACGCGGCCGCGGACGCGACGCCGAGCAGCAGAACCGCGGCCGAGCCGCCCGCGACGACACTGGCGTTTCGGGGCATACCTCACACTATCGGTCTTTTGCGTGAGACTTCCATGAGGGTGCAGGTCAGCGACCTGGGCACCGGCGCCACCTGGCCGTCCGCCACTCTTCACCCATCGTCGCGCCGCCGCCACCGGAAGGTGCGCACCCCGACCAGCAGGCCCACCACCAGCCACGCCAGCAGCACAGCCACCGTCGCCCCGTGCTGCCAGGAGCCGGCGACCTCGAAGGACTCGGCCTCCGCCGGCAGGAACACCGAGCGCATGCCCTGTGCCATCCACTTCAGTGGGAACACCGAGGCCACCTGCTGCATCCACGCCGGGAGGTCGTTGAACACGAAGAACACCCCGGAGATGAATTGCAGCACCAGCACGATGGGAGTGACGACCGCCGCGGCGCTGCGCCCGGAGCGCGGCGCCGAGGAGAACGCGACCCCGCACACAGTCCCCGTCGCGGTGCCCAGCACGAACACCCACGCGAAGGTGAGCCACGCGCCGCCCCTCGGCATCGGCACGTCGAACGCCGTCGCCGCGAGCAGGAGCAGCAGCGCCGTCTGCCCGATCGAGATCACCAGCACCTGCCCGACTTTGCCGAGGAAGTACGCGCTCGCGGGCAACGGGGTGGCGCGGAGCCGCTTGAGCCCGCCCTCGTCCCGCTCCGTCGCGATCATCAGGGCGACCGACTGGAAGCTGGACAGCATCACGCCCGTGGCGACCATCCCGGGCAGGAAGTACTGCGCGTACGGGATGCCGGGCGGCGGGCCGACCCGGTTGCCGTCCTGGCCGAACACCGTCGAGAAGATCGCCAGCATGATCACCGGGTAGGCGAGGATGAAGACGATGGCGTCGCGCTCGCGGAAGAACAGCCGTAGCTCGAGCCAGGTGCGGGACAGGCCCAGCCGCAGCACCCCGGGCAGGCGTCCGCGTGCGGGCGCGTCGGCGGGGCGGCGGGGGTCGACGGCCGTCATGCGACAGGCTCCTCGTCCTGGGCCGCCGCGGCGTCGCCGATCAGGCCCAGGTACACGTCCTCGAGGCTGGGGCGCAGCACCTGGAGGCCCGGGATCTCGGCGTCGGGCCAGCCCGAGCGGGCGGCGAGCTCGGCGACGGTCCGCGTGGGGTGGTCGGTGCGGACCTCGCGGGGCTCACCGTCCTCGACCCACCGCACGACGGCGCGGCGCGCGGCGCGCCCACCCAGCTCGGAAGGGGCGTCGAGGGCCAGGATTCGGCCGTCGCGCACCACGGCCACCCGGTCGGCCAGGTGCTCCGCCTCGTCCAGGTAGTGGGTGGTGAGCAGCACCGTCGTGCCCTGGTCGCGAAGTCCGCCGACGAGGCTCCAGAACGAGCGCCTGGCCTGCGGGTCGAAACCTGTGGTCGGCTCGTCGAGGAAGAGCAGCTCCGGGTCGCCGACGATGCCCAGCGCGACGTCCAGCCTGCGGCGCTGACCGCCGGAGAGCAGCCGGACGCGGGTGCGGGCCTTCTCGCGCAGGCCCACGGCGTCGATCACCTCGTCAGGGTCCCGCGGCGCGGGGTAGTAGCCCGCGAAGTGGCGCACGAGCTCCTCGGCGGTGGCCTCGGACAGGTCGCGCGCCTCCTGCAGCACCACGCCGATCCGGGCCCGCCACTCGCGGCCCGCCGTCGCGGGATCCTGCCCGAGCACGCTCACGTGGCCGGCGTCACGGTCGCGGAACCCCTCGAGGATCTCGACCGTCGTCGTCTTGCCGGCGCCATTGGGGCCGAGCACCGCGAAGACCTCCCCGCGCCGGACCGCGAGGTCGAGCCCGTCCACCGCGACGCGGTCGCCGTAGCGCTTGCGCAGCCCGGCGACCTCGACGGCCAGAGGGCTCGCCGGCACCGGTCAGCCCGCCCGCCGCGGCCCGCGGGTCACTCGGCCTCGGCGAGCAGCCGCTGGATCCGGCCGACGCCCTCGACGAGGTCGTCGTCGCCGATCGCGTACGAGAGCCGCAGGAACCCGCTGGGGCCGAACGCCTCGCCGGGGACCACCGCGACCTCCGCCTGCTCGAGGATCAGCGCGGCGAGCTCGACCGAGGTGGTCGGGGTCACGCCGCGGATCGTGCGGCCCAGCACGCCCTCCACCGAGGGGTACGCGTAGAAGGCGCCCTGCGGGGTGGGGAGGGCCACGCCGTCGATGGCGGTGAGCATCTCCACCATGGTGCGCCGCCGCCGGTCGAAGGCCTCGCGCATCCGCTCGACGGCCGTCAGGTCGCCGGTGACCGCGGCGAGAGCGGCCCGCTGGGAGACGTTGGCCACGTTCGAGGACAGGTGCGACTGCAGGTTCGTCGCCGCCTTGATCACGTCGGAGGGGGCGATCATCCAGCCCACCCGCCAGCCGGTCATCGCGTAGGTCTTCGCGACGCCGTTGAGCACGATGGTCGTGTCGGCGAGCTCCGGCACCACCCGCACGATCGGGGTGAAGACCGCGCCGTCGTAGGTCAGGTGCTCGTAGATCTCGTCCGTGATGACCCAGATGCCGTGCTCGAGCGCCCAGCGGCCGATCTCCTCGGTCTGCTCGGGGGAGTACACGGCCCCGGTGGGGTTCGAGGGGGAGCAGAACAGCAGCGCCTTGGTCCGCTCGGTGCGCGCCGCCTCGAGCTGCTCCACGGTCACGAGATAGCCCTGGTCGGCGCCGGCGACCACCTCGACGGGCACGCCGCCAGGCAGCCGGATCGCCTCGGGGTACGTCGTCCAGTACGGGGCGGGCAGCAGCACCTCGTCGCCCGGGTCCACGATCGACGCGAACGCCTGGTAGACCGCCTGCTTGCCGCCGTTGGTCACCAGCACGTTCGCGGGGGAGACCTCGTAGCCGGAGTCGCGCAGCGTCTTCGCCGCGATGCCCTCGCGGAGCGCCGGCAGCCCGGCGGTGGGGGAGTACCGGTGCGACGCGGGCTCGCGGGCGGCGGCGACGGCGGCCTCGACGATGTAGTCGGGGGTCGGGAAGTCAGGCTCCCCGGCGCCGAACCCGATCACCGGGCGGCCCGCCGCCTTGAGCGCCTTGGCCTTGGCGTCGACCGCGAGCGTCGCGGACTCGGCGATGGCGCCCACGCGCTCGGAGACGCGGGACCGGGGCTGGATCGTGTTCTGGGTCACGTGCCCATCTTGGCAGACCCGGGCGCCCGCGTGGAGGAGGCGTCGACGCGTCGAGACGCGGGTCCCTGGGCGGCGGGGCGGCCGCCGGGAGCGCCCCGGGAGCCCTGGCCGGGAGGCTGGTTCGACCCACGGCCAGGTCTCGCGTACAGTGGTCCACCGGCGGTTGACGTCCGCCATGATGAGCCGTGCCCGCAGATCGTGCCCCCCGGGGCCGGGACGCGCATGGCCCACCGTGGCGGGGTGACTACCGCCGTAGGGCAGTGGCGCAATTGGTAGCGCACCGGTCTCCAAAACCGGCGGTTGCGAGTTCGAGTCTCGCCTGCCCTGCGCACGCGGTCACGGTCCGGCTCTCTAGTCGGGCCGGCGCCGCGACCCGGCATCTCCGGGACGCAGCGCACCACACGACGAGCACGTAGGGGACAGCTGTGAGCGAATCCGCACCTGCCGAGGCGTCCGACGCCGGCGGCTCCGCGCCGCGGACGGATCTGCCGACGCCGGTCCGTAGCGACGGTCCAAACCGTCGCGGCCTCTTCGCGCGCATCGCGCTCTTCATCCGCCAGGTGGTCGCGGAGCTCAAGAAGGTCGTGCGCCCGACGCGCTCGGAGCTCGTCACCTACACGGGCGTGGTGCTCGTGTTCGTCGTGATCGTGATGGCGTTCGTGACGTTGGTGGACCTCGGTGTCGGCGAGGCCACGTTCTTCATCTTCGGAGGCTGACGCCCCGCACTCCCAGGTCGGGCGGCCCCCGTCCACCCGTTCTGCAGGACAGTCGTTGAGAAAGCAGGTTCGCACGTGTCGTACGAGTCGCAGGAACCCGAGCAGGGCACTGCCGAGACGGAGCTCGAGGACGCACTGGCGTCGGTCGAGGCGGTCGAGGCGCCCGCCGCAGGTTCTGCTGACGCCGTCGAGACCGTCGAGGCCGCTGACGAGAGCGTGACCGACGAGGTCGAGCAGGCGGACGTCGAGGCCGAGGTCGAGGCAGATGTCGAGGAGGACCCGGTCGCGGCCTTCAAGGCGCAGCTCCGGACGCAGCCGGGTGACTGGTACGTCATCCACTCCTACGCGGGCTACGAGAACCGGGTGAAGGCGAACCTGGAGAACCGGACCCAGAGCCTCAACATGGAGGACTACATCCACCAGGTCGAGGTGCCGATGGAGGAGGTCACGGAGATCAAGAACGCGCAGCGCAAGGTCGTGCGCCGCGTCCGGATCCCCGGGTACGTCCTCGTCCGCATGGACCTCACCGACGAGTCGTGGGGCGCCGTGCGCCACACGCCCGGCGTCACGGGCTTCGTGGGGCACACCCACCAGCCGGTGCCGCTGACCCTCGACGAGGTCTTCTCGATGCTGGCGCCCACGCTGGAGCCCGCCAAGACCTCGGCAGGCGGCGCCGCGACGCGGGCCGCGACCGAGATCAAGGTCGACTTCACGGTCGGCGAGTCGGTCACCGTCACGGACGGCCCGTTCGACACGCTGCCCGCGACGATCTCCGAGATCAACCCTGAGAACCAGAAGCTCAAGGTGCTCGTCTCCATCTTCGGCCGGGAGACCCCGGTCGAGCTGTCGTTCAGCCAGGTCGCCAAGATCTGAGGCTGACACCCCACCGACGGCGTCGCGCGGCGCCGTCGGCCGCGCAAGTCACCTGAAGTTCACGAAGAAGGACCCGACATGCCTCCCAAGAAGAAGGTCACCGGCCTGATCAAGCTCCAGATCAAGGCTGGGGCTGCCACGCCGGCGCCGCCGATCGGACCCGCACTGGGTCAGCACGGCGTCAACATCATGGAGTTCTGCAAGGCGTACAACGCGGCGACCGAGTCGCAGCGTGGGGACGTCGTGCCCGTGGAGATCACGGTCTACGAAGACCGCTCCTTCACGTTCATCACGAAGACCCCGCCGGCCGCCGAGCTGATCAAGAAGGCCGCTGGCGTCGCCAAGGGCTCGCCCACGCCGCACACGGTCAAGGTCGCCACGCTGACCGCCGACCAGGTGCGCGAGATCGCCAGCACCAAGCTGGTCGACCTCAACGCGAACGACCTGGCTGCCGCCGAGAAGATCATCGCCGGCACCGCACGGTCCATGGGCATCAACGTCCAGGCCTGACCAGCACCACATTCGAGAAGTGCAGTGGCAGGGCCCTGTGCGGCCCGACGACCACGACTGCTGACCAAGGAGAACCAAGCAGATGGCTAAGCACAGCAAGGCGTACAACGCCGCGCTCGAGAAGATCGAGCCGAACAAGCTCTACGCGCCGCTCGAGGCCGTGCGCCTCGCGCAGGCCACGTCGACGACGAAGTACGACGCGACGGTCGAGGTGGCCTTCCGCCTCGGCGTCGACCCCCGCAAGGCGGACCAGATGGTCCGTGGCACCGTCAACCTGCCGCACGGCACCGGCAAGACCGCTCGGGTCCTGGTCTTCGCCACGGGTGAGCGTGCCGAGCAGGCTCGGGCCGCCGGAGCCGACATCGTCGGTGGCGACGAGCTCATCGAGAAGGTCGCCGCGGGTTACACGGACTTCGACTCCGCTGTCGCCACGCCGGACCTCATGGGCAAGGTCGGCCGCCTCGGAAAGGTCCTGGGCCCGCGCGGGCTCATGCCGAACCCGAAGACCGGCACGGTGACCATGGACGTCGCGAAGGCCGTCAACGACATCAAGGGCGGCAAGATCGAGTTCCGCGTCGACAAGCACGGGAACCTGCACTTCATCATCGGCAAGACGTCGTTCTCCGACGTGCAGCTGGTGGAGAACTACGCCGCGGCGCTCGACGAGGTCCTGCGGCTCAAGCCGTCCGCCTCGAAGGGCCGCTACATCACCAAGGCGACGTTCTCGACGACGAACGGCCCCGGCATCCTCGTCGACCAGAACAAGGTGAAGAACCTGACGGTCGAGGAGACCGACGCGGCCTGATGCGCGTCTGATCTGCTGGGAAGGCCCGGTCCGTTCGCGGACCGGGCCTTCTCGCGTCTGCGCGTGCCCGGGAGCGCGATTTTGCCTCCCGCCGCGGGTGACGTATGGTGAGTGCGCCCAAGACCGCCGGTCGTCGGCCACCGCAGGATGCTCGCAGTTCGCGAGGATCGTCGCGGCAGCCGCCCGAAGTCCCGCAGCAGCGGAGGCCAGCGCAGGTGAGAGATTCGAGTCGCATGTAGTCCAGTGCCTTCGAGCCCCGCGCCTGCGCGGGGCTCTTGTCGTGTGCGGGGTGAAGACGACCGGTGGCACCACCACCGGAAGGATTGCCATGGCGAGGCCGGACAAGGCAGCCGCAGTCGCAGAGCTCACGGACGCGTTCCGTGACTCGAACGCGGCCGTGCTGACCGAGTACCGCGGGCTCACCGTCGCCCAGCTCAAGCAGCTGCGGCGCGCGCTCAGCGGCAACGCAACCTACGCCGTGGTGAAGAACACGCTGACCGCCATCGCGGCCAAGCAGGCCGGCATCGAGAGCCTCGACGCCGACCTCCAGGGCCCCTCGGCCATCGCCTTCGTCACCGGTGACCCGGTGGAGGCGGCCAAGGGACTGCGTGACTTCGCCAAGGCGAACCCCGCGCTGGTCATCAAGGGTGGTGTCCTCGAAGGACGCTCCCTGACCGCTGCGGAGATCAACACCCTCGCGGACCTCGAGTCCCGCGAGGTCCTGCTGGCCAAGACGGCCGGCGTGCTCAAGGCGTCGCTCTTCCAGGCGGCGTACCTCTTCACGGCGCCTGCGGCTCAGGCTGCGCGCACCGTCGACGCCCTGCGCGCGAAGCGCGAGGAGTCCACCGAAGAAGCAGCCTGAGCCACCCGGCCCAGCAGCTCGAACCCCCCGCTTGCGCCGACCACCGAGGTCGGCGGGCACGACATGGAAGGACACGCCATCATGGCGAAGCTCACGACTGACGAGCTCATCAGCGCATTCAAGGAGCTCACGCTCATCGAGCTCTCCGAGTTCGTGAAGGCCTTCGAGGAGACCTTCGAGGTCACCGCCGCCGCTCCGGTCGCGGTTGCCGCTGCTCCCGCCGCCGGTGGCGGCGAGGCCGCTGCCGAGGAGGAGAAGGACGAGTTCGACGTCGTCCTCGAGGCCGCTGGCGAGAAGAAGATCCAGGTCATCAAGGAGGTGCGTGCCCTCACGAGCCTCGGCCTGAAGGAGGCCAAGGACCTCGTTGACGGCGCCCCCAAGGCCGTCCTGGAGGGTGTCAACAAGGAGGCCGCCGAGAAGGCCAAGGCCGCTCTCGAGGGCGCTGGCGCCACCGTCACCCTCAAGTGACACTTGCCCCCGGGCCGTGGTGACACGGCCCGGGGGAGCCCTCCGCGAGGAGGGCGGATGCGACGAGACCCGCACCCCGGCAGGGGTGCGGGTCTCGTGCTCTGCAGGTCGACTGCCGCGCGCTGGGCTCTTGGGCCCGGGCGTCAACGCTGGTCAGACGGCTTGCGCTCAGGCGCTCTCCATGCCGGGCTAGACAAGTCTATTCAGAGCGTATACGCTAGCGCTTTGCGCTGGCTTGTGCCTGCAAACCCGACCCCGAACCCGAACTGCCATCGCCATGCGCGCGCCCCAGAGCGTGCGTCCGGTCCAGGGTAGGGGACGGGTGGGCAGATGGCACGTCCCGCGCACAGCGTGCACTCGATCCGCAGGGAAGGACCCCTCTTGGCTGCCTCGCGCACCCCTTCTGCTCCGTCCGCCGACGCACTCGCGAAGCGCACCGCGTCGCGTCGCATCTCCTTCGCCAAGATCCACGAGCCCCTCGAGGTCCCCGACCTGCTCGGTCTCCAGACCGAGAACTTCGACTGGCTGCTCGGTAACGAGAAGTGGCAGGCCCGTGTGGCCACCGCTCTCGAGCAGGGACGTCAGGACGTCCCGGAGACCGCCGGTCTCGAGGAGATCTTCGAGGAGATCTCCCCCATCGAGGACTTCGGCGGCTCCATGTCGCTGTCCTTCCGCGAGCACCGCTTCGAGCCGCCGAAGTACACGGCCGAGGAGTGCAAGGAGAAGGACTTCACGTACGCCGCCCCGCTGTTCGTCACGGCGGAGTTCGTCAACTACACCACTGGCGAGATCAAGAGCCAGACGGTCTTCATGGGCGACTTCCCGCTCATGACGGAGCGTGGCACGTTCATCATCAACGGCACCGAGCGCGTCGTCGTCTCGCAGCTCGTCCGCTCGCCGGGCGTGTACTTCGAGCGCACCCCGGACAAGACCTCCGACAAGGACGTCTTCACCGCGAAGATCATCCCGAGCCGCGGCGCCTGGCTCGAGTTCGAGATCGACAAGCGCGACAACGTCGGTGTCCGCATCGACCGCAAGCGCAAGCAGAACGCCACGGTGCTGCTCAAGGCACTCGGCATGAGCGAGTCCGAGATCCGCGAGGAGTTCGCCGGGTTCCCGGCCGTGCTCGACACGCTGGACAAGGACCACGTCACGGCTGAGGACGAGGCCCTGCTCGACCTGTACCGCAAGATCCGCCCGGGCGAGCCGCCGACGATCGAGGCCGGCCGCGCGCTCATCGAGAACTTCTACTTCAACCCCAAGCGCTACGACCTCGCGAAGGTCGGCCGCTACAAGGTGAACAAGAAGCTCGGCATCGACGTGCCGCTGCGTGACTCGGTGCTCTCGCGCGACGACATCGTCGCGACGATCAAGTACCTCGCCGCGCTGCACGCCGACGTCGCCACGATCGACGGCAAGCGCAACGGCGAGCCCGTCGCGGTGCGCGTCGAGACGGACGACATCGACCACTTCGGCAACCGTCGCATCCGCGCGGTCGGCGAGCTCATCCAGAACCAGGTCCGCACGGGCCTGTCCCGGATGGAGCGCGTCGTGCGCGAGCGCATGACGACGCAGGACGTCGAGGCGATCACTCCGCAGACCCTGATCAACATCCGCCCGGTCGTGGCGTCGATCAAGGAGTTCTTCGGCACCTCGCAGCTCTCGCAGTTCATGGACCAGAACAACCCGCTCGCGGGGCTGACGCACAAGCGTCGTCTGTCCGCGCTGGGCCCGGGTGGTCTGTCCCGCGACCGCGCCGGCATGGAGGTCCGTGACGTCCACCCGTCGCACTACGGCCGCATGTGCCCGATCGAGACTCCTGAAGGCCCGAACATCGGCCTGATCGGCTCGCTCGCCACCTACGGGCGGATCAACCCGTTCGGCTTCGTCGAGACGCCGTACCGCAAGGTCGTCAACGGCGTCGTCACCGACGACGTGCACTACCTGACGGCTGACGACGAGGACCGCTACGTCATCGCCCAGGCGAACGCGCCGCTCGAGGCGAACGGCAAGTTCGCCGAGGACATGGTGCTCGTCCGCCGTAAGGGCGGCGAGGTCGAGATCGTCCCCGGCACCGCCGTGGACTACATGGACATCTCGCCGCGCCAGATGGTCTCGGTCGCGACCGCGCTCATCCCGTTCCTCGAGCACGACGACGCCAACCGCGCCCTCATGGGCGCGAACATGCAGCGCCAGGCCGTGCCGCTGGTCCGCTCCGAGGCGCCGCTGGTCGGCACCGGCATGGAGTGGCGCGCGGCGGTCGACGCCGGCGACGTCATCGTGGCCTCCAAGCCCGGTGTCGTCACCGAGGTCTCGGCCGACCTCATCGTGATCGCCAACGACGACGCGACGACGTCGACCTACCGGGTCGCGAAGTTCCGCCGCTCGAACCAGGGCACCTCCTACAACCAGCGCGTGCTGGTCGACGAGGGCGCGCGCGTCGAGAAGGGCTCGGTCCTCGCGGACGGCCCGGCGACGGACGAGGGCGAGCTCGCGCTCGGCCGCAACCTCCTCGTGGCGTTCATGTCGTGGGAGGGCCACAACTACGAGGACGCGATCATCCTCAGCCAGCGTCTCGTGCAGGACGACGTGCTCTCCTCGATCCACATCGAGGAGCACGAGGTCGACGCGCGCGACACCAAGCTGGGCCCGGAGGAGATCACGCGGGACATCCCGAACGTCTCCGAGGAGGTCCTCGCGGACCTGGACGAGCGCGGCATCATCCGCATCGGCGCCGAGGTCGGCGCGGGCGACATCCTGGTCGGGAAGGTCACGCCCAAGGGCGAGACCGAGCTGACCCCGGAGGAGCGCCTGCTCCGCGCCATCTTCGGCGAGAAGGCGCGCGAGGTCCGCGACACGTCGCTCAAGGTCCCGCACGGCGAGTCCGGCACGGTCATCGAGGTCCGCACGTTCAACCGCGAGGACGGCGACGAGCTGCCCGCCGGCGTGAACGAGCTGGTCCGGGTGTACATCGCCCAGCGACGCAAGATCACCGACGGTGACAAGCTCGCCGGCCGTCACGGCAACAAGGGCGTCATCTCGAAGATCCTGCCCGTCGAGGACATGCCGTTCCTCCCGGACGGCACCGCTGTCGACATCGTCCTCAACCCGCTCGGCGTGCCCGGCCGCATGAACGTCGGCCAGGTGCTCGAGACCCACCTCGGGTGGGTCGCCAAGCAGGGCTGGGACATCGAGATCGCCGAGGGCGACGACCTGTCGTGGCGCGAGGGCGTCCCGGCGATCGCCGCGAAGTCCCCGGCCGGCAACCCGGTCGCCACGCCGGTCTTCGACGGCGTCCCCGAGGGCACCCTCACGGGCCTGCTCTCCTCGACGCTGCCGAACCGCGACGGCGAGCGCATGGTCGACGGCACGGGCAAGGCCCGGCTGTTCGACGGCCGCTCCGGCGAGCCGTTCCCGGACCCGGTGGCCGTGGGCTACATGTACATCCTCAAGCTCCACCACCTCGTCGACGACAAGATCCACGCGCGCTCGACGGGCCCGTACTCGATGATCACGCAGCAGCCGCTGGGTGGTAAGGCGCAGTTCGGCGGCCAGCGTTTCGGCGAGATGGAGGTGTGGGCGCTCGAGGCGTACGGCGCCGCCTACACCCTGCAGGAGCTCCTGACCATCAAGTCGGACGACGTCCCCGGACGCGTCAAGGTCTACGAGGCGATCGTCAAGGGCGAGAACATCCCCGACTCGGGGATCCCGGAGTCCTTCAAGGTGCTCCTCAAGGAGATGCAGTCGCTCTGCCTGAACGTCGAGGTGCTGTCCTCGGACGGCGTCTCGATCGACATGAAGGAGAACGACGACGAGGTCTACCGCGCTGCGGAAGAGCTCGGCATCGACCTCTCCCGTCGGCCGAACGCCAGCAACGTCGAAGAGATCTGAGGTCGAGCCTCGGCCCGGTCACCGTCATCCGTGACGGGCCGGGCCGGGGCCGACACCACCCAGCAGCACCCTCCATCCGCCGGCCGCCCGTAGGCGCCGGCAAGCGAAGGAAGTAGGACCCCCTTGCTCGACGTCAATGTCTTCGATGAGCTGCGAATCGGCCTGGCCACGGCCGAGGACATCCGCACCTGGTCGCATGGCGAGGTCAAGAAGCCCGAGACCATCAACTACCGCACGCTCAAGCCCGAGAAGGACGGCCTCTTCTGCGAGAAGATCTTCGGCCCGACCCGGGACTGGGAGTGCTACTGCGGCAAGTACAAGCGCGTGCGCTTCAAGGGCATCATCTGCGAGCGCTGCGGCGTCGAGGTCACGCGCTCGAAGGTGCGCCGTGAGCGCATGGGCCACATCGAGCTCGCCGCGCCCGTCACGCACATCTGGTTCTTCAAGGGCGTGCCCTCGCGGCTCGGCTACCTGCTCGACCTCGCCCCGAAGGACCTCGAGAAGGTCATCTACTTCGCGGCGTACATGATCACGTCCGTCGACGTCGAGGGCCGGCAGGAGGACCTCCCCAACCTCCAGAACGAGATCGACCTGGAGAAGAAGGAGATCTCGGACCGCCGCGACAACGACATCAACACCCGCGCCCAGAAGCTCGAGGCCGACCTGGCCGAGCTCGAGGCCGAGGGCGCCAAGGCTGACGCGCGCCGCAAGGTGCGTGACTCCGCTGAGCGCGAGATGACGCAGATCCGCAAGCGCGCCGACGCGGAGCTCGACCGCCTCGAGACGGTCTGGGACCGTTTCAAGAACCTCAAGGTCGCCGACCTCGAGGGCGACGAGATGCTCTACCGCCAGCTGCAGGACCGCTACGGCAACTACTTCGAGGGCTCGATGGGCGCCTCGGCGATCCAGAAGCGCCTGGAGGCCTTCGACCTGGAGGCCGAGGCCGAGTCCCTGCGCGACACGATCAAGAACGGCAAGGGCCAGCGCAAGACGCGTGCCCTGAAGCGGCTCAAGGTCGTCAACGCGTTCCTCACCACGACGAACTCGCCCACGGGCATGGTCCTGGACGCCGTCCCGGTCATCCCGCCGGACCTGCGTCCGATGGTCCAGCTCGACGGTGGCCGTTTCGCCACCTCGGACCTGAACGACCTGTACCGCCGCGTCATCAACCGGAACAACCGCCTCAAGCGGCTCCTGGACCTGGGCGCGCCCGAGATCATCGTCAACAACGAGAAGCGGATGCTCCAGGAGGCCGTTGACTCGCTGTTCGACAACGGCCGTCGTGGCCGCCCTGTCACGGGCCCCGGCAACCGGCCGCTCAAGTCGATCTCGGACATGCTCAAGGGCAAGCAGGGCCGGTTCCGCCAGAACCTGCTCGGCAAGCGCGTCGACTACTCGGGCCGTTCGGTCATCGTCGTCGGCCCGCAGCTCAAGCTGCACCAGTGCGGCCTGCCGAAGCAGATGGCCCTCGAGCTCTTCAAGCCCTTCGTCATGAAGCGGCTCGTCGACCTCAACCACGCGCAGAACATCAAGTCGGCCAAGCGCATGGTCGAGCGTGCCCGCCCGGTCGTGTGGGACGTCCTCGAAGAGGTCATCACCGAGCACCCCGTGCTGCTCAACCGCGCGCCCACGCTGCACCGCCTCGGCATCCAGGCGTTCGAGCCGCAGCTCGTCGAGGGCAAGGCCATCCACCTGCACCCGCTCGTCTGCGCGGCGTTCAACGCCGACTTCGACGGCGACCAGATGGCTGTGCACCTGCCCCTGAGCGCTGAGGCGCAGGCCGAGGCCCGCATCCTCATGCTCTCGAGCAACAACATCCTGAAGCCGTCGGACGGCCGTCCGGTGACCATGCCCTCGCAGGACATGATCATCGGCCTGTACCACCTGACGCTCGACAAGGACGACGCGAAGGGCGCCGGCCGGGCGTTCTCCTCGGTGTCCGAGGCGATCATGGCGTTCGACCAGGGCAGCCTGGACCTCAGCGCCAAGGTGCGCATCCGCCTCGAGGACCCGGTCCTCGCGGAGGAGGACGCCCCGGAGGGCTGGGAGCAGGGCACGCCGCTGTCGCTCGACACGACGCTGGGCCGCGCGCTGTTCAACGAGCTGCTCCCGGTCGACTACCCGTACGAGAACGGCGTCGTCGACAAGAAGCGCCTCTCGGTGATCGTCAACGACCTCGCCGAGCGCTACCCGAAGGTCGCGGTCGCCGCGTCCCTCGACGCGCTCAAGGAGGCCGGCTTCCGCTGGGCCACCCGCTCGGGCGTCACGATCTCCATCTCGGACGTCGCGACCCCCGCGGCCAAGGCGGCCATCCTCGAGGAGCACGAGGCGCGCGCGGCGAAGGTGCAGGGCCAGTACGACAAGGGCCTCATCACCGACGACGAGCGTCGCCAGGAGCTCATCGAGATCTGGACGCAGGCCACCGACAAGGTCGCCAAGGCGATGCAGGACAACTTCCCGAAGCAGAACACCGTCTACAAGATGGTCGGCTCCGGGGCTCGTGGTAACTGGATGCAGGTCCGTCAGATCGCCGGTATGCGCGGCCTCGTGGCGAACCCGAAGGGCGAGATCATCCCTCGTCCGATCAAGGCCAACTACCGCGAGGGCCTGTCCGTCCTCGAGTACTTCATCGCGACGCACGGCGCCCGCAAGGGCCTGGCGGACACCGCTCTGCGGACCGCCGACTCGGGCTACCTGACGCGTCGTCTGGTGGACGTCTCGCAGGACGTCATCGTCCGCGAGGAGGACTGCGGCACCGAGCGCGGCCTGGTCATGCCGATCAGCGTGCCCGGGTCCGACGGCACGCTGCGCCGCCACGACAAGGTCGAGACGAGCGTCTACTCGCGCACGCTGGCCACGCCGGTCGAGATCGACGGCAAGGTCATCGGCGAGGCGGGCGAGGACATCGGCGACGTGCTGCTCGACGAGCTGCTCGATGCCGGCGTCACGGAGATCAAGGTCCGCTCGGTCCTGACCTGCGAGTCGCGCGTCGGCACCTGCGCCAAGTGCTACGGCCGTTCGCTGGCCACGGGCAAGCTCGTCGACATCGGCGAGGCCGTGGGCATCATCGCGGCCCAGTCGATCGGTGAGCCGGGCACGCAGCTGACGATGCGTACCTTCCACACCGGTGGCGTCGCCTCGGCTGACGACATCACGCAGGGTCTGCCCCGTATCCAGGAGCTGTTCGAGGCCCGCACGCCCAAGGGCGAGGGCCCGATCGCGGAGTTCTCTGGCCGCATCACGATCGACGAGGCCGAGCGCACGCGTCGCATCGTGCTCACGCCCGACGACGGCTCCGAGGAGATCGCCTACCCGATCACCAAGCGCTCGCGCCTGCTGGTCAACGACGGCGATCACGTCGAGGTCGGCACCCAGCTCGTGGTCGGCGCCGTCGACCCGAAGAAGGTGCTCCGCATCCTCGGCCCGCGTGCCACCCAGAAGCACCTGGTGGACGAGGTCCAGGAGGTCTACCGCTCGCAGGGCGTGGACATCCACGACAAGCACATCGAGGTCATCGTGCGGCAGATGCTGCGCCGCGTGACTGTCCTCGACTCGGGCGACACGGACCTGCTGCCCGGCGAGCTCGCCGAGCGTGGCCGGTTCGAGGACGCGAACCGTCGTGCGGTGGCCGAGTCCGGCCAGCCGGCGTCGGGCCGTCCGGAGCTGATGGGCATCACCAAGGCCTCGCTCGCGACCGACTCGTGGCTCTCGGCCGCCTCCTTCCAGGAGACGACCCGCGTGCTGACCGAGGCGGCCATGAGCGGACGCAGCGACCCGCTGCTGGGGCTCAAGGAGAACGTCATCATCGGCAAGCTCATCCCCGCCGGCACGGGCCTGGCCCGCTACCGGAACGTCACGGTGGAGCCGACCGAGGAGGCGAAGGCCGAGCTGTACCCGTCCTTCGGCTACGACGAGATCGACTTCCCCGCCCTGGGCCTCGGCTCGGGCGAGGCGATCCCGCTCGAGGACATCGACTTCGGCGACTTCCGCTGAGTCTGTGCCTCACAGCTGCACGACCCGAGGGGGTCACCGGTCCGCCGGTGGCCCCCTCGGGGTTTGCCTTGGCAGGGCTCCGCGAGGTCCCCGTGATGGCGGCGCACGGTACGGTGTCCTGTTGCTTTGACGGACATGGGCCGCGCCGGTACCGTAGGAGACCGTGCCCGCGCCGTCGGGCCCTCGTGCGTGCACGTCTTCGGACAGATCAGGACAATACGGACTGATAGACCGAGAGGTGCCGGGTGGAGAAGCGATCTACCGCGCGCGACACACAGTCGATGTGAAGTCGACCGGTGCCGCCATGTGGAGATCGGCCGACACGCCCGGGTGCGGGGGTCGGTGCGGGAGGAAAGGCCTGAGGGCTACGCCCGGCACGTCGCATCATGCGGCGGACCGAGCGACAGTGCCTCCACCAAACTGGGCTAGGACCTGGTTGACCATAGACTCACCTACAGACTCGGAGACGTAGTGCCTACGATCCAGCAGCTGGTCCGCAAGGGCCGGCAGCCGAAGACCAACAAGTCGAAGACTCCCGCGCTCAAGGGGAGCCCGCAGCGCCGCGGTGTGTGCACCCGCGTCTACACGACCACCCCGAAGAAGCCGAACTCGGCTCTCCGCAAGGTCGCGCGCGTCAAGCTGTCCAGCGGCATCGAGGTCACCGCGTACATCCCGGGTGTGGGCCACAACCTGCAGGAGCACTCCATCGTGCTCGTCCGCGGCGGTCGTGTGAAGGACCTCCCCGGTGTCCGCTACAAGATCGTCCGTGGCGCGCTCGACACGCAGGGCGTGAAGAACCGCAAGCAGGCTCGCAGCCGTTACGGCGCGAAGAAGGGCAGCAACTGATGCCTCGCAAGGGTCCGGCCCCGAAGCGGCCGCTCATCGTCGACCCGGTCTACGGATCGCCCGTCGTCACGCAGCTCATCAACAAGGTCCTCCTGGACGGCAAGAAGTCTGTCGCCGAGTCGATCGTCTACGGCGCCCTCGAGGGTGTCCGTGAGAAGACGCAGGGCGACCCGGTCGTCGTGCTCAAGCGTGCGCTCGAGAACGTGCGCCCCGCCCTCGAGGTGCGTTCGCGCCGCGTCGGTGGCGCCACCTACCAGGTGCCCGTCGAGGTCCGCCCCGTGCGCTCCACGACGCTCGCGCTGCGCTGGCTCACCGACTACTCGCGCGCTCGCCGCGAGAAGACGATGACCGAGCGCCTCATGAACGAGATCCTCGACGCCAGCAACGGCCTGGGCGCAGCGGTCAAGCGCCGTGAGGACATGCACAAGATGGCCGAGTCCAACAAGGCGTTCGCGCACTACCGCTGGTGATCCCCGCGGACCGCGAACTTCCAAGCCAACCGACAAGGGGCTGAACACGTGGCACTGGACGTGCTGACGGACCTGAACAAGGTCCGCAACATCGGCATCATGGCGCACATCGATGCTGGCAAGACGACCACCACCGAGCGGATCCTGTTCTACACCGGGGTCAACTACAAGATCGGTGAGACGCACGACGGCGCGTCGACGATGGACTGGATGGAGCAGGAGCAGGAGCGCGGCATCACGATCACGTCCGCCGCGACGACCTGCTACTGGCACGACAACCAGATCAACATCATCGACACGCCGGGCCACGTCGACTTCACGGTCGAGGTCGAGCGCTCGCTGCGCGTCCTCGACGGCGCGGTCGCGGTGTTCGACGGCAAGGAGGGCGTGGAGCCCCAGTCGGAGACCGTGTGGCGGCAGGCGGACAAGTACGACGTCCCGCGCATCTGCTTCGTCAACAAGATGGACAAGCTCGGCGCCGACTTCTACTTCACGGTGAAGACGATCGTCGACCGCCTCAAGGCCAAGCCGCTGGTCATCCAGCTGCCCATCGGCTCCGAGAACGACTTCACGGGCGTCGTCGACCTGGTCGAGCAGCGCGCGCTGGTGTGGCGCGGCGAGACCGCGCTGGGCGAGGCGTACTCCGTCGAGGAGATCCCGGCCGACCTGGTCGAGAAGGCCGAGCAGTACCGCGCCGACCTCATCGAGGCCGTGGCCGAGGCTGACGAGGAGCTTCTCGAGAAGTACCTCGGCGGCGAGGAGCTCACGGTCGCGGAGATCAAGCGCGGCATCCGCAAGCTCACGATCCAGAGCCTCGCGTACCCCGTGCTCTGCGGCTCGGCGTTCAAGAACAAGGGCGTCCAGCCCATGCTCGACGCCGTGATCGACTACCTCCCGACCCCGCTCGACGTCCCGGCCGTCAAGGGCCACGACGTCAAGGACGAGGAGATCATCGTCGAGCGCCACCCCGACGCGACGGAGCCGTTCTCGGCTCTGGCGTTCAAGGTGGCGACGCACCCGTTCTTCGGCAAGCTGACCTACGTCCGGGTGTACTCGGGCAAGGTCGCGCAGGGCGCCCAGGTGCTCAACGCGACCAAGGGGAAGAAGGAGCGCATCGGGAAGCTCTTCCAGATGCACTCCAACAAGGAGAACCCCGTCGAGGAGGCCACGGCCGGCCACATCTACGCGTTCATCGGCCTCAAGGACGTCACCACCGGTGACACCCTGAGCGACCCGAGCTCGCCGGTTGTGCTCGAGTCCATGACGTTCCCCGAGCCGGTCATCGACGTGGCCATCGAGCCGAAGACGAAGGCCGACCAGGAGAAGCTCTCGACGGCCATCCAGAAGCTCGCCGAGGAGGACCCGACGTTCCGGGTGCGCCTCGACGACGAGACCGGCCAGACCGTCATCGGCGGCATGGGCGAGCTCCACCTCGACATCCTCGTGGACCGCATGCGGCGCGAGTTCAAGGTCGAGGCGAACGTCGGCAAGCCCCAGGTGGCGTACCGTGAGACGATCCGTCGCGCCGTGGACAAGATCGACTACGTCCACAAGAAGCAGACGGGTGGCTCCGGCCAGTACGCCAAGGTCCAGATGAGCTTCGAGCCGTTGGACCCGGCCGAGGGCGAGCTGTACGAGTTCGACAACAAGGTCACCGGTGGCCGTATCCCGCGGGAGTACATCCCGTCGGTCGACGCCGGTATCCAGAGCGCGATGCAGCTCGGTGTCCTGGCGGGCTTCCCGCTCGTCGGCATCAAGGCGATCCTGCTCGATGGCGCAGCGCACGACGTCGACTCCTCGGAGATGGCGTTCAAGATCGCCGGCTCGATGATCCTCAAGGAAGCAGTGCGCAAGGCCGACCCGGTTCTCCTGGAGCCGGTCATGGCCGTCGAGGTGCGCACCCCCGAGGACTACATGGGTGAGGTCATCGGCGACATCAACTCTCGCCGAGGCATGATCCAGTCCATGGAGGACGCGACGGGCGTCAAGGTCATCCGCGCCCTCGTGCCGCTCTCCGAGATGTTCGGGTACGTCGGCGACCTGCGGTCCAAGACCCAGGGTCGCGCCGTGTACTCGATGCAGTTCGACAGCTACTCCGAGGTTCCTCGGAACGTTGCCGAAGAGATCATCAAGAAGACCCGGGGCGAGTAAGTCCCACAGGTCGCAACCTGTAGTTCCACACACAACCGACCCGTAGGACCGCACGCTCCGCGCGAGTCATCCAGACTCCCGCGTCGTTCGGCAATCTCTACCAGAGTCCTGAGGAGGACCCAGTGGGCAAGGCCAAGTTCGAGCGGACTAAGCCGCACGTCAACATCGGCACCATCGGTCACGTCGACCATGGCAAGACGACGCTGACGGCCGCGATCTCGAAGGTGCTGCACGACAAGTACCCCGACCTGAACCCCTTCACGCCGTTCGACCAGATCGACAAGGCGCCTGAGGAGAAGCAGCGCGGTATCACGATCAACATCGCGCACGTCGAGTACCAGACGGAGAAGCGCCACTACGCGCACGTCGACGCTCCTGGTCACGCCGACTACATCAAGAACATGATCACGGGCGCCGCGCAGATGGACGGCGCGATCCTCGTGGTCGCCGCGACGGACGGCCCCATGGCCCAGACGCGTGAGCACGTTCTGCTCGCCCGTCAGGTCGGCGTGCCGTACCTGCTGGTGGCGCTGAACAAGTCCGACATGGTCGACGACGAGGAGATCCTCGAGCTCGTCGAGGTCGAGGTGCGCGAGCTCCTCTCCTCGCAGGGCTTCGCCGGCGACGACGTCCCCGTGGTCCGCGTGTCGGGCCTCAAGGCGCTCGAGGGCGACCCCGAGTGGGTCAAGTCCGTCGAGGACCTGCTGGACGCTGTCGACGAGAACGTCCCGGACCCGGTCCGCGAGGTCGACAAGCCGTTCCTCATGCCCATCGAGGACGTCTTCACGATCACCGGTCGTGGCACGGTCGTCACCGGTCGTGTCGAGCGCGGCTCGCTCAAGGTGAACGAGGAGGTGGAGATCGTCGGCATCAAGGAGAAGGCGATCAAGACCACGGTCACCGGCGTCGAGATGTTCCGCAAGCTGCTCGACTACGCCGAGGCTGGCGAGAACGTCGGCCTGCTCCTTCGCGGCACGAAGCGCGAAGAGGTCGAGCGCGGCCAGGTCGTCGTCAAGCCCGGCTCGATCACGCCTCACACCGAGTTCGAGGGCCAGGTCTACATCCTGGCCAAGGACGAGGGCGGCCGTCACAACCCGTTCTACGGGAACTACCGCCCGCAGTTCTACTTCCGCACGACGGACGTCACCGGCGTCATCACGCTGCCCGAGGGCACCGAGATGGTCATGCCTGGTGACAACACCGAGATCAGCGTCCAGCTGATCCAGCCGATCGCCATGGAAGAGGGCCTCGGCTTCGCCATCCGCGAGGGTGGCCGGACCGTCGGCTCGGGCAAGGTCACGAAGATCATCAAGTGATCTTCCGCAGGGCCCGGACGCTTGCGTCCGGGCCCTGCGCATGTCCCTCGGTCCTCGGGCCGAGCGGGCGAGTTGGTCTTCCGTGCTCTCATCTGGCACACTGTTCAGGTTGCCCGGTGCGGGCGCGCGCACTCGTGCGCTAGCGCTGATTCACCGGGCAGAGACACGTTGAGGGCTCTGCAGGCCCCGGGGTCACCCCCGGTGGTGGAAGAGCTCAGACAGCACACAACGACCTCGTCCCCGCCGACCTGGCGCGGGATGCAGCGCGAGGATGTGTCGCACAAAGCGACACGCCCGAGCGCGGGGGTCGGACAGAAGCGGTTCGAGAGAGAGAAGTAGACGACGCCATGGCGGGACAGAAGATCCGCATCCGGCTCAAGTCCTACGACCACGAGGTCATCGACAGCTCGGCGCGCAAGATCGTCGACACGGTGACACGCGCTGGTGCGACGGTCGTGGGCCCGGTGCCGCTGCCGACGGAGAAGAACGTCTTCTGCGTCATCCGGTCGCCTCACAAGTACAAGGACAGCCGCGAGCACTTTGAGATGCGCACGCACAAGCGGCTCATCGACATCATCGATCCCACGCCGAAGGCGGTCGACTCGCTCATGCGTCTCGACCTGCCGGCTGACGTGAACATCGAGATCAAGCTCTGACGCTGGGAAGGAACTGATCTTTATGACCACCCAGCAGAACGCGCGCCCCGTCACGGCGCTCCTCGGCATCAAGCTCGGCATGACGCAGGTGTGGGACGCCAACGGGCGTCTCGTCCCCGTCACCGTCGTGCAGGTCGGGACGAACGTCGTGACGCAGGTCCGCTCCGCTGACACGGATGGCTACTCCGCGGTCCAGCTGGCCTACGGCCAGATCGACCCGCGCAAGGTGAGCCAGCCGCTGAAGGGCCACTTCGAGAAGGCCGGGGTCACCCCCCGCCGGCACGTGGCCGAGATCCGCACCTCCGACGCCTCCGAGTACACGCTCGGCCAGGAGCTCACCGCTGCCGCCTTCGAGGCCGGCACGCTGGTGGACGTCGTCGGGACGACCAAGGGCAAGGGCACCGCCGGTGTGATGAAGCGTCACGGCTTCCACGGCGTCGGCGCCTCCCACGGTGCGCACCGCAACCACCGCAAGCCCGGCTCGATCGGTGGGGCCTCGACCCCGTCGCGCGTGTTCAAGGGCGTGCGCATGGCTGGTCGGATGGGTGTCGACCGCCAGACCACACAGAACCTGACCGTCCACGCGGTCGACGCCGAGAAGGGCCTGGTGCTCGTCAAGGGCGCCGTTCCGGGCCCCAAGGGTGGCGTCGTCGTCGTGCGCTCCGCAGTGAAGGGGGCATGACCCCATGTCTGACACGCTGACGGTCGACGTCCTGGACCCGTCGGGCAAGAAGGCCGGCACCGCCGACCTGCCCGCCGAGGTCTTCGACGTCCAGACCAACGTCCCGCTGATCCACCAGGTCGTCGTCGCGCAGCTTGCTGCGGCGCGCCAGGGCACCGCCTCCACGAAGACTCGTGGCGAGGTCCGCGGTGGCGGTCGGAAGCCGTACAAGCAGAAGGGCACCGGCCGCGCCCGTCAGGGCTCGACCCGTGCGCCGCAGTTCGCCGGTGGTGGCGTGGTCCACGGACCGACCCCGCGCGACTACAGCCAGCGGACCCCGAAGAAGATGAAGGCCGCGGCGCTCCGCGGTGCTCTCTCGGACCGCGCCCGCGCCGGTCGCGTGCACGTCGTCTCCGGGTTCGCCCCGGGCGCCGCGCCCTCGACCAAGTCCGCGCTCAACGTCCTCGCGAACCTGTCGGGTCGCAAGAACGTGCTCGTGGTTGTCGAGCGCCAGGACGAGATCACCTGGAAGTCGCTCCGCAACGTCGAGCGGGTGCACCTGCTGGTCGCTGACCAGCTCAACACCTATGACGTGCTCATCTCGGACGACGTCGTGTTCACGCAGGGCGCGCTCGACGCGTTCCTCGAGGGCCCGGCGAAGGGGCGTTCGGCCACGGCCGTCGCGACCGCTTCCGAGGCAGCCGCTGAGGAGGAGACGAAGTGAGCGCCACCGTCGGCAAGGACCCGCGGGACATCCTGCTCGCGCCGGTCGTCTCGGAGAAGAGCTACGGGCTGCTCGACGAGGGCAAGTACACCTTCCTCGTGGACCCCCGCTCGAACAAGACCGAGATCAAGATCGCTGTCGAGCAGATCTTCTCGGTCAAGGTCGCTTCGGTGAACACGGTCAACCGCAAGGGCAAGTCGCGGCGGACCAAGTTCGGCATCGGCCGACGCAAGGACACCAAGCGCGCGATCGTCACCCTCCGCGAGGGCACGATCGACATCTTCGGCGGACCGGTCGGCTGACGCCGGACCTGAGAGCAGATTGAGGACAGATCCCCATGGGAATCCGCAAGTACAAGCCGACGACGCCAGGGCGCCGCGGCGCAAGCGTCGCCGACTTCGTCGAGATCACGCGCTCCACGCCGGAGAAGTCGCTGGTTCGCCCGCTGCACAAGACGGGTGGCCGCAACGCCACCGGTCGAGTGACCATGCGTCACCAGGGCGGCGGCCACAAGCGTGCCTACCGCGTCATCGACTTCCGTCGTCATGACAAGGACGGCGTTCCGGCGAAGGTCGCGCACATCGAGTACGACCCCAACCGCACGGCGCGCATCGCGCTCCTGCACTACGCGGACGGCGAGAAGCGCTACATCATCGCGCCGAACAAGCTCCGCCAGGGCGACATGATCGAGAACGGTCCTGCCGCCGACATCAAGCCCGGCAACAACCTGCCGCTGCGCAACATCCCGACCGGTACGGTCATCCACGCCATCGAGCTCAAGCCCGGTGGCGGCGCGAAGATCGCCCGTTCGGCTGGCGCCTCGGTCCAGCTTGTCGCCAAGGACGGCCCGTACGCGCAGCTGCGCATGCCGTCTGGCGAGATCCGCAACGTCGACCTGCGCTGCCGCGCGACGGTCGGCGAGGTGGGCAACGCCGAGCAGTCGAACATCAACTGGGGCAAGGCCGGCCGCATGCGCTGGAAGGGCAAGCGCCCCTCCGTCCGTGGTGTCGCGATGAACCCGATCGACCACCCGCACGGTGGTGGTGAGGGCAAGACGTCCGGTGGACGTCACCCCGTGAGCCCGTGGGGCCAGCCTGAGGGCCGGACCCGTCGTCCGAACAAGCCGAGCGACAAGCTGATCGTGCGCCGTCGGCGCACCGGCAAGAAGCGCTGATAGGAGCCTGAGATGCCACGCAGCCTGAAGAAGGGCCCGTTCGTCGACGGACACCTGCAGAAGAAGGTCGACGTCCAGAACGAGAAGGGGACCAAGAACGTCATCAAGACGTGGTCCCGCCGGTCGGTCATCACGCCCGACTTCCTCGGTCACACGTTCGCGGTGCACGACGGCCGCAAGCACACGCCGGTCTTCGTCACCGAGGCGATGGTCGGGCACAAGCTGGGCGAGTTCGCTCCGACCCGGACGTTCCGCGGCCACGAGAAGGACGACCGGAAGGGCCGTCGCCGCTGACCCCCGGGTCAGCCAGGTGACGTCCCTTGACGGCGACGAGACAAGAAGGCAGGACAGCAATGGAAGCCAAGGCGAAGGCGCGGTTCGTCCGCGTCACGCCCCAGAAGGCCCGGCGCGTCGTGGACCTCATCCGTGGCAAGCAGGCCGGCGAGGCCGTGGCGGTGCTGAAGTTCGCACCGCAGGCCGCGGGGGAGACAGTCCTCAAGGTGGTCGAGAGCGCGATCGCCAACGCCCGTGAAGCCGCTAAGCGGAACAACGAGCGTCTCGACGAGCAGGACCTTTACATCTCTGAGGTCTTTGTTGACGAGGGTCCGACGCTCAAGCGGTTCCGGCCGCGGGCGCAGGGTCGTGCGAGCCAGATCCTCAAGCGCACCAGCCACATCACCGTGGTTGTTGCCGAGCGTGAGAGCACGAAGGGAAGGGCCCGATAGTGGGACATAAGGTCAGCCCGCTCGGGTACCGCCTGGGCATCACGACAGACCACCGTTCGCGCTGGTTCTCCGACTCCACCAAGCCGGGGCAGCGTTACCGCGACTACGTCCGTGAGGACGTCGAGATCCGCAAGCTCATGGCCACGGGCCTCGAGCGCGCGGGCATCGCCAAGGTCGAGATCGAGCGCACCCGCGACCGGGTCCGCGTCGACATCCACACCGCCCGCCCGGGCATCGTCATCGGGCGTCGTGGCGCGGAGGCCGACCGCATCCGCGGTGAGCTCGAGAAGCTCACCGGCAAGCAGGTGCAGCTCAACATCCTCGAGGTCAAGAACGCCGAGATCGAGGCCCAGCTCGTCGCTCAGGGCATCGCCGAGCAGCTCGCGAGCCGCGTGTCGTTCCGACGCGCGATGCGCAAGGGCATGCAGAGCGCCCAGCGCGCCGGCGCCAAGGGCATCCGGGTGCAGGTCTCCGGCCGCCTCGGCGGCGCGGAGATGAGCCGTACCGAGTTCTACCGCGAGGGACGCGTGCCGCTGCACACCCTCCGGGCGTTCATCGACTACGGCTTCTACGAGGCCCGCACGACCTTCGGCCGCATCGGCGTGAAGGTCTGGATCTACAAGGGCGACATGACGGAGAAGGAATTCGCCCGCGAGCAGGCGACCCAGGCTCCGCGCCCGGCTCGTGGCCCGCGCGGCGACCGTGCCGAGCGTCCGTCGCGTGGCGGCGCCCGCCGTCCCGAGCGGGCCGACGCGCCTGCCGAGGCAGCCTCCACCGAGGCTCCCGCGGCGGCGTCGCCCGCAACCGAGTCCGGAACGGAGGCCTGAGCCGTGCTGATCCCGCGCAGGCTGAAGCACCGCAAGCAGCACCACCCGGGGCGCTCCGGCGCCGCGACCGGTGGCACCCAGATCTCGTTTGGTGAGTTCGGCATCCAGGCTCTCGAGCCCGCCTACGTCACCAACCGGCAGATCGAGGCTGCTCGTATCGCCATGACCCGCCACATCAAGCGTGGCGGCAAGGTCTGGATCAACATCTACCCGGACCGGCCGCTCACGAAGAAGCCTGCTGAGACCCGCATGGGTTCCGGCAAGGGTTCGCCCGAGTGGTGGATCGCCAACGTCAAGCCCGGCCGAGTGCTGTTCGAGCTCGGCGGAGTCCCGGAGCCCCTGGCACGCGAGGCCATGCGTCGCGCGCAGCACAAGCTCCCGATGAAGACCCGTTTTGTGGTTCGCGAGGGTGGTAACTGATGGCAATCGGAACCAAGGACCTGGCTCCCAGCGAGCTGGACGCCTTCGATGACGAGCGCCTTGTCGCCGAGCTGAAGAAGGCCAAGGAGGAGCTATTCAACCTCCGCTTCCAGTCGGCGACGGGCCAGCTCGAGAGCCACGGGCGGCTCAAGGCCGTGCGTCGCGACATCGCGCGGATCTACACGATCCTGCGTGAGCGCGAGCTCGGCATCCGTACTGCCCCGAGCGCGAGCGAGTGAGGTCACGATGAGCGCGAACACTGACAAGGTCGAGGAGACCACCGCCGCTGCGGCGCCGCGTGCCAACCGCAAGGTCCGCCGCGGGTACGTCGTCAGCGACAAGATGCAGAAGACCGTCGTGGTCGAGGTCGAGGACCGGGTCAAGCACCCGCTCTACGGCAAGGTCATCCGGCGGACGAGCAAGGTCAAGGTGCACGACGAGGCCGGCGCCGCAGGCGTGGGCGATCTCGTCACCATCATGGAGACCCGTCCGATCTCTGCGACGAAGCGTTACCGCCTCGTCGAGGTCATCGAGAAGGCCAAGTAGTCCAGGCCACGCAGTCCAGCAGTACTCAGAGTTGCCCACGGGCCTCGTGGGGCTTCCCGCCCCACGAGGCGACGTGTGCACGACGGCAACTATCCGTTCGGCCAGGCTCGTTCGCGAGAACCGGCAGACGACAGGAGTTCAGTAGATGATTCAGCAGGAGTCGCGACTTCGCGTCGCCGACAACACGGGTGCCAAGGAGATTCTCTGCATCCGTGTTCTCGGTGGCTCTGGTCGCCGCTACGCCGGTATCGGCGACACCATTGTCGCCACCGTCAAGGACGCGATCCCGGGCGGCAACGTCAAGAAGGGCGACGTCGTCAAGGCGGTCATCGTCCGCACCAAGAAGGAGCGTCGGCGTCCCGACGGCTCGTACATCAAGTTCGACGAGAACGCGGCCGTGATCCTCAAGAACGACGGTGAGCCTCGCGGCACGCGCATCTTCGGCCCGGTGGGCCGCGAGCTGCGTGACAAGAAGTTCATGAAGATCATCTCGCTGGCTCCGGAGGTGCTCTGACCATGGCGAAGATCAAGAAGGGCGACCTCGTGGTCGTCATCTCGGGCCGCGACAAGGGCCAGCAGGGGCGTGTCCTCGAGGTCCTGACCGAGACGCAGCGCGTCGTCGTCGAGGGCGTCCAGCGTGTCACCAAGCACGTCAAGGCCGGCCAGACGCAGCGCGGCACCCGCACGGGTGGCATCGAGACCGTCGAGGCCCCCATCCACATCAGCAACGTGATGCTCGTGGACCCGGAGACCAAGAAGGGCACCCGGGTCGGTTACCGCAGCGAGCAGGTCGAGCGCGACGGGCGTACCCGCACGGTCCGGGTCCGCGTCGCCAAGCGCTCCGGTAAGGACATCTGATGACCGCCATCGACGAGACCACGCAGGGCATCAAGCCCCGCCTCAAGACGCGTTACGCCGAGGAGATCGTCCCCGCGCTGCGCGAGGAGTTCCAGCACGAGAACGTCAACCAGGTCGCGCGCCTCACCAAGGTCGTCGTGAACATGGGTGTCGGCGACGCTGCGAAGGACTCCAAGCTCATCGACGGCGCGATCCGCGACCTGACCCTCATCACCGGTCAGAAGCCGCAGGTCACGAAGGCTCGCAAGTCCATCGCGCAGTTCAAGCTGCGTGAGGGCATGCCGATCGGCGCGCACGTCACGCTGCGTGGCGACCGCGCCTGGGAGTTCCTCGACCGCCTGCTCTCGACGGCCCTGCCGCGCATCCGCGACTTCCGTGGGCTCTCGCCCAAGCAGTTCGACGGGCACGGCAACTACACCTTCGGCCTCACGGAGCAGTCCATGTTCCACGAGATCGACCAGGACAAGATCGATCGCGTCCGCGGCATGGACATCACCATCGTGACGACCGCGACGACCGACGACGAGGGCCGCTCGCTGCTGAAGCGTCTCGGCTTCCCCTTCAAGGAGGACTGAACATGGCGAAGACCGCCCTGGTCAACAAGGCAGCCGGACCCCAGAAGTTCAAGGTGCGCGCCTACACCCGGTGCCAGAAGTGCGGACGTCCGCACTCCGTGTACCGCAAGTTCGGGCTGTGCCGCATCTGCGTGCGCCAGATGGCGCACGCGGGCGAGCTGCCCGGTGTCACCAAGAGCAGCTGGTAATCAACTACGTCGTCGGTCCGGGGCCACTGGCCCCGGATACCACGGCGAGGAAGGGCTAAAGCCCCAACATGACGATGACCGACCCGATCGCAGACTTCCTGACGCGTCTGCGTAACGCCAACTCGGCGCACCACGACTCCGTGACGATGCCGTACTCGAAGCTGAAGTCGCACATCGCGGAGATCCTCCAGGCCGAGGGCTACATCTCGGGCTGGAAGGTCGAGGACGCCCGCGTGGGCAAGAACCTCACCATCGAGCTGAAGTACGGCCCGAACCGCGAGCGTTCGCTCGCCGGCATCAAGCGCGTGTCCAAGCCGGGCCTGCGCGTGTATGCCAAGTCCACCAACCTGCCCAAGGTGCTCGGCGGCCTCGGCGTGGCGATCCTGTCCACGTCCTCTGGCCTCCTCACCGACAAGCAGGCCGCCAAGAAGGGCGTGGGTGGGGAAGTCCTCGCCTACGTCTGGTAAGCCCGAGACGGAAAGGAGCTAGCCATGTCTCGTATCGGCAGAATCCCCGTCCCGGTCCCGGCCGGCGTGGAAGTCAACATCAGTGGAGCAGTCGTGACGTTCAAGGGCCCCAAGGGCACCCTGACGCACACTGTCCCCACCCCTATCGAGGTCACGCGTGACGACGCCGGTTCGCTGGTGGTCACGCGCCCCAACGACGAGCGCGCCTCGCGTTCGCTGCACGGTCTCACCCGCACGCTGCTCGCCAACCAGGTCACCGGTGTGACCCAGGGGTACGAGAAGAAGCTCGAGATCGTCGGCACCGGTTACCGCGTCACGGCCAAGGGATCCGACCTCGAGTTCGCGCTCGGGTTCAGCCACCCCGTGGTCGTCACCCCCCCCGCTGGCATCACGTTCGCGGTCGAGAGCCCCAACAAGTTCTCGGTCTCGGGCATCGACAAGCAGCAGGTCGGTGAGGTCGCCGCCAACATCCGCAAGATCCGCAAGCCTGAGCCTTACAAGGGCAAGGGCGTGCGATACGCGGGCGAGCTGGTCCGCCGCAAGGTCGGAAAGGCTGGTAAGTAAGCGATGGCTCTCAAGATCCTCGGCAAGGGCAAGTCGGTTTCCCGTGCCCGCCGCCACCTGCGTCTGCGCAAGAAGGTCAGCGGCACCACAGAGCGTCCGCGCCTGGTCGTGTCGCGGTCCAGCCGTCACATGACCGCTCAGGTCGTGGACGACACCGTCGGCCGCACTCTCGCGTCGGCGTCCACTCTCGAGGCCGACCTGCGCGGGCTCGAGGGCGACAAGACGGCCAAGGCCCGCAAGGTCGGCGAGCTCGTCGCCGAGCGCGCCAAGGCCGCCGGCATCGACGCGGTCGTCTTCGACCGCGGCGGCAACAAGTACCACGGCCGGGTGGCAGCAGTCGCCGACGGGGCCCGCGAAGGCGGTCTGGCCCTGTGACGACGCTGCTCATCTCCGCATCGAAGAAGAGGACTCACTGATGGCTGCTCCTCAGCGCAGCAACACTGGCGCCCCCCAGGGGGGCTCCGGCGGTGACCGTCGCGACGGTGGCCGTCGGGACGGCGGCCGTCGGGGTGACGCCGTCGAGAAGAGCGCGTTCCTCGAGCGCGTCGTGACCATCAACCGCGTGGCCAAGGTCGTCAAGGGTGGCCGCCGGTTCAGCTTCACCGCGCTCGTCGTGGTGGGGGACGGCGACGGAACCGTCGGCGTCGGCTACGGGAAGGCCAAGGAGGTGCCCGCGGCGATCGCCAAGGGCGTCGAAGAGGCCAAGAAGAACTTCTTCAAGGTGCCCCGCATCCAGGGCACCATCCCGCACCCCATCCAGGGTGAGGCCTCGGCCGGAGTCGTGTTCCTGCGCCCCGCGTCCCCGGGTACCGGTGTGATCGCCGGTGGTCCGGTGCGCGCGGTGCTCGAGTGCGCCGGCATCCACGACGTGCTGAGCAAGTCGCTCGGCTCGACGAACGCGATCAACATCGTGCACGCGACCGTTGCGGCGCTGCGCGGGCTCGAGAAGCCGGAGGCCGTGGCGGCTCGCCGTGGCCTGCCGCTCGAGCACGTCGCGCCGGCCCCGCTGCTGCGGGCGCAGGCCGCGGGCATCGCATCGAAGGCAGGTGCATGATGGCGCGTCTCAAGGTCACGCAGACGAAGTCCGCCATCGGCGGCAAGCAGAACCAGCGCGACACGCTGCGCACCCTGGGCCTCAAGCGGATCGGCGACGTCGTCGTCAAGGAGGACCGCCCTGAGATCCGCGGCATGGTCACCACGGTGACGCACCTTGTCGCGGTCGAGGAGGTCGAGTGACGATGGCTGATGACAAGAAGGCCACCGACGAGACGGCCGAGGTGAAGACCCCGGCCAAGAAGGCTCCGGCCAAGAAGGCGACGTCGACGGAGGCGGCCCCCAAGGCTGCCGCCAAGGCCAAGGCTGAGAAGCCCGCCGCGTCGTCCGCCAAGGCGAAGGCCGAGGCCGCTGCGGCCGAGGTCGGCAACGGTGGCACCCTCAAGGTGCACCACCTGCGCCCCGCCCCTGGCGCCAAGACCGCCAAGACCCGTGTGGGTCGTGGTGAGGCGTCCAAGGGCAAGACCGCCGGTCGTGGCACGAAGGGCCAGAAGGCCCGCTACCAGATCCCTGAGCGCTTCGAGGGTGGGCAGATGCCGATGCACATGCGGCTGCCCAAGCTTCGCGGCTTCAAGAACCCGTTCCGTGTCGAGTACCAGGTCGTCAACCTGGACAAGCTCTCGGCGCTGTACCCGAACGGTGGCGACGTGACTGTCGCCGATCTGGTCGACAAGGGCGCGGTCCGCAAGGGCGCGCCGGTCAAGGTGCTGGGCACGGGCGAGCTGACCGTCAAGCTCTCCGTCTCGGTGGACGCGTACTCCTCGTCGGCGAAGGACAAGATCCTCGCCGCCGGCGGGAGCGTCGAGCAGGACTGATCGCCGAACGGGGTCGGTGGCCCATGGCCGCCGACCCCGTTCCGCATCCCCGCGGGCACCCGCCCGAGCGTTTCAGGGGATGCCCCGTTTCCCTCAACGTGACCGATCTCCGTTAAGGTGCCGAGTGGCCTCGACCTGATTGCAGGTCCTCGGCGCCATTGACGGCTGCACGGCCCGGCTGTACGACACACCGCCTCGGCGGACCAGGAGGACAGGTGCTCAGCGCATTCGCTCGGGCGTTCAAGACGCCCGACCTGCGGCGCAAGCTGCTCTTCACGATCGGCATGGTGGTCCTCTACCGCATCGGCTCATTCCTGCCGACGCCTGGGGTCTCCTACAAGAACGTGCAGGTCTGCATCGCCCAGACCGCCGACGGCAACACGCTGCTCGGCCTGGTGAACCTGTTCAGCGGCGGGGCGCTGCTGCAGCTCTCGGTGTTCGCGCTCGGGATCATGCCGTACATCACGTCCAGCATCATCGTGCAACTGCTCCGCGTGGTCATCCCGCGGTTCGAGGCGCTGCACAAGGAGGGCCAGCAGGGCACCGCGAAGCTGACGCAGTACACGCGCTACCTCACGATCGCCCTCGCCGTGCTCCAGTCGACGACCATCGTCACCGTCGCACGCAGCGGGCAGCTGTTCGCCGGCTGCTCCGTCCCCGTCATCCCGGACAGCGGATGGATGACGGTGGTGCTCATGGTCATCACCATGACCGCCGGCACCGGCCTGATCATGTGGTTCGGCGAGCTCATCACCGAGCGCGGCGTCGGCAACGGCATGTCGCTGCTCATCTTCATCTCGATCGCCGCGTCGTTCCCCGGCGCCATGTGGTCCATCGCCGGCGGCTCCGGCGGCATCACCAAGTTCATCATCGTGATGGCCGTCATCATCCTGGTGGTCGCGCTGGTCGTGTTCGTCGAGCAGTCCCAGCGGCGGATCCCGGTGCAGTACGCCAAGCGGATGGTCGGACGCCGCATGTACGGCGGCTCGAGCACCTACATCCCGATCAAGATCAACATGGCCGGCATCATCCCGGTGATCTTCGCGTCGTCGCTGCTCGCCGTGCCCGCGCTCATCGCGCAGTTCGCCGACCCGACGCAGGGCTGGGTCCTGTGGGTCACGAACAACCTGGCAAGCCCGAGCGCTCCGCTCTACAACGCCATCTACGTCGTGCTGATCATCTTCTTCTGCTACTTCTACACGGCGATCACGTTCAACCCGGACGAGGTCGCGGACAACATGAAGAAGTACGGAGGGTTCATTCCCGGCATCCGCGCCGGGCGTCCCACGGCCGAGTACCTCGACTACGTCATCACGCGCATCACCGCCCCCGGGTCGGTGTACCTGGCGCTGGTGGCGTTGATCCCCACGATCACGTTCATCGTGCTCGGCGTCGGCACCAACGTGCCGTTCGGCGGCGCGTCGATCCTCATCGTGGTGGGCGTCGGCCTGGAGACCGTCAAGCAGATCGAGTCGCAGCTCCAGCAGCGACACTATGAAGGGTTCCTCAAATAATGAGTGCGCGTCTGGTCCTGCTCGGCCCTCCCGGGGCGGGCAAGGGCACGCAGGCATCCCGCCTGGCCGAGCGGCTGGCCGTCCCGGCGATCTCGACGGGCGACATCTTCCGGGCGAACATCACCGGTGGCACCGAGCTCGGCCGCAAGGTCCAGGAGTACACCGCTGTGGGCGCCCTGGTTCCCGACGAGGTCACGAACGCCATGGTGCGCGACCGGCTCGCCGAGGCCGACGCCACCGAGGGCTTCCTGCTCGACGGGTACCCGCGCAACGTGGCCCAGGTGGGCGAGCTCGACCAGATCCTCGCCGCCACTGGCCGCCGCCTGGACGTGGCCGTCGAGCTCACCGCCGACCCCGAGGTCGTGGTGGAGCGACTGCTCAGCCGCGCGAAGATCGAAGGGCGCGCGGACGACACGGAGCCGGTCATCCGGCACCGGCTCGAGGTGTACGCGCTGCAGACCGCGCCCATCGCGCAGGTCTACGACGACCGCGGGCTGCTGGTCCGGGTCGACGGCATCGGCTCGGTCGACGAGGTCACCGAGCGCCTGATGCTGGCACTCGCCTCCCACCTCTCCTGAGTGATGTTCGGACGCGAACGGATCGAGCTCAAGACCCCGGACCAGGTCCGCGTGATGCGTCGCGCGGGCCTGGTCGTGGCGGATGCGCTCGACGCGGTGCGCTCTGCGGTGCGCCCTGGCCTGACCACACGCGACCTCGACACGATCGCGGCCGAGGCGATCCGCTCGGCCGGCGCCACACCTTCGTTCCTCGGGTACATGGACTACCCGGCGACGATCTGCGTCTCGGTCAACGAGGAGGTCGTGCACGGCATCCCGGGTGACCGGGTGCTGGCGCCGGGCGACATCGTCTCGATCGACTGCGGCGCGATCGTCGATGGCTGGCACGGCGACTCGGCGATCACCGTGGTGCTGCCCGAGGCGGACCCCGCGGACCTCGCCCTGAGCGACATCACGGAGCGCGCCATGTGGGCGGGCATCGCCTCGTTGGCCTCCTCCGAGCGGCTCACGGCCGTCGGCGACGCGGTCGAGGACGTGGTCGAGGCCGCGCACGCCGACGGGGCCGGACCCCTGCTGGGGATCGTCCAGGACTACGTGGGCCACGGCATCGGATCGGCGATGCACCTGCCGCCCGACGTGCCGAACTATCGCACCCGCCAACGCGGGCCCCGCCTGCGCCCGGGCATGTGCGTGGCCATCGAGCCGATGCTGGTACGCGGCGACCAGCGCACCCGGGTCCTCGCGGACGACTGGACTGTCGTCACCGAAGACGGGTCCCGCGCCTCCCACTGGGAGCACACCGTGGCCATCCTCGAGGACGGCATCTGGGTCCTCACCGCGCGTGACGGCGGCGCCGCGCGTCTCGCCGAGCTCGGCGTCACGGTCGCCCCGCTCGACTGAGCCACCGCGCAAGAGACCACGCAGCACCGCACGAGCCCGTCGCGCCGAACCCGGCGCGGCGGGCTCGTGCGCGTCGACGGCGGGATCGGCCCTTGTCACCCGAACAGGGGAGCGGCGCGCCTGCATCCGCCCGCTGGCGGGTGAAATGCACGCTCAGCGGTGTCCGATCGCTGGGGATATCCGGTGTTTCCTGGATCGCTGTCCAGTTTGTCGGATAGTCTCGCGTTCGCGCAGGTCGGAGATCTGCGCAAGGGAATCCGACACCGTGGTGGGACCAGTTTCTGCTCGGGGCGCGGGGTGCGCGCTGCATCGGATCCCGTGTCCAGTCGGCAGGGACCGTCAGCCCCTGCCAGCACGTCGCCGAAGCAGTGGATGGAGCATGATGCGCAGGAGCATGACGCCGGTCGGGACCGGTCACGAGCGGAGGTCTGCCGGCCTGCGTGCCGCGCGGACGATGGCGGCGTTGGGCCTTGTCGGGGTGCTCGCCGTGGCTGCGGGGACGTCCGCCTCGGCCACCGGCTGGCCGAGCGGCGGCTATGGCGGCAAGGGTGGCGGTCACGGCCACACGAAGCCGATCGACCAGGGCAAGCCTGGTGGCGACAAGGGCGCCGACAAGGGCAAGCCTGGCGCCGACAAGGGCAATCCCGGCGACAAGGGCAAGCCCAGCGTCAAGGGGAAGTCCACCGGCCTGTACGTGTACCCGAAGGACAACCCCAACCGTCCTGCCGCCTGGATGAACAGTGGCCGGCAGGTGCTGGTCGCCACCTGGGCAGGCTGGTCCTGGAAGACCACGCTCGAGGTAGCCGACCTCCCCGAGGGCGTCTGCGGCCCGGGCTGGGGCGTCCAGCAGGACCAGGTCTGGGGTGACGAGTCGATCCTCCCGAAGATCGTCGACCGCAAGAAGAACGAGGGCATCCTCGGGTGGCCGCCGATTCACGCCGACCTTCACTCCGAGCTCGGGTCCTTCCTCACGGTCCCCGATTGCGGAGCCCCGACGCCGCCGGTGACCCCGACCCCGCCGGTGACCCCCACGACCCCGCCCGTGCCGACGCCCACGCCCACGGCGACGCAGCCCGAGCCCCGCATCGAGGTGGGGGAGTGGGTCGACGGCGCCTGGCCGTGCGACGCGACCACGGTCGAGCGCACGCGGGTCATCACCACGACGCCGTACGTGCTGACGGACGGCGTCTGGACGCTGGGCGAGCCGCACGAGGCCACCGAGCGCGGCCAGCGCGACCTGACCGACGAGGAGCGGACCGTGTGCCCGGCCCCGTCGCCGTCGCCGACGCCGTCGTCCGAGGTCCTGCCGGCTGAGCCCACGCCGTCGGCCACGCCGTCGTCCGAGGTGCTCGCGGCGTCGCCGTCGCCGTCGCCCACGTACACCTCCGAGGTGCTCGCGGCGCCGTCGGGCTCCGGCGGGGCTCTCGCCGCCACCGGTTCCACGGTCGGCCCGATCCTGGGGGGCGCGGCCGCGCTGCTCCTCGCTGGCGCTGGACTGGTCCTCTACCGTCGTCGGGCGGTCCGCGAGGAGTCCTGACCCCGGCGGCCACAGGCCGCTCGCACCACGGCGACGCCGCACAGGACCGCTGCCTGTGCGGCGTCGCCGCGGGTGGGGGACACTGTCTGCGGCGTGTCGCGGCCGTCTTGGCGGCTGCGGTTTCTTCCCCGTCCCACATGACGTAGGATGGTCCGTCGGGTGTGTGCGCCCTCCTGCGGGCTGCCAGCACCAAATCCACGAGCACCAGGCTTGTTCACGCGTGAGAGCGCGCGGCCGGGGCGGGCGTTCGTGGGCGGCTCGTCATCATTCAGAGAGATAGCGGAGGATATGGCAAAGAAGGACGGTGTCATCGAGATCGAAGGCAGCGTTGTCGAGGCCCTGCCGAACGCGATGTTCCGCGTGGAGCTGGCCAACGGCCACCGGGTTCTCGCCCACATCTCGGGCAAGATGCGACAGCACTACATCCGAATCCTCCCCGAGGACCGGGTCGTGGTCGAGTTGAGCCCGTACGACCTGTCCCGCGGCCGGATCGTCTACCGCTACAAGTAACCGCCACTCGAACACGCCGCCGGCCCGCAAGGGTGCAGCGGCGGCGGAGGAAGCACGCCATGAAGGTCAAGCCCAGCGTCAAGAAGATCTGCGACAAGTGCAAGGTGATTCGCCGGCACGGTCGCGTCCAGGTGATCTGCGAGAACCTGCGCCACAAGCAGCGCCAGGGCTGATGCCCTGACACTCGGGGCGCACCCGAGCAGCACCAACCGGCCCACCGCCACCAGGTGGGGGCCAGCAAGCGCACAGCCACTCCGGCGCCGTCCACGGACGGCCCGGCGAACCCTCGGCTCGGAGGCCGGGGCCCGCAGAACGCGGGAGGGCAGTGCGGCAGACCTCCGAGCACCACAGGAGCCACCAGGCACATGGCACGTCTTGTCGGCGTCGACCTCCCCCGCGAGAAGCGGCTCGAGATCGCGCTCACCTACATCTTCGGCGTCGGCCGTACCCGCGCCCAGCAGACGCTGGCCGCGACCGGCATCAGCCCGGACGTCCGCGTGAAGGACCTCGGCGACGCCGAGCTCGTCGCGCTGCGCGACTACCTCGAGGGCAACTACAAGCTCGAGGGCGACCTGCGCCGCGAGGTTGCCGCGGACATTCGCCGCAAGGTCGAGATCGGTTGCTACGAGGGCCTGCGGCACCGCCGCGGCCTCCCGGTGCGTGGTCAGCGCACCAAGACCAACGCGCGTACCCGCAAGGGCCCCAAGCGCACCGTCGCCGGCAAGAAGAAGGCCGGCCGGAAGTAGCCCGCGCGCCGGGCACGGCCAGCGCCTCGCGCGCCGTCGCCTGCGCGTCGGACACACCGACCTCACACCTGGAAACTCGGAGAGAACAAGCAGATGCCTCCCAAGACTCGTACCGCCGTGCGCAAGCCGCGCCGCAAGGAGAAGAAGAACGTCTCCCACGGCCAGGCGCACATCAAGAGCACGTTCAACAACACCATCGTGTCCATCACGGACCCGACCGGCGCCGTGATCGCCTGGGCCTCGTCCGGCCAGGTGGGCTTCAAGGGCTCGCGCAAGTCGACCCCGTTCGCCGCGCAGCTGGCCGCCGAGGCCGCCGCGCGTCGTGCGCAGGAGCACGGCATGAAGAAGGTCGACGTCTTCGTCAAGGGCCCCGGCTCCGGCCGTGAGACCGCGATCCGCTCGCTGCAGGCGACCGGCCTCGAGGTCGGCTCGATCCAGGACGTCACGCCCCAGGCGCACAACGGCTGCCGTCCGCCGAAGCGTCGCCGCGTCTGATCATCAGGTGATCCGGACTCGGGTGCGGGGCATCCCGCGCCCGAGTCCGGAGCGCCTCGCCTGACCGGGTGGACCGAGACCCGGCAGGCGTGCAGTACATGCAGAGCGTCATATGGCGGACGCTCGCTGAGAGGAAAACACCGTGCTCATCGCACAGCGCCCCACCCTGACCGAAGAGGTCATCTCGGAGAACCGCTCGCGGTTCTCGATCGAGCCGCTCGAGCCTGGCTTCGGCTACACGCTCGGCAACTCGCTGCGTCGGACCCTGCTCTCCTCCATCCCCGGCGCTGCGGTCACGTCGATCCGCATCGACGGCGTGCTGCACGAGTTCACCACCGTGCCGGGCGTCAAGGAGGACGTCACCGAGATCATCCTCAACATCAAGAACCTCGTCGTCTCCTCGGAGAACGACGAGCCCGTCGTGATGTACCTGCGCAAGCAGGGCTCGGGTGTCGTGACGGCCGCGGACATCGTCCCGCCGGCCGGTGTCGAGGTGCACAACCCCGACCTGCACATCGCGACGCTGAACGACAAGGGCAAGCTCGAGGTCGAGCTCACGGTCGAGCGTGGCCGCGGGTACGTCTCGGCGAACCAGAACAAGTCGTTCGACGCCGAGATCGGGCGTGTCCCGGTCGACTCGATCTACTCGCCGGTCCTCAAGGTGACCTACAAGGTCGAGGCGACGCGTGTCGAGCAGCGCACGGACTTCGACAAGCTCATCGTCGACGTCGAGACGAAGCAGGCCATCAGCCCGCGCGACGCGCTGGCCTCGGCCGGCAAGACGCTCGTCGAGCTGTTCGGCCTGGCGCGTGAGCTCAACGTCGAGGCTGAGGGCATCGAGATCGGCCCCTCGCCGACGGACGCCGCTCTCGCGGCGGACCTGGCGCTGCCGATCGAGGACCTGCAGCTGACGATCCGCTCGTACAACTGCCTCAAGCGCGAGGGCATCCACTCGGTGGGTGAGCTGGTCGCGCGCAGCGAGGCGGACCTCCTCGACATCCGGAACTTCGGCGCGAAGTCGATCACCGAGGTCAAGGAGAAGCTCGCCGAGTTGGGCCTGTCGCTCAAGGACAGCCCGCTCGACTTCGACCCCACGGCCACGGTCGGCTACTACGAGGGCGACGAGGGCGAGTTCGTCGAGGACGACCAGTTCAACTGAAGCCGGGGAGCGCGCAGACGGCCAGTGGCCCCTACGCGTAGCCCATCACTGGAACTCAAGGAGTAACAACCATGCCTACGCCCACCAAGGGTCCCCGGCTCGGTGGCGGACCGGCGCACGAGCGGCTGATCCTGGCCAACCTGGCCACGTCGCTGTTCGAGCACAAGCGGATCACGACGACGGAGACCAAGGCCAAGCGCCTTCGCCCCGTCGCCGAGCGCCTCATCACGATCGCGAAGCGCGGTGACCTCGCGTCCCGCCGTCGCGTTCTGACGACGGTCCGCGACAAGTCCGTCGTGCACGCCCTCTTCACGGAGATCGCCCCGGCCATGGCCGAGCGCGAGGGTGGCTACACCCGCATCACGAAGATCGGCAACCGCAAGGGCGACAACGCGCCCATGGCCGTGATCGAGCTCGTCCTCGAGCCCGTCTCGCCGAAGCAGGCTGTCGTCCGCGAGGCCGAGAAGGCCGCCAAGAAGTCGGCCCCCGCGGCCGAGGCGCCTGCCGCCGAGGAGACCGTCGAGGAGACGGCCACCGAGGCTCCGGCCGAGGAGACCGCCGAGGACAGCGCCGACAAGGCCTGACCCAGCACCTCGCGAAGGCCCGGCCCCCCACCACGGGGGACCGGGCCTTCGTCGTGCGCACAGCCAGCCCAGCCGCGCAGCCAGCCCAGCCGCACATCCAGCCCAGCCGCACAGCCACGGCCATCGCCGAGCGCCCGCGCGCCGAGCGGCGCGCGGGCGCGATGGGTACCGTCGAGGGATGCGTCTGCCCGTCGTCCTGGTGCATGGGGTGCGGACCTCGCGGACGATGTGGCGGGCCCAGGTGGAGGCGCTCGAGCGCTCCGGGCGCACGGCGGTGGCGGTGGACCTGCCGGGCCACGGCGAGCGGCTCGGCGAGGTGTTCACCGTCGACGGCGCGGTGAGGGCGATCAGCGACGGCGTCGAGCGGGTCGGCGGGCGCGCCCTGGTGGTGGGCCTGTCCCTGGGCGGGTACACGGGGATCGCGCATGCCGCCCGCCATCCTGAGCAGGTGGCAGGGCTGGTGGCGGCGGGATGCTGCACCCGGCCGCGGCGGGCGTTGGTCGAGCCGTGGCGCTGGGCTGTCCGTGGCATCGGCCGGCTGCCCGATCGCGGGGCCGGCCTCAACCAGCGGATGGCGGAGCTGCTGCTGCCGGCGGCCGGCGCCGTCGACGTGGGCGCCGGGGGGTTCGCGCTGCACGTCATGGACGACGTGCTGCGCGAGGTCGGCGCCCTGCGCCCCACGGCCGACCTGCGGGACGTGGAGTGCCCGGTGTGGTTCGTCAACGGCCGCTACGACCACTTCCGGGGCGAGGAGCGCCGCTTCCTCGCGGCGGCTCGCGACGGGCGCCTGGTGGTGGTGCCGGGCGCGACCCACCTGGTGAGCCTGGTGCGGCCGGAGCGGTTCGTGCGGGTGGTGCTGGAGGCGCTCGACGAGCTCGAGCCGTGAGGCTCAGCCAGCGCGCAGCGCCCAGGCGCGCACCCCGCCGACGATCCCCGCCTGGTTCGGCGCCACGACCACGTCGTCGCCGAGCCGCTCGAGGGTCTGCGGGCTGATCCGCCGGGCGTTGCCGCCGCCCAGGTAGAGGCGGTCCCACCAGAACACCGGCCGAAGCCCTTCCACCACGCGGCGGACGCGGCGCGACCAGAGGCCGTCGCCGAGCCGGGCGCGCTCCACCTCGCCGATGTGCTCGTCGTAGGTGGTGCCGCGGCGGACGGGCGCGTGCGAGAGCTCGAGGTGGGGAGCCAGCACGCCCCCGTCGAAGAGCGCCGAGCCGAGCCCGGTCCCCAGGGTGAGGACGAGCTCGACCCCTGCGCCCGAGATCACGCCGGCGCCGTGCACCTCGGCGTCGTTGAGCACGAGGGTCGGGACGCCGAGGCGCGCTTGGAGGTCCGCCCGGATGTCCCGGCCGGACCACGCGGCGACGAGGTGCGGCTCGACACGGGTGTGCGGGCCGGACCGGGTCACGTAGTGCGGAGTGGAGACGATCACACCGTGCCTGACCATGCCGGGCATGCCGACGGTGGCGCGCTGCGCGGGCGGCAACGAGGACGCGATCTCGGCGATGGTGTCGACCAGGCGTTCCGGCGGCAGCGGGTAGGGCGTGGGGACGCGGATGGCGGGGGCGTGCATGGTGCCGGCCGCGTCGAGCACCGACGCCTTGATCCCACCGCCGCCGCAGTCCACGGCGAGGGTCCAGGCGTCGTGAGCGGTCCCGTCGGACTGCGTGTCAGGCATCTGGCCACGCTAGCCGCCCGAGGCGCGGCTTCGGGAGCGCCCGGCTTCAGGCGTTAGCGTGTGCCAGTGAGTCTCGTCCGCCTTCGCCTCGACCTCGCCTATGACGGCACCGACTTCGCCGGCTGGGCCCGGCAGCCAGGGCTGCGGACTGTGGAGGCGACGCTCGTCGAGGCGTTGGCCCGTGTGCTGCGGCAACCGGCCGTCCAGGTGACCGTGGCCGGGCGGACCGACGCCGGGGTGCACGCGCTGGGCCAGGTGGCCCACGCGGACGTCGACGCCCAGGCGTGGGAGGCGATGCCGGGGCGCTCCTCACGGACGCCCGAGGAGTCCCTCGTGATCCGGTTGACCGGGGTGCTGCCGCCCGATGTGGTGGTGCACCGGGTCGCGGTCGCGCCGCCGGGCTTCGACGCCCGCTTCTCGGCCCTGCGCCGCCTCTACGCGTACCGGATCTGCGACACCGCGGCGCGCCAGGACCCGTTGCGCAGGGCGTCGGTGCTCCGGCACCGCCGGGCCCTGGACGTCGAGGCCATGGACGCGGCGAGCCGGCTGCTGCTGGGCCGACACGACTTCGCCGCGTTCTGCAAGCCGCGCGAGGGGGCCACGACGATCCGGACCCTGGAGAACTTGTCCTGGACGCGTCCGACGCGCGGCGCCGACGAGGGCCTCGTCGTCGCCCGGGTCCAGGCCGACGCGTTCTGCCACTCGATGGTGCGGGCCCTCGTCGGCGCGTCGCTCGCGGTGGGCGAGGGCCGTCGCCCGGTCACCTGGCCGGCCGAGCTGCTCGCCAGCCGCAAGCGGGACCCGGGGAGCGCCGTGGCCCCCGCGTACGGGCTGACTCTCGAGGAGGTCACCTACCCGCCGGACGAGGAGGTGGGACTGCGCGCCGCGCAGACCCGCGCGATCCGTTCCGCGGAGGACATCGACCGCCCTTGCGGGTGACGGACAGCCGCGACGGGCCAGGGCCCGCCTGGCGCGGTCAGGGGGCGTTGCCGGTCTGGGCCTGGTCGTGGCTGGTCGCCGCCGGGCCCGGGGGCTCCGGGCTCTCGGGCTCGTCGATCAGGTCGACCGGCTCCTCGATCAGGTAGACGGCGGCCTCCTCGGCGCTCGCGGCGCCGCCGGCCACACCCTCGTCGATCGCGAACTGGTCGTTGGCGCCCGCCTCGACGGCGTCGCCGTCCTCCACGAGCCGACCGGCTCGGCCGGGCTGGCGGGCTGGGTCGATAGGAGGACCGGGGGAGTCCCACACCTCGGGCTCCTCCTCGGCGAGCCGACGGTCAAGCGGCTCGCCGTGGGCCTGCTCCCAGGGCGTCTCGCCGAACCTCACAGGGGAGGGCCGCTCGGGCGCCGAGTACCAGGCCTCGTCAAGGAGCTCGTCGACACCGCGGGCTTCCAGCATGTCCTCCTTGGGCAGCTGGTTGCTGTCGCCCTCGGTGACGAGCTCCGGATCGGGACGGGTGGCGGGGGTCTCATCGCTCATGCCTCCACCCTGGCCCAGGTCCCCAGGTCCCGCGAGGCGACGGAATGTGGTCGCGGGCAGGGGCCTCGCCCGGGGACACTGGTGCTGTGGGACACCTCGACATCAGCTCCGTGAGCTACTTCCTGCCCGATGGGCGACCCCTCCTCGACGAGGTGGACCTCCGGGTCGCCGACGGCGCGAAGGTCGCACTGGTGGGCCCGAACGGCGCGGGGAAGACCACGCTGCTGCGCATCGTCGCGGGCGACGAGGCGGCGCACGGTGGCACCGTGGCGCGGACCGGGGGCCTGGGCGTCATGCGGCAGATGGTGGGCCGCATCGATGACGCCCGCTCGATCCGGGACCTGCTGGCCTCGCTGGCGCCGGCGGCCATCCGGGACGCCGCGGCTGAGCTCGCCGCGGCGGAGCTCGGGATCATGGAGGTCGACGACGAGCCAGCCCAGATGCGGTACGCCTCGGCACTGGTCGACTGGGCGGACGTGGGCGGCTACGAGGCCGAGGCCGGCTGGGACCAGGTCACCGACGCGGTGCTCTCGATCCCGTTCGACCGGGCGCAGGACCGCGAGGTCCGCACCCTGTCGGGCGGTGAGCAGAAGCGGCTGGTGCTGGAGGCCTTGCTGCGCGGGCCCGAGGAGGTGCTGCTCCTCGACGAGCCCGACAACTACCTCGACGTTCCGACCAAGCGCTGGCTCGAGGCCCAGCTGAAGGCCTCGCCCAAGTCGGTGCTGTTCGTCAGCCACGACAGGGAGCTGCTGTCTCACGCGGCGACGCAGGTGGCGACCTTGGAGCCCACGGCGACGGGGTCGGGCATCTGGGTGCACGGCGGCTCGTTCAGGACCTACCCCCAGGCGCGCGAGGACCGCCGCAGCCGCCTCGAGGAGCTCATGCGGCGCTGGGAGGAGGAGCACGCGAAGCTCAAGACCCTGGTGCTGACCCTGAAGACGAAATCCGCGTTCAACGACGGGCTCGCGTCGCGGTACTCGGCCGCGCAGACCCGGCTGCGCAAGTTCGAGGAGGCCGGGCCGCCCCAGGTGGTGGCCCGCGACCAGGACGTCCGGGTGCGGCTGCGCGGCGGCCGGACGGCGAAGCGCGCGGTGGTCGCCGAAGGGCTCGAGCTGACCGGGCTGATGCGCCCGTTCGACCTCGAGGTGTGGTTCGGCGAGCGGGTCGCGGTGCTGGGCTCGAACGGCTCGGGCAAGTCGCACTTCCTGCGGCTGCTCGCGTCCGGCGGCTCGGACCCCGGGGTCGAGCACGAGCCGGCGGGCGAGACGGAGGTGGCCCCGGTGGCCCACACCGGTCGCGTGGTGCTGGGCTCGCGCGTGCGGCCGGGCTGGTTCGCGCAGAACCACACGCACCCGGAGCTGGCCGGGCGCACCCTGCTCGACATCCTGCACCGGGGGGACGGGCACCGTTCGGGCATGGGCCGCGAGCCCGCGAGCAAGGCGCTGGACCGCTACGAGCTCGTCGCGGCCGCGGAGCAGACGTACGACACGCTCTCCGGCGGGCAGCAGGCGCGGTTCCAGATCCTGCTGCTGGAGCTGGGCGGCGCCACGCTGCTGCTGCTCGACGAGCCGACGGACAACCTCGACCTGCATTCGGCCGAGGCCCTGGAGGTGGGGCTCGCGGCGTTCGAGGGCACCGTCATGGCCGTGACCCACGACCGCTGGTTCACCCGGACGTTCGACCGGTTCCTGCTGTTCGGGGCGGACGGCGAGGTCGTCGAGACCCCGGAGCCGGTCTGGGACGCGGCGCGCGTCGAGCGCGTGCGCTGACCTGGCGCCCCCGGATCTCAGACGGCGGGCGGGTGGGCCACCAGCATCACGGCGATCGCCGCCATGACGACCGCGACCCCGGCGTCGAGCACCTGCCAGGCCCGCGGCCGGGCGAACACGGGGCGCAGCCGGGTGGCGCCGCCGGCCAGGGCGCTGAACCAGACGATGCTCGCGAGCCCGGCGCCGGCTCCGAACACCCAGCTGCCGACGGGGCCGTGCTGCTGCGCGAGGGCGCCGATCAGCACGACGGTGTCGAGGTAGACGTGCGGGTTGAGGAACGTGAGGGCGAGGCAGGTGGCCAGCACGGCGCCGCGCGTCGCCGGGCCGTGGGCGGCCGGGTCGAGGTGGGACGGGCGCCGGGCGCGTCTGGCGGCGCCCGCCGCCAGGACGAGCAGGAAGGCCGCGCCGCCGTAGCGGCTGGCGGTGAGCACGCCGGGATGCGCGACGACGATCGCGCCGAGGCCCGCGACCCCTGCGGCGATGAGTACCGCGTCGGCTCCCGCGCACACCAGGACCACCGGCACGACGTGCTCGCGGCGGATGCCCTGGCGCAGCACGAACGCGTTCTGGGCGCCGATCGCGGCGATGAGGGACAGGGCGGTCAGGAAGCCGGTGAGGAGCGTGGGCACGAGCCGACGCTAGGCGCCCCAGCAACGGAACTCCAGCGAATGTTCCTGTAGAACCATTAGCATCGCTGATGTGTCGTATCCACCCGAGCAGCTCGCCGCCCTCGCCGCGGTGGTCTCGGAGGGCACGTTCGACGCGGCCGCGCGCCAGCTGCATGTCACGCCCTCCGCCGTGAGCCAGCGGGTCAAGTCGCTCGAGGAGCAGGTCGGCAGGATCCTGGTGCTGCGCTCCCGCCCCTGCCGCGCCACGCCCGAGGGGGAGGTGCTGGTGCGGCTGGCCGGGCAGGTCGGCCTCCTGGCCGCTGACGCCCGGGCCCAGCTGGGCGCCGATCGGGCTGCGACCGTCCGGCTCGCGGTGGCGGTCAACGCGGACTCCCTGTCCACCTGGTTCCCCGCCGCCCTCGTCGACCTGCCCGAGGGCGTGCTCGTCGACCTGCACCGCCAGGACCAGGACAGGTCCGCCCAGCTGCTACGGGACGGGGCGGTCATGGCCGCGGTCACCGCGGACCCGCGCGCCGTCCAGGGGTGCCGGGTCAGGCCGCTCGGCTCGATGCGCTACCTCGCCGTCGCCGCCCCGTCGACGCGTCAGAGGTGGTTCGCGGACGGCCTGACGCGGGACGCTCTCGCGGTGGCGCCACAGCTCGCGTTCGACCGGGTCGACGCTCTCCAGCGGCGCTTCATTGCGGACGTGGCCGGCGAGGGGGTGGTTCCGCCCGTCCACCACGTGCCGTCCTCGTCGGCCTTCCTCGAGGTGCTCCGGTCGGGGCTGGGCTGGGGGATGGCGCCCGAGCAGGCAGTGGCCGACGACCTCGCGGCCGGGGCGCTGGTCGAGCTGGCGGCGGGTCGTTGGCTCGATGTGCCGCTGTGCTGGCAGAGCTGGTCGCTGCGCACCCCGACGCTCGACGCCCTCACCGCCCGGGTGGTCGCCGCGGCCGCCTCCGCGCTGCGTCCTGCGAGCGCGTTTTGACCCTTCGGCCGACGTCCGGCTACTCTTGTGTGTCGTTGTGCGTCCCCCGTTCCCAGACGGCGGCTCCGGTGCGTTCCCACTCGCCGGTCCCCAGGGACGCCACCGACAGCACTCACGGCGGGCCCGCCACCTGCGGGCCTTCGCTCTGACACATTCATTACACGAAACGAAGGCCAACGACCGTGCGCACGTACACCCCGAAGCCCGGCGACGTCGAGCGGAACTGGTACGTCATCGACGCGAGCGATGTCGTCCTGGGCCGCCTTGCCACACACGTGGCCACGTTGCTGCGCGGCAAGCACAAGGCGACCTTTGCCCCCCACGTCGACGGCGGCGACTTCGTCATCGTCATCAACGCCGACAAGGTTGCCCTCACCGGCAACAAGCGCGAGACCAAGCTCGCCTACCGTCACTCGGGTTACCCGGGCGGTCTGCGTGCGACGCGGTACTCCGAGCTGCTCGAGAAGCACCCCGAGCGGGCCATCGAGAAGGCGGTTCGCGGGATGCTCCCGAAGAACTCGCTCTCTCGCGCGCAGCTCAGCAAGCTCAAGGTCTACGTCGGGGCGGACCACCCGCACGCGGCCCAGCAGCCGAAGCCCTTCGAGATCAGCCAGGTTTCTCAGTAGGCCCCCGGCCTGCTGCGAGCACGACACAGGACGCGAGGACACCACTAGTGGCCGAGACCACGGTCGACATCGACCTTGAGGGCGACGACACGCCCACCAGCTACACCTCTGAGACGTCGGCCCCCGTGGGCCGTGGCCAGAGCATCACGGCCCCCGGGCAGGCCCTGGGCCGCCGCAAGGAGGCGATCGCCCGCGTTCGCCTGGTGCCCGGCACCGGCACGTGGAAGATCAACGGCCGCACCCTCGAGGAGTACTTCCCGAACAAGGTGCACCAGCAGCTCGTCAACTCCCCGCTGAAGCTGGTCGACGTCGAGGGTCGCTTCGACGTCATCGCCCGCATCACCGGCGGCGGCGTGAGCGGCCAGGCCGGCGCGCTGCGCCTGGGCATCGCCCGTGCGCTGAACGTGATCGACGAGGACGCGAACCGCGCGCCGCTCAAGAAGGCCGGCTTCCTGACTCGTGACGCCCGCGTCGTCGAGCGCAAGAAGGCTGGTCTCAAGAAGGCCCGCAAGGCTCCGCAGTACTCCAAGCGCTGATCTCTCAGCCGAGGCCCGATGGCCCCGATGGTCTTCAGGACCTTCGGGGCCATCGGCTTTTGCCCAGCGGGTCGTGCAGCGCCCCGCCCGTGTTCCAGGAAAGGGTCAGCTGATGGGTCGACTGTTCGGCACCGATGGTGTCCGAGGGCTCGCGAACCGTGACGTCACCGCCGAGGTGGCGCTCGACCTCGCGGTCGCCGCCGCGCACGTGCTCGGCGCGCAGGGGGTGTTCGCCGGCCACCGAGCCCGTGCCGTCGTCGGCCGCGACCCCCGCGCGTCCGGGGAGTTCCTGAGCGCGGCCGTCGCCGCCGGGCTGGCCAGCGCCGGCGTCGACGTGATCAACGTGGGCGTTCTGCCGACGCCGGCCGTCGCGTTCCTCACGGCCTCCCTCGACGTCGACCTCGGCGTGGTGCTGTCCGCGTCGCACAACCCCATGCCGGACAACGGCATCAAGTTCCTGGCGCGCGGCGGGCACAAGCTCGACGACGAGCTCGAGATCGCGATAGAGGAGCGGCTCCGGGAGCCGTGGGACCGCCCGCTGGGCGCCGACGTCGGGCGCATCCGCGTCGACACCGGTGTCGCGGGGGAGTCGTACGTGGCCCACCTGGTCAGCACGGTGGGCGTGAGCCTCGCCGGGCTGCGGATCGCGGTGGACTGCGCGAACGGCGCCGCGAGCGAGGTCGGGCCGGCCGCGCTGCGGGCCGCGGGCGCCGACGTGGTCGTCATCAACGCCTCGCCCGACGGGCGCAACATCAACGAGCAGTGCGGCTCGACGCACCCCGAGCAGTTGCAGGCCGCCGTCGTGGCGGCGGGCGCGGACCTGGGCGTGGCCTTCGACGGCGACGCCGACCGCTGCCTCGCTGTCGACCACACCGGCGCGCTGGTCGACGGGGACCAGATCATGGGCGTGCTGGCCCTGGCGATGCGGGACAGCGGCGCCCTGGCGCACGACACGCTCGTCGCCACGGTGATGAGCAACCTGGGCCTCAAGCTCGCGATGACCGCGCAGGGCATTCGCATGCTCGAGACCTCCGTCGGCGACAGGTACGTGCTCGAGGCCATGCGGGCCGGCGGGTACTCGCTGGGCGGCGAGCAGTCCGGACACGTGATCCTCTCCGACCACGCCACCACGGGCGACGGCGTCCTCACCGCGCTGCAGCTCGCCGCGCGCGTGGCCAGCACCGGGCAGAAGCTCGAGCAGCTCGCCGGCGTGGTGCAGCGCCTGCCGCAGATCCTGGTGAACGTGCCCGGCGTCGACCGCACCCGTGCCGGCAGTGACGAGGTGCTCGCCGCGGCGGTACAGACGGCCCAGGCGGAGCTCGGGGACACGGGCCGGGTGCTGCTGCGCCCTTCGGGGACCGAGGCCCTGGTCCGCGTCATGGTCGAGGCCGCGAGCCAGGCGGATGCCGAGCGCATCGCCGGGCGGCTCGCCGACGTGGTCCGGGAACGGCTCGCGCTGTGAGCATTCCCGCCGACGTGCTGCGGGTCCACACGCAGCGGCTGCTCGCCGCAGCGCAGGAGGACCCGTCCGGGATCGTGCCCATCGTGCAGGCGGGCCACCCGGTGCTGCGCATGGTCGCGGAGCCCTACGACGGGCAGCTCGACGGCAGCGAGCTCGAGGCGCTGATCGCGGTCATGCGGCGCACGATGCACGCCGCCCCTGGCGTCGGGCTGGCGGCCCCCCAGATCGGGCTGCCGCTCGCGCTGGCGGTCGTGGAGGACCCGGGCCCGATCGACGACGAGATGCGGATCGCGCGCGAGCGCCCCGCCGTGCCGTTCCGGGTGCTCGTCAACCCGCGGTACACCGCGATCGGCGAGGAGCGCGCGGCGTTCTACGAGGGCTGCCTGAGCGTCGAGGGGTACCAGGCCGTCGTGGCACGGCCGCGCCTGGTCCGCCTCACCGGCGCCGACGAGACCGGGGCCGTGCTCGACGAGGTGGTCTCCGGCTGGCCGGCCCGGATCGTGCAGCACGAGACCGACCACCTGGGCGGGACGCTGTACGTGGACCGCGCCCTGCTGCGCTCGCTCGCGGCCACCGACGACCTGGGCGGCAGCTGGGCGGCGGAGCCGCACCCGGTGGCGGCGGCGAAGGCGCTCGGCTTCGACCTGGAGCGCTGAGCCCTCCGGCTCGCTGTGCCGCCGCAGGGCCCGCGACCTACTGTGGTCGCAGGTCCGGGCCGCCGCCCCGGCCATGGCGGCGGGGGGCTGATCGGGCGTGGAGGACTGGCTCGTCCACCTGGTGGGGTCCCCCTGGGTGTACGTCGCCCTGCTCGCGTTCGTGACCATCGACGGGTTCTTCCCGCCGGTCCCCAGCGAGTCCGCCGTGATCGCACTCGCGGCGCTGTGGGCCTCGAGCGGGCAGCCGAACGTGTACCTGGTCGCTGCGGTGGCCGCCGTCGGCGCCTTCACCGGCGACCAGATCGCGTACACCGTCGGGTCCAAGGTGGACCTGCACCGGGTGCGGCTGTTCCGGACGGCGCGGGGCAGGCGCTCGCTCGCGTGGGCGGAGCGCGCGCTGGCCCGGCGGGGCGCGGCGTTCATCCTCGCCGCTCGTTACATCCCGGTGGGGCGGGTCGCGGTGAACATGACGGCTGGATCGCTCGGCTACCCCCGGGGCCGCTTCGTGGCGCTGACCGCCTTCGCCGGCGCCACATGGGCGACGTACGGCGTCTTCATCGGCATTGGCGCCGGACGGTGGCTGGGGGACCATCCGGTGCTCGCCGTCGTGGTGGGTGTCGTGACAGGGCTGCTGCTCGGGCTGCTCCTGGACTGGCTCCTGCGCCGGCTGCTGCCGGGGTCGATGGAGACGGTGCGGCTCGATCCTCCGGAGCACGGCGGGCCCGCCACGAGCGGCGGCCCGGGCGACGACGCCGGTCGGCGCTGACCGCAGCGCCAGTCCCGGCGGGCGAGTCCTGGGGAGGGACGGGAGGTCCCCCTTGTGGAGGGCGCCGGGCGCCCGGGATCTCATCCGGACGGAGGACGACCCCGAGCGGCCTGGGCGACATGCTGGTCAGGGGCGACGCGGCCACGATTCAGGGGGCACTCGGGGGGATAACCGATGTCGTCCGCGCCGTCCGGCTCCCTAGTCTCGTGAGCACGTGCCGCACCGTGCCCAAGTCACCACGACCGGGCGCCCACGCTGCCTGGCAGCCGGACAAACCTGGAGCTGATGACTTGCTGGAGGAGTGGATCCTCGCACTCGCAGGCTCGGGATGGGTCTACATGGGGGTGATGGCCTTCGCCGCCATCGACGGCGTCTTCCCGCCCGTGCCGAGCGAGTCCGTGGTGATCGCCCTGGCGGCGCTCACGATGACGAACGGCACACCCAACCTGTGGCTGCTGGGCCCTGCGGCGGCCGTGGGCGCGTTCGTGGGCGACCAGGTGGCGTACCTGATCGGCAGCCGTGTCGACGTGCACCGGCTGCGCCTGTTCCGCGGCACGCAAGGCGCCAAGGCGCTCGCGTGGGCCGAGAAGGCGCTCGTCGAGCGCGGGTCGTCCTTCATCCTCGCGGCGCGCTACATCCCGATCGGACGCGTGGCCGTCAACATGACCGCGGGTGCGCTGGGCTACCCCCGCGCCCGATTCATGGCGCTGTCATCGCTCGCGTGCGTCACGTGGGCCGCCTACGGCATCGCGATCGGGGTCGGCGCGGGAGCGTGGCTGCACGACCATCCCGTGGTGGCCGTGGTGGTCGGCGTGTGCGTCGGGGCCGCCGTGGGCCTGCTCATCGACCTCGTCCTGCGGAAGTGGCTGCGGCCGGGGGCGGACGCGGAGCCGACGCGGCTGAGCCGCCCGGGGAGGCGCGGCCAGGACGCGCCCGGGCAGGACGCGCCCGGGCAGGACTCGCGGCCGGAGCTGGCTGCCGGCCAGCAGCAGCATCTCTAAGGTGGAGCGGTGTCCGACATGTCGCGAGCCGTCCCTTTCCATGCCGTGCCGCGGGAGGGCGTCGATCCCTCCGCCGGTGGCGCACTGCACCGCAACGCGGCCCGGGTGCACCGGGCGCTGACCGAGCTGGGCGTGCGGGGCGAGGTGCGCGAGCTCGCCGGCTCGGCGCGCACGGCGGCGGACGCCGCCCGGACGCTCGGGGTGGACGTGGGCGCGATCGCGAGCTCGTTGGTGTTCTTGCACGACGGCTCCCCGCTCCTCATCGTGACGTCCGGCGCCCACCGGGTGGACCCCGCCCTCGTGGAGGAGCTCCTCGGTGGACGTCTCGACATGGCCGACGCGGCGACGGTGCGTGCTGCCACCGGGCAGCCCATCGGCGGCGTCGGGCCGGTGGGGCACCCCGCGCCCCTGCGCACGCTCGTGGACGTCGCGCTCGGAGCGTTCGACGTCGTGTGGGCGGCCGCCGGGACCCCGCACGCCGTCTTCCCGACCAGCTACGCGGAGCTGGTGCGGATCACCGCGGGGACCCCCGCCATCGTCGGCAGGTGAGGCGCCGCGTTCGGGCGCTCTGTCCCTGAGTGCGTGCCTTCGCTGGTCACGCCGAGGCAACGATCCCGCGGCGCCGCCTAACGATCTGGTCTCGACCGGGGCCGTGGCCGGGCCGGCTGCCTAACCTCGATGTGGGACCACACCGTCGTCGTCCCCTGCAGCCGTCCCCGCTCGTCACGAGCGGGGCGGCACTGCGGACAGGACGGACGACGGGGATGGGGCGGATGAGCGGATCGGGCGACGTGCTCGCTGGCTCGCGCGACCGCCCGCGACGGCGGATCGCCGCGCAGACGAGTATCGCGGCCGCCGCGCTCGCCCTCTCCGGGTGCACGTCCGCCGCGGTCGGGTCGGCGCCGGCTCCGGCGGAGACCGCGATCGCCGCCGACTGCCTGGCGCCGCAGGTCGTGCAGAGCCTGGGCCTGGTCCTCGATCCGAGCGCGACAGCCACGACTCATCCCGACGTGCCCGCCGCGGGCTCCGTCCCGGAGGGCTTCGCGCCGTCGGCGGCGATCCAGTGCCTCGCGGGCGAGACGCTCACCGATGTCGTGGGGGTGTGGGACGCGGTGACGGTCCGCCGGCTGGAGGGTGACCTCGCCGGCCTCGTCGACGCCCTCGCTCGCCCGTCCATGAGCCCGAACCCGTACGGCTGCGCTGACTCGCCCGGCGCCGACCCGGTGGGGGAGGTGTGGCTCATCGATGCCATGGGCCGGGCGATCCGGGCGGCCGTGCCGCTCGACGGCTGCGGCAGAGGGCGGCCCGAGGTGGCCGCGGTGATCGACAGGCTCGACGAGGTGGAGGCCACCCACTACCCGGTGCGGCTGTCCCGCGCGCGGCTCGCCACCGACCAGGTCGGCCACGCGGACCAGTCGCCCTGACGGGCGCCGAGGCGGGCCGCGTCAGAGCTTGCGCAGCCGCACACGCTCGACGGCGTGGTCGCGTCCCTTGCGCAGCACCAGGGTGGCCCTGCTGCGGGTCGGCAAGATGTTCTGCACCAGGTTCGGGGCGTTGATCGTGTCCCACAGGCGCTCTGCGGTGGCCACGGCCTCCTCGTCGCTGAGCGAGGCGTAGCGGCGGAAGTAGGACTCGGGACGCGAGAAGGCGGTGGCTCGCAGCGACAGGAATCGGTCGACGTACCACTGGCGGACGTCGTCGGTGCGGGCGTCGACGTAGATCGAGAAGTCGAAGAAGTCGCTCACCGCGAGGTTCGATGTGCCCTCGGACGTCGGCCGGGCTGGCTGCAGCACGTTCAGGCCCTCGACGATGAGGACGTCGGGCCGGCGCACCACCGTCTCCGCGCCAGGGACGATGTCGTAGGAGAGGTGGTCGTACACCGGGGCGCGCACCTCGGGACGGCCCGCCTTGACCTTCGAGACGAACCGGACCAGAGCCCGCCGGTCGTAGGACTCGGGGAAGCCCTTGCGGTCCATCAGGCCGCGGCGCTCGAGCTCGGCGTTCGGGTACAGGAACCCGTCGGTGGTGATCAGCTCGACGCGCGGGGTCGCCGGCCACCGCGCCATGAGCTCGCGCAGCAGGCGAGCGGTGGTCGACTTGCCCACCGCCACCGAGCCGGCCACGCCGATGAGGAACGGGGTGCTGCCGGTGTCCTCCCGCAGGAACGTGCTCGACGCCTCGTGCAACCCGCGCGTGGCGCCCACATAGAGGTCGAGCAGTCGCGAGACGGGACGGTAGACCGCGTCGACCTCGGCCAAGTCGATCGGGTCGCCTAGTCCCGCGAGCCGCTCGACATCGGTGTCGGTCAGCGGCAGCGGTGTGGACTCCGACAGCGCGGCCCAGGCCTTGCGGTCGAGATCGACGTAGGGGGTGGACGGCACAGGCTCGACGCTCGGTGGCACTCACCGATTGTGCACGATGGTCGACCGGCGGCGCTGGGACTCCCACGCAGCGCCGTCGCCCGGCGGTGTGCGCCGCAGTGCGTGGCGGTCGTCACGCCCCCCCGGTATCAGGCCCGGCGCCGGTGATCGCCACCGTAGACTGGCGCGCATGTGCGGAATCGTCGGATACGTCGGCAGCCAGGAGCCCAACGGGCGTCCCCTCGAGGTCGTCCTCGAAGGTTTGCGACGGCTGGAGTACCGGGGCTACGACTCCGCGGGCATCGCGATCACCGGCACCGCCGATTCGACGGTCGCTGTCGCCAAGAAGTCCGGCAAGCTCGCGAACCTCGTCGAGGTGCTCGACGCGTCGCCGCTGCCGGCCGGCACCGCGGCGATCGGCCACACGCGCTGGGCCACGCACGGCGGCCCCACGGACGCCAACGCGCACCCGCACGTGGTGGGGGACCTCGCCGTCATCCACAACGGCATCATCGAGAACTTCGCGCAGCTCAAGGCGGCCCTCGCTGCCGACGGCGCGGCGTTCCAGTCGGAGACCGACACCGAGGTCGTGGCGCACCTGCTGCACCGGGCCCACCTGGAGCTGGGCGACCTGACAGCGGCGATGCTGTCGGTGGTGGGCCGCCTGCACGGCACCTTCACGCTGCTCGCGGTGCACGCCTCGGCGCCCGACACGGTGGTCGGCGCCCGGCACGACTCGCCGCTCGTGGTGGGGATCGGCGAGGGCGAGAACTTCCTCGGCTCCGACGTGGCCGCGTTCATCGCGCACACCAAGGAGGCCCTCGAGCTGGGCCAGGACCAGGTCGTGACCATCACGCCCACCACGGTCGAGGTCACCGACTTCGCCGGGAACGCCGTCGAGGCGCGGCGCTTCACCGTCGACTGGGACGCCGCGGCGGCGGAGAAGAACGGCTTCCGCTCGTTCATGGACAAGGAGATCCACGACCAGCCGCAGGCTGTCGCGGACACCCTGCTGGGCCGCACCGACATCAGCGGGCGCCTGGTGCTGGACGACCTGCGCATCGACGAGTCGGTGCTGCGCTCGGTCGACAAGATCGTGGTGATCGCCTGCGGGACGGCCGCGTACGCCGGCCACGTCGCCAAGTACGCGATCGAGCACTGGTGCCGCATCCCCGTCGAGGTCGAGCTCGCGCACGAGTTCCGCTACCGCGACCCGGTCGTCAACGCCAAGACGCTGGTCGTGGCGATCTCCCAGTCGGGCGAGACGATGGACACCCTGATGGCCGTGCGGCACGCGCGCGAGCAGGGTGCGAAGGTGCTCGCCATCGTCAACACGCACGGCTCCACGATCCCGCGGGAGTCCGACGCGGTGCTCTACACGCACGCCGGGCCCGAGATCGCCGTCGCGTCGACCAAGGCGTTCTTGTCGCAGATCACCGCGGCCTACCTGCTGGGCCTTTACCTGGCGCAGCTGCGCGGCAACAAGTTCGCCGACGAGATCGCCGAGATCCTCGACGACCTGCGCCAGATGCCGGACAAGATCCAGCAGGTGCTCGACCGCGCCGACCGCGTGCGGGAGACCGCGCGCTCGATGGCCGACGCGTCCTCGGTGCTGTTCCTGGGCCGGCACGTCGGGTTCCCGGTGGCGATGGAGGGCGCGCTCAAGCTCAAGGAGCTCGCCTACATCCACGCCGAGGGCTTCGCCGCGGGCGAGCTCAAGCACGGGCCCATCGCGCTGGTCGAGGAGGGCCAGCCGGTGTTCGTCGTGGTCCCCTCGCCGCGCGGCCGCGACTCGCTGCACTCCAAGGTCGTCTCGAACATCCAGGAGATCCGCGCCCGCGGCGCCCGCACCCTGGTCATCGCCGAGGACGGCGACGACGCGGTGCTGCCGTTCGCCGACGAGGTGTTCTTCGTGCCGCAGTCCCCGACGCTGCTCGCCCCGCTGCTGGCCGTGGTGCCGCTGCAGGTCTTCGCGTGCGAGCTCGCCACGGCCCGCGGGCTCGACGTCGACCAGCCGCGGAACCTCGCCAAGTCCGTGACGGTCGAGTGAGCGCCGCCGGATGAGCCCCGCATGATCGTCGGCGTCGGCATCGACGTCGTCGACGTGGCACGGTTCATGGCGACGCTCGAGCGCGCCCCCGGGCTGCGCGCGCGGCTGTTCACCGCGGAGGAGCGGGACCTGCCGGCGAGCTCGCTGGCCGCGCGGTTCGCCGCGAAGGAGGCCATCGCGAAGGCTCTCGGCGCGCCTGGCGGGATGCGGTGGCAGGACGCCACGGTGCGCCGCGTGGTGGGCGGGCCGCCCGAGGTGGAGGTGCGTGGGACGGTCCTGGCGCGCGCGGAGGCGCTCGGCGTGGCCCGGTTCCACCTGTCGATCTCGCATGACGCCGGGATCGCCTCCGCGATGGTGGTCGCGGAGGCGGACCCCGGCTGAGTCGTGCGGCGAGCGGTCAGCGCAGCGCCGGCACGACCTCGCGCTCGAACAGCTCGATGCCGGACCGGTCGTAGGCCGCCTCGGCGAAGTACGTGATCGGGTACGTCATGCCGAGGACCTCGAGCTCCTTGAGCTTGTCGACGATCTGCTCCGGCGTGCCGACCAGCGGGCCTGAGCGGAACTCCTCGAGGACCTCGTCCGCCTTGGCGGGGACCGTGCGGCGGTAGTGGTCGTGGACCCACGCGAGGCGGTCGTCCACCTCAGCCTGGGTCGAGCCGATCACCACGTTGTAGTTCGCCGAGCGGGTGATCTCCGAGAAGTCCCGGCCCAGCGTCGCGCAGTGCTCGGCCAGCACGGCCGACTTGTGCGCGAAGCCCTCGGGGCTGCCGTCGAAGTTCGTGTAGGCCGCGTGCTGCGCGGCGATCCGCAGGGTCTTCTTCTCCCCGCCGCCCGCGATCCACAGCGGGGGGCCGCCGACCTGCAGCGGCAGCGGCGACAGCTGGGCGCCGTCGACCTGGTAGTGCACGCCGTCGAGCGTGGCCACCCCCTTGGACCACAGCTGCTCGAAGATCTGCACGCCCTCCTCGAGGGCCGCGATCCGCTCGCCGGCGCGGGGGAACCCGTAGCCGTAGGCGCGCCACTCGTGCTCGTACCAGCCGGCGCCGATGCCCATCTCGACCCGGCCGCCGGAGATGATGTCGGCCGTCGCGGCGACCTTGGCGAGATACGCGGGGTTCCGGTACGCCATGCAGGTGCACATCTGGCCGAGGCGCACGCGCTGGGTGCTCGCGGCGAACGCGGAGATGAGGCTCCAGGCCTCGTGGGTGGCCTCGCCGTTGGGCTCGGGCACCGCGTGGAAGTGGTCGTAGACCCACACCGACTCCCAGGTGCTGCCCTGGTCGGCGTGCTGGGCGAGGCCGTTCATCACGGCCCAGTGCTCGCGGGGGTCGATGCCGGTCAGGTCCTGGCGCCAGCCCTGCGGAATGAAGAGTCCGAATCGCATGGGCTGAACCTATCGGGTGAACCTGGCGCGACCGGGGCGCCCACGCCCGACATGATGGGTGTCGTGATCCTCGCCTACACCGCCGCAGACGTCCGCGCCGCCGAGGAGCCGCTGCTGGGCGCCGGCCTCCCACTCATGGACCGCGCCGCCCATGCGCTCGCCACCCGGGTGGCCGTGCTGCTGCGCGAGCAGCGGGGGCAGGTGCGGGGGGCGTCGGTGGCGGTGATCGCGGGCTCCGGCTCGAACGGCGGGGACGCGCTGCACGCCGGCGCCCTGCTGGCCCTCCGGGGGGTGGCGGTCACTGCCGTGCTGACGTCTCCGCGCGCGCACCCGGGCGGCCTGGCGGCGTTGCGCGCCGCCCGTGGGCACGTGCTGCCGTTGGCGGACCAGGAGCCTGAGGGCGAGGCGCGCGACGGAGCCGGGGTGTGGGCGGGAGAGGCCGTCGCCGCGGCGTACTCCGCGGACGTCATCCTCGACGGCGTGCTCGGCATCGGCGCCACCGGGGCGGTGCGCGGGCCCGCCGGCGAGGTGCTGACCCTGCTCGCGGAGCTGCTCGCGGACGAGAGGGCCGGAGGGCAGGTCGTCTCGCCGGTCGTCGTGGCGGTCGACACCCCGAGCGGGATCGACGTGGACACCGGCGCGATCCCCCGCGCGGACCGGCCCGAGAGCGTCGCCGCGCGCGGCCCTGTGCTGCCCGCGGACCTGACGGTGACCTTCGGGGCGGCGAAGGCGGGATTGCTGCTGCCGCCGGCGAGCCGTGACACCGGCCGGCTGGAGGTCGTCGACATCGGGCTCGACCTGACGGGGGTGCGCCCGGCCGCCGCCCGGCTCGAGTCGGGGGACGTCGCCGCGTTGTGGCCGGTCCCCCCGACCGACGCGCACAAGTACTCCCGGGGGGTGCTGGGAGTCGTGGCAGGGACACCCGCCTACCCGGGCGCCGCGGTGCTCACTGTGCGCGCCGCGATCCGATCGGGCGTCGGCATGGTGCGGTACCAGGGGTCGCCGGGGGTGAGCGCCACGGTGCTGTCCTCCTGCCCCGAGGTCGTCGCGGGCGACGGGCGCGTGCAGGCCTGGACGCTCGGCCCGGGCGTCGACCCGGATGACGGGGCCCAGGCCGAGCGGGTGCACGCCGCCCTGGCGGCGGTCCTCGCGCAGGAGCAGCCGGCCGTGGTGGACGCGGGCGCGCTCAGCCTGATCCCGGTGCGGCTGGCCCCGTGGGTGGTGCTGACGCCCCACGCGGGCGAGCTGGCCGCGCTGCTGAGCGCCCAGGGTGAGGACGTGGACCGGGCGCAGGTCGAGGCGGAGCCGCTCCGCTGGGCCCGGCGAGCACACGAGCTCACCGCCGCCACGGTGCTGCTCAAGGGATCGACCACCGTGGTGGTGGGCGCCGGGGGCTCCGTCTACGCGCAGGCTGACGGCCCGGCGTGGCTGGCCACCGCCGGGGCCGGAGACGTGCTCGCCGGCCTGCTGGGCGCCCTGCTCGCGGGGCGCGCCGAGGACGTGGTCGCCGACCCGTCGCTGGTCGCGGCCCTGGCCGCCGCTGCCGCGCTCGTGCACGGGCGGGCGGCGCACCGCGCCAACCCGGGCGGGCCGGTGTGGGCCACCGCCGTGGCGGACGCGATCCCCGGGACCGTGGCCGAGCTGCTGCGCGCCTGACAGGAGCCTCCCCACTGCCCGCCGACCCGCCCTTCAGAGCCATGAGCCCTCACGGCGCGGTGCACCCACAGGGCGGTGGGAGACTGGGCGGGTGAGCTCATTCCCCGCTCGTGCCGTCGTCGACCTCTCCGCCATCCGCGCCAACGTGCGCTCGCTGGCCGCCCACGCCCCGACCGCGCAGGTGATGGCAGTCGTCAAGGCCGACGCCTACGGCCACGGCCTCCTGCCGGTGTCCCGCGCGGCGTTGGAGGCGGGCGCGACCTGGCTCGGCGTGGCCCAGCTCGGCGAGGCGCTCGAGCTGCGCGCCGCGGGGATCACCGCGCGGGTGCTCACCTGGCTGTACGCGCCGGGCGCGCCGCTCGACCAGGCGGTGGCGGCCGACGTCGACCTCTCGGTCGCCGCGCCGTGGGCGCTCGACGAGGTGGTGGCCTCGGCCCGGGCCGTGGGGCGGACGGCGCGCGTGCACCTCAAGGTCGACACCGGGCTGGGCCGCAACGGGTTGACCCCCGACCAGCTGCCCGCGGTGCTGGACGCCGCGCTGCGGGCCCAGGCCGAGGGCGCCGTGCAGGTCGTCGGCCTGTGGTCCCACCTCGCCTTCGCGGACGAGCCGGACCACCCGACGGTGCACGCGCAGGCAGAGGTCTTCGCGGAGGCGCTCGCCCTGGTCGAGGGCCGCGGCGCCCGCCTCGAGGTGCGCCACCTGGCGAACTCGGCGGCCACGCTGACCGCGCCGGCCCTGCACTACGACCTCGTGCGCCCGGGCATCGCCGTCTACGGCCTGTCCCCGGTGCCGCAGCTCGGCGGCCCCGCGGACTTCGGATTGACGCCGGCGATGACCTTCGAGGCACAGCTGGTCACGGTCAAGCCCGTGCCCGCGGGCCAGGGCGTCTCCTACGCGCACGCCTACGTGACGCCGGGGGAGACGATGCTGGGCGTGGTGCCGGTGGGGTACGCGGACGGCGTGCCCCGGCACGCCTCCGGCTCGGCGCAGCGGCCGGGCGGGCCGCTCCTCGTGGGCGGCCGGCGGCTGTCCGTCGCGGGCAGGGTCTGCATGGACCAGGTGGTCGTCGACCTGGGGCCGGGCGCGCGCGAGCGGGAGGGCGACCGCGTCGAGCTCTTCGGCACGGGCGCCTCGGGCGGGCCGACAGCACAGGACTGGGCTGACGTCGCGGGGACGATCAGCTACGAGATCGTGACCCGGGTCGGTGGGCGCGTGCCGCGCGTCCACGTCGACCCGGAGCACGCAGAGCCTGTGGCCGCGCCGCAGGTGGAAGGAGCCGCACGATGACGGTGGTGCAGCAGGTCCAGCTCGAGCTGGCCGACGCGGAGGCGACGCGGGCGTTCGGCCGCGAGCTGGCACGTGTCCTGCGGGCGGGCGACCTCGTGGTCCTCACCGGCGACCTCGGCGCGGGGAAGACGACCCTGACCCAGGGCATCGGGGTCGGGCTGGGCGTGCGCGGCCAGGTCGCCTCCCCGACCTTCGTGATCGCCCGGGTGCACCCGCCGCTGCCCGACGCGGAGGGCACGCGGCCCGCGCGCGCCGAGGCCGGCGAGCGCCCGTCGCTGGTCCACGTGGACGCGTACCGGCTCGGCTCGCTCGAGGAGGTCGACGCGCTCGACCTCGACGCGAGCCTCGACGAGTCGGTCACCGTCGTGGAGTGGGGCGAGGGCCTGGTCGAGGGCCTTGCCGCCGACCGCCTGGAGGTCGCGCTCCGCCGGCCGCGCGGAGGGGAGCTGACGCTCGACCTGGAGGACGCCGCCACCGGGGTCCGGTTGGTGACCGTCACCGCGGTCGGGGAGCGGTGGGCGGGCGTCCCGCTGCCCGGCTGACCTCGACGGTTCCCGCTCAGGCGCCGAGAAGTGGCACGCTGTTCTCGTGCCTGTCATCGCCCTCGACACCTCTGCCGCCGTCGCCGTCTCCCTGATCGACGAGTCGGGACGCGCTCTCGCGTCCCGCTCGACGCCTGAGCAAAGGCGCCATGCCGAGCTCCTGGCCCCGATGATCGTCGACGTGCTGGCCGAGGCCGGAGTGGACCGTGGCGACCTCACCGCCGTCGTGGTGGGGACCGGCCCCGCGCCGTTCACGGGCCTGCGGGTCGGTCTGGTCACCGCCCGGACTCTCGCGTTCGCGCTCAGCATCCCGGTGCACGGGGTCAGCAGCCTCGACGCGCTCGCGGTCGGCGCCGCGCGAGAGCTCGCCCTGGAGCCCGGCGCCGAGCTGCTGGCGGTCACCGACGCGCGCCGCCGCGAGGTCTACGCGGCCCGGTACCGCGTGGCCGCCGCGCCCGCCCACGCCGCCCATGGCCCGCTGGTCGAGTTGGTGGACGGCCCCGTGGTCGACACCCCGCAGGCGGTCGCGGAGTCGATCGGGCAGGGGGCCCTCGCTGTCGGAGCGGGCGCCTCGCTGTACGGCGAGCACCTGTCCGCCGCCGCGGGCGCCCCCGCGAACCCCGACCCGGCGGACCTGGCCCGGCTCGCGCTCGCACGGCTGGCCGCGGGCGCCGGGACGCTTCCCACCGAGCCGCTGTACCTGCGCCGGCCGGACGTCGTCCCGCCGGCCGAGCGCAAGCGCGCCTCGGCGTGACGACCGCACCGGGGGTCCTCGTCCGCCCTCTGGGCGAGGAGGACCTGCCCGTGCTCGAGCGGATGGAGCAGGAGCTGTTCGGGCCGGGGGCCTGGTCGAGCGCCTCCCTGGCCGAGGAGCTGAGCGGGCCGGGCCGCTGGTACATCGGCGCCGAGGACGTGGCCACCGGCGCGCTGGTCGGGTACGCAGGCCTCTGGTTCGATGGTTTCGACGCCCAGGTGATGACCATCGGCACCGACAGCGCCCGCCAGGGGGCCGGCGTGGGTACGGTGATGCTGGACGCGCTGGTCGCGCACGCCCGAGGCCTGGGCGCCGGGAACGTCCTGCTGGAGGTGCGGGTCGACAACGAGCCCGCGCTGCGGTTGTACGAGCGGGCCGGCTTCCGCCGCATGGGGCGCCGTCGGGGGTACTACCAGCCCGAGAACGTGGACGCGTGGACGATGAGCCTGCCGCTGCGATGACGCCGGCATGAGCGTGAGGAGTGACGATGGATTCCGAGACGATCGACGGTGGACCGGTGGACTCGGGTCGGGCCGATGTGCTCGTCACGGCCCACGAGCTGCTCGACCTGCTGGGGCGTGCCTCCGGCTCCGGGCCGATCACCCCCGTGGTGCTCGACGTGCGCTGGGAGCTCGGCCGATCGGACGGCCATGAGCAGTACCTCGCCGGGCACGTGCCCGGAGCCGTCTACGTGGACCTCGAGGCCGATCTGGCCGCGTTCCCGAGCCCGCAGCACGGGCGCCACCCGCTGCCGGAGCCGGAGGACCTGCAGGCCGCCGCACGCCGGTGGGGGGTGCGCGGCGGGGTGCCCGTCGTGGTCTATGACACGGTCGGCGGGATGTCCGCGGCCCGTGCCTGGTGGCTGCTCCGGTGGGCCGGCGTCGCCGACGTGCGGCTGCTGGATGGCGGCCTGCCCGCCTGGCTCGCGGCCGGGGGGCGGCTGGACGTCGGCGAGGTGACTGCCCGACCTGGCGACGTGGTGCTCGAGACCGGCGCGCTGGCGACGATCGGGCCGGACGAGGCCCGTGCGCTCGCGGAGACGGGCGTGCTGCTCGACGCCCGCGCGGCCGAGCGCTTCCGCGGCGAGGTCGAGCCGGTCGATCCGCGCGCGGGGCACATCCCGGGGGCAGTGTCGGCGCCGACGTCGGAGAACCTTGACGAGGTGGGCCGGTTCCTGCCGACAGCCGACCTGGCCGCGCGTTTCGCGGCGCTCGGGGCGGTGGGCGGGGCGTCCGTGGGGGTCTACTGCGGCTCCGGGGTCACCGCCGCCCACCAGGTCGCCGCGCTCGCGGTCGCCGGCATCGACGCGGCGTTGTACCCCGGGTCCTGGTCGCAGTGGTCGAACGACGCCGACCGCCCAGTCGAGACCGGGCCGGGCGTCGGCGTGAGGGCGACGGGCAGCCCGAGCTAGGCGCCGCGGGCCGCGTTCAGACGGTCAGGCTGGCCTGGGAGTAGGACAGGCGCGGGGCCCGGGGGTAGGACGTGCCCGCGCCCTCGGCGTAGCCCACGTTGACCACCAGCAGGGACTGCCAGCCGTTGTCGGCGAAGAACTCGGCGTCGATCGCGGCGGCGTCCATGCCGCCCATCGGCCCCGCGGCGAGCCCGGCGGCACGGAGCCCGACGATCAGGTACCCGACCTGCAGCAGGGCGTTCGTGCGAGCCATCTGCGCCCGCTGCTCGGCGGCGGGCTCGAGGGACTCGGCCATGCCGGCCATGTGCGGGGCGAGCACGGGCAGGTGCCGGTGGAAGCCCGGGTCGGCGGCGAGGACGATGGAGACGGGCGCCTCGAGGACCCGCTGGCGGTTCCCCTCGGACATGTGGGCGGCGAGGCGCTCACGCGCGTCGCGACCCCGGACCACCAGCAGCCGCAGCGGCACGGTGTTGATGGCCGTGGGGCCCCACTTGACCAGGTCGTAGACGGCGGCGAGCTGCTCGTCCGTGACGTCCTCGTCGGTGAACTGGCTGACCGTGCGCGCCTCGCGGAACAGCAGGTCCGCGAGGTCCTCGGGCAGGGCGAGGTGGTCGGTGCGGGGGGCGGTGAGATCGTCGATGGTCACCACCCGTGAACGGGCCCGCGGGCGTGCGGCTTCCCGATCTGCGGTATGACGCCCGCCACACCGGGCGGCCGCTCCGGTGTCGGCACTGATCAGCGGGGGTCCGAGGGCCCCTCCCACAGAGACGGTGCGCGGGCGACCCGTCGAGCGCGCCTATCCTGAACCCCATGAGTGAGCCCCTCGTCCTTGGGATCGAGACCTCCTGCGACGAGACCGGCGTCGCCCTCGTCCGCGGCCACGAGCTGCTGATCGACTCGGTGGCGAGCTCGATGGACGAGCACGCCCGGTTCGGCGGCATCATCCCCGAGATCGCCTCGCGGGCCCACCTCGAGGCGATGGGGCCCACACTCCGCCGCGCCCTGGAGGGCGCCCAGGTCGAGCTCGGCGAGATCGACGCGATCGCCGTGACCGCGGGCCCTGGCCTGGTCGGCCCGCTCACCGTGGGCGCCTCCGCCGCGAAGGCCCTTGCCGTCGGGCTCGGCAAGCCGCTCTACGGCGTCAACCACGTGATCGGCCACGCCGCGGTGGACGAGCTCGTCGACGGGCCGTTCCCCGAGCGGGTCATGGCGCTCGTCGTCTCAGGCGGCCACTCCAGCCTGCTGCTGGTCGACGACATCGTCACCGGGATCACCGAGCTGGGCTCCACGCTCGACGACGCCGCGGGGGAGGCGTTCGACAAGGTCGGGCGCCTGCTCGGGCTGCCGTACCCCGGCGGCCCGCACATCGACCGCCTCGCACGCGAGGGCGACCCCGAGGCGATCCGGTTCCCGCGCGGCCTCACGGCGGCCAAGGACCAGGCGGCGCACGCCTACGACTTCTCCTTCTCCGGCCTCAAGACGGCCGTCGCGCGGTGGGTCGAGGCACGCCAGGACTCCGGCCAGGAGATCCCGCTGACCGACGTGGCGGCCTCGTTCGCCGCGGCCGTCGCCGACGTCCTCACCGCCAAGACGATCGCCGCCTGCCAGCGGCACGACGTGTCGACGCTGGTCATCGGGGGTGGGTTCTCCGCGAACTCGCAGCTGCGCGAGATGGCGGCCGAGCGTTGCGCCGCCGCGGGCATCGACCTGCGGATCCCGCCGATCCGCTACTGCACGGACAACGGCGCGATGATCGCCGCGCTCGGCGCCGCGGTGGTCCGTCGTGGCCTGCCGCCGTCGTCCCTCGACCTGCCGGTCGACTCCTCGATGCCGCTCACGCAGGTGCTCCTGTAGCCCTGCCGGCGGTGTGGCGCCTCAGGCGAGCAGGCGGACGGTGAACCGCATCACGGCGAGGGTGGCGCCGAGGATCTGCCCGGTCAGGGACTGCGGGAGCGACTGGTCGACCCACTCGGGGAGGGCGAAGTCCTCGCCGTCGCCGTTGCTCAGCCGTGTCGCCGCGGCGCCGGCAACCGCGATCCAGCCGAACCCGACGAGCGCCCAGGTGCCCACCAGCGCGGCGCGGCTGCGGCGGTCGCGTCCGGCGGGACGGTCGCGGCGGTCGGTCGGACGGTGCATGCGTGGCTCCTGCGTTGAACGGGTCGCTCAACGCGGTGCGGGTCCCCGGTTCGGGGCCACTGCCTGAGCGGGTGTCGGCATCGACTGCCTGCGGCTAGGGGAATCGTAGCGACTCGGCAGGGCTCTCAGCAGTGCGTTTCGCACACAGAGACGGGGCAGATTCGCTGATCGGGGCGCCATCCGCGATCGCCGGGCCGCCAGGCGGCGGCTCGCCCCCGTCAGAGCGGCCGGCCGGCCCGCATCTCCGCGACCAGGCTCGTGACCACGGCGTCGAGCTGTCCGCCGTGCTGCCGGGCCGCGGCGCGCTGGCGCTGGTACGAGGCGCCCCGGCGCAGGATCACGTTGACGGCGTCGAGCTCCGCCGCGCAGCCCAGCCGCTCGGCCACCGGGGCGAGCTCGACCAGCAGGCGCCGGACCGCGTCGGTGACGAGCTCCTCGTCGCCGGCCGCGTTGACGATGATGATCGCGTCCATGCCGTACCGGGCCGAGCGCCACTTGTTCTCCTGCGCGAACCACGTCGGGATGGCAGGCAGCTCGCGGCCCTCGTCCAGCAGGGTCGAGAAGTGCTCGACCAGGCAGTGGGTGAGCGCGGAGAGGGCGGAGACCTCGAGCAGGTTGGACGGGCTGTCGCAGATCCGGGTCTCGAGGGTGCCGAAGCGGGGCGACGGCCGCACGTCCCACCGCACCTCGTCGAACTGGTCGATGACCCCGGTGTGCAGCATGTCGCCGACGTACCCCTCGAGCTCCTCCCAGCGCTCGAACGGGAACGGCAGCCCGGCCGTGGGCAGCTGCTGGAACATCAGGGCGCGGTTCGAGGCGTAGCCGGTGTCGCTGCCGCCCCAGAACGGTGACGCCGCCGACAGCGACTGCAGGTGCGCGAAGTAGGTGAGCATGGCCCGGGCGATGGGCAGCACCTTGGCGCGGTCCTCGATGCCCACGTGCACGTGCAGCCCGTAGATGACCATCTGCCGGCCCCACCACTGGGTCCGGTCGATGAGCGTGGCGTAGCGCTGCTTGTCGGTGACCTTCTGCTGGGCCCAGTGCGCGAAGGGGTGCGTGCCGCCGCCCATCAGCTCGACGCGCAGCGGGTCCGTCACGGTCCGCACCTCCGCGATGGCCCGCTCGAGGTCGGCGGCGGCCTGCCCGACGGCGGTGCTCACCCCCGACACCACCTCGACGGTGTTCAGCAGCAGCTCCTGGCGGATCGACGGGTGGTCGCCCCCGTGGTCGGGGCGGACGGCGTCGAGGACGGTCTGCGCGACCTGGCGCAGGTCGCCCGAGTCCGAGTCGACGAGCGCGAGCTCCCACTCCACGCCCAGGCTGGACCGCGCCGACCGGGCGAACGGCAGCTCGACCCGCGCCCTCACAGCGGCTCCACGACCAGCACCTGCTGGCGGCCGTCCACCCGGGTGAGGATGATCGTGGACTCGGCGGCGCCGCGCAGGGACAGCTGCGCGCGCAGCTGCTCGGGGACCACCGCGGTGCCGCGCTTCTTGATGGTCAGGCGCCCGACGTCGCGCTCCCGCAGGTACGTGCGCAGGCGCTTGAGGCCGAAGGGCAGCGTGTCCAGCACGCGGTAGGCCGTCGCGGCCGGGGTGGGGCGCAGCACGTCGGAGGTCACGTAGGCGATGGTGCGGTCCACGAGCCGTCCTTGCACGGCGACCGCCACTTCGGCCACCAGCCCCGCCCGGATGACGGCGCCGTCGGGCTCGTAGAGGTAGGCGCCCACGGGTCCGACGGGCGGGGCGGGAGGGCCCTCGACGCCGCTCCGCAGCACGTGGGCCCCGTCGGGCCGCAGGACGAGCGCGCTGCGGCCCGGCCCATCGGGGGCCAGCGGGCCGAACCACAGCCCCAGCTCGACCACGTCGCCGTCGACTGAGACCCACTGGGCCTCGGCGTCGTCGGGGAGCGCGGAGTGCGGGACGCCGGGCCCGAGCTTGAGGCCGAGGGCGGGGACGCGCGAGCGCAGCGCGAGGACGGCGTCCAGCGGTGGCGCGTACGCCGCGGGGTCGAAGACCCGGCTGCCGGAGGAGGTGCGCCGGGCCGGGTCGGCGTAGACGCCGTCGACCCCCGCGGCCTCCAGGTCGACCGCGAGGCCGTCTCCGTGACGGACCTCGGCCTCGGGGAAGTGCCGCAGGTTCACGGTGGCGACGGAGGCGCTGACCTCGTCCAGGTCCACCGCGAGCACCTGGAGCCCCACCCCGGCGAAGGCCATCGAGTCGGCGCCGACGCCGCAGGTCAGGTCGGCCACCTTGGTGATCCCGGCGGCGGTGTAGCGGCGCGCGTGGTGGGCGGCGACGGTCAGGCGGGTCGCCTGCTCGAGGCCGGCGGCGGTGAAGAGCATGCCCTCGGCGAAGTCTCCGAACTTGGCGTGGGCCTTGGCGCGCAGGCGGGACTGCGTCAGGGCGGCGGCCACGAGCTCTGGATCGAGCCCTTCGCGGCGAAGCCGCTCGGAGAGCGCCATCGTGCGGCGCTCGTCGTACGGGGGGAGGGCGCTGAGCAGCGCCCAGCCGGTCGGGCTGAGGAGTTTGGTGAGACCGGCGGCGTCCATGTGCTCGATCCTTTCACGGCGCCCCGTGGCGGTCGCCGGCGATCCGGAGACGAGCCTCCTGGGGACCTGAGACTGGCACTCGCCTTGACCGAGTGCTAACCGGTTCCTAGAGTTACTGGTGGCGACGTCCCCAGGGCGTCGCCTACCGCAGAGGCTGACTCTCCGACACCCGCGACGGCGGTGGGTCTGCGCAGCGGCGTCCGACATCAGTGAAGAACTCACAAGTGAAGGGGAGGTCCGCAGTGTCGGTCTCCATCAAGCCGCTCGAGGACAGGATCGTCGTCAAGACGCTCGAAGCAGAGCAGACGACCGCCTCGGGTCTGGTCATTCCGGACAGCGCCAAGGAAAAGCCGCAGGAGGGCGAGGTCCTCGCTGTCGGCCCCGGCCGCATCGACGACAACGGCAACCGAGTGCCGCTCGACGTCGCCGTGGGCGACAAGGTCATCTACTCCAAGTACGGCGGCACCGAGGTCAAGTACGCGGGCGAGGAGTACCTCATCCTCTCCGCGCGCGACATCCTCGCCATCGTCGAGAAGTGAGCTGCGGTCAGCCCTGCTGACCTCCGCACATGAGGAAGCCCCTCCCGGCCAAGCCGGGAGGGGCTTCCTCATGTGCGGAGGAGGTGGCGCCGGCGCCCGGGTGTGGCGGGAGGCCGACGCGGGGCGCCTGGGCGCGGTGGTCGGGTCAGATCGCCTTGCGGGACGGCCGGGCGAGGATCGCCGCGCGCTCGTCCTCGGAGAGCCCGCCCCACACCCCGTAGGGCTCGCGCACGGCGAGGGACTGCTCGCGGCACTCCTGGATCACCGGGCAGGTCGCGCAGATGGCCTTCGCGGCCTCGGCGCGACGCCGACGGGCCGAACCCCGCTCGCCCTCGGGATGGAAGAAGAGGTTCTCGTCCGCGTCGCGGCAGGCGCCTTCGAACTGCCACTCCCACAGGTCCATCACGGGTCCGGGCAAACGCGAGATCTCGGCCATTGGTCCTCCTCGACTGGGTGTCCGGGTCAGTGGCGGCGGTGCGCCTGACCCGACCGCACATGACGTTCGGTCAACTAGGTCTTCAACAAAGTCGGTCAACTGGGTACGGATCGAGACGCTACAACCGCGCCACAAGTTGTTCAAGTCCCTGTTCGCAATCGCTTCAGCGCAGGCAGGGCCATCGACCGTTCGCGTGACGAGTTGGACGCGCGCGTGACAACCGCGCCACGCCTTGTGCACAATCGGTTCATGGCGACCGACGGAGACCCCTCGGCGCCCACGCCGATCACGGCGTCTCCCGGCGACGGACCAGCCCTCACCGTGGCGGCGGTGGCACGTCGGCTGGGCGTGGCGCCCGCGACGCTGCGCACCTGGGACCGCCGCTACGGGCTGGGCCCGTCCGAGCACTCGGCGGGGTCCCACCGCCGGTACACCGGCGACGACGTCGCCCGGCTGCTCGTGATGCGCGGCCTCACCCTCGACGGGGTGGCTCCCTCCGAGGCGGCCCGGGTCGCCCGCGAGACGGACCTCCACGCGGAGGAGGGCGATCCGACGCCCCGGCCACGGCTCGCCTCGGTGCCCGGGACGGGCGTGGACGAGCGCTCGAGGGCGACGCCGACACTCGTCATCGACGCCGCGCTGCGCGGCGACGAGGGCGCCTGCCGACGGCTGCTCGCCGCACCCGAGAAGGACTACGAGCGGTGGTGGGCCAACCTCGTCGAGCCCGTCCGGGCCGGTCTCGCGGCGCGCACCGTGCTCGCGCGGCCGGGGGAGGACGCTGACGCCCTGGTCGTGGACTCGGTCCTCGCCGGGTTGCGCGCCCGGACCGCGCCCCTCGCCCACGCGCACGTCGCGGGGAGACAGGTCGTCCTGCTCCTGGCGGCGCCCGGCGAGCCGCGGCCACTGGTGCTGCACGTGCTCGCGGCGGCGTTGGCCAGCCACGGCGCGGACGCGCGGATCGTCGCCGGTCCCGTCGAGCAGCACCGGGTGATGGAGATCGCCGCGATGACCCGTCCCGCGGCGGTCGTGATGGTCAGCGAGCTCGGCGCCCCCGACCTCGCGGTGATCGCCGCGCTCGCGGACGCCCAGCCCGAGCTTCCCCAGTTCGTCGTGCTCGCCGACGACGACGCCGCGCGGGCGCTCCCTCTGGGGCGGTCCGTCCACCGGGCCAGGACGTTCGCCGGCGTGCTCGCCGAGGTGACGGCCGTGTGCTCCTGAGCCGTGCCGCGAGGGAGTGCACAAGCCGGGCAGGGTGTCACGCATGTAGACGTCTGGGGCCTTTCACCCGCACAGTGGTCTAACGTTTCCCCACGCCCCGTCGATAAAGAGATGACAGCGCGCGAGTGTCGCGGGCGGCAAGGAGGGTCCGATGGCTGGAGTCGTGGTCTGTCACGGCTCGACCGTGGTGCGTGAGCGCCTGGTCCTGACGGCCCTCGGAGTTCCCTCGCTCGCCCCCGTGCGGTCGGCGGAGACGGCCGAGGAGCTCACCGCCCTCGCGCGGCGCATCCCGCCCACCGTCGTGCTGCTGGACGCCCACCTGCCCGGGCCCGGCCCGGTCGAGGCGATCCGACGGCTGCGCGCGATCGCGCCGTCCGCCACCATCGTGATGCTCGCGGTGCCCGGTGACGAGGTCGCGCTGGACCGGGCGATCTCCCTCGGCGCGCGCGGGTTCCTCGCGCCCGACGTGGGTCGCGCCGAGCTGTCCGCCGTCGCCGCGCACGTGCTCGCCAGCCCTTCGGTCGCCGCCACCGGCGCCTCCACGTCGATGCGCGCCGAGGCCGCCGTCGAGCCCGTGGTGGACGCCCCGACGCAGCGTGGGGGCCTCGAGGAGGTCGCCCTGACCAAGCGCGAGGTCGAGGTGCTCGTCGGCATGAGCAACGGACGGTCGAACGCGCAGATCGGCGCCGAGCTCTTCCTCTCCGAGGACACCGTCAAGACGCACGCCCGCCGGCTGTTCCGGAAGCTCGGGGCAGCCGACCGCGCCCAGGCGGTGGCGATCGGCCTGCGCCGAGGCCTCATCCGCTGACCTAGCCCACGGCTTGACGCGTGGCAAGGGGCATGACCGGGCTCTGCGTGGCGACGTATCATCGACGGATGACCGACCTCGGAACCCCCGGATCCGCCGTCCCCTCCGACCCCTTCGGTCGTATCGGCCTGACCTATGACGACGTGCTGCTGCTCCCCGGCGAGACCGACGTCATCCCCAGCGAGGTCGACACCACCACCCGGCTGACGCGCGAGATCTCGATCGCCCTCCCGCTGGTCTCGGCCGCCATGGACACCGTCACCGAGGCGCGCATGGCTATCGCGATGGCCCGCCAGGGCGGCATCGGGATCCTGCACCGGAACCTGTCCATCGAGGCGCAGGCGCACCAGGTCGACCTGGTCAAGCGATCCGAGTCCGGGATGATCACGGACCCCGTCACGATCGGCCCCGACGCGACGCTGCTCGAGCTCGACGAGCTCTGCGGCAAGTACCGCGTCTCCGGCCTCCCGGTCGTGGACGTGAAGCAGCGCCTGCTCGGGATCATCACCAACCGCGACCTGCGCTTCGTGCCGCCGGAGGAGTTCCCGACCCGGCTGGTGCGCGACGTCATGACGTCGATGCCGCTGGTCACCGCCCCGGTGGGGATCGCCCGCGAGGACGCGGCAGGGCTGCTCGCCAAGCACAAGGTCGAGAAGCTCCCGCTGGTGGACGGCGCGGGGGTCCTCCAGGGCCTCATCACGGTCAAGGACTTCGTGAAGTCCGAGCAGTACCCGTCGGCGACCAAGGACGGGGAGGGCCGGCTCGTCGTCGGCGCCGCCGTCGGGTTCTTCGGCGACGCGTGGGAGCGGGTCATCGCGCTGGTCGAGGCGGGTGTGGACGTGCTCGTGGTCGACACCGCCAACGGTCACGCGCGGCTCATGCTCGACATGGTGCGCCGCCTCAAGAAGGACCCCGCCACGCGCGACGTGCAGATCATCGGCGGCAACATCGCCACCCGCGAGGGCGCGCAGGCGCTCGTCGACGCCGGCGTGGACGCCATCAAGGTGGGGGTGGGCCCTGGGTCCATCTGCACCACCCGCGTGGTGGCGGGCGTCGGCGTGCCGCAGGTCACGGCGATCTACGAGGCGTCGCTCGCCGCGAAGCCCGCGGGCGTGCCGGTGATCGGCGACGGCGGCCTGCAGTACTCGGGCGACATCGCCAAGGCCCTCGTGGCCGGCGCGGACAGCGTGATGCTGGGCGGGCTCCTCGCGGGCTGCGACGAGTCGCCGGGGGACCTGGTGTTCGTCAACGGCAAGCAGTACAAGCGCTACCGCGGCATGGCCTCGCTGGGCGCCATGCAGACCCGCGGCGACCGCCGCTCGTACTCCAAGGACCGCTACTTCCAGGGCGACCTCTCGGACGACGAGATCATCACCGAGGGCATCGAGGGCCAGGTCCCGTACCGCGGCCCGCTCGCCGCGGTGGCGCACCAGCTCGTGGGCGGCCTGCACCAGTCGATGTTCTACGTGGGAGCCCGGACCATCCCGGCGCTGCAGGAGCGGGGGAAGTTCGTGCGCATCACCCCGGCCGGGCTCAAGGAGTCGCACCCGCACGACGTGCAGATGATCTCCGAGGCGCCGAACTACTCGAGCCGCTGACCGCAGCACGCATGACGAGGCCCACGGCGCTGGTCGCCGTGGGCCTCGTCATGTGCGGCGGCGCCCCGGGACGGCCGCGCGCCCGGGACGTCCTCGGCGTCAGTCCCGGAACGTCTCGATCTGCGCGCCCAGGCTCACGAGCCGCTCCTGGAGCTGCTCGTAGCCGCGCGCGATGATGTCGACGTCGCGCAGCACCGACGTCCCCTTGGCGGCGAGCATGGCTAGCAGGATCACCACGGCGGGCCGCAGGGCGGGCGGGCAGCTCACCTCGGCGCCCGACCACCGCGTGGGCCCTTGCACGTCGAGGCGGTGCGGGTCGAGCAGCCGCACGTCCGCCCCGAGGCGGGTCAGGTCGGTCAGGTGGATGGCTCGACCGTCGTACACCCAGTCGTGGATCAGCGTGTGGCCCTGCGCGCAGGCTGCGATGACCGTGAAGAACGGCAGGTTGTCGATGTTCAGCCCTGGGAACGGCATCGGGTGGATCTTGTCCGCGGGGGCGCGCAGCTCGCTGGGGTGCACCGTGACGTCCGCGAGCCGGGTGCGGCCGTTGTCGGCGAGGTACTCGTCGGACACGGTGAACTTGAGGCTCATCTCGGCGAGCGTGGCGAGCTCGATCTCCATGAACTCGATGGGCACCCGGCCCACCGTGATCTCCGAGCCGGTGACGATGCCGGCGGTCAGCAGGCTCATGGCCTCGACCGGGTCCTCCGAGACGGTGTACTCCACGTCGGCGACGATGTCCGGCACGCCGTGCACGCGCAGCGTGGTGGTGCCGATGCCGTCGATGCGCACCCCGAGCAGCTCGAGGTAGAAGCACAGGTCCTGCACCATGTAGTTCGAGCTGGCGTTGCGGATCGTGGTGACGCCCGAGCGTCGCGCCGCCGCCATGATTGTGTTCTCAGTGACGGTGTCGCCGCGCTCGGTGAGCACGATGCTGAGGTCGCGGGCCTGCGCCTCGCCGACCTGCGCCTGGTAGAAGCCGCCGGTGGTGGTCACGTTCAGCTCGAACGGGCGCAGCGCGATGAGGTGGGGCTCCGCGGTGCGGGTGCCCAGGTCGCAGCCGCCCGCGTAGGGGAGGGCGAACTCGCGCTGGAGCCCGAGCAGCGGGCCCAGGAACATGATGATCGAGCGGGTGCGCCGGGCTGCGTCCACGTCGATGGACGCGAGGTCCAGGCGGTCGGGCACCTGGATCTCGAGGTCGTGGCCGTCGGGCGACCAGGTGGCGCGCACGCCGATGCTGCGCAGCACCTCGACGATGCGGTCGACCTCGACGATGCGGGCGACGTGCCGCAGGCGGGTGGTGCCGCGGTTGAGCAGCGAGGCGCACAGCAGCGCCACCGCGCCGTTCTTGCTCGAGTTCACGTCGATGCGGCCCGAGAGCTGCTGGCCGCCGTGCACGCGCAGGTGCGAGTGCCGGGGGCCGATGGTCACGAGCTCGGAGTCGAGCGCGGCGCCGATGCGCGTCAGCATGTCGAGGCTGATGTTCTGGGCGCCCTGCTCGATGCGGTGCACTGCGCTCTGGCTGGTGCCGAGGCGTTCCGCGAGCTGCGCCTGGGTCAGCCCTTGGTGCTGGCGGGCGCTGCGGACGAGGCCGCCCACGCGTGTGAGGTGCTCGTTGGTGTCTGTCACGTCTGTCATCGTCACCAGGGAACCGTAACTCATCGATGAGATGACGTCGCGGCGACGGTCGGGGCAACCGGGGCGTGTACGCCGCCTCAGCGCAGTCCGCAACTCATGACTGAGATGTGATCAACTCCAAGGGAGAGGGTGCGGCGGGGGTGGGCCGCGCGCCGAGCCACTCGGCGTGAGCGCCCAGGCCAGGCAGCCCGCGGCTCTCCCGCCAGCTGTTGAAGTGCTCCGCCCAGACCCGGTGCGCGTCGGCCTGGTAGCCGTGCAGCGCCGCGAGGTCCAGGGCCGCGAGGTGCGGGAAACGGGCCACGATCCGCTCGAGCACGTCGAGCGTGGCAACGACGTCCACGTCCGCCGTGTGCAGCGCGCCAGGGTCGACCACCTCGTAGTGGCCGCACAGGTCCACCAGCTTCCGCTTGCCCTTGCGGTACCGGTCCTCGTGGCGGTCCAGCACCAGCGGGTCGATCACCGGCATGGTCTCGCGGCCCGTGCGCTGCGGCAGGGTCGGCAACCCGTGGCGCTCGAGCTCGGCGTCGAGCAGGCACAGGTCGAACGTGGCGTTGTACGCCACCACGGGTATGTCGCGCAGCAGCGCCTCGGCGATCGCGTCGGCGATCTCCTCGAGGGCCACCACCGGATCGGCGCCGGCTTCGCGTGCCTGCTCGGTGGTGATGCCGTGGATGGCGCTGGCCGCGGCGGGGATATCGACGCCTGGATTGATGAGCCAGGTCTGCACCTGGGTGCCGTCGGCGTCGCGGCGGACGAGCGCCGCGGTGACGATCCGGTCGGTCTCGATGTCGACGCCGGTGGTCTCGGTGTCGAAGCCCAGCAGCGGTCCCTGGGTCCAGCTCATGTGCGTCCTCCTTGGTGCGGCGCGGCCAGCATGCCACCAGCCGCCGACAGTCCGGGGCAGGCGCCCCTGGGCGCCCGGGCGCGGATGCGGCGCGCGCCGCGCGGTGTGAGGGTGGTGGGGCCGATGCCGACGACACGAGGAGGTCTGCCATGTCACGCCTGGTGGGAGCCAAGGTCGCGTTCCTCACGAGCATGACCGGGATCGAGGACCCCGAGCTCACCGTGCCCTGGACCGCCGTGCTCGAGGCCGGGGGCGCCGCCGAGCTCGTCGCGCCCGAGCCAGGGGAGGTGAGCACGGTCTCCGGCGACCTCGAGCCGGTCGCGTCGTACCCCGTCGACCGCCAGCTGGACGCCGTGGTGGCCGCGGAGTTCGACGCCCTCGTCATCCCCGGGGGCACGGTCAACGCCGACCGCCTGCGCGTCCTCCCCGCCGCCCAGGCCCTGGTCCGCGCGTTCGCCGAGCAGCGCAAGCCCATCGCGGCGATCTGCCACGGCCCGTGGCTGCTGATCGACGCGGGGGTCGCCGACGGGGCGACCCTGACCTCGTACCACAGCCTGGCCACGGACCTGCGCAACGCGGGGGCGACGTGGGTCGACGCCGAGGTCTCGGTGTGGCAGGAGCAGGGCTGGCCGCTAGTCACCTCGCGCCAGCCGGGCGACCTGCCCGCGTTCTGCACGATGCTCGTTGAGGTGGTCGGGGAGGCGGTGCGCACCTGAGCCCGCGGGCGCGCCGGTAACCTGGTCTCGTGAGCAACGAGATCGAGATCGGACGCGGCAAGCGCGGACGGCGCGCATACTCCTTCGACGACGTGGCTGTGGTGCCCTCGCGCCGCACGCGTGACCCCGAGGAGGTCTCCGTCGGCTGGCAGATCGACGCGTACCACTTCGACATCCCGGTGCTGGCCGCGCCGATGGACTCGGTGATGAGCCCGTCCACCGCGGTCGCGCTGGGCCGTGCGGGCGGCCTGGGGGTCCTGGACCTCGAAGGGCTGTGGACCCGCTACGAGAACCCCGAGCCGCTCCTCGCGGAGATCGCCGAGCTGGGCGCCGCGGGGTCGACGGCACGGATGCAGGAGCTGTACTCGGCCCCCATCGACCCCGAGCTGATCCGGCTCCGGCTCAAGGAGATCCGGGACGCGGGCGTCACCGTCGCCGGCGCGCTGTCGCCGCAGCGGACCCAGGAGTTCTCCCAGGTCGTCGTGGACGCGGGCGTGGACCTGTTCGTCATCCGCGGCACCACCGTCTCCGCCGAGCACGTCTCGGGCCGGGCCGAGCCGCTGAACCTCAAGCGCTTCATCTACGAGCTCGACGTGCCCGTCATCGTCGGCGGGGCCTCCACCTACACGGCGGCGCTGCACCTCATGCGCACCGGCGCGGCCGGCGTGCTGGTCGGCTTCGGCGGCGGCGCGGCGCACACGACGCGCGTCTCGCTGGGCATCCACGCGCCCATGGCGACCGCGATGGCGGACGTCGCCGCGGCCCGCCGCGACTACCTCGACGAGTCGGGCGGCCGGTACGTGCACGTCATCGCGGACGGCGGCGTGGGCCGCTCGGGCGACCTCGTCAAGGCCATCGCCTGCGGCGCGGACGCCGTGATGCTCGGCGCGGCGCTCGCCCGGGCCACCGAGGCCCCCGGCCAGGGATGGCACTGGGGCCCCGAGGCGCACCACCCGCAGCTGCCGCGCGGCGAGCGGGTTCACGTGGGCCAGGCCGGCACGTTCGAGCAGATCCTGTTCGGCCCCGGCCACACGGCCGACGGCACCCTGAACCTCGTGGGCGCCCTGCGTCGCGCCATGGCGATGACGGGGTACTCGGACCTCAAGGAGTTCCAGCGGGTCGAGGTCGTCGTCTCGCCGTACCAGCCGCACTGACCTCGGGGCGACGGCGGGCGCGCGGTACGTCCACACGGACCGCGCTCCCGACGTAGCCTCGACGCATGGCGCACGATCCTGACTCCGCCCGGCTCATCGACCCCGAGACCGACCCGCTCGCGACCTACGTGCTCGAGCCCGACGACGTGCGGTCGCTGCTCGACCGCGTCGTGACCTCGCCCGGCGGGTCGACGCACACCACGCACGCGCCGTTCACCGGCGCCCCGATCGCCGCTGTGCCGCTCTCCACGCCGGAGGACGTCGCCCGCGCCACGACCGCCGCCCGCCGCGCGCAGCGCGCCTGGGCCCGCACCCCGTTGCGCGAGCGGGCCGCGGTGCTGCTCCGCGTGCACGACCTGGTGCTCGCCCACCAGAGCGACGTCCTCGACCTGATCCAGCTCGAGAACGGCAAGTCCCGCCAGAGCGCGTACGAAGAGGTCGCCGACATCGCGATCATCGCCCGGCACTACGCCCACCGCGCCAGCGCCTACCTGGCGCCACGCCGGGTGCGGGGACTGCTGCCCGTGCTGACCAAGGTCGACGTGCTGCGGCACCCGGTGGGCGTGGTGGGCATCATCGCGCCGTGGAACTACCCCCTGACTCTGACTCTCGGGGACGCGCTGCCAGCCCTCGTGGCGGGCAACGCCGTGGTGCTGCGACCCGACCCCCAGACCGCCCTCACGGCCCTGTGGGCGGCTGAGCAGCTCGAGGCGGCCGGGCTGCCCGCCGGCGTGCTGCAGGTCGTCGTGGGGGACGGGAGCATCGGATCCGCGGTGATCGACCACGTGGACCAGGTGACGTTCACGGGATCGACCGCCACCGGGCGGGTCGTTGCGGCGCGCGCGGGGGAGCGGCTCATCCCCGCGACCCTCGAACTCGGCGGCAAGAACCCGATGTACGTCGCGGAGGACGTGGACGTCGAGGTCGCGGCGGAGGGGGCCGTGCGCGCGTGCTTCGCCAACACGGGCCAGCTCTGCATGTCGATCGAGCGGATGTACGTGCACGAGGCGGTGGCAGACGAGTTCACCGAGGCGTTCGTGCGGCGTACCCGTGCGCTGCGTCTCGGCCCCGGTCTCGACTACGCCTCGGACATGGGGTCCCTGACGTCCGCCCAGCAACTCGCCCGGGTGGTCGAGCACGTCGAGGACGCGCTCACCCACGGCGCTCGGGTGCTCGCCGGCGGGGTGCACCGCACCGACATCGGGCCGCTGTTCTACGAGCCCACCATCCTCGGCGACGTGCCGCCGCAGGCGCGCGCGTTCCGGGAGGAGACCTTCGGCCCGGTCGTGGCCCTGTACCGGGTGGCCTCCGACGACGAGGCCGTCGCCGCGATGAACGACACCGAGTTCGGGCTCAACGCCAGCGTGTGGACCCGCAGCACCCGGCGTGGCGCGGAGATCGCCGCCCGCGTCGGCGCGGGCACCGTCAACGTCAACGAGGGCTACGTGGCCGGGTGGGGCTCGACCGGCGCCCCGCAGGGAGGGCGGGGACAGTCGGGCCTCGGCCACCGGCACGGGCCCGAGGGCATCTGGCAGACCACCGAGCAGCAGACGGTCGCCCTGCAGCGCGGCGTGCACAGCGTGCTCGGCGGCCCAGGAGTGGGCCTGCACCGGCTGTTCGACCTGGGCGCCGAGCGGTGGACCGAGGTTTACACCGGCCTGCTGCGCGCCATGCGGACGCTGCGGCAGCCCTGACGGCCTGGCGACAGCCCCTGGCACGAACGACGGCAGGCCGCCACCCCATGAGGGTGGCGGCCTGCCGTCGTCAGGCGGTCCCGATCAGGCGGTCGCGGCCGCCGCGGCGATCGTCGAGACGGTCAGCCGCGCGATGGCCAGCTCCTCGGCCGTGGGCACCACCAGGACGAGCGTCGGGGCGCCGTCCGGGGAGATGACCGTGACGTCGGACTTGCGGCCCGCGTTGCGCTCCAGGTCGATCGTGTAGCCGAGGCCCTCGAGCCCGGTCAGGGCGCGTGCCCGCACGATGTCGTCGTTCTCGCCGATGCCGGCGGTGAAGGACAGGACGTCGACGTGGCCGAGCACGGCCGTGTACGCGCCGATGTACTTGCGCAGGCGGTGGATGTAGACGTCCAGGGCCAGCTTCGCGTCCTCGTCGCCCGCCTCGATCATCTCGTGCAGGGTGCGGAAGTCGCTCTCGCCGGACAGGCCCTTGACGCCCGACCTGCGGTTCAGCAGGTCGTCGATCTCGTCGATCGACATGCCCGCGTTGCGGTGCAGGTGGAAGACGACGCTCGGGTCGATGTCGCCCGAGCGGGTGCCCATGACCAGGCCCTCGAGGGGCGTCAGGCCCATCGACGTCTCGACCGCGACACCACCCTGGACGGCCGACGCGGAGGCGCCGTTGCCCAGGTGCAGCACGATCTGGTTGATGTCCTCGAGCGGGCGGTCGACGATGCGGGCGACCTCGCGCGAGACGTACTGGTGCGAGGTGCCGTGCGCGCCGTACCGGCGGATCGAGTACGTCGAGGCGACGTCCTGCGGGATCGCGTACGTCGCGGCGGCGTCCGGCAGGGTGCGGAAGAACGACGAGTCGAACACCGCGACCTGCGGCACGTCCGGGAGCAGCTCGCGGGCGACCTCGATGCCGCGGGCGTTGGCCGGGTTGTGGAGCGGGGCCAGCGGCGACAGCGCCTCGATGCCCGCCACCACGGCGTCGTCGATCAGCGCGGGGCCGGCGAACACGTCCCCGCCCTGCACCACCCGGTGGCCCACCGCGACGACATCCGCCTCGGCCAGGTCCGGGCCGTGCTCCGCGAACAGCTCGAGCACGCGGCGCAGCGCCTGCCCGTGGTCTGTGATCGGCTCCGTGAGCTTCGTGGAGACGCCGTTGTGCTTGTGCGTGAGCAGTGCGTCCTGCGCGCCGATCCGCTCGACGATGCCGGACGCGATCGCGTCCCCACCGATGGGGTCGACGAGCTGGTACTTCACCGACGACGAGCCCGAGTTGATGACGAGCACGGTGCCATGGGTGGCGATGTCGGCCTGCTGGCCCGGCTGGTCGCCGAGTCCGTGGTGCGGGTTCACGCGTTGTCCTCCGAGGTGTTGTCCAAGGCCTGCGCCTGGATCGCTGTGATCGCGACGGTGTTGACGATGTCCTGCACGAGGGCGCCGCGCGAGAGGTCGTTGACCGGCTTGCGCAGCCCCTGGAGCACGGGGCCGATGGCGACGGCGCCGGCGGAGCGCTGCACGGCCTTGTAGGTGTTGTTGCCCGTGTTCAGGTCGGGGAAGACGAAGACCGTGGCCCGGCCGGCGACGGCCGAGTCGGGCATCTTCGTGCTGGCCACCGACGCGTCAACCGCGGCGTCGTACTGGATCGGGCCCTCGACCGACAGGTCGGGGCGGCGCTCGCGGACCAGCGCAGTCGCCGCGCGGACCTTGTCGACGTCCGCGCCCGAGCCGGACTCGCCGGTCGAGTAGGACAGCATCGCGATGCGGGGCTCGACCCCGAACTGGGCGGCGGTCGCCGCGGAGGAGATCGCGATGTCCGCGAGCTGCTCGGCGGTGGGGTCCGGGTTCACGGCGCAGTCGCCGTAGACCAGCACGCGGTCCTCGAGGCACATCAGGAACACGCTCGACACGATCGAGACGCCGGGGGCCGTCTTGATGATCTCGAAGGACGGCTTGATGGTGTGCGCGGTGGTGTGCAGCGCGCCCGAGACCATGCCGTCGGCCAGGCCGAGCTCGACCATCATCGTGCCGAAGTACGACACCGACGAGACGATCTCCCGGGCACGCTCGACCGTCATGCCCTTGTGGGCGCGGAGCTTGGTGTACTCCTCGGCGAAGCGCTCGAACGTGTCGCCCGAGCGGGGGTCGACGATGTGCGCGTCGGCGATCTGCAGGCCCAGCTCGGTGGCCCGCGCCCGGATCGACGTCTCGTCGCCGAGCAGCGTCAGCTCGGCGACGCCGCGCTGCAGCAGGGTCGAGGCGGCGCGCAGGATGCGGTCGTCGTTGCCCTCCGGCAGCACGATGTGCTTGCGGTTCGCGCGCGCCCGGTCCAGCAGCTCGTACTCGAACATCAGCGGGGTGACGACCTCGCGGCGGGGCACGTCGAGCGCGGCGACGATCGCGGCGCCGTCGACGTGGCTCTCGAACAGCGACAGCGCGCTGTCCACCTTGCGCTGCGAGTCGGCGGAGACCCGTCCGCGGGTCTGGGCGGCGGCACTGGCGCTGCGGAACGTCCCCGCGTCGGTGCGGATGATCGGCAGGCGGGAGCCGAGGCCCTCGACCAGCTTCGCGACCGTGGGCGGCGGGAAGAAGCCGCCGTTGAGGATGATGCCGGCCAGCGAGGGGAAGCCCTCCGCGGCGTGCGCGAGCAGCAGGCCCAGCAGGATGTCCGAGCGGTCGCCCGGGGTGATGACGAGCACGCCGTCGTGCAGCCGGTCGAGCAGGTGCTCGATCGACATGGCGCCCACGAGCACGTCGACGACCTCGCGGGAGAGCAACTCCTCGTCGCCCACGGCCAGCGTGCCGCCGACTGCGTCCATCAGCTGGCGCACGGTGGGGGCCGTGAGGAACGGCTCCTCGGGCAGCGCCCACGCGGGGGCGACGGTGCTGACGGCCTCGCGCACCTGGTCGAGCTCGGCCGGGGCGCAGCGGTTCGCCACGACGGCCATCACGGTCGCGTGGTTCGCCTCGAGCTCGCCCACGGCGACGTCGGTGACCTGGCGGACCTCCTCCGGGGTGCGCCCGTTCCCGCTGACCACGAGCAGCACGGGGGCGCCCAGGTTCGCGGCGATGCGGGCGTTGTAGGACAGCTCCGTGGGGCCGGCCACGTCGGTGTAATCGGTGCCGACGATGACGACGATGTCGCACTGCCGCTCGACCGCGTGGTACCGCTGGAGGATCTCCCCGAGGGCGGCCTCCGGGTCGGCGTGCACCTGGTCGTAGGTGACGCCGATGCAGTCGGCGTAGGCGAGGTCGACGCCGTCGTGCGCGAGCAGCAGCTCGAGCACGTAGTCCGGCGTGGCGGTGGATCGGGCGATCGGGCGGAACACGCCCACCCGCTCGACGGAGCGGGTCAGGAGGTCGACCAGGCCGAGGGCGACGGTGGACTTGCCGGTGTCGCCCTCAGCCGAGGTGACGTAGATGTTGCGAGACACGGGTGTTGCTTCTTCCTCTGAAAGATCTACTGGGTGGAGCTGGTGGTGCGGGAGCGTGCGGACTACTCGTTGTCACCGCCTGTCGCGGCGGTCGCGTCGTACATCGGCCCGGCGCCCTCGGTGGCGGTCTCGCCGGCGTCCGGCCAGACCCACTCTCGGACGGACGGCAGGTCCTCGCCGTGCTCGCGGGTGTACTCGCGGGCCTCGAGGCGGGCGTCCATCATCCGCTGGCGCAGGCCCGCGGCCCTCGAGCGCAGGCTCGGGACCTGGTCGATCACGTCGATCACCAGGTGGAAGCGGTCCAGGTCGTTGAGCATCACCATGTCGAAGGGCGTCGTGGTGGTGCCCTCCTCCTTGTACCCGCGCACGTGGATGTTCGAGTGCCCCGCGCGCCGGTACGTCAGCCGGTGGATGAGCCACGGGTAGCCGTGATAGGCGAACACCACCGGCTTGTCGGTGGTGAAGAGCGTGTCGAAGTCCCGGTCGGACAGGCCGTGCGGGTGCTCCTTCGCGTCCTGAAGGCGCATCAGGTCGACCACATTGATCACCCGGACCCGCAGCTGCGGCAGCTCCCGGCGCAGGATGTCCGCGGCGGCCAGCACCTCCAGGGTCGGCACGTCGCCCGCGCAGCCCAGCACCACGTCGGGGTCCTCGCCGGGCGCCTCGTTGCCCGCCCACTCCCAGATGCCCAGGCCGCGGGTGCAGTGCGCCACGGCCTGGTCCATGGTCAGGAAGTTCGGGGCGGGCTGCTTGCCCGAGACGACCACGTTGACGTAGTCCCGGCTGCGCAGGCAGTGGTCGTAGGTGCTGAGCAGGGTGTTCGCGTCCGGCGGCAGGTAGACGCGGACGATCTCGGCCTTCTTGTTGATGACGTGGTCGATGAATCCCGGGTCCTGGTGGCTGAACCCGTTGTGGTCCTGGCGCCACACATGGCTCGACAGCAGGTAGTTGAGCGACGCGATGGGCCGCCGCCACGGGATCTCGCGGGTGACCTTCAACCACTTGGCGTGCTGGTTGAACATCGAGTCGACGATGTGGATGAACGCCTCGTAGCAGTTGAACAGCCCGTGGCGCCCGGTCAGGAGGTACCCCTCGAGCCATCCCTGGCACTGGTGCTCGGAGAGCATCTCCATCACCCGGCCCGCCCGCGCCAGGTGCTCGTCCACCTGCGGGTCGAGGAACTCGGCGTCCCACTGCTTGTCGGTGACCTCGAACACGGCCTGCAGGCGGTTCGACGCCGTCTCGTCGGGCCCGAAGATCCGGAAGTTGTGCGGGTTGCGCCGGATCACCTCGGTGAGCCACTCCCCGAGCACCCGCGGAGCCTCGGCGATCGAGCCGCCGGGCACCGGCACGTCGACCGCGAAGTCGCGGAAGTCGGGCAGGCGCAGGTCGTGCAGCAGCATGCCGCCGTTGGCGTGCGGGTTGTCGCTCATCCGCAGCGGCCCCTCGGGGGCGAGCGCGCGGATGTCGGCCTCGACCCGGCCGTCCGCGTCGAACAGCTCCTGCGGCCGGTACGAGCGCATCCACTGCTCGAGTGTGGCCAGGTGCTCCTTGGTGTCGCGCGCGCTGGCCAGCGGCACCTGGTGCGCGCGCCACGAGCCCTCGACCTGCTTGCCGTCGATGACCGGGGGGCAGGTCCAGCCCTTGGGCGTGCGGAAGATGATCATCGGCCAGGTGGGCCGTGACTCGTCGCCCGCCGCGGCGCGGGCCTTGATCTCGGCGATCTCGTCCATCACCGTGTCGAGCAGCTCGGCGAACCGGGCGTGGTACGACAGCGGGGACTCGTCGTCGAACCCCGCGACGAACTCGTGCGGCTTGTGGCCGTAGCCGCGCATCAGGTCCAGCAGCTCCGAGTCCGGGATCCGCGCCAGCACCGTCGGGTTCGCGATCTTGTACCCGTTGAGGTGCAGGATCGGCAGGACCACCCCGTCGTTCAGGGGGTGCACGAACTTGTTGGAGTGCCAGCTCGTCGCCAACGGGCCGGTCTCCGCCTCGCCGTCGCCGATCACCGCGGCGACCAGCAGGTCCGGGTTGTCGAACGCGGCGCCGTACGCGTGGGACAACGAGTAGCCGAGCTCGCCGCCCTCGTGGATCGAGCCGGGCGTCTCGGGCGCGACGTGGCTGGGGATGCCGCCCGGGAAGGAGAATTGCCGGAACAGCCGGCGCAGGCCCTCGCTGTCCTCGGTGATGTCGGAGTAGACCTCCGAGTACGTGCCGTCCAGGTAGGCGTTCGCGACGAGGCCCGGGCCGCCGTGGCCCGGGCCGGTCACGTACAGCGTGGACTGCTGGCGGTCGCGGATCATCCGGTTGAGGTGCGCGTACAAGAAGTTCAGCCCGGGCGTGGTGCCCCAGTGGCCCAGCAGCCGGGGCTTGACGTCGTCGACCGTCAACGGCTCGCGGAGCAGCGGGTCGTCCAGCAGGTAGATCTGCCCGACCGACAGGTAGTTGGCGGCGCGCCACCACCGGTGGAGGACTTCGAGCGTCTCCGGCCCGACAGGCGGGCCGCCGGTGGCCCAGCTCTGGGGGGACGTGCTGCTCACGGGTGTCGCCATCGTGCTCATGCTGTCCCGCCTTTCGTCCTGCCCCCGGGGCCGCAGCGTCGGAAGCGTGTCAAGCCTTACGTCTGTCGCGACGGTCGAGTGGGACGTCCGACCCAGGCGGGGGACGACAGGACCACCGTCTGGGTCCTCCTGTCATACAACCTCATGCGGCGAGTCGGCGCACAGCCTGCCGATGACCACGGGGAACAGGTGCGCAGGTCGCACGCTCGCCGCGCCGGGGTCCCAGCCCCGGATGTGGGCGAACTCACCCCTGTGCGCGGCCCTCTCGGCGTGCGGCTCCCGCGAGACGGCCCGACGCGCGCCCGGGCGCCACCCCGCCGGGTTACCGTGGATCGTGCCCGCGTCACCGCCCCCCGCGACACCCCTCGCCGGTCCCGCGCCCTCCCCGTCCGCGCCGACGGGCCGCGTCGAGCCGACCACGTTCCTGCGCGCCGCCGTCCGGCCCCGCATGCTCGCCCTGCTGGCGGTGCTGCTCGTCGCCGCTGCGCTGTGCGCGCGGCTCGGGGTGTGGCAACTCGACCGGGCGGAGGTGCGCGGCGGCGCCACCGAGGCCGAGGAGCAGGCAGCCCGGGAGGCCGAGACGCCGCGCGACATCGGCGACGTGCTCCCGCCGCAGACCACGTTCACCGGGTCGCTCGTCGGGCAGCGCGTGGTCGCCCGCGGGACGTATGAGCCCGAGGGGCAGCTGCTCGTGGCGGACCGGGCGATCGCCGAGCAGTCCGGCTACCTGGTGCTCACGCCGCTGCGGGTCAGCGACACCCTCCCCTCGGCCGCCGGTGGCGGCGTCGGGGACGCGGCGCCCGTGCTGCCGGTGGTGCGCGGCTGGGTCGCGGACCCGGCTGACGCCGCGGCCCTGGCGGTCCCCGAGGGCGAGGTCACCGTGACCGGGTTCCTACAGTCGTCCGAGGGCCCGGGGATGTACGACCGGCCCCCGGGACAGGTGGACGCGATCAGCTCCGCGGAGCTCCTCGGCCACTGGCGCGGCCCGATCTGGACGGGGTACGTGGTGATGGTCGAGGCGGAGCCGGCCGACGCCGCGCTCAGCGCCGGCCTCGAGCTGATGCCACCGCCCACCCGGGTCGGCTCCGGGCTGAACATCCAGAACCTCGCGTACGCGGCCCAGTGGTGGATCTTCGGCGGCTTCGCGCTGTTCGTGTGGGTCCGGCTCGTTCGGGACGAGGCCGCCGGCGACGGGCCCGTGCCCGAGGGCGGCGACGACCACGGGGACGACGGGCACGGGGACAACGACGGCGGAGACGGAGACGAGCCCGCCGCTGCCGATGGACCGGCGCTCAGCCGGCGGGTGGACGTCTCCGCATCTCCTTGACCGCCCGGCGGCGCCGCTCGCCCTGCGCGCGGCGCTCGCGCGACGACCTGCTGGCCCGTGTCGGGCGCCGGGGGACCGGGGGCGGGGCGAGCGCCTCGTCGAGCAGGGCCTGCACGCGGGCGAGCGCGGCCTCGCGGTTGCGCAACTGAGAGCGGTGCTCGGAGGCCGCCACGGTCAGCACGTCGCCGTCCAGCCGTGCCGCGAGCCGTGCCCTCGCCCGGTCCAGCTGGGCCGGGCTGGTCCAGGCGATCGCGGTGAGGTCCACGGAGAGCTCCACGCGCGAGTCCGCCGTGTTGACGGACTGGCCGCCCGGCCCGCTCGACCGGGAGAACCGCCACCCGAGCGCGTCGGGCGGGAGGGTGGCCCCGCCGCGGAGCTGCCGTGAACCGAACATGCGTCCAGGATTCGCTATCGCACAGGGGTCTGTCACGGGCATACTCGCTCCGGTCGGGTCAAGTTCCCGGCGTCGCACCGTCGAAGGAGACCGCGTGTTCGTCAGGTCGTACGAGCCCTTCGACCGGCAGGACGTCTACGACGTCTGCGTGCGCACGGGCGCCGCGGGGGCCGACGCGCGCGGCGTGTACAGCGACGACGACCTGCTGCCCGACGTGTACGCGGGGCCGTACCTGCATCTCGAGCCAGAGCTCGCGTTCGTGCTGGACGACGGCGACCGGGCGGTCGGCTACGTGCTCGGCACCGCCGACACGCAGGCGTGGGCCGCGGCGTACCGCCGGCACTGGCTGCCGCTCGTTGCGGCCCGGCGGGCCCGCGTCGAGGCGCCCGTCACACCCGAGGAGCACCTCGTGGAGCAGCTGCACCACCCCGAGTGGAACGTGCGTGACGTGCTCGCCGACTACCCCGCCCACCTGCACATCGACCTGCTGCCCGAGCACCAGGGCGCGGGCCACGGGCGCGAGCTGATGCGGGTCTTCCTCGCGGCGCTCGCCGAGCGGGGGGTCGGGGCCGTGCACCTCGGGGTGTCGAACCAGAACGTCGGCGCCCAGCGGTTCTACGCGCGGCTCGGCTTCCATCGGATCGATGCGGCCAGCGACACGGACGTCACGTTCCTGGGCCGCGCGACCGACGTGCCGGTCTGACCGACCGCGCCTGACCCCGCCCGAACTCGCTCGACCTCCAGGGCCCCCTCAGTCGCTCTGCCAGGAACGCCACAGCGCCGCGTACTCGCCGCCCGCTCCCACCAGCTCGTCGTGCGAGCCGATCTCCGCGATGCGCCCGCTGTCCACCACGGCCACCCGGTCGGCGTCGTGGGCGGTGTGCAGCCGGTGGGCGATGGCCACCACGGTGCGCCCCTCGAGCACGGCGGACAGCGACCGCTCCAGGTGCCGCGCCGCCCGCGGGTCGAGCAGCGAGGTCGCCTCGTCGAGCACCAGGGTGTGCGGGTCGAGCAGCACCAGCCGGGCCAGCGCGACCTGCTGGGCCTGCGCGGGGGTCAGCGCCGCGCCGCCCGAGCCGACGACCGTGTCGAGCCCGTCCGGCATCGCCTCGACCCAGTCCCACGCGTCGACCGCCCGCAGCGCGCGCTCGAGGTCCTCCTCGTCGGCGTTCACCGCGGCCAGGCGCAGGTTCTCGGCGATGGTCCCCACGAAGACGTGGTGCTCCTGGGTGACCAGGGCGACATGGCCGCGCAGCTCGTCCAAGGGCAGGTCCACCAACGGGACGCCGCCCACGGTCACCGTGCCCCCGGTGGGCGGGTGCACGCCCGCGAGCATGCGCCCGAGGGTCGACTTGCCCGCCCCCGACGGGCCGACGACGGCGAGCCGCTCACCCACCCGGAGGTCGAGGTCGACACCGTGGAGCACGTCGTGCCCCTCCCGGTAGGCGTACCGCACGCCGCGCGCGACGACGTGCTCGTCGTCGGGCCGGGCCTCGCGCTGCTCACGGTCCGGGGAGACGTCCGCGACGCCGACGATGCGCGCGAGCGAGGTCGCCCCCACCTGGGTCTCGTCGAGCCAGAAGATCAGCTCGCCGATCGGCTGGGCGATCTGCACGGCGTACACCGCGATGGTGGTGACGGCGCCGATCGTCGCGTGGCCGGTCGAGACGAGGTGCGCGCCCCACGCGAGGACGGCCACCAGCGGGAGCAGGAATGCGAGGTCGATGCCGGGGAACAGCACGGAGCGCAGCCAGAGCGTGCGCTTCTCGGCCTGGAACGCCACACCGATGTCCCGGTTGAGCCGCGCCCGTCGCCGGCTGCCCAGCCCGAGCGCGTCCACGGTGCGGGCGCCCTCGACGGACTCGGTGATGGCGCCGCTGATCGTGGCGTAGGAGGCGCCCTCGGCCAGGTAGGCGGGGGTGGCGCGGCGCAGGTACCAGCGGCAGACGACGATCAGCACCGGGGCGCCGGCGAACAGCGCCGCCGCGACCAGGACGTTGGTGGCCAGCGCCGCGACCACCGTCAGCACGATGGTCACGACCGTCACGAGGACGCGGGGGACGCCGAACCGCACCGTGTGCTGCACCCGGTCGACGTCCGTGGTGGTGCGCGCGACGAGGTCGCCCGTGCCCGCCCGCTCCACGGTGGACAGCGGAAGCCGGGTGACGGTGGTGACGAACTCCTCGCGGAGCTCGGCGAAGACGGTCTCCCCGAGCACCAGGGCGGAGCGCTGCGCGTACCTGACCATCCCCGTCTGCGCCAGCACCGCGACGACGAGGATCGCCACCGTGCGGTTGACGTAGGCGGCGTCCGCGCCGTGCCCGACGGCGTCGACGAGGCGCCCGAGCAGCCACGGGCCCACCAGCCCGGCGCTCGCGGACAGCGCGTTCAGCAGCACCACCCCGATCAGCGGGCGGCGGTGCCGGCGCAGCAGGACGCCTGTGTGGCGGCGCAGCGTGGGTCCGTCAGCGACGGGCAGCTTCACGGCTGTCCTCCTTCGTCGGCTCGGCCTCGTCCGGCCCGGCGCCGTTGGTCGGCTCAATGTCATGGGCGCCTGCGGCGCGGTCGGTCGGCTCGTCGTCGTCGTCGCCCGCGGTCCGGGACACGACCGCCCGGTAGGCCTGGGACGCGGCGTCGTGGCCGTCCATCAGCTCCCGGTGCCGACCGCGAGCGGTGACCCGGCCGTCGGCGAGCAGCGCGACCTCGTCGGCCACGTCCAGGACCAGGGGGCTGGCCGTGACCAGCACGGTGGTGCGGCCGGCGCGCGCCTGGGCGAGCCGCCGGGCGATCCGCGCCTCGGTGTGGGCGTCGACTGCGCTGGTCGGCTCGACGAGCACGAGCACCTCCGCCTCGGTGAGCAGGGCGCGCGCGAGGGCGACGCGTTGGCGTTGGCCGCCCGAGAGCGAGCGGCCCTTCTCCTCGATGTCCCCGGCGAGGCCGCCGGGGACCGAGTCGAGCACGTCCCCGGCGTCGGCCACCCGGAGCGCCGCGAGCAGCTCGGCCTCGGTGGCCGTGCCGCGCACGTCCAACTCCTCCACGAGGGAGCCGGTGAACAGCGTGGGGGTGGACTCCGCCACGACGATCCGCTCGCGGACCTGCGCGAGCGGCAAGTCGGCCAGGGCCACGTCGCCCCAGCGCACCACGGGGCCCAGGGCGGCGCCCGCGTCCGCCGCGCCGCCCTGGCCGAACCGGCCGATGCGCAGCGCCACCGCGGCCGACTCGTCGGGGTCGGCGCTCACCAGCGCCAGCAGCCGTCCGGGCCGGACGACGAGACCGCTCGCCTCGTCGAGGATCTCGTCGCCCTCGCGAGGGCTGGTGGCCGGCGTGCCGGCAACGGCTCCCGCGTCGACTGCCGGCACGCGGAGCACCGCGAGGATCTTGCGGGAGCCGACGACCACCCGGGTGACGATCCGCATCACCTCGACCGCGGTCCACAGCGGCTGGGTGAGGTAGGCGGCGAAGCCGTAGCAGGCGACCAGCTCGCCCGTGGTGATCTCGCCGGCGATCGCCAGGTGCGAGCCCATCCAGACCACGATCGCGAGGAAGGCGCCGGGCAGCAGCGTCTGGAGGGCGTCGAGCAGCGACTGCGTCTGGGCGACGCGGACGCCCGCCTGGCGCACCTCCTGGGACTGCGCGCGGTAGCGGCCCGCGAACACCTCCTCCCCGCCGATGCCGCGCAGGATCCGCAGCCCCGAGACGGTGTCGGCGCCCAGCGTCGTGAGCTTGCCCTGGGCCTCGCGCTGGATGTGCTGGCGCCGCTGCAGCGGCTTGACCAGGAATGCGAGGGACGCCACGACGACGGGCAGGCCGAGCAGCACGAGCAGCCCGAGCGGCGTCGAGGTGCGCATCAGCACCACCGCGACGACCAGGTACGCGAACGCCGCGCCGATGGCCCGGGCCGCGTTGGCGTACAGCTGTCCGAGCCAGTGGCTGTCCGTGGCGACGGTGGCGACCACCTCGCCGGTGGGCAGGACGGAGGTGACCTGGTCTCCGGTGCGGGTCACGTGGTGCCCGACGAGCTGGGACGCGCGGTAGGCCGCCCGCAGCCAGTTCTCGACATCGAGCCGGTGGCCCCACACGTTGGCCACGGCCTGCACCAGGCCAACCGCGGCGAGCACCCCGAGACCGCGCCACAGCTCCGCGCTCAGGCCGTTCTGCAGCCCGCCGTCGACGATCCTGCCGACCAGGTAGGGCATCACCGCGGCGGAGACGGCCGCGACGATCCCCACGGCGATCGCCCCCGTCAGCAGTGCCGCCTGGCGGCGCGCGATCCACCAGAGGAACGCGGCGGGGGAGGAGAGAGGCGGGGTGCCAGGATCGGGCACGGGGAGCTGACGCACCCGGACACGGTACGGCGGACCGCCCACGCGCCCGAAGCGCATTTCTCGCGGCCGGGCAGGCCGCACAGCGGCACGCCGCGTGGGGATTGCGAAACGCGGCACAGATCACGCCGGAACGGCCGGGAGCGTGATCGATCGTGGGGGAGAATTAGGGCGGCCACGACGTGAGGGCGCGGACCGCGCCGAGGAGAGGACCCCCACATGACGCAGGGCGAGACCACCCCGACGACGGGCGCCGGACCCGTGCCCGCCGACGCTCGCGTCGCGAAGCAGCAGGGAGCCCTCGGCCGGTACCGCGCCATGGCGTGGATCACTGGTGTGACGCTGCTCGTTTTCTCCGTGGAGCTGCTGCTCAAGTACCTGTTCCGGGTGAATGGCGTGGACGCTGACGGCTCCCCAAATGGTGTGCTGGGCAGCTGGATCGGGTTCGTGCACGGCTGGATCTACGTGCTGTACCTCGCGGCCGTCGTCGACCTGTGGTCGAAAATGCGGTGGAGGATGAGCCGTCTTCTGGCTCTCGCGCTTGCCGGCACAGTTCCCGTGATGTCCTTCGTCCTCGAGCGGCGCGTGCACGCCGAAGCCAGCGCGCGCATCGAGCAGGCGGCCGGAACGCCCGCTCGCTGAGCGGCTTCCGGCCGATCCCCACGGTCGGGGCGACTACCCTGGAGGGCGTGACACAGCCCTCCCCGCAGACCCCCCGACCGGTCCTCGTCATCGACTTCGGCGCCCAGTACGCGCAGCTGATCGCGCGCCGCGTGCGCGAGGCGAACGTCTACTCCGAGATCGTCCCGCACACCGCGAGCGTCGAGCAGATCCTCGCCAAGGACCCTGCCGCGATCATCCTGTCCGGCGGCCCCGCCTCGGTGTACGCCGAGGGCGCCCCGTCGGTCGACGCCGGCCTGTTCGAGACCGGGGTGCCCGTGATGGGCATCTGCTACGGGTTCCAGGCGATGGCGAACGCCCTGGGCGGCGTGGTCGCCCAGACCGGCGCCCGCGAGTACGGCGGCACGGCCGTCGAGGTGTCCGACGCGGGCACGCTGCTCGCCGGCTCCCCGGACGAGCAGTCGGTGTGGATGAGCCACGGCGACGCGGTGCACGCCGCGCCCGAGGGGTTCGAGGTGCTCGCGACCTCCGCCGGGTCGCCCGTCGCGGCGTTCGAGGACCGCGACCGCCGCCTCTACGGCATGCAGTGGCACCCCGAGGTCAAGCACTCCCCACTGGGCCAGAAGGCGCTCGAGAACTTCCTCTACGAGGGCGCCGGCCTGAAGCCGGACTGGAACCCCGGCAACGTCATCGCCGACCAGGTCGCCGCGATCCGCGCGCAGGTCGGCGACGCCCGCGTGATCTGCGGGCTCTCCGGCGGCGTCGACTCGTCGGTCGCCGCGGCGCTGGTGCAGAAGGCCGTGGGAGACCAGCTCACCTGCGTGTTCGTGGACCACGGGCTGCTGCGCACCGGCGAGGCCGAGCAGGTCGAGAAGGACTTCGTGGCCGCCACGGGCGTCAAGCTCATGGTCGTCGACGCCCGCGAGCGCTTCCTCGACGCGCTGGCCGGGGTGAGCGACCCGGAGACCAAGCGCAAGATCATCGGGCGCGAGTTCATCCGCGTGTTCGAGGACGCCGCGCGCGAGGTCGTGGCCGACGCCGGCGCCCACGGCGAGGACGTGAAGTTCCTGGTCCAGGGCACCCTGTACCCGGACGTCGTCGAGTCCGGCGGCGGCGAGGGCGCGGCCAACATCAAGAGCCACCACAACGTGGGCGGCCTGCCCGACGACCTGCAGTTCGAGCTCGTCGAGCCGCTGAGGGCCCTGTTCAAGGACGAGGTGCGCGCGGTGGGCCTCGAGCTCGGGGTGCCCGAGGGCATCGTCTGGCGCCAGCCGTTCCCCGGCCCCGGCCTGGGCATCCGCATCGTCGGTGAGGTCACCGCCGAGCGTCTCGACACGCTGCGCGCGGCCGACGCGATCGCCCGCGAGGAGCTCACCAAGGCGGGCCTGGACCGCGAGATCTGGCAGTGCCCCGTCGTGCTGCTCGCCGACGTCCGCTCGGTGGGCGTCCAGGGCGACGGCCGCACCTACGGCCACCCGATCGTGCTGCGCCCGGTGTCGTCCGAGGACGCGATGACGGCCGACTGGACGCGCCTGCCGTACGACGTCCTGGCGACCATCTCGACGCGCATCACCAACGAGGTGCCCGAGGTCAACCGGGTGGTCCTCGACTGCACGAGCAAGCCGCCGGGCACCATCGAGTGGGAGTGACGGCCGTGCGGGGGTGAGCGGCGCCCATCCCCGCACCGACGCGGTCAGGCGCCGTGCTCCGCGGACTCGCGCGCGTCAGGGCGCGGGCGCTTGTCGGCGTACATCGCCCTGTCGGCGTCGGCGATGACCTGCGCCGCGGTGGCGTGCTCCCCGCCGCCGACCCAGGTGGCGCCCAGGGCCGCGGTCGCGGCGACCCGCGCGCCGCCGCCCAGGTCGACGTGCCCGCGCACGACCGCGCGCACCGCCGCGACCAGCTCGTCTCGCCGCTCCGGGGATGCCTCGGCCACGACCAGCAGCTCGTCGCCCCCCAGCCGCGCGACGAGGGCGCCGGTCCCCGCGGCCCGGGCCACCCGGCGTGCGACCGCGCAGATCACGGCGTCCCCCGCGCGGTGCCCGTGTCGGTCGTTGACGACCTTGAGGCCGTCGATGTCCAGGAACAGCACGGCGACGCCGGGCGAGGCGGCCGTAGCGGCCCTGGCGAGGGCGTCGCCGAGGTGCGTGATCGCCGCGCGCCGGTTCGCCAGGCCGGTCAGCTCGTCATGCGTCGCGTGGTGCGCCAGGGTGGCCTCGGCCTCCTCCTGGCGATGCACCAGTCGGCCGATGCGGACCACGACGAGCGGCACGATGACGAGCGTCGACACGGTGAGCAGCATCCAGTCGACGTCGCCGTGCAGCGCCTGCTGGATGCCCGCCAGCACCGGGTTGAGGCCGAGCGCGAGGCCGAACACGCTCAGCCGCTTGACGCTCAGCCGGTCGGGCGCGTGCTCCCCGGGGGCGGTCAGCGCGGCGCGTGCCGGGTGCACCGCCGCGGCGGCGAGGGCGCCGTACGCCACGATCCACACGGGGCCGAGCCAGCTGGCGGAGGTGCCGTCGGCCGCCGAGTACGTCTGGACGCGGGCGACGGTGCCGAGCAACGTGAACGACACCGCGGCCAGCAGGTACAGCAGCGCGGGCCGCGCGGGGCGGTTGACGATCGCGAGGCGCAGGACCATCCCCGCGATGCCGCTGACCAGCAGCACGGTGAGCAGAGTGTTGAACCGCTCAGCGTCGGGGACGTTCTGCCGCACCAGCGCCGGGTGCACCAGCACGACCCACAGCACGCTCGCCGATGCCAGCCACGCCACTCCCGCCTCGACGAGCGTGCCGCCGTCGCGGCGGGCGAAGGGGGTGATGAGGAGCACAGCGCCGACGAGCACCAGCACGTACCCGGTGAGCAGCGCCCAGGCGGCGAGCGGGCCCTCGACGACCAGGCGGTCGCCCAGGCCGACCTGCACGAGCCACACGACGCCGTTCACGGTCAGGGCGGCCAGGCCCGCCGCGAGGCACCACCAGGGCGCCGGGCGGGCGAGGCGGCGACGCGCGAGGTCGGCCAGGACGACGGCGGCGGGTGCGCCGCTCGCCAGCACGATGACCGTGCTGCGCACCCACCCGCCGCTCACCGCGTACACGACGCACAGGAGCATGCCGCCCAGGGCCACGCCGAGGTGTGCCGGAAGGCGTCGTCGCTCCACACCTTGAGGATCGGCCGACCCGAGGCCCGCGTGAGCCCCCGGTCGGGTGATCGTGCCGGTCACCCCGCGGGCCGGTCACCGCCATGCCGACCACCCCACCGCGCCGGTCACCCTCCTCACCCCACCGTGCAGGCCTTCCCGTCGAGCAGGCGGAGCAGCGAAGCCTGGCCCGACGCCCCGGCTCCGACGTACCCGAACGTCATGGTGCTGCCCGGCGCCAGGCGCGAGTTCCACGCGAGGCTCCCGGCGTCGACCACCTGCCCGGACTGGGCCACGTCCGCCCCCCAGGATTCGACGACCTGGCCCCCGTCGGTCAACGCGAAGCGCAGGTCCCAGCCTTGGAGCGTGGTGGGGCCGGTGTTGGTCACCCAGACCTGGGCGATGAACCCGCCGGGCCACGTGCCGTGCACCACGGACCGGACACGGCACTCAGGCGCGGCGACCGGCGGGTCGGCGAGGGCGATGAGCTCGGCGGCCTGCTCGGGGAACCAGCCGCCGGCCGCCGGGTCCTCCATGCCGCGCTCGGGGTCCAGCGGCCCGGCCGTGCCGCGCAGGCACCGGCCGTCGGACTCGCCGGGCACCTTGATCCACACGTAGCCGTCGATCACCGGGTCGCCGGTCTGCAGGGTGGGGCGCAGGCCCAGCCCACGCCCGGGCGGGTTGCACCACTCCTCGGGGTCGGAGTACTTCCCCGCGGGCGCGGTCCAGGGCCCTTGGCCGTTGCGGCTGGTGTCGATGAGGGCGTGCTTCTGCGCGGCGCGGTCGCGCGCCAGGCCGGTGTCGGCGAACGTGGCGTCGTACGCGGCGTCGGTGAGGAGCCACGTGCTCAGGTCGTCCGGGCTGGCCGGGTAGTACTGGCTGGCGCACCAGGCAGGCTCCCACCACGTCTGGGTGGAGAGCGCGATGCAGTCGGACACCCAGCCCGCGTAGCGCGAGACCTTCTCGGTGGCCTGGTAGTTGGAGGCGTTGAGGAAGAAGCCGTCGGCGCGTTCGACACCGGCCCGGATCAGGCGGTCGGTGGCGTCTCCCACCCCGAGCCAGCCGTTGTGGGTGCCGTCCAGGTACACCTTGGCCGCGGGCAGCGCGGCCAGCGCGTCCACGGCGTGGTTGAGCTGGACGAACCGCTCGGACGCTGAGGTGGCCGGATCGACGTCGGCCGGCTGGCACCACTCCAGCTCGCCGTTGACCGTGGTGTACCAGGGGATGATGCCCAGCCCGTCGGGCTCGAGCACGACGAGCGCCTCCCGGTCGCCGATCCCCGCGGCGAACGCGTCGATCCAGGCGGTGTACTCGGCGGTGTCCGCGGCGCCGCCCGCCGAGTACTGCGCGCAGTCGCGGTAGGGCACGTTGTACGCCACCAGCATCGGGATCGCGCCCTCCGCGGCGGCGGCGCTCACGTGCTCGTCCACCGCGGCCTGGACCTCTGCCGGCGTGCCGGAGGTGAACCACGCGCCCGACGGGTAGCTGCCCAGCAGCACCGCGTCGTCCCGCTCCTGGCCGGTGAGCCCTTCGGCTGCCCGGAGGGTCGAGCTCTCCCAGTCGACGTACAGCGAGGGGGCGGCTGGAGCCGGCGCGGGCGGCCCTCCCGGAGCCGCGACGGCGCTCGCGGCGCCGGACACCGCGAGCGCGAGGGCGAGCGTCGAAGCCGCCGCTCCGGCGAGGAGGCGGGGCTGGGGTGCGACAGGCATGCGGGTTCCCCCTACGTCGGGCGCCGGCCGTGGCGTCGTTGCCGCCGCTCGCGGCCTGGCGCGGGGCGCCGGCCAGGGGAGCGGGTGACTGGCGGTCGCGTCACGATCGCCCGGGCCCAGGGGCCTGTCAATGCGGAGGAACCGGACATAATCGTTTCACGTCGCCACTATCACCCGGCTGGCCCAAGGGCCCCCTGCCTGGCCCCCGGGTGGCCGCGAGGGCCCGCCCTGGCGGCTGCCGAATACCGCCGTGCGATCAGGCTCGGTACGGTGTTGCACCGGGTTGGGCTCTGACCTGCGCGAATGTCGCCGATGTCGACAATGGGCGTTTTCATAATTGCCCGGAGACATCCGTGACTAACGTCCCATCGGCGGGCCGTGGCCGTGCAGCAGAGTTCTTCCCGTGAGGTCCGCAGGATCTCACCGGGCCGACGCCGTCGGATCCCGGGCGTGGGGGTATGTGAAAGGGATCAGCACAATGTCGAGCGTCGTTGCAACAACCGATCGTTCCAAGGGAATCCGCATCGTCGGGCTCCTCACCATCATCGCCGGTGCCCTCCTGATCGTCGCCGGTGGCGTCACGTGGGGCGCCGTCTCCGCGAAGCTCTCCGACGAGCGCATCACGGTCTCCGAGGACGCCGCGGCGTTCGGCGGCCAGACGGTCAACACGCCGTGGGCCGCGTTCGCGCAGGCCGACATCATCAACGAGCACGCGCTGGCCGCCACGGACGGCAAGACGTACGCCGAGCTCGGCAAGGAGGACCCGCTGCGCGCCACCGCGATGAACGGCTCCTTCCTCCGCGCCTCGCTGTTCACCTCGGTCGTGGCCTTCGGTGTCGCCGCCCTGGTCATGGGCCTCGGCGTCCTCTTCGTCCTCACGGGCTGGGCGTTCCGCGCCATCGGCTCGCGCCCCGCGGTCGCCGCGGACGACGCGTCCCCGGTGCTGACGGTCTGAGACTCAGGCAACACCACATCGGGCCCGGCCCGGCAGCAACTGCTGCCGGACCGGGCCCGATGTCGTTCCACGGGCGGCGAGCCCTCCCTCGCCGCCCGCTGGCTTGTCAGCCGCCGTTGCGGCGCCGCGCCGTGGCGATCGAGCCGACGAGCAGGGCCACGCCGCCGAGCCCCAGCAGCGAGATCAACGCCAGCTGCAGGTCGAGCTCGGCGCCGTACGCCGAGGCCACGATGCCGAAGCCCACCGCCGCCAGCATCAGGCCCCACACCACGGTGCCGACCCGGAGCGGCGCGTGCTCGCGGGGCGCCGGGACTGCGATCGGGGTGACGCCGGGGGCCGCGGCGGGGGCCTGGGCGTGGTCGGACCACGACGGCAGCTCCTGCGTGGGCGCCGGGCCCGGCTGCGCGGCCCCGTCACGGTCGCGGCCCGGCGCGTCCTGGGTCGGGCCGGCGGCGTCGGGGACGGTGTCGGCCGTGGGGCCGAACAGCCCCAGCACGTCAGTGTCGTCCGTGCCCGGGGCGGACGTCTCCGGCTCCTGGTGGTCGCGGCCCTCGTGCTCGCGGTCCTGGGTGCTCATCAGTCCTCCTCGATGATGGCTTCGCCTGCGCCGATGTCGACGCGCAGCATGATCTGTGCCTCGGCTCCGTCGGTGACCTCTTCGGTCGAGTACCGCTGGGTGCCGATGCCGACGCCGCTCCACCGCAGGCTCTTGCCATCGACCCTCCAGCTGATCTCGCCGGCTCCGGCGCGGACCTCCGCGCTCACCGGGACGCCGTCCGGGATGATGACTCGGACCTCGCCGACCCCCGCGGAGATCGGCACCACCAGCAGCTCGTCGGTGAGGGGCACCTCGGTGAGGTCGATGACGCTGTCGCCGACGCCCACGTTGAACCCGGCCGTCGCGGCGTCCCGGGTGGTGACCATGAAGCTGTCGTCGCTGATCACGCGCCAGGACCCGTCGGCGTTCCACATGGGCTTGTCGAGCAGTGCCACCGGCGCCGCCACGATGATGGCGACGATGGCCAGCCCGCCCAGGGCGCCGCTGGTGCGGCCGCGCAGCCCGGAGAACACCACCCCGAGCCCGAGCAGGATGACCGCCAGCCCTGCGCCGGTGAGCAGCACCGGCAGGTGGAGCGCCCCCGTGCGGTCCGCGACCATGAGGCCGGCGAACGTGAGCAGGATCAGGGCGGTGACCACGCCGATCGTGGCGACGCCTGGCCCACGAGGGCTGGGCTTGGCCGGCTTCGGCGGCGACGGCGGGTAGTGCTGCGAGGCCGGGTGCTGGGGCGACGTCGGGTACTGCGGGGACGCCGCGTACTGCGGGGACGCCGGGTATTGCGGTGACTCCGCGTAGGTCGGGACGCGCCCGTAGGGCGGCTCGTCGCCGGGCTGGGGGGTCGAGGGGGCCTGCGGAGCAGCCGCGTCGCTGCTCGGCGGCGTGACCGTGGCATCGGCCCACAGCCAGGACGGCCCGCCGGGCGTCTTCCCCGAGCGCGACTGGCTGATGCCCATGACCACCAGCACCGCCACCACGGCGAGCGCGATCGCCCAGAGCAGCCCGGTGAGCCAGCCGAGGTTGCTGCCACCCCACCAGCCGACCCATCCATCGCCGCGGTTCAGGCCGATGACCACCATGGCGAGCGCGCCCAGCAGCGCGCCGTCGAAGTTGCCGCGGATGAGCTCCTCGGCGTGGATGCGACCATCACGCTGCTCGGGCAGCAGTGCCCACGCGATGCCGTACGCGACGAGGCCGAGGCCGCCGAGCAGGAAGCTCACGGCGAACACTCCGCGAGCGAGCAGGGGGTCGATGCCGAACCGCAGCGCGACGCCGCCGGCGACGCCGCCGACCCATCGGTCGTCGGAGCGGAAGAGCCCGGTGCGGCGTATCGCCGCGAAGAACCCGTCGACGCCGGACGAGCTCGGTGGTGTGGGGGGAGGGGCGCCCGGATCGCCGGTCGGGCTCGGGCCGGGCTGGCCCGGGAGGTGCGTGTCCATACGACGATCCTGTCCTGGCCAGGGGCTGCGCGACATAGGGCCCTGCCCTGACCCGACCCTGATTCGCAGGCCAAGGGCCCCTGAATCAGCGCGGTGCTGGTCTCGGGGTGGCGCCTGAGGTGTGATCATCGAGGGGTGCACCTGCCTGAGCCCGCATCCGTGTGGGTCCCCCCGACCCCGCCGTCGAGCCGGCTGCCCCTGCGCCGTCCCGTCGGTGGACGGGTCGTGGGCGGCGTCGCCCTGGGGGTGGCGGCGCACCTCGACCAGCCGCCCGCGATGGTGCGCTGGGCGTTCGTCGGGCTGACCCCCCTGGCCGGGCTGGGGCTCGCCCTGTACGTCTTCCTGTGGGTGACGGTGCCCACCGGCGACCCGGCCGCCGCCGGCGGGGACGGGCGGCCCGCGGCGCTCAGCCGGCTCGCGCGGTCCCAGGGACTGGGCGCCGAGCGCCTGCGGCGCGTGCCCGTGACCGACATCGCGACGGCGCTCGTGCTGCTCGCCGGCGCCGCGGTGCTGGTCGCGGTGCGCACCGGCGCGCACATCGACACCACCTGGGTGGTCCCCCTGGTGTTGCTGCTTGCCGGCACCACCCTGGCGTGGAGCCAGCTCGACGCGGCGCAGCGCGGGCGGATGCGCTCGCGGACGGGCGGCCGCACGCCGGTGAGCGTGCTGCGGCTCGTCGGCGGGCTCGTCCTCGCGGGAATCGGCGTGCTGCTGCTGGTCGCGCAGGAGACGGAGCCGGCCGCCCTGCTCCAGGTGACGATCGCGGCGGTGGCGGTGCTGGCGGGCGTGGCCCTGGTGCTGGCGCCGTGGTGGCTGCGGCTGGTCCGGGAGCTCGGGGACGAGCGCGCGGCGCGGGCCCGCGAGGCGGAGAGAGCCGACATCGCCGCGCACCTGCACGACTCGGTGCTGCAGACGTTGGCGCTCATCCGGGCCCGCGCCGCGGACGACCCCACAGAGGTCGCGCGGATGGCGCGCGCGCAGGAGCGCGAGCTGCGTGAGTGGCTCTACGACGACCGCCCGGCGCCGGGCACGTCGGTCGCCGCCGCGCTGCGGGCGATCGTCGCCGAGGTGGAGGACTCGCGCTCCGGCCCGACCGGCGAGCCCGTGGCCGTCGACACGGTGGTGGTGGGCGACCGGGTGCCCGACGCGCAGACCGAGGCGTTGCTGCAGGCCACGCGGGAGGCGCTGGTGAACGCCGTGGTGCACGGTCGCCCGCCGGTGTCGCTCTACCTCGAGGTGGGCGAGGAGACAGTCGAGGTGTTCGTGCGGGACCGTGGGGAGGGCTTCGACGTCGAGTCGATCCCCTCGGACCGGTTCGGGGTGCGGGAGTCGATCATGGGGCGCGTGCGGCGCCGGGGTGGCGACGCCACCGTCCAGTGCAAGAAGGGTCGCGGCACGGAGGTGCACCTGTGCGTGCCCGTGCTCGACAGCGCGGCGAGGCCGCAGAAGGAGGCACAACGATGAGCCCGGTGGACGTGGTGCTGGTGGACGACCACCTGATGTTCCGCACCGGTGTGCGCGCCTCGCTGGACGAGCGCGTGAACGTGGTGGGGGAGGCGGCGTCCGTGGACGACGCGGTGCGCGTGGTGCGGGAGCTGCGGCCGCCCGTGGTGCTGCTCGACGTGCACCTGCCCGGCGGTGACGGCGGGGGCGGCGCCGAGGTGATCCGCACGTGCGCCGACCTGCTCGGCGAGACGCGGTTCCTCGCGCTGTCGGTGTCGGACGCTGCCGAGGACGTGGTGGCGGTGATCCGGGCGGGCGCTCGGGGCTACGTCACCAAGGCGATCTCGGGGCCCGACCTCTCCGACGCGGTGCAGCGGGTCGCGAGCGGCGACGCCGTCTTCTCCCCGCGCCTGGCGGGCTTCGTGCTCGACTCGTTCGGCACGTCCGCAGGCGACGTGGCCATCGCGGACGACGAGATGGACCGCCTCTCGGCCCGGGAGCGCGAGGTCATGCGGCTCATAGCCCGCGGCTACTCCTACCGCGAGGTGGCGGGCGAGCTGTTCATCTCGATCAAGACGGTCGAGACTCACGTCTCCGCGGTGCTGCGCAAGCTCCAGCTCTCAAGCCGTCACGAGCTGACCCGGTGGGCGGCGGCGCGGCGCCTGCTCTGAGCGCCCGGCGCGCCAACGTCCGAGAGCACTCGCAGGTTCCCGACACCTGTGTTGGGAAAGTCACCCCCAGACCCGCCCGGAGGCGACATGTCGACGCCCGTGGATCCCTAGGCTGAGGGCCATGACCGTCCTCTACAACGTCCTCCTCGTCCTGCACCTGCTCGGCTGGGCCATCGTCTTCGGTGGAGCGCTCGCCGGAATGAAGAAGCCCGAGCTGCCCGCGGGCGTCCTGCACGGCATCCTGACCGCGCTGGTCACCGGCATCCTGATGGTCGGGCTCGCCGAGTCGACCTCCGCCGGCCCCGACGCCATCAACCACATGAAGGTCGGCATCAAGCTGCTCGTCGCGGCCGTCGCCACAGGCATCGTGGTCTACGGCGTGAAGAAGCCCGCCAAGGTCACCCGCGGGTTCCTGGGCGGCGTCGCGGGCCTCGTCGTGCTCAACGTGGCGATCGCCGTCCTCTGGCGATGACCGCCGCCACCGGGCCGGGGGCGGGTCGATGAGCCCGGGCGAGATCGTCGCCGCGCTCGTCATCGCCGCCGGCCTGGTGGGCGTCGTGGTCCAGGTGCTGCCCGGCAGCGTCCTGGTGCTCGCCGCCATCGGGGTGTGGGCGGTGATGACCGGCGGCGCCGTCGCCTGGGCCGTCTTCGCCCTCGGCGCCGTCGCGATCGTGATCGCGGCGGTCGGCAAGTACGTTCTGGCCGGTCGTGGGCTGACACGGGCCGGTGTGCCGGGCTCCACGCTGGTGTGGGGCGGGCTCGCCGGGGTCGTCGGCTTCTTCGTGGTCCCCGTCGTTGGGCTGCCACTGGGCTTCGTCGGCGGCGTCTACCTCGCGCAGCGGATCCGCGACGGCGGCCACGCGGCCGCGTGGGCGGCCACCCTCGCCGCGGTGCGGGCCACCGGGCTCACGATCGTGATCGAGCTCGCGGGCGCGCTGGTGGCAGCCTCGGCGTGGCTCGTGGGCGTCGCGCTGACCTGAGCGGCACTGAGCCGCCCCCCGTGTGGGCCGGCAGCGCTGCTTGCCCTAACGGGTGACTGGGGCGGCAGACGCCTCATCGCGCAGTGCTTCGGGTCGATGACCAGCGCAGAACACCTGCCGCCGACTCGACCGGAGCCACCATGAGCCGTCTGCTCGCCCTTGCCATCCGCACCCGCCTGATGCTGCTCGTCGGCCTGGCCACGCTGGGACTGGTGTCCGTCGCCGTCATCGCGGGGGTCCAACTCGAGGGCGACCTGCTCGCGGAGCGCCAGGTGACGAACCGGGCTGCGGTCCAGACGGCGATGGGCATCGTCGAGAGCTATGGCGAGCGGGCGGCGAGTGGCGAGATGACCACGGCCGAGGCTCAGGCTGCCGCCATCGAGAGCGTGAAGAGCCTCAGGTACTCCGGTGAGGAGTACTTCTGGATCAACGACATGCAGCCGGCGATGATCATGCACCCCACGAAGCCCGAGCTGGACGGCACCGACCTCAACGACTACGCCGACCCGGACGGGACGCTGCTCTTCGTCGAGTTCGTGAAGGTCGTGAAGGCCGAGGGCTCGGGGTTCGTCGCCTACCAGTGGCCGCGCCCGGGCGAGGACGCCCCGCAGCCCAAGATCTCCTTCGTGACGGGCTACGAGCCGTGGGGCTGGGTGGTGGGCTCCGGGGTGTACATCGACGACGTGCGCGCCGCGGCGATCGCCGGGGCACGCGATCTGCTGCTGGCCAGCGCCGCCATCATCGCCCTGGTGATCGGGCTGAGCGTGGCGATCTCGCGCAGCATCGTGAAGCCCATCGAGGAGGCAGGCGTCGCCCTGGCCAGCGGCGACCTGGCCACCCGGCTCGACCCCCGGCGGGGGACCACCGAGCTCGACAAGCTGGCCCTGGCCCTGAACGCGACGCTCGACCGGACCGCGACGGTCTCGGAGCAGGTCGGCCTGGCGGCCGAGGAGGTCGGCGCCGCGGCCCGCAGGCTGGTCGACGCCAGCGACGACATCGGGCGCGTGGCGGACGACTCCGCACGGCTGACCGTCGAGGTGGCGTCCGCCGCCCACGAGGTCAGCGAGGGCATCGACACCGTCGCGTCCGGCACGCACGAGATGGGCGCCTCGATCGGCGAGATCGCCCGCACCACGCACTCGGTCGCCCAGATCGCCAGCGAGGCGGTCGACCTGGCGCAGCGGACCGACCGGACAGTCTCCGAGCTGGGGGAGTCCTCCGCGGAGATCGGCAGCGTGGTGAAGCTGATCTCGGCGATCGCCGAGCAGACCAACCTGCTCGCCCTCAACGCGACCATCGAGGCCGCGCGCGCCGGCGAGGCAGGGAAGGGCTTCGCCGTGGTCGCGGGCGAGGTCAAGGAGCTCGCCCAGGAGACCGCGCGGGCGACGGGCGACATCTCCAGCCGGGTCGAGGCGATCCAGGCGGCGGTGACCCGTGCGGCCGGGGAGATCGGCCAGATCTCGTCGATCATCGGGCGCATCGACGACTACCAGGGCAGCCTCGCGGGCGCGGTCGAGGAGCAGACGGCCACCACCGCGGAGATGGCCAAGGCCGTCGCGGAGGTCGCGGACGGCGGCCGGGGCATCGCCACCACGCTGGCCGAGGTGGAGCGCGCGACGCACCGCACCACCGAGGAGGTCGAGGGCATCCGGGGATCCGCGCGCGACCTGGTGGCCACGTCGCAGCGGCTCGAGCAGGCGGTGCTCGTCTTGCGCGGATGACGGCGCCGGGTGTCAGTGGACACGCCTACGCTGTGGGGGACATGACCTCGCTCTTCGACAACCTGCCGCTGCCCGGGTTCGGCCCCGCCGACCTCGCGCGCCTGCCCTCTGCCGTCCCCCCGCGCGAGGGGGACGTGCCGACCGACCCCACGCACGCCCACGGGCCGGCAGGCGGCGGGCGCCGCTCCGAGGCCGATGCCGCCGCGCTGCTCGACGGGCTCAACCCGCAGCAGCGCGAGGCGGTGCTGCACCACGGCGGCCCGCTGCTGATCGTGGCCGGCGCCGGATCGGGCAAGACCCGCGTGCTCACGCACCGGATCGCGTACCTGCTCGCCACGGGCCGCGCCCGCCCCGGCGAGGTGCTGGCGATCACGTTCACGAACAAGGCCGCCGCGGAGATGCGCGAGCGGGTCGCGTCGATCGTCGGGCCCTCGGCGCAGCGGATGTGGGTCTCCACGTTCCACTCCGCGTGCGTGCGCATCCTGCGCCGCGAGGCCGCCACCCTGGGCCTGCGCTCGAGCTTCTCGATCTACGACTCGGCGGACTCCCAGCGGCTGCTGACCATGGTCGCGCGCGAGCTCGACCTCGACGTCAAGAAGTTCCCGCCGAAGGCGCTCGCGAACAAGATCTCCGCGCTCAAGGACGAGCTGATCGACCCCGACGAGTACGCCGGGTCGGTGAGCAGCGCGAACGACTTCGACGCGACGCTGGCCCAGGTGTACACGCGGTACCAGGCCCGGTTGCGGCAGGCGCACGCGCTCGACTTCGACGACCTGATCATGCAGACCGTGCACATGCTGCAGGCCTTCCCGCAGGTCGCGGAGCACTACCGCCGGCGGTTCCGGCACGTCCTCGTCGACGAGTACCAGGACACCAACCACGCGCAGTACATGCTGGTGCGCGAGCTGGCCGGTGTGGGCGCCCACCGGGCGCAGGACGGCCCGGACCTGCGCGGCGAGCTCACCGTGGTGGGCGACGCGGACCAGTCCATCTACGCGTTCCGCGGCGCCACGATTCGCAACATCCTCGAGTTCGAGGCCGACTACCCGGACGCCCGCACCATCCTGCTCGAGCAGAACTACCGCTCCACGCAGAACATCCTCTCGGCCGCGAACGCGGTCATCTCGCGGAACCCCGGGCGCAAGCCCAAGCGCCTGTGGACCGACTCGGGGGCGGGCGCGCAGATCGTCGCCTACGTCGCGGACAACGAGCACGAGGAGGCGCGGTTCGTCGCGGAGGAGATCGACCGGCTCGGCGACTCCGACGGCGTCCGCCCCGGCGACGTGGCGATCTTCTACCGGGCGAACGCCCAGTCCCGCGCCCTCGAAGAGGTGCTGATCCGCGTCGGGCTGCCCTACAAGGTGGTCGGCGGCACGCGCTTCTACGAGCGCAAGGAGGTCAAGGACGCGGTCGCGTACCTGCGCGCTTTGGCCAACCCCGACGACGACGTCAACGTGCGCCGCATCCTCAACGTGCCCAAGCGCGGGCTCGGGGACCGGTCGGAGGCGATGGTCGCCGCGTTCGCCGAGCGGGAGCGGATCTCGTTCGGGGCCGCGCTCGAGCGGCTCGACGACGTGCCCGGCCTGGGCACGCGCGCGATCACCGGCATGCGGGCCTTCGCCACGATGATGGCCGGGCTCCGCGACCTCGCGGCGTCCGCCGGCCCGGCGGAGGTGCTGGGCGCCGTGCTCGACCGCACCGGGTACCTCGCCGAGCTGCGCGCCTCCGACGACCCGCAGGACGCCTCCCGCGTGGAGAACCTCGCCGAGCTGCACGCCGTGGCCGCTGAGTTCGAGCAGGCCGAGCCCGAGGGCGACCTCGCGGACTTCCTCGAGCGGGTCTCCCTGGTCGCGGACTCCGATCAGATCCCCGCCCAGGATGGCGACGACGCCGACGAGCGCCAGCACGCCGCCGACCAGGGCGTGGTCACCCTCATGACCCTGCACACCGCGAAGGGCCTGGAGTTCCCCGTCGTCTTCCTCACCGGGATGGAGGACGGGACCTTCCCGCACATGCGGTCGCTCGCCGACACCGAGCAGCTCGCCGAGGAGCGGCGGCTCGCCTACGTGGGGCTCACCCGCGCGCGCGAGCGGCTGTACGTCTCGCGGGCCGCGGTCCGCACGGCGTGGGGCGTGCCGAACGAGTTCCCGGCCTCCCGGTTCCTCGACGAGCTGCCCGACGAGCTCGTCGACTGGCGCCGGCGCGAGTCGAGCATGGACCGGCTGCGCACGCCCGGCGGGTACAGCACCGGGTCGGGCGGGTTCGGATCGGGCGGCTTCGGGTCGCGGGGGCAGTCCGGCGGGTTCCGGTCGGGCGCCGCGGAGGCCAAGCGCCGCGCTCCCGCGCCCGCCTCGGGCGGCACGGGCGCGACGTTCGGCTCCGCCACCCCGAGGCCCGACTCCGCGATCCCCGACCTGTCGGTGGGGGACAAGGTCACGCACGACGCCTACGGGCTCGGCACTGTCGTCGGCCTCGAGGGCTCCGGCCCGAACTCCGTCGCCAAGGTCGACTTCGGCTCCGAGGGGACCAAGCGCCTGCTGCTGCGGTTCTCGCCCGTCACCAAGCTCTGAACGACGGGCCCCGGGGCGTCGTCGACGCCCCGGGGCCCGTCCGTCACAGTGAGCGGACCAGCTCCACCGCCTGGAGCAGGGACACCTGGGGCGTCCCCTCGCGCAGCCGCCGCACGGCCTCGACCTCGCCGTGTGTGTCGCGCACCCCGCGCAGCCGCTCGGCGTCCAGGCTGGCCCGAACCGCGTCGAGCGACCCGCCGAAGTCGGCCTCGAACTGGCGCTGGCGCCGGATGTCCGCGGAACGACCCACCCACCACATGCCCAGCGCTGCCAGGAGCGCAGCGCCGGCGACGGTGACGAACAGCCACTCGCCGCGCAATGCCGCCCCGACGAGCCAGGAGATGACGATGGCGATGGTGACCCATCGCAGGATCCGGTAGACGCGTCCCGGCGCCGCGGGCTGGTCGGTCGTGGTGCGTGCCATGTGTGTCCCCCTGGATGAGGCGTCGGACGAGTGAGCCGCGAATCATCGCATAGAGGGCGGCGCGGGCGGAGGGGATGGCGGCCGTGCGGGTGAGTGGACGCTGTGGCCCAGTCGACATCTCTCGATGTGAAGATAAAGTCGTCGCGCGGCTAGCATCAGGCAGGGCGCCGTGGCCAGCCAGGCCGCGCATGCGGGTCGACGGAAGGACCAGAGCCAGGTGGACCTGTTCGAGTACCAGGCACGTGACATCTTCGAGAAGCACGGCGTTCCCGTGCTGGGCGGCATCGTCGCCACCACGCCGGATGGTGCCCGCGCGGCCGCGGAGCGGCTGCTCGGCGGGCAGCCCGGCGTCGTGGTGGTCAAGGCGCAGGTCAAGACCGGCGGCCGCGGCAAGGCCGGTGGCGTGAAGATCGCCCGCTCCGCCGACGAGGCCGCGGAGAAGGCCGCCGAGATCCTCGGCATGGACATCAAGGGCCACACGGTCCACCGCGTGATGATCGCCGCCGGCGCCGACATCGCCGAGGAGTACTACTTCTCGGTGCTGCTCGACCGGTCCGAGCGCCGCTACCTGGCGATGGCCAGCGTCGAGGGCGGGATGGAGATCGAGCAGCTCGCGGTCGAGCGCCCGGAGGCCCTCGCCAAGGTGGCCGTGGACCCGCGCACCGGCATCGACGCCGAGAAGGCCGCCGAGATCGTCGAGGCGGCAGGCTTCGCCGCGGACGTCGCCCCGCAGGTCGCCGAGGTGCTGCAGCGGCTGTGGGACGTCTACCAGGGCGAGGACGCGACCCTCGTCGAGGTCAACCCGCTGGTCAAGACGGCCGACGGCCGGATCGTCGCGCTCGACGGCAAGGTCACCCTCGACGAGAACGCCGGCTTCCGGCACGCCGACCACGCCGCGCTGGAGGACGCCGCCGCGGCCGACCCGCTCGAGGCCCGCGCCAAGGAGAAGGACCTCAACTACGTCAAGCTCGACGGCCAGGTCGGCATCATCGGCAACGGCGCCGGGCTCGTCATGAGCACGCTCGACGTCGTCGCCTACGCCGGCGAGGAGCACGGCGGGGTCAAGCCCGCGAACTTCCTCGACATCGGGGGCGGCGCGTCGGCCGAGGTGATGGCCGCCGGCCTCGACATCATCCTGTCCGACCCGCAGGTGAAGTCGGTCTTCGTCAACGTCTTCGGCGGGATCACCGCCTGCGACGCGGTGGCCAACGGCATCGTCTCGGCGCTGCAGATCCTGGGCGACGCGGCGACGAAGCCGCTCGTGGTCCGGCTCGACGGCAACAACGTCCTGGAGGGGCGGGCGATCCTCGCCGAGGCCGCGCACCCCCTCGTCACGCTCGCCGACACGATGGACGGCGGAGCGGCCAAGGCCGCCGAGCTCGCCCACGCCGCCGCCTGAGCCCGATCACGCAGAGACGAGAGAACAACTGACATGGCGATCTTCCTGACCGAGTCATCCAAGGTCATCGTCCAGGGCATGACGGGATCCGAGGGCCAGAAGCACACGACCCGCATGCTGGCGAGCGGCACGAACGTGGTCGGCGGCGTGAACCCGCGCAAGGCCGGCACGTCCGTGACGTTCCCGCAGGGCGACGGCACGGTGGACGTGCCCGTCTTCGGCAGCGTCGAGGAGGCGATGAAGGAGACCGGCGCCGACGTGTCGGTCATCTTCGTGCCCCCGGCCCACACCAAGGGGGCCGTGCTCGAGGCCGTCGACGCGGGCATCCCGCTGGCCGTCATCATCACCGAGGGCATCCCGGTGGCCGACACCGCCGAGTTCTTCGCGTATGCGCAGGACAAGGGCGTGCGGCTCATCGGCCCCAACTGCCCCGGCCTGATCAGCCCTGGGAAGTCCAACGTCGGCATCATCCCGGCCGACATCACGGGCCCCGGCAAGATCGGATTGGTGTCGAAGTCCGGCACGCTGACCTACCAGATGATGTACGAGCTGCGGGACCTCGGGTTCTCCACGGCCATCGGCATCGGCGGGGACCCGATCATCGGCACCACGCACATCGACGCGCTCGCCGCGTTCGAGGCCGACCCCGACACCGACGTCATCGTGCTGATCGGCGAGATCGGCGGCGACGCGGAGGAGCGCGCCGCGGCCTACATCGCCGAGCACGTGACCAAGCCCGTCGTGGGCTACGTCGCGGGCTTCACCGCCCCCGAGGGCAAGACCATGGGCCACGCCGGGGCGATCGTGTCCGGCTCGGCCGGCACCGCGCAGGCCAAGAAGGAGGCCCTCGAGGCCGCTGGTGTGAAGGTCGGCAAGACGCCGAGCGAGACCGCCGCGCTGGCCCGCGAGCTGCTCGCCTGACCTGCGGGCGGCCTCGCCGCCGCCCGCCGACGACGGCGCCACACCCCGTGAGGGTGTGGCGCCGTCGTCATGCCGCCGCCCGGTGACATCGGTCACGACCTTCCCGGCGCGCCGCGGCGCCTCGGCCACGCACGCCCCTCGGGCAAGGACGATGGGCGCGTGACCGATCCGTCTGGAACCGACCGCCTCGACCGGGCCCGCCCTCCGCGGGTGCTCGCCGCCGAGCGGCCCGGAGCGCCGACTCCGGAGGGACGCTCGGCGCCGCGGTGGCTGCCCGGCCTGCTCGCCGGGCTGCAGGGCGCGCTGCTGTCCCTGCTCGTCGTGGTGCTGCCTGCCGTCACGGCGTACGTCGTGACCTCCGCGGACCCGGCCAACGGCGACGTGGCGTGGACCCGCTCCACCGAGATCGGCGCGGGCCTGTGGCTGCTCGGGCACGGCGTGCCGCTCGGTTTGGGCGGCAACATGGTGAGCCTGATGCCGTTGGGCATCACCTGCCTCGCGCTCTTCACCTGCCACGCCTCCGCGCGCCGGTCGGGCGAGGCGACGACCGTGTCCCTCGTCGCGGGCGTCGGCGGCTACACCGCGGTGGCGGTGGTCATCACGCTGCTGATGCGCGCCACCATCGCCGATGTCGCCCTCGCGCTGATCGGCGGGGCGGCGGTCTCGGCGACCGGGCTGGCCACCGGGCTCGCGCGCCGCCCCGACGCCCCCCGGGTCCGGGAGCTGACGCGCCCCCTGTGGTCGCGGGTGATCGCCCCGATCCGGACCGGCGTGACGGCGGGGGTGCTGGCCGTGGCGATGCTCATGGCCGTGGCCTCGGCCGTCGTGGTGGTGTGGACGCTGGCAGGCAGGGCCACGATCAACGACATCGTCCGGGTGCTCGACCTGGACCCGGTGGGCGGCGGCGTGCTGGCCGTCGGAGAGCTCGCCTACGTGCCCAACGTGGTGGTCTGGGCGTTGGCCTGGCTCACCGGGCCGGGCTTCCGGGTCGGCGCGGGCACGTCGTTCACGACGGGCGAGGTGGTCTCAGGCCCGCTGCCCGCCGTGCCGCTGCTCGGCGCGCTCCCGCAGCCGGGCACGGCCGGAGGGCTGCTCGGCGCGGCGCCGGCGCTCCTGCTCGTGGCTGGCGCGGTGGCTGGCTGGTGGCTGCACCGGCGGCTGCCCGCGGACCGCGCGATCGACCCCTTGGTCGCGGGCGTCGCCGCGTCCCTGGCCGCAGGCGCCATGGCCGCGGCGTTGACGGTGGCGGCGAGCGGCGGCATCGGCCCCGGCCGGATGGGCGACTTCGGGGCGTCGCCGTTCGCCGTGGGCCTCCAGCTCGGCGGCGGGGTGCTGCTCGGGGTGCTGGCGGTGTCGCTCCCCGCCGACGGCGCGTTCCGCGCCGCGTGCCGACGAGCCCTGGTCCGTGCCGTCAGCCGCGGCTCGCGCGATCAATCAGGTCCTGCTGCCACGTGATCAGGTCGTCCTGGTAGGCCTTCTCGCAGCGGGCCTGCGCCGACAGCGTGAGCGCGCTGCGCAGGCAGTCCTCGCGCGCGCTCTGCACGGGCCAGGTCGCGACCATGCTCACGGTGGTGAGGGCCAGCATCGTCGAGAAGACGAGGCCGATGGTGAGCATGGGGGCCAGCACGCCGCGCACCCGGGCCCGGCGCAGGGCCGCCAGGGCGCGCACCCCCACGACGAGCGAGAGCAGCACGAAGGCGATGCTCGCGGCGCCCCACGGCAGGGGGAGCGAGCTGGTGAGCACGGTGGCGAGCATGAGCAGGCCGAAGTGCAGCACCCGGCGGCTCGCGACCCGCGCCGCCTCAGGGTCGGGCGGCAGCACCGGTGGCCGGCCCGGCTGGGGTCGCTGGCCCTGGCGGGGGTCGTGGCCCTCGGGCAGGTGCGGGGGGTGCGGCGGCCGCCGACCGTCGCGGGCGCCCGCAGGGGGGCCGCCGGGGCCGGGCTGCCGGTCCGGGGGCGTGGCGCCGGCGGGCGGCGGGGCGTACGGGTTGGACACGTGAGCATTCTCCCGCATCGGTGGCCACGGACGCCCCACGTGCGCCGCTCCGCTCGGAGGCTAGGGTCGGCGCATGAGCGCGCCCGAGCCCCCCAGGTCCGCATCGTCCGCGGGTGACGGGCCCCGCCCGCCCGTCGCGCAGACCCGCTCCGGGGGGCGAGTCGTGGTGCTGGTCTCGGGGGCCGGGTCCAACCTGGCGGCGCTGCTCGGCGCGCATCAGGACCCGGCCTACGGGGCGCGCGTCGTCGGCGTGATCAGCGACAAGCCGTCCGCCGGCGGGCTGGAGATCGCCCGGGCGGCGGGCGTGGCGACCGCGGTGGTGGCGCCGGCCGACTTCCCGGACCGGGAGTCGTGGGACCGGGCCGTCGCCGAGGCGATCGCCGTGTTCCGGCCCGATCTCGTGGTGAGCGCCGGGTTCATGCGCATCCTCGGGGCGGCGACCCTCGACAGGTTCCCCGACCGGGTGGTCAACACCCACCCGGCGCTGCTCCCGGCGTTCCCCGGCGCGCACGGGGTCCGTGACGCGTTGGCGTACGGCGTGCGGGTCACCGGCTGCACGCTGCACGTGGTCGACGCCGGGGTGGACAGCGGCGCGATCATCGCCCAGCAGGCCGTCTCGGTCGAGACGGGGGACGACGAGGAGACGCTGCACGAGCGCATCAAGGTCGTCGAGCGGGCGCTGCTGGTCGAGTGGGTGGGCCGGATCGCGCGCGAGGGAATCCGCGTCGAGGGGCGCCACGTCACGATCGGCTGAGCGGCCCACGGGGCGGTCCTCCCCGCCGCTAGACTGCTCGTGGCCGTGACTGGCGTGCCTGAGGTGGGCTCAACCACCGGGGAGCGGCCGGAAGTACCCCTAGCCGTCGCACCGTTCGCCTGGGTGCTCGGGTCCTGACCGTCTCACGAGACCGCACCGACCCGGGAGGTCACCCATGTCCGGATTCGCCACCCCCTTCGCGCCCGTCGCCGACCCCGACGCGCCCGAGACCCGCCGCCCGATCCGCCGCGCGCTGCTCAGCGTCTTCGACAAGACCGGCCTCACCGGGCTGGCCACGGCCCTGCACGAGGCGGGCGTCGAGCTCGTCTCCACCGGCTCGACCGCCTCGACCATCGCGTCGGCGGGGGTGCCCGTGACCCGTGTCGAGGACCTCACCGGCTTCCCGGAGTGCCTCGACGGCAGGGTCAAGACGCTGCACCCGCGCGTCCACGCCGGGATCCTCGCGGACACGCGCCGGCCCGAGCACCTGGCCCAGCTCGCCGAGCTCGAGGTCGAGCCCTTCGACCTGGTCGTGGTCAACCTGTACCCGTTCTCCGCGACGGTGGCCTCCGGCGCCACGGCCGACGAGTGCGTCGAGCTGATCGACATCGGCGGCCCCTCGATGGTCCGCGCCGCGGCGAAGAACCACCCGAGCGTGGCCGTGGTCATCGACCCCGCCCGCTACGCCGAGGTCGCGGCGGCCGCGGCGGAGGGCTTCACCCTGGCGGAGCGCCGCCGCCTCGCGGCCGACGCGTTCGCGCACACCGCGGCGTACGACGTGGCCGTCGCGCAGTGGTTCGCGCAGGACTACGCCCCCGACGCGCAGGCGCAGGAGTCGGCGTTCCCCGCGTTCGCCGGCAGCGCCTACGAGCGCGGCCGCGTCCTGCGCTATGGCGAGAACCCGCACCAGGGCGCCGCGCTGTACCTGGGAGCCGAGGGCGCCGCGGGCCGCGGGCTCGCGGGCGCCGAGCAGTTGCACGGCAAGGAGATGAGCTACAACAACTACGTCGACGCCGATGCCGCGTGGCGCGCCGCGCACGACCAGGACGCCCCGGCGGTCGCGATCATCAAGCACGCCAACCCGTGCGGCATCGCGATCGGCGAGGACATCGCCCAGGCCCACGCCCGGGCGCACGCCTGCGACCCCGTCTCGGCGTTCGGCGGTGTGATCGCCGCGAACCGCACCCTCACCCTCGCGGCGGCCGAGCAGATCGCGCCGGTGTTCACCGAGGTCGTCGTGGCGCCCGACTTCGAGCCCGAGGCGATCGAGGTCCTGACCCGCAAGAAGAACATCCGGCTGCTCAAGGTCACGGCGGCCGACGGCGGCCGCTTCGAGCTGCGGCCGATCAGCGGCGGCGCACTGGCCCAGCAGACCGACCTGGTGGACGCTGACGGCGACGACGCGACGACCTGGACGCTCGCCGCGGGCGAGGCCGCCGACGAGGCGACGCTGCGCGACCTGGCCTTCGCCTGGCGCGCGGTGCGGGCCGTGAAGTCCAACGCGATCCTGCTCGCCTCCGACGGCGCCTCGGTGGGCATCGGCATGGGCCAGGTCAACAGGGTGGACTCGTGCCGCCTGGCGGTGGACCGCGCGAACACCGGCGACGTGCAGCGGGCGCGCGGGTCGGTGGCGGCCTCCGACGCGTTCTTCCCGTTCGCGGACGGCCTGCAGGTGCTGCTCGACGCGGGCGTGCGCGCCGTCGTCCAGCCGGGCGGGTCCGTGCGGGACGACGAGGTCGTCGCGGCCGCGCAGGCCGCCGGGGTCACCCTCTACCTGACGGGCACGCGCCACTTCGCGCACTGAGCGCCCTGGCGCTGCGGGCGCCGTCCCGACGCTCAGTCCAGGACGGCGCTCCGCAGCGGCGCGCCCGGGTCGGCCGCCACTGCGCGGTCGACCCGGGGGAGCGCGGGAGCGGTGAACATGCGGCGGGCCGCGCCCACGTCTCGAGGGCGGTCCACGGTGAGCACGGCAGTCACGTCGGCCGTGCCCTTCCGGAACCAGAGCGCGGACCAGCCGTCCGCGGCGTGCGGGTCTGCCGGGTCGCCGCGCAGCACCAGGTCGTCGTCGTGGCCGCGTTGGCCGAACATCGCCAGCTCATGGCCGAGCTGGGTCGAGAACACGTAGGGCGCGTGGTCCTCGGCCGGGGCGTCAGGGTCGAGCAGCCCGCGCACCGCCACGGCGGGCCCGCGCAGGGCCCCGTCCCAGTGGCCGCCGGGCGCCATCCCGTGCCGGGGCGAGCGGCGGCGGGCCACGTCGCCCACGGCGCGCACGTGCCACGGCCCGCCCTCGGGGGCGTGCCGCTCGTCCACCCGCAGCGCGCCGTCCGGCTCGAGGGGCAAAGCGTCTGCCAGCCAGCCGGTGGCCGGCCGAACCCCCACGGCGGCCAGGACGACGTCGGCGTCGAGCGTCCGCCCGTCGGCCAGGTCCACGCCGTCGGGCCGCACCCCGGCCACCTGCACGCCGGTGTGCAGGTCCACGCCCGCGAGGGCGTACCAGGGAGCGGTCGCGGCGCCCACCGCGACCCCGAGCGGCGCCGACAGCGGCGACGGCAGGGCCTCGACCACCTGCACGTGGACGCCGGCGGCCGCGGCCACGCCGGCCACCTCGGCGCCGATCCAGCCGGCCCCGACGACGACGAGGCGGGCCCCCGGGCGCAGCGCCGCCCTCAGCCGTTCCGCGTCGGCGGCCGAGTGCAGCGTCATGGCGTGCTCCCAGCCACGAGGGCGCACGGGATGGGCGCCGGTCGCCGCGATGAGCGCGTCGGCGGTGACGGAGCCGTCGTCCGTGAGGACCTCGACGTCATGCGCCCCGATCCGCAGGCCGGTGGCTGTCGCGCCGAGCCGGACGTCGTCGGCCAGGGCCAGGGCGTCGACGCCCAGCTCGTCCGCCAGCCGCGTGGGGGCCGGGCGGTCGAACAGGTGCTTGGAGAGCGGCGGGCGGTCGTACGGGGCGTCGCGCTCGGCGCCGACCAGGGTCACGCGGCCGTCGAACCCCTGCTCCCGCAGCGCGATGACGGCCTGCGCCCCGGCCAGGCCACCGCCCACGACGACGACGGAGCGGGGAGCCGTGCGGGCGCCCTCGCACGGTGCGGCGGAGGACGACGGCGCAGGCGGTGAGGACGGCACGCCCGCAACGGTAGTCTCCCCGGAGGGAGGCAGAGCGACTGTGAATCGTGGAGAGAGCGGCCAGGGCCCCGAGAACGAGCCCGGGCGGCAGGGGAAGCCGTCGCGTGCGACGAGCCCTGCGCACTGGCCCCCGCTGCGCGGCCCGGCTGACACCGCCGGGATGCCCAGCCCCGGGCAGTCCAGCCCTGAGCAGCCCAGCCCGGCGCCCGCCCGCCCAAGCCCGTCGAGCCCGGCTGACGGGGCCGCCGACCAGCCGCTCGGCGCGCCCTCGCCGCGCGCGTCCGGGCCGACGCCGGTGGTCGTGGCGCCGCCCGTGCCGCCCGAGGAGAAGCCCTTGGACCCCCGGCAGATCGCGCGGGCGTCCCTCGCGGCGGGGCGCAACGCCTCGCTGTGGTGGGTGTCGGCGGGGGTCGCCGTCGCGACGGCCGTCGCTGTCGTCGCCGGGATGTCGTGGGGCGCGCTGTCCCTGGCGTTGATGTTGGTCGCCGCCGCGGTCGCGCGGGCCATCGCACCCGAAGGCCATCCGGCGGCGCTGGCCGTGCGGTCCCGGCCGATCGACGTGGCGGTGCTGCTCGGCTTCGCGTTCGCTGTCGGGGTGCTGTCGCAGATCGTCCCCGCGGGCTAGTCCCGCGGCTCCGGTCGCCCGGCCCGGCCAGGCCCGTCATCGGTCGTCTCGGTGCTGGTGACAGTCTCCTCGACGACGACCACCTCGTCGTCGTCGTCATCGTCCTGGGGCTGCAGGCCCTCCTCCGAGGGCTCCGGCGCGAAGGCCCGGTAGACCACGGCGGCGATCGCGGCGCCCACGAGCGGCGCCACCCAGAAGACCCACAGCTGCCCGAACGCCCAGCCCTCGGAGAAGATCGCCGCAGCGGTGGACCGTGCGGGGTTCACCGAGCCGTTGGTCACCGGGATGGACACCAGCAGCATCACCGCCAGGGCGAACCCGATCGAGAACGGCGCCAGCGCGCGGTTCGACCTGCGGTCCGTCGAGCCGAGGGCCACGCCCACGAAGACGGCCGCGACGACGCACTCGATGAGCAGTGCGCCCCACAGCCCGAACCCCTCGCCCGCGGCGCCGGACACCGCGGCGATGGGCGAGTGCTCGCCGAACCCGTTGGCGACGGTGGCGAAGAAGGTGCGCTCGGCGCCCTCGAGGGCGGGGAAGGTGGCGATCGCGACGAAGAGGATCGCCGCGGCGAAGGCGCTGCCGACCAGCTGGGCGATCCAGTAGGGCACGAGGTCGCGCCATGAGATGCGCTGCGCGATCGCGGCGCCCAGGGTCACGGCGGGGTTGAAGTGGGCGCCCGAGACGTGGCCCACGGCGATCGCGGCGGCGAGGTAGCCGAGGCCGAACCCCAGCGCGACCGCGAGCGGCCCCCCGCCCAGCCCGGTGAAGCCCGCGTACAGGGCGACCCCGAGCCCTGACAGCACCAGGACGAAGGCGCCGAATGCCTCGGCGCCGAGCTTGGCGATCAAGGTGGGGGTCAGCGCGCCCGTCCCCCGGCCGGGGAGGGAGTAGGCGACCGACTCGGAGACGGCGCCGGGCCGTGCCCGCCCGGCACGCCGCCCTTGGTCGCGGTGCGGCTCGCGTGGCGGCAGGCCCCGACGCGCCTGGTCCCGTTCCAGCTCTTGGTCCCGGTGCTGGGAGCCTGCGGCGTCGGACGCGCTCCCGCGGCCTGTCGTGCCGGGCGTCCCTGACGTGTCCTGCGGCTCAGACATGGCGGATTCCTGTCATGGAGTCGCGGGCCCCGAGCGGGTGGCTGCGGGCGCAACCGCCCAGTCCGCAGGTCCGCGCAGCGGCTGAGACTCCCAGCATGGTGACCAGCCCGGCGAACCGCACCCGGAGGGCGAGCCCCAGGTCTCTTGATGTCGAGTAATCTGGTCGGCGGACCCCGTCGGCCACGCGGCCAGGACCCGTCGGCCACGAGCACCACGAGAGCACAGGAGAGCCAACGCATGGCGAAGATCAAGGTAGTCGGGCCGGTCGTCGAGCTCGACGGCGACGAGATGACCCGGATCATCTGGCAGTTCATCAAGGACCGCCTGATCCACCCGTACCTCGACATCGACCTGCGGTACTACGACCTGTCGATCGAGAACCGCGACGCGACGGACGACCAGGTCACGATCGACGCTGCCCACGCGATCAAGGAGCACGGCGTCGGCGTCAAGTGCGCCACGATCACGCCCGACGAGGCGCGGGTCGAGGAGTTCGGCCTGAAGAAGATGTGGGTCTCGCCGAACGGCACGATCCGCAACATCCTCGGCGGCGTGGTGTTCCGCGAGCCGATCATCATCTCCAACATCCCGCGCCTGGTGCCGGGCTGGAACAAGCCGATCATCATCGGCCGTCACGCCCACGGCGACCAGTACAAGGCGACCAACTTCAAGGTCCCCGGCGCCGGGACCCTGACGCTGACCTACACCCCGGCGGACGGCTCCGAGCCCATCCACCAGGAGGTCGTGACGTACCCCGAGGCCGGCGGCGTCGCGATGGGCATGTACAACTTCAACGAGTCGATCCGCGACTTCGCCCGGGCGTCCTTCGCCTACGGCCTGCAGCGCGGGTACCCGGTGTACCTGTCCACGAAGAACACGATCCTCAAGGCCTACGACGGCGCCTTCAAGGACATCTTCCAGGAGGTGTTCGACTCCGAGTTCAAGGAGCAGTTCGCCGAGGCCGGCCTGACCTACGAGCACCGCCTCATCGACGACATGGTCGCCGCGGCCATGAAGTGGGAGGGCGGCTACGTCTGGGCCTGCAAGAACTACGACGGCGACGTGCAGTCGGACACCGTCGCGCAGGGCTTCGGCTCGCTCGGCCTGATGACCTCGGTCCTCATGACCCCGGACGGCCAGACGGTCGAGGCCGAGGCCGCGCACGGCACCGTGACGCGCCACTACCGCCAGCACCAGGCCGGCAAGCCCACTTCCACGAACCCGATCGCCTCGATCTTCGCGTGGACCGGCGGGCTCAAGCACCGCGGCAAGCTCGACAAGACCCCCGAGGTCACGCAGTTCGCCGAGACGCTCGAGCAGGTCGTCATCGAGACCGTCGAGAGCGGCAAGATGACGAAGGACCTGGCCGCGCTGGTCGGGCCGGACCAGAAGTGGCTCACCACCGAGGAGTTCCTCGGCGCGCTCGACGAGAACCTGGCGGCCCGTCTCGCCTGACCGTCTCGGTGACGCGCGGCGCCCGGTCTGCCCCCAGGGGCTGCCGGGCGCCGCGCGTCCCGGCCGGTCCGGCCGCCTCCTCTCGACACGCGCCGGCACCGCGCCCGCACCGCACGCACCGCACGCACCGCTCGCTACGCTCGCCGTTCGATCAAAGGAGATCCGCATGACGACCCCCGTGAACGTGACCGTGACCGGCGCCGCCGGCCAGATCGGCTACGCCCTGCTGTTCCGCATCGCGTCGGGCCACCTGCTGGGCGCCACCACCCCGGTGCGGCTGCAGCTCTTGGAGATCCCGCAGGGCGTCAAGGCGGCCGAGGGTGTCGCGCTCGAGCTCGAGGACGGCGCCTTCCCGCTGCTGGCGGGCATCGACATCTACGACGACGCCAAGGCGGCCTTCGACGGCTGCAACATCGCTCTGCTCGTCGGAGCGCGCCCCCGCACAGCCGGCATGGAGCGGGGCGACCTGCTCGCGGCGAACGGCGGCATCTTCAAGCCGCAGGGCGAGGCCATCAACGAGGGCGCGGCGGAGGACGTCCGCGTGCTGGTGGTCGGCAACCCGGCGAACACGAACGCGCTGATCGCGGCCTCGCACGCGCCGGACGTGCCCACCGAGCGCTTCACCGCGATGACCCGCCTCGACCACAACCGGGCGGTGTCGCAGGTGGCGCGCAAGACGGGCGCGGCCGTCTCGGACATCTCCCGCGTGACGATCTGGGGCAACCACTCGGCCACCCAGTACCCGGACCTCAGCCACGCGATCGTCGGCGGGCAGCCGGCGGTGGAGGTCATCGACGACCCGGTGTGGATCCGGGACGAGTTCATCCCGACAGTCGCCAAGCGTGGCGCGGCGATCATCGAGGCCCGCGGGGCGTCCTCGGCGGCGTCGGCGGCCAACGCGGCCATCGACCACGTCCACTCGTGGGTGCACGGCACCCCGGAGGGCGACTGGACCTCGGCGGGCGTGGTCTCGGACGGGTCGTACGGCGTGCCCGAGGGCCTGATCTCCTCCTTCCCGGTGACGTCGGAGGGTGGCGCCTGGAAGATCGTGCAGGGCCTCGAGGTGGACGAGTTCTCGCGTGGGCGGATCGACGCCTCGGTGGCGGAGCTCGAGGAGGAGCGCGCGGCGGTGCGGGAGCTCGGGCTCATCTGAGCGGAGTGGCGGCAGTGGCCGGCCCGCCTCGCCTCCGGGCGGGGCGGGCCTCGTCAGGAGGTGCGTGTGCGGGTCGCGATCAGGGTCAAGCCGGGCGCGTCGCGCACCCGTGTGGGCGGGCTGCACGGTGATCGCCTGGTGGTCGCGGTGCAGTCGCGCGCCGTCGAGGGCGCCGCGACGGAGGCGGCGCTCGCGGCGGTGGCCGAGGCGTGTGGCGTGCGGCGCCGGGCGGTCTCGCTGGTGACGGGGGCGACGAGCCGCGACAAGGTCGTCGAGGTCGACGTCCCGGCGGGCGACGAGCCTGCGCTCCAGGCGCTGGTGGAGGGTTTGCGCACGGGGGCGACGCGTCGCTGATCCGGGCAATCCGCACGGTTGCTGAAATTTGCGGCAATCGGTACGTTCGGCTCGACGCACCCCTTCCGCGATGCGTCGGCTTCCGCACAGCGTTGTGCGGCGACGAAGGAGTCGGACATGGCCACGGTCCACACCCGCCCCCGCAGGGCCGCCATCCTCCTCGCCGTCGGCGCGGTCGCGGTGCTCGGAGTCGTGCCGCCCCCGACGGGCAGCGCAGCCGCCGAGCCTCGGACGTTCACGCTCGTGGGGAGCCTCCAGGACGAGCTGGGATGCGCGGCCGACTGGCAGCCGGACTGCGCCGCCACCGAGCTGGCGCCCACCGACGCCGTGGGGGTGCACAGCGCCGAGTTCACCGTCCCGGCAGGCAGTCACGAGTACAAGGTCGCGGTGAACGGCTCCTGGGACGAGGCGTACGGGCTCGACGGCGGCTCCGAGAACATCCCGCTCGTGGTGGCCGGCCCAGCGACGCTGCGGTTCACCTTCGACGACGCCACGCACCGGGTGGCGCTGGCGCCCGTCGAGCTGTCCGGCGGGCCCGGCCCCGGGGACGACGCGATCGTCACCGCGCCCGCCCGGGACAGCGGCGCCGGCGAGAGCTTCTACTTCGTGATGACCGACCGTTTCGCCAACGGCGACCCGTCCAACGACACCGGCGGACGCACCGGCGACCGGCTCGCCACCGGCCTCGACCCGACGGACAAGAGCTTCTACCACGGCGGCGACCTCGCGGGCCTGCGCGACCGCCTCGACTACATCGAGGGCCTGGGCGCCACGGCGATCTGGCTCACCCCGTCCTTCGTCAACCGCCCGGTGCAGGGGACAGGCGCCAGCGTCTCGGCCGGGTACCACGGGTACTGGATCACCGACTTCACGCAGATCGACCCGCACCTGGGCACCAACGCCGAGCTCGAGGCCCTCATCGCCGACGCCCACGCCCGGGACATCAAGGTCTACTTCGACATCATCACCAACCACACCGCCGACGTCATCGACTACGCCGAGCAGACGTACGCCTACGTGGACCAGGCCACACGCCCGTACACCGACGCGGCGGGCGTCCCGTTCGACCCGGCCGACCACGCCGACGGCGGCCCGTTCCCGACGCTGGACCCGCTGACGTCGTTCCCGTACACCCCGGTCATCGCCCCCGAGGACGCGGACCTCAAGGTCCCGGCCTGGCTGAACGACCCGACGCTCTACCACAACCGCGGGGACTCGACCTGGACGGGGGAGTCCGTCACGCACGGCGACTTCTCCGGGCTCGACGACCTCATGACCGAGCACCCGACGGTCGTGGACGGCTTCGTGGACGTCTACGACGAGTGGATCGACCTGGGGATCGACGGCTTCCGCATCGACACCGCCAAGCACGTGAACCGGGAGTTCTGGGAGCAGTGGACCGCCCGCGTCCTGGACTACGCGCACGCGAACGGCAAGCCGGACTTCTTCATGTTCGGCGAGGTGTACGACGCGGACGCGGCGCTCCTGGCGCCCTACATGCGCGACACCGACATGAACGCGGTGCTCGACTTCGCCTTCCAGGCCGGCGCGTCGAGCTACGCGCGCGGCTTCTCGGCCACCGGGCTGCGCGCCCTGTTCGCGAGCGACGACAGGTACACGACCGCCGACACCAGCGCGGCGGCGCTGCCCACGTTCCTGGGCAACCACGACATGGGCCGGATCGGGCACATGGTCAAGGACTCCGGCGACGCGCTGCGGCGCTCGGAGCTGGCGCACTCGCTCATGTACCTGACGCGCGGGCAGCCGGTCGTCTATTACGGCGACGAGCAGGGCTTCGTCGGCGACGGCGACCTCGGTGGCACGGACAAGGACGCCCGGCAGTCGATGTTCGCGAGCCAGGTGCCGGAGTTCACCGAGCAGCGCCTCCTCACCGGGGAGGTCGCCGGATCAGTGGACCGGTTCGACCCCGAGGCCCCGCTCTACACGCACATCGCGGAGCTCGCGGGCATCCGGGAGGCCTCCGCCGCGCTGACCGGCGGCTCCCAGGTGGAGCGGCTGGTGGGCGGCGCGGACGGCTCCGTCTACGCCTTCTCCCGCGTGGACCGCGAGGAGAGGGTCGAGCACCTCGTCGCGCTGAACAACTCGACGGAGGCTCAGACCGTCAGCCTCACGACGCTCACCCCGGGCGCGGCCTACGAGGCGCTGCTCGGCGTCGACGACGGGGCGGCGGCCACCGCGACGGCCGACGGCGAGGGCGCGCTCACGCTGACCGTCCCGCCGCTCGCCGCTGTGCTGCTGCGCGCCGATCGCACGGTGGGGACGCTCGACGCGGACGCGGGACTGAGCGTGGACGCCCCGGCCCCCGGCGCCGGGCTGCGCGGCCAGCCGCCGGTCACCGCCGACGTCGACGACGACACCTGGGCGGAGACCTCGTTCGCGTACCGGGTGGTCGGGGACCCCGGGTGGACGCCGTTGGGCACCGCCGAGACCACCCAGCCCCGGGTCTTCCACGACGTCACCGCTCTGGCCCCGGGCACGCTGGTCGAGTACCGCGCCGTCTCGACCGACGCCGCCGGCAACCGGGTCGCGGGCTCCAGCTATGCGAGCGTCGGCGTGGCGGTCGACGGGGGCGCCGGGCCAGGGCCAGACCCGGGCTCCGAGCTCGTCACCGTGCCCGGCAGCCACAACGCCGTGATGGGCTGCGCGGGCGACTGGCAGCCCGCGTGCGAGCAGGCGCGGCTCAGCCGGCGCGCGGACGGCGCATACGCGGGCACGTTCACCCTCCCGCCGGGCTCGTACGAGTACAAGGTCGCCGTGGGCGGGTCCTGGGACGTCAACTACGGGGCGGGGGGCGCGCCCGGCGGCGCCAACGTCGCGTACACCGTCACGGGCGGCGCGCCGCAGCAGGTCACCTTCGTGTACGACCCCACGACGCACTGGTTCACCTCGACCGCGGAGGGCCCGCTGCTCACGGTTCCCGGCAGCCACCAGAGCGAGCTGGGCTGCGCGGCGGACTGGTCGCCGGACTGCCTGGCCACCTGGCTGCAGGACCCGGACGGGGACGGCGCGTACACGTACACGACGCCCGCGCTGCCCGCCGGGGTCTATGAGGCCAAGGTCGCCCATGACCTTTCCTGGGCGGAGAATTACGGGGCAGGCGGGGCGCGTGACGGCGCGAACATCCCGTTCACGGCTCCCGGAGGCAAGCCCGTGACCTTCACCTACGTCCTCGCCACGCACCTGCTCACCATCGACGTGGCTGATCCGCCGGCGCCCGGCCTGGGCGAGCAGCGCGCGCACTGGATCGACGAGCGCACGATCGCCTGGCCACCGTCATGGATCCCGGAGGGCGCCCCGGCCGCCTCGTCGTCGTTCCGGCTGCACGGGTCTCCCGACGGATCGCTCGAGGTCGCCGATGGCGTGGTCACCGGCGGCGAGGGCCACGACCTGGCCCTCGATCCCGCAGGCCTCACGCCCGACCAGCTGACCCGGTTCCCGGCGCTCGCGGGCCATCTCGCGCTCCGCCTGCCGGACGGGCTGACGAGGCCGGACGTCGAACGCCTGGCGGGCGGGGAGCTGCTCGTGTCGCAGCACGCCGTCGACGGCACGACGCAGGCTGTCTCGGGGGTGCAGATCCCCGGCGTGCTGGACGCCCTCTACGCCGGCGCCGTCGACCGCGACCTCGGCGTGACCTGGGCCAAGGGGCGTCCGGAGATGGCGCTGTGGGCGCCCACGGCGCAGAAGGTCGACCTGCTGCTCTGGCGGGGCACGGACGTCACCGGGCAGCCGCTGCGGGTGCCGACGCGGCGCCAGTCCGACGGGTCGTGGACGGCGCGGGGCGAGCGGTCCTGGGCCGGCTCGGCCTACCGCTACGAGGTCACCGTGTACGTGCCCAGCACCGACGCGGTCGAGGTCAACGCGGTGACCGACCCGTACTCGGTCGCCCTGACCACCAACTCCACGCACTCGGTGCTCGTGGACCTCGCCGACAAGGCCTTCCGCCCGCGCCAGTGGGAGCGGGCCAAGCAGCCCGTGGTGCGCCCGGTCGACCAGACGGTCTACGAGCTGCACGTGCGGGACTTCTCGGCCTCGGACGCCACGGTGCTGCCGCGGCTGCGGGGGACGTACGGCGCGTTCGCAGTCCAGGGCGCCGGCCGCGCCCAGCTGCGCCAGCTGCAGCGGGCGGGCCTGACGACGGTGCACCTGCTGCCCACGTTCGACATCGCCACGATCCAGGAGGACCGCGACGCCCAGCGCGTCCCCGACGGCGACCTGGCCGAGCTCGCGCCCGACTCGACCGAGCAGCAGGAGCGGGTGGCCGCCGTCGCGGCCGACGACGCGTTCAACTGGGGGTACGACCCGTTCCACTGGTCGGCGCCCGAGGGCTCGTACGCGCTCGACCCGGAGGGTGGCGCCCGTGTGGCGGAGTTCCGCACGATGGTGGGAGCCCTGCACGCGGACGGCCTGCAGGTGGTGCTCGACCAGGTGTTCAACCACACCGCCGCCAGCGGGCAGGCGACGACGTCGGTGCTCGACCGCGTGGTGCCCGGGTACTACCACCGGCTCACCCTCGGCGGGACGGTCGAGACGTCCACCTGCTGCCAGAACGTGGCCACCGAGCACGCCATGGCCCAGAAGCTGATGGTCGACTCCGTGGTGACGTGGGCCCGCGACTACAAGGTCGACGGCTTCCGGTTCGACCTGATGGGCCACCACTCGGTCGAGACCATGCTCGCGGTGCGGGAGGCGCTCGACGCGCTCACACCCCGGCGCGACGGGGTGGACGGCTCGGCCGTCTACCTCTACGGCGAGGGCTGGAACTTCGGGGAGGTCGCCGACAACCGGCTCTTCACCCAGGCGACGCAGGGCCAGCTCGGCGGCACGGGCATCGGCACGTTCAGCGACCGCCTGCGGGACGCGGTGCGCGGCGGCGGCCCGTTCGACGAGGACCCGCGGGTGCAGGGGTTCGGCTCCGGCGCGGCCACCGACCCCAACGGCGCCTCCGTCAACGGCACCGCCGAGGAGCAGCTCGCCCGGGCCCAGCACCAGGCCGACCTGGTGCGGCTCGGCCTCGCGGGCAACCTGCGGGACTTCGCGTTCCAGACCAGCGACGGGCAGGTCCGCTCCGGCGACGAGATCGACTACAACGGCCAGCCCGCCGGGTACGCGGACTCGCCCGAGGAGGTCGTGACCTACGTCGACGCCCACGACAACGAGACCTTGTTCGACTCGCTCACGCACAAGCTGCCGCGGGACACCGCCATGAGCGACCGGGTGCGGATGAACACCCTGTCGCTGGCCACCACCGCCCTCGCGCAGACTCCCTCGTTCTGGCACGCGGGCGCGGAGCTGCTGCGCAGCAAGTCGCTGGACCGGAACTCCTACGACTCCGGGGACTGGTTCAACCACCTGGACCTGGCCGGCCGGGACAACGGGTTCGGCCGAGGGCTGCCGCCCGAGCAGGAGAACGCGGACCTGTGGCCGTTCCAGAAGGCCCTGCTGGCGGACCCCGCCCTCAAGCCGTCCCCGGCGGACATCGCCGCCGCGGAGCAGGGCGCCCTCGACTTGCTGCGGCTCCGGTTCTCAACCCCGCTGTTCCGGCTCGGTGACGCCGCGCTCATCCAGGAGAAGGTGACGTTCCCCGGGAGCGGGCCCGACGCGGCGCCGGGGGTCGTGGTCATGCACGTGGACGACCGGCGCCGGGGGAGCAGCCCCGACGTGGACAAGGACCTCGATGGGCTGCTCGTCGTGTTCAACGCCTCGGACGAGCCCGTCACGCAGGTGCTGCCCGAGCTCGCGGGCCGCCGCCACACCCTCGCGCCCGTGCAGGCCAAGGGTTCGGACGCGGTGGTCCGGCGGACGACGTGGAGCGCGGCGACCGGAACGGTGAGCGTCCCGCCGCGGACCGTCGCGGTGCTCGTCGAGAAGCGGGCCAGCGGGCGCGGCTGAGGGGAGCGGCGCCGCCCATGGGCGGGCGGCGCCACGGCCGAACCCGCTCGCGCTGTCCGATCGAGGGCCCGGACGTACTCTGAGTCCGAGACACCTTCCCGGCGCGGGCCCTTCTCAGGGCCGTGCAGTCCGCGCCCCGAACCGGTAGACGCGACGCACACCTCCGGGTGCCCCCTGGCGTTCCTCGCGCTTCGGCGCCACCGTGCGACGGCCGCACTCCGTGTCCCTCCCGCACCGGGCCCAGCCACATCACCGAGCTGCACCGCAGCACCTCTCTCGAGCTCCGCCCGCCGGAGCGAACCGTGAGGAGTCCCCATGACGGCGCAACAGGCGACCACACCTGCTAAGTCGGGTGTGCCCAAGAAGGCCACGATCTCGATCTTCGCCTTGGCCATGCTGAACATCGTCGCGGTGGTCAGCCTCCGCGGGCTCCCGGCGGAGGCGGAGTACGGACTGGGCTCGATCTTCTACTACCTCTTCGCAGCGGTGTTCTTCCTCATCCCCGTCTCGCTAGTCGCGGCAGAACTGGCCACAGGGTGGCCCGAGCGCGGTGGAGTCTTCCGGTGGGTGGGAGAGGCGTTCGGCGGCCGCTGGGCGTTCGTCGCCATGTTCATGCTGTTCATCGAGGTCAGCGTCTGGTTCCCGACGGTGCTGACCTTCGGCGCGACGGCTCTGGCGTACACCGATGACAACACGTCGTACGCGTCCCGCCTGTCCTCGAACCGCGCGTACATCCTGCTCGTCGTCCTGGTCGTGTACTGGCTGGCCACCTTCATCGCGATGCGCGGCGCCGCGGCATTCTCCCGGGTGGCGAAGTGGGGCGGCATGATCGGCACGATCATCCCCGCGGCCATCCTCATCGTGCTGGGCTTCAGCTACCTCATCGCCGGCAACCCCTCGCAGATCAAGCTGGGCTGGGGTGAGCTGGTCCCCAACTTCGGGAGCTTCTCCACGGTGGTGCTGGCCGCGAGCATCTTCCTCTTCTACGCCGGCATGGAGATGAACGCGATCCATGTGACAGAGGTCAAGAACGCGGCCCGGAACTACCCGATCGCCATCGGCATCGCGGCGCTGGGCACCGTGATCATCTTCGTGTTGGGGACGCTGGCGATCGCCTTCGTGGTGCCGCAGTCCGAGATCAACCTGACGCAGAGCCTGCTGACCACGTTCACGGACGTCTTCCGCTGGGCGGGCATCGAGTGGGCGGCGCCGATCATGGCGGTGGCGCTCGCGGTCGGCGTGTTCGCGGGGGTCGTCACCTGGGTGTCCGGCCCCTCGAGCGGCCTGCTCAGCGTCGCCAAGGCCGGGTACATGCCACGGTTCTGGCAGGTCACGAACAGCCACGGCATGGCCACGCACATCCTCATCGCCCAGGCAGGGATCGTGACGGTGCTGTCGGCGGCCTTCGTGCTGCTGCCCTCGGTGCAGTCCGCTTACCAGATCCTTAGCCAGCTCACGTCGATCCTCTACCTGGTGATGTACCTGCTGATGTTCGCGGCGGCCATCTACCTCCGGTACAGCCAGCCCAACCGGCCACGGCCCTACAAGATCCCCGGCGGCGCGGTCGGCATGTGGCTGATCGGCGGGGCCGGGTTCGTCGCCTCCGCGCTGGCCTTCTTCTTCAGCTTCTTCCCGCCCAGCCAGGTCCCCACCGGGTCGCCGACCACCTACGTCGGGTTCCTCCTGGGTCTGACGATCGTGTTCATCGCGATCCCGCTGATCATCTACGCGGTGCGCAAGCCGCACTGGCGCCAGCGAGACGACGACTTCGCGCCGTTCACCTGGCAGATCGAGGGCGGGCACCCGGGGATCGTGTCGAACTCCTCGGTGCCGACGCCCGACCTCCTCCGGACGGCACGGGAGGCAGGCGACGCCGCGGCGGGCCGCCATTCCTCGACCACCGGCCCGGAGGACACAGGCTCCGGGGCCCGGGGCCATGCCGGCTCACCGGGCGACGCCGGCTCGGCCGGCCCCGCGCGCGCAGCCGGGGCAGCGGGCCCCGCGGGAACCCCGGGCGCCAACCGGCCGGGTGGGTCGACGCCGCCGGATCCGCGGGGAGGCGGCCAGCCGCCCAGCGGCGCCGGGTCGTGACCTCGCCCCGCCACTGCCCCACCGAGAGGATGGACGCACCATGACGTTGCACGCGCAGGCGACGCTGGACGCGCAGACCATCCAGGCGGCGGTGGACGCAGCGCACCGGGACAACGTCGCGCTGCAGGGCGGGGCGAACGCGAGCTACATCCCGTACCTCGCCTCGGTCGACTCCTCGCTCTTCGGGGTGGCCGTCGTCACCGCCGAGGGCGAGGTCTACTCCGCGGGCGACGCGGACTTCGAGTTCGCGATCGAGTCCATCTCCAAGGTGTTCACGATGGCCCGGGCGATGGCCGACGTGGGGCCTGTGGAGTTCCACCAGAAGATCGGCGCGGACCCCACGGGTTTGCCCTTCAACTCGGTGATGGCCCTCGAACTGCACAACGACAAGCCGCTGAGCCCTCTGGTCAACGCGGGCGCCATGTCCTCGGCGAGCTTGGTGAAGGCCGCCGACACCGAGCAGCGGTGGCAGCGGATCCTCGAGACGCAGCGGGCGTTCGCAGGCCGGGAGGTCCAGCTCAGCCCTGAGGTGAACACCTCCGAGCAGACCACCAACTTCCACAACCGGGCCATCGCGTGGCTGCTGTACAGCGGCGGGGCGATGTACTCCGACCCGATGGAGGCGTGCGACGTCTACACCCGGCAGTGCTCCACGCTGATCTCCGTGAAGGACCTCGCCACGATGGGCGCCACCATCGCGTCGGGAGGGGTGAACCCTGTCACCGGGGAGCGGGTGGTCGACGCCGAGCTGGTGCCGCACATGCTCGCGGAGATGACGATGGAGGGCCTGTACACCTCGTCGGGGGACTGGGCGTACACGGTTGGGCTGCCGGGCAAGAGCGGCGTCGGCGGCGGCGTCCTGTCGGTGGCCCCGGGCAAGCTCGCGATCGCTGCGTTCTCGCCGCCGCTCGACCCGGTCGGGAACAGCGTGCGGGGGATGGCGGCCGTGGGGCAGGTCGCGCAGCGCCTGGACCTGAGCCTCTACAAGGTCCCGGGGGCGGGGGACCCGCCGCTGTCCGCCCTGCTCAAGAGGGCCTAGCCCGCCGTGGCGGCGCGCAAGGCAGGCGCCGACGCTGTGTACAGTTCCGGCTGTGGGCACAGACCGGGTGACCCCGGGCTCCCAGACTTCACTGCGTGAAGCGAACCGAGCCCGGATCGTGAATGCGGTCCAGCAGCGTGGCTCCCTCACGCAGGTCGAGCTGGCCGGAGTGACAGGCCTGTCCCCGGCGACCGTGTCGAACATCGTCAAAGAGCTCACCGGCGCCGGAGTGCTGCACACCGCGCCCACGTCCCGTTCCGGACGCCGCGCCCAGCAGGTCACGCTCGCGCGCAACCTCGGCCTCGTGGCCGGCGTGCACTTCGGCACCCGCTCGCTGCGGGTCGCGCTCGCGGACGTCGCCCACCGCATCGTCGCCGAGCAACGCATGCCGCTGGCGCCGGACCACCGCGCCGACGCCGGCCTGGACCGCGCCGCCCTGCTCCTCACCGAGATGGTCGAGTCCGTCGAGGCGAGCATGAGCGAGGTGCTGGCCGTCGGCGTGGGGGTGCCGGCGCCGGTCGACGTCCGCACCGGGAGGGTCTCCACGCTGGGCATGCTGCGCGGCTGGGACGGCGTGGCGGTGCCCGAGGTCCTGGAGCACCGCATCGGCGTCCCCGTCCACGTCGACAACGACGCGAACCTCGGCGCCCTGGCGGAGGTGCGGCTCGGCGCCGCGCGCGGCCGGGAGAACGTGCTCTACCTGCGGGTGTCGCACGGCGTCGGCGGTGGCCTCGTTCTCGGCGGCCAGCTGTTCCACGGCCGCTCAGGCACGGCCGGGGAGATCGGCCACGTGACGATCGACGAGAACGGGCCCATCTGCCGCTGCGGCAACCGCGGCTGCCTCGAGACGTTCGTCGGGGCCCCCGTGCTGCTCGACATGCTGCAGGCCAGCCATGGCAGCCTCACGCTCCCCGACGTGATCGCCCGCGCCCACGACGGCGACCCCGGCTGCCGCCGGGTCATCTCCGACGCCGGACGGCACCTCGGCGTGGCGACCGCGAACGTCTGCAACCTCTTCGACCCCGACCTCGTCGTGGTCGGCGGCAGGCTCGCCGAGGCGGGCAACCTGCTGCTCGAGCCGTTGCGGATCATGCTCGAGCAGCGCACCGTGCCGAGCACCGCCGGCCCGGTGGAGGTCGTGGCCTCCGAGCTCGGCGCCGCCGCCGAGGTCCGCGGCGCGCTGGCCGTGGCCCTGGACCGGGTCGGCATCGCCGGCTCGATGGTGGCCGCAGGATGACCGCCCTCCGCGCCAGCTCGTGGCGCGCCGTGGCCGCCCTCGCCGCCGGGCTGATCGCCTCCCCGTTGGCCGCCGCTGGCTGCGCGACCTCCGCCTCCGCGACCGAGCCCACCATCGCGTTCTTGCTGCCCGAGTCGAAGACCGCCCGCTACGAGAACGTCGACCGCCCTGTCTTCGAGCAGGCCGTCGCCGACGAGTGCGACCGCTGCCGGGTGGTCTCGGCGAACGCCGGGCAGGACGCGGAGCGCCAGCAGCAGCAGGCCGAGTCGGCGCTCAGCCAGGGCGCGGGGGTGCTCGTGCTCGACGCGGTGGACGTCTCCGCGGCGCTGAGCATCGTCGCCGCCGCGGCGCAGCGCGGTGTGCCCGTGATCGCCTACGACCGGTCCCTGGCCACGGCCGATGTGGCCGCCTACGTGTCCTTCGACAACGAGGCCGTGGGCCGCCTGCAGGGCCTGTCCATCGTCCAGGCGCTCGGCGCCAGCGCTGCCGGCTCCGACGGCGCTCACGGCGTGCTGATGGTCGGCGGCGCGGCCACTGACGCCAACTCCGCGGCGCTGCTGGCCGGGGCTCGGGCGGCCCTCGACGGCGCCGGGGTCGACATCCTCGCCGAGCACTCGACCCCCGACTGGAGCCCGGACAAGGCCCAGGAGTGGGTCGCCGGCCAGCTCACCCAGTACGGCGGCCGGGTGGACGCCGTGTGGGCCGCTAACGACGGCACCGCGAGCGGCGCCATCTCCGCGATGAAGGCGGCGGGGTTGAGCCCTGTGCCCCCGGTCACCGGGCAGGACGCCGAGCTGAGCGCGGTGCAGCGGATCCTCAGCGGCGACCAGCACATGACCGTCTACAAGGACATCGCCGAGGAGGCCCGCACCGCGGCCCGGCTCGCGGTCGATGTCCTGCGCGGGGACACCCCCCGGACGACCACGACCGTGGACGGCGTCCCCGCCGTCCTACTGGCCCCCGTGGCCGTCACCTCCGAGAACCTGCGCCACGTCATCGTCGACGGCGGCGTCCACACCATCGAGGTGATCTGCGTGGATCCCTATCGTCATGCCTGCGTCGAGGCAGGCCTCATCGAGGAGGGCGGCGAATGAAGGCTCCAGTTCTGTCACTGCGCGGCGTGAGCAAGTCCTACGGCGCCGTCCGCGCCCTGGTGGACGTCGATCTGGACGTCCATGCGCACGAGGTTGTCGCGGTGGTCGGCGACAACGGCGCCGGCAAGTCGACGCTCGCGGGCGTCGTCTCCGGCGCGCTGCTGCCCGACGCGGGTCACGTCGAGCGTGACGGGCGGCCGGTGCACCTGGTCAACCCCGCGGTGGCGCGGGCGCACGGCATCGCGGCCGTGTTCCAGGACCTCGCCCTGTGCGAGAACCTCGACGTGGTCGAGAACATCTTCCTGGGCCAGGAGGTCACCCAGGGCCCGCTGCTCGACGAGGTCGCCATGGAGCGGCACGCCTGGGAGCTGCTCAACCAGCTCGCCGCGCGGGTGCCCTCGGTCCGTGCCCCCGTCGGCGCGTTGTCCGGCGGGCAGCGCCAGGCCGTCGCGATCGCCCGCTCGCTGCTCGGCGACCCGCGGGTGGTCGTCCTCGACGAGCCCACGGCGTCGCTGGGCATCACCCAGACCGCCGAGGTGCTCAACCTCATCGAGCGGTTGCGCGAGCGCGGCCACGGCGTCGTGCTGATCAGCCATTCGATGGCCGACGTGCAGGCCGTCGCCGACCGGATCGTGGTGCTGCGCCTGGGCCGCGTCAACGGCGACTTCGACGCGGCGAGCACCAGCTACGAGGACCTCATCGCCGCCGTGACGGGGGTGACGCCCAGCGGGCGCAGCACGCGCGTGGTGCGTGCCGGCGAGGCCGCTCGATGAGCCTGCCGGCTCCCGCACTCACCGTTGTGGCAGGAGCCAAGGCGCCCTCACGGGCGGATGGGGCCTCGCGGGCCGAGGCCGTGCGCGGCATCGGCCAACGGCTGCGCGCCGGCGAGCTCGGGTCGCTGCCGATCATCGGGGCGCTGCTGGTCATCTGGGCGGTCTTCCAGTCGCTCAACACGAACTTCCTCAGCAGCGACAACCTGGTCAACCTCACGATGCAGTCCGCGTCGACGGGCGTGATCGCACTGGGCGTGGTGCTGGTGCTCCTGGTGGGCCACATCGACCTGTCCGTGGGCTCGGTGTGCGGGCTGTCCGCCGCCCTGGTCGCGGTCGGCTCGGTGCAGCTCGGCTGGCCCGTGCTCCTGGCCGTCCTCGCCGCGCTCCTGGTCGGGGCGGTGGTGGGGCTGCTGTACGGCGTCCTCGCCACCAGGCTGCGCCTGCCGAGCTTCGTGTTCACCCTCGCGGGGCTGCTGGTGATCGCGGGCGTGCAGCTGCGGGTGCTGGGTCCCACCGGGTCGGTGAACCTGCCCTTCGAGTCGTGGCTGGTGCGGACCGTCCAGCAGGGGTTCGTGCCGCCGCCCGTCGCCTACGGGCTGGTGATGGCGGTCGTCCTCGCGTACGCCGGCGCCCAGGTGGCAGGGCGGGCCCGCCGCGAGCGCGCGGGTCTGCCCGTGAGCACGCACACGGCCCTCGTTCTGCGGGTGGCGCTCCTCGGCGCGGCGCTGACCGCGGCGGTCGCCTACCTCCAGGCCGACCGAGGGCTCGGCATCGCCTTCGCGCTGTTCCTCGGGCTGGTGGCTGTCGTGGACATCCTGCTGCGGCGTACCCGCTGGGGGCGGGCCGTGCACGCGGTCGGCGGGTCGGTGGAGTCCGCACGACGAGCCGGGGTGCCCATCCGCCGCACCTACGTCTCGGTGTTCGTCGCGTGCTCGACCCTCGCCGCCCTGGGCGGGGTGCTCGCTGTGGGCCGCCTGTCCGCCGCCAACCAGGGGAGCGGCGGCGGTGATCTCTACCTCACGGCCATCGCGGCCGCGGTGATCGGCGGAACCAGCCTGTTCGGCGGACGGGGCAGGGCCTGGTCCGCCCTGTGGGGCGTGCTCATCATCCACTCGATCTCGAGCGGGCTGACACTGCTCAACATGGGCGCGTCGGAGAGGTACGTCATCACCGGCCTGGTGCTCGCCCTGGCGGTCACCATCGACTCGCTCGCCCGGCGCACCCGGGCGGCGTGACCCGGACTCGTCAGGTCAGGGGCGCCCGCACGCCGTCCCGTTGAGCGTGAAGTCCGTGGGCGCCGCGTTCGCCCCTGTGTGGGAGCCGTTGAAGCCGATCTGCACCGAGCCCCCCGCCGGGACCACGCCGTTCCAGGCGGCGTTGACGGCAGTCACCTGAGACCCCTGCTGGGTGGTCACCGAGCTCCACGCCTGCGTCACGACCTGGCCCGACGGGAAGGTCCAGGTCAGGCGCCAACCGTCGAGGGGCGTGGTCGCCAGGTTCCGCACCGTGACGTTGGCGGTGAACCCGGTGTTCCACTGGTTGACGGCGTAGGCGACCGTGCAGCCACCGGCGCCAGTCGGTGGGGGAGTCGTGGGCGGGGGCGTGGTCGGCGGCGGCGTGCTGGGCGGGGGAGTCGTGGGCGGGGGCGTGGTGGGCGGGGGCGTGGTGGGCGGGGGCGCGGCGTCCAGCCCGAAGAAGCGGATGGCCGCCGCGGCGTCGACGGGCAGGTTGTGCGAGACGCCCGGCAGGCTGTTGGCCTCGAGAGGCGCCTGGGCGCCCGTGCCCCCGTAGCGCGTGCGGGTGACGCCGCTGGCAGGCGCGTCCGTGGACGACGGTGTGGCGCTGACGCCCAACACGTTGGTCCACTGCTTGACGGACTCGCCGAAGTTCACGTAGCTGAGGGTCTCGTCGTTCGTGCCGTGCCAGAGCTGCACGCGGGGACGGGCGCCCGTGTAGCCCGGATAGGCGTTGCGGACGAGCGTGCCCCACTCCTGGGCGGACTTCGTGACCCGGCCCTGCGCGCAGTCGCTGTTCCACCCCGAGCCGTTGGTCGTCGCGAAGCACGAGGCGGGAACTCCGGCGAACGCCGAGCCGGCCGCGAAGACGTCGGGGTAGTTGGCGAGCAGCACCTGGGTCATCATCGCGCCCGACGAGACGCCGGTGACGAAGACGCGGCTGGTGTCGATGGCGTACCGCTGCTGCACGTGCTGGAGCATCGACCGGATGCCCACCGGGTCGCTGCCGCCGTCGCGGCGCAGCGCCTCGGGGGAGGAGACGTCGAAGCAGTTGCCGCTGCGCGTCGCCGACGGGTAGATCACGATGTAGCCGTGACGCGTCGCCAGCTCGTCGAACTGCGCGCCGTTGTACAACGCGGGCCCCGAGCCCGTGCAGTAGTGCACCGCGACGAGCACGGCGGGACGGGCCGGCAGGTTGTCCGGCACGAACAGGTGCATCCGCAGGCCGCTGGGGTTGGCGCCGAAGCCGGTGACCTCGACGAGGGAGGCCGCCTGGGCGGGCGGCGCCGTCGAGATGGCCGCGGCGGTGACGCCGAGCAGGCTCAGCGCGAAGACGGCTGCCGCGGCGGCCGCTCGGGTCACAGGGGTGCGGGGGCGGTCCATCGGTCTCCTCGGTGAGGCCGGTGGCATGGTGGACGGCGTCGGCCACGCACCGGTGTGGGCGGCTTCCGTCGAGGAGTTGGAAGCCATCGGCACTTCGGAGCATGGCTCGGGTGGCGCCGCGGCGCGACCTGCTGAATCGTTTCCGGGCGGGTGCGGCTCGTGCCGGGCGCGAGGTCGCAGCCCAGGGCTCAGCCGGTGGCCGCCCGGTAGCGGCTCAGCGGAACACGATGGTGCGGTGCCCGTCGAGCAACACCCGGTGCTCGGCGTGCCAGCGCACCGCGCGCGCGAGCGCCCGGCGCTCCACGTCCTGCCCCAGCGCCACCAGGTCCTCGACCGAGCGGGTGTGGTCCACCCGCTCCACGTCCTGCTCGATGATCGGCCCCTCGTCCAGGTCGCCCGTGACGTAGTGCGCGGTGGCGCCGATCAGCTTGACCCCACGGTCGTGGGCCTGCGCGTACGGGCGCGCGCCCTTGAACGAGGGCAGGAACGAGTGGTGGATGTTGATGATCCGGCCCGACAACGTCCGGCACAGGTCGTCGGAGAGGATCTGCATGTAGCGGGCCAGCACCACGAGCTCGACGTCCAGCTCCTGCACGAGCTCGAGCAGGCGGTCCTCGGCCGCGGCCTTGGTGGCGGCCGTCACGGGCACGTGGTGGAACGGGATGCCGTAGAACTGCGCCAGGTCGACCAGCGCCGTGTGGTTCGAGACCACGGCGACGATGTCGATCGGCAGGTTCTCGGACCGCTGGCGGAACGCCAGGTCGTTGAGGCAGTGCGCCGCCGTGGATCCCATCACCAGCGTGCGCACCGGGCGGCCGGCCACGTCGAGCCGCCACTGCATCATGAAGCGCCCCGCGAGGTCGGTCAGGGCGCTCTCGAGAGTGTGCCGGGCGACCGAGGCGGTGACCTGCACGCGCATGAAGAACAGGCCGGTGAGCGGGTCGCCGAACTGCTGGGACTCGGTGATGTTCCCTCCGTGCTCGGCGAGCAGCCCGGCCACCGCGTGCACGATGCCAGGTCGGTCGGGGCACGACAGGGTCAGGACCCAGTGGGTTCCGTCGGGGGTGTGGAGAAGCGGGGTGGACACGGTGCCCAAGGCTAGTCGAGCAGTCTGGCGGCGCCGCGCAGCCCGCGCGAGGGTCCGTGACCGGGGGCGCCAGCGGGTTGGGCCAGGTCCAAGGGCCCTCGTCCAGGGGCTGGGAACGGGCTACCTGGAGCCACCCGGGTCCGCGGAGGATAGTGCGTGTTCCTCCCCAGACCCGCAGCCCGTGATGGGACGATGAGCGCATGAGCGAGCCCGAGGTGGAGATCCGTCCCGTCGACCTGGCCGACGCTGGCGAGCTGTTGACGCTGCGTCGCGCCGCGTTCGTGACCGAGGCGCAGATCTACGGCGACCCGAACATCCCCCCGCTGACGCAGACCTTCGAGGAGCTGCGCGCCGACCTCGTCGCGGACGGCGTCATCACCCTCGGCGCATGGTCGGGACACCGGCTCGTCGGGTCCATCCGCGTGCTGCTGGAGGGCGGGAAGGCGACCCTCGGGCGCCTGGCGGTGGCGCCCGACGTGCAGGGCCAGGGGATCGGCACCAGCCTGCTGCTCGCGATCCTGCCTCTGCTGCCCGAGGACATCAACGAGGTGTGGGTCTTCACCGGCCGCGACTCGGTGCAGAACCTGGCCCTGTACGAGCGGCACGGCTACACCCACCAGCATGACCAGACCGCGGGGGACCTGACGTTCGCCTACCTGCGCAAGATCCTGGGCGACGGCGAGGCGTCTCCCGTCGGAGCCGGACACAGCTGATTCAGCCGAGGGCCCTCGCCCGGTGAGACGGGCGTGGACAGCCACGCCCGCTTGGTAGGCTGGCGCTCGTCGTGACTGGCGCAACGGGTGGAACACCACCGGGGAGCGACGCAGCAGCAGACTTCGGGTCGAACGCCTGGGCCCTCGGTCACCACACCATCCGTGTGCGTGCCCGACGTATGCCGGGAACCCGCACGCTGACTGCGAGGAGAGACATGAGCGTCGACCAGACCCCCGTGCTCGACCAGAATTTGTCCGCCGTGGACCCCGAGATCGCCGCGGTGCTGGACGGAGAGCTCGCCCGCCAGCAGGGCACTCTCGAGATGATCGCGAGCGAGAACTTCGTGCCGCGAGCCGTGCTGCAGGCGCAGGGCTCCGTGCTCACCAACAAGTACGCCGAGGGCTACCCCGGCCGCCGGTACTACGGCGGCTGCGAGCAGGTCGACGTCGCGGAGACCCTGGCCATCGAGCGGGCCAAGGCGCTGTTCGGCGCCGAGCACGCGAACGTCCAGCCGCACTCGGGCGCCACGGCCAACGCCGCGGTGCTGCACGCGCTGATCAACAAGGGCGACAAGATCCTCGGCCTCGAGCTGGCCCACGGCGGCCACCTCACGCACGGCATGAAGATCAACTTCTCCGGCAAGCTCTACGACGTCGCCGCCTACGGCGTGAACCCCGAGACGTTCCTCATCGACCCGGAGGCGGTGCGGGCCGCGGCCCTCGAGCACCGCCCCGACGTCATCATCGGCGGCTGGTCCGCCTACCCCCGCCACCTCGACTTCGAGGCGTTCCGGTCCATCGCGGACGAGGTCGGGGCCAAGCTCTGGGTCGACATGGCCCACTTCGCCGGGCTGGTCGCGGCGGGCCTGCACCCCAACCCGGTGCCGCACGCGGACGTCGTCTCGTCCACCGTGCACAAGACGATCGGCGGCCCGCGCTCGGGCTTCATCCTGTCCAAGCAGGAGTACGCCAAGAAGATCGACTCGGCGGTGTTCCCGGGCCAGCAGGGCGGGCCGCTCATGCACGTCGTGGCCGCGAAGGCCGTGTCGTTCAAGATCGCCGGCTCGCCGGAGTTCCGGGACCGTCAGGAGCGCACCCTCTCGGGCGCGAAGATCATCGCCGAGCGCCTCACCGCGGCCGACGTCGCGGGCGCCGGTGTCTCGGTGCTGACCGGCGGCACCGACGTGCACCTGGTGCTCGTCGACCTGCGGCACTCGGACCTCGACGGCCAGCAGGCGGAGGACCTCCTGCACTCGGTCGGCATCACCGTGAACCGCAACGCGGTGCCCTTCGACCCGCGCCCCCCGCGCGTGACGTCGGGCCTGCGCATCGGCACGCCCGCGCTCGCCACGCGCGGCTTCGGGGACGCCGAGTTCACCGAGGTGGCCGACATCATCGCCACCGCGCTGGTCGACGGCTCGGGCGCCGATGTCGAGGCCCTGCGCGCGCGCGTCCAGAAGCTCACGGACGCGCACCCGCTGTACGCCGGCCTGCAGCAGTACTGACCCCGCCTCGCCGTCGGGACCCGGCCCGCGCGCGCCCGTCGTGGCGCGCGCGGGCCGCCCGTGGGCACGCCCCAAGGAGTAGTAGAGCGATGACCGCACAGGTTCTGGACGGCACGGCCACAGCGGCCGCGATCAAGGGCGAGCTCACGGCCCGCGTGGCCGCGCTCGCCGCGCGAGGGGTGCGTCCCGGGCTGGGCACCCTGCTGGTCGGCGACGACCCGGGGTCGCGCTGGTACGTCGCCGGCAAGCACAAGGACTGCGCCGAGGTCGGCATCGCGTCGATACGCGAGGACCTGCCCGAGACGGCCACGCAGCAGGAGGTCGAGGACGCCGTGGCCCGGCTGAACGCCGACCCGGCCTGCACCGGATTCATCGTGCAGCTACCGTTGCCGAAGGGCATCGACACCAACCGGGTGCTGGAGCTCATCGACCCGGACAAGGACGCCGACGGGCTGCACCCCACCAACCTCGGGCGGCTCGTGCTGCGGGTCAACGAGCCCATCGACTCGCCACTGCCCTGCACGCCCCGCGGCATCATCGAGCTGCTCGAGCGGCACGGCGTCGACCTGGCAGGAGCGGACGTGACCGTCGTCGGGCGGGGCACCACGGTGGGCCGCTCGATCGGGCTGCTGCTCACCCGCCGGGCGATCAACGCGACGGTCACCCTGACGCACACCGGCACCGCCGACCTCGCCGAGCACACCCGCAACGCGGACGTCATCGTGGCGGCCGCGGGCGTTCCCGGCATCATCTCGGCGGACATCGTCAAGCCCGGCGCCGTGGTCGTGGACGTGGGCGTCTCGCGGGCCACGGACCCCGAGACCGGCAAGTCGCGGGTCGTCGGGGACGTCGCCCCGGAGGTCCGGGAGATCGCGTCCTGGGTGTCGCCGAACCCGGGCGGCGTCGGTCCGATGACCCGGGCGATGCTGCTCAGCAACGTGGTGGACACCGCGGAGCGCCTGGCCGGTTGACCGGCCGATGAGTCGGGCCCCCCGGGCGGGTCTGTACCTGTGACCGCACTCACAGGAGGGGAACCGCCATGGGAATCGTCCGTCCGCACCTCTGGTACCACTCGCAGGCCGAGGAGGCCGCGAACTTCTACGCCTCGGTGATCCCGAACTCGCAGGTCACCAACGTCATCAAGGCGCCCGCGGGGGTGAACGCGGCCGAGGGCGCTGCTTTCATCGTCGAGTTCACCCTCGACGGGATGCCGGTGACGGCGATGAGCGCCGGCCCCGGGTTCACCCTCGACGAGTCGTTCTCGATGGTCCTGGACTGCGAGACCCAGGAGGAGGTCGACCACTACTGGGAGGCGCTGCTGGCCGACGGCGGCGAGCCCAGCCAGTGCGGCTGGCTCAAGGACAGGTACGGCCTGTCCTGGCAGGTGGTCCCCACGTCCCTTGACTCGCTGCTGTTCAGCGAGGACACGGAGGCGTCGGCCCGCGCCACCCAGGCGATGTACGCGATGCAGAAGCTCGACCTGCCCGCGATCCAGGCCGCGTACGACGGCGTCCCCGTCTGACACGCCTGGGACGGGTGCGCGGCCTGTCAGCGTCATGGGGTTGGATATGCCGCGTGCTGACCATCGCCACCGTCAACGTCAACGGGATCCGAGCCGCGTACAAGCGCGGAATGGCCGAGTGGGTCGAGGCCCGCAAGCCCGACGTCATGCTGCTGCAAGAGGTGCGGGCGCCTGACGAGATCCTCAGCGACTTCCTGTCGACCTCCGAGTGGGACCTCGCGCATGAGGCCTGCGAGATCAAGGGCCGTGCCGGCGTGGCGATCGCGTCGCGCCTGCCCATGACCGCCATCCGGATCGGCCTCGCGACCGGTGTGCCGGTCGACACCGGCCGCTGGGTCGAGGCCGACCTCGAGGTCCCGGGCAAGGACGGCTCCACGCAGCAGGTGACGGTGGTCTCGACGTACATCCACTCAGGCACCGCGGGCACGCCGAAGATGGACGAGAAGTACGCGTTCCTGGACCACGTCACCAAGCGCCTCGCCGAGCTGGCCGGATCAGGGCAGCACGTGGTGGTGGCGGGCGACCTCAACATCGCCCACAAGAACGTCGACATCAAGAACTGGAAGGGCAACCTCAAGGCCGCCGGCTTCCTGCCCGAGGAGCGCGCCTACCTGGACCGCTGGTTCGACGAGCAGGGCTGGCGGGACCTCGGGCGCGAGCTCGGCGGAGAAGGCCCAGGGCCGTACACGTGGTGGTCGTGGCGCGGGCAGGCCTTCGTGAACGACGCGGGCTGGCGGATCGACTACCAGCTCGCCACCCCCGGCCTGGCGGACGTGGCCCGCACCGCGGAGGTCGACCGCGCCGCCACCTACGAGGAGCGGTTCAGCGACCACGCCCCGGTCGTCGTCGCCTACGACATCTGAGCGGGGGAGGGCTCCGGGGCGCTGTCGACGGCAGCCACCAGCCCTCGGTAGTGCGCGATCTTCTCCGTCAGGTGCTGCTGCTGGCGCCGGAGCAGGTCGATCGTCGCGGCGACCTCCGAGGCGTGGTGCTCCAGGATCTCGATCCGCTCGGGGATCGTCTGCTCGGCGTCCGCGCCGCTGGCGAGAGCGAGCGCGGCGTACTGGCGCATCGTGGCGATCGGCATGCCGGTGTCGCGCAGGCAGCGCAGGATCTCGAGCCAGCCGAGGTCGGCCTCCGAGTAGGCGCGCCGCCCGGCATGGTCGCGTCGGACGCCGCTGAGCAGGCCGATCCGCTCGTAGTAGCGCAGCGTGTCGATGCTGAAGCCGCTGCGCCGCGCCGTCTCGGCGGGGGTGAAGGTCGCCATGCCCCTAGTCTGCCGGGGCACACGTCCCAGGGCGCGTGCCGGTGGCCGGTGGATTCCCGCTTGACCTGGAGCGCGCTCCAGCCAGGACGCTGGCGTGATGACCACGACCTCTCCCAACCCCACCGCGCAGGATCCGATCGCCGCCGAGGCCCCGCCCCTCGCCCTCGGCGCCATGTCGTTCGGCACCACCATCGACGAGGACCGGGCCTTCGGCCTGCTCGACGCGTACGTCGCTGCCGGGGGCGTGTGGATCGACACCGCCGACTGCTACTCCTTCTGGACCGATGACAGCGGGCGCGGTGGCGCCAGCGAGCTCCTGCTCGGCCGCTGGCTCGCCGCGCGGCCCGGCGCCCGCGAGCGGGTGCGCATCGTCACCAAGGTCGGGTGCGAGCCGCTCCACCCGGGCAGCTACCCGGAGCTCTCCGAGGGCCTCGCGCCCGAGGTGGTGCGCCGGGTCGCCGCCCAGAGCCTCGAGCGGATGGGCATCGACCACATCGACCTGCTCCTGGCCCACCGGGACGACCGAGCGACCCCCCTCGGCCCGACGGTCGAGGCGTTCGCCGGGCTCGTCGAGCAGGGCGTCGTGGGGCGCTGGGGGTACTCGAACACCGCGTTGTGGCGCGTCGAGCGGGGAGCGGCTCACGCGCGGGCCCGGGGGCTCGTGGGGCCCAGCGCTATCCAGCTCCGCTACACGTACCTGCAGCCCCGGCCGTTCGTGCGGGATCACGATCACGACCACCGGTTCGGCTGGATCACCGACGAGGTGCTGGACTACGCCGCGAGCAACCCCGGCGTCGACCTGTGGGCGTACACCCCGCTCCTGTACGGCGCCTACGACCGCGAGGACCGGGCCATCTCCGACGCGTACACGCACCCGGGCACCACACGTCGCCTCGAGGTGCTCCACGAGGTGGCGCGCGAGCTGGGCCGCACCCGCGGCGAGGTGGTGCTCGCGTGGCTCGCGGGCGGCGACCCGGTGGTGCGTCCCGTGGTCGGCGTGAGCAGCACCGCACAGCTCGAGGCCGCGCTGTCGGGCGTCAGGCTCGCCCTGCCCCCCGAGGCGCGCGAACGCCTCGACGCGCCCTGGTGACCGCCGCCTGATGACAGCGAAGGGTGGGCCGACGACAGTCGTCGGCCCACCCGCGATGGCTCCGGCCCTGGCGGCTGGGCGGCTGGACGCGCCGCCCGTCAGACCCCGCGGCGCAGCGCCGTGATCGGCTCGATGGCCGCCGCCTTGAGCGCCGGGTAGACCCCGGCCGCCAGCCCGATGAACCCGCCGGCGACGGCCGCGACCGCCACCACGCGCAGGTCGAGGATCGGCACCCAGGACCGCAGGGCCGAGACGAGCACCACGACGCACACCCCCAGCGACGCGCCGATCAGCCCGCCGACGAGCCCGACGATCCCCGACTCGACCATGAATTGGGCGGCGATGTCGCGCCGGGTGGCGCCCAGCGCGCGCCGCAGCCCGATCTCGCCGACCCGCTCCATGACGGACAGGAGCGTGACGTTAGCGATCCCCACCCCGCCGATGAGCAGCGCCACGGCGCCCAGGGCCACGAAGATGAGGTTGATGTCGCCCTGGACGTTCTCCTGCACCGACGAGCGTGCCGGCGGCGCCTTGACGCTGAAGCCGTCAGGGGAGTTCGGGTCGAGCGCGGTCGGCGCCTGCGCGGCGACGACCTCGCCGGCTCCCGGCGCGATGCGCACCTGCAGCTCGGCGGGCGCCGCGAGGCCGAAGTCGGCTTGCGCGGTGCCCATGGGAAGGATCACCGCCTCGAGCACCTCGGTCTTGCGCTTCACCCCGTCGATGATGCCGATGACGGTGTACGAGTCTTCGCCGATGAAGATCGACGGCTGACTGTCGATGCGGTTCACCCCGAGGGCCTCAGCCGCCTGCGCGCCCAGCACGACCACGCGGTCGCCGCGCCCGTCGTGGCCGGAGTCGAAGTTGCGGCCGGTGACGACGAAGCCCCGCAGAGTCTCCAGCAGGCCCTCCGACGCGGCGAGCACCGGCGTCGACGTCCGTGAGGCCTGCGACGGGTCGTTGACCGGCACCGACGTGACCTTGGCGCCCTTGATGTCGACGTCCGCCAGGGTCCCCGCCGACTCCACGCCGGCGAGCCGGCTCACGCGGTCGGCCGCGTCCCAGGGGAGCCGTCCCCGGGCGCGCTCCTGGCCGCCGCTGGACGACTTCGCGGGCTCGACGACCACCTGGGTCGCGGCGACGGCGTCGAACTGCTTGTTGATCTGGCCGGCGGCCGTGTTGGCGAGCCCGACGGTGACGACCACCGACGCGATGCCGAGCACCGTGCCCATGATCGTCAGGATGAGGCGCCCAGGCCGGGCGCCGATGCCGAACGTGGCCTCGGCGACCAGGTCGCGGGCGCCGAACCTGTCGCCGCGAGGCGGTCGCGGGGCGACGGCGGACGCGGTCTGGACGTCGGCGGGCTCGCGCTCGTCCGCGTCGATGGCGTCGGTGGCCGGGCGGGCCCGGGTCAGGAGCCGCCTCATGCGAGCTCGGTCAGTCGGCCGTCGGAGATCCGCACGCGCCGCTGCGCCCGGGCGGACACCTGCGAGTCGTGCGTGATCACCACGAGTGTGAGGCCGTCGCCGTGCAGCTCGTCGAACAGGTCGAGCACCCCCGCCGAGTTCACCGAGTCGAGGTTGCCCGTCGGCTCGTCGGCCAGCAGCACCTGCGGCTCCGCGACGATGGCCCGCGCGATCGCCACGCGCTGCCGCTCGCCGCCTGAGAGCACCGTGGGCAGGAACTCGATCCGGTGGTCGAGGTGGACCCGGTGCAGCGCCGCGAGCGCGCGCTCCCGGCGCTCCGCCCGTGGCACCCCGGAGTACAGGGTGGCGAGCAGCACGTTGTCGAGCACCGTGCGATGGGGGAGCAGGTGGAAGGACTGGAACACGAACCCGATGCAGCCGCCCCGCAGCCGTGAGCGGTCCGCCTCGGAGGCGGTGCCGGTCGGACTGCCGTTGAGCAGGTACTCCCCGGAGGTGGGCCGGTCGAGCAGGCCCAGGATGTGCAGCAGTGTCGACTTGCCCGAGCCCGAGGGCCCGATGATCGACAGGTAGTCGCCCGATTCGATGCGCAGGTCCGCCGAGTGCAGTGCGGTGACCGGCGGCTCCCCGGGGAACGAGCGGGTGAGCGCTGCGAACTCGATCACGGCGGGGGCCGGATCGGTCGACGGCTCGTCCAGGAGGACGTCGAGGATGCTCATCCCGCGGCCTCCGTCGCGCCGTCGGACGCGTCCTCGCCGCCGCGCTTGCCCACCACGACCAGGTCGCCGGCGGCAATGGGCTCCTGCGACGACAGGATCTGCACGTACCCGCTGGCGGCCAGCCCGGTCTCCACGGTCACCAGCTCGGTGGCGCCCTTGGCGCCCTGCCGCTCGATGCGGGACTCACCGCCCGGTCCTGCCGTGAGCGCGGCCAGCGGCACGGCGAGGACCTCGCCGCCGGTGGAGCTCACCGGCATCTTGACCCGCACGTTCTGGCCGCCCTGAAGGGTGGTGAGCTGCTCGTCCGTGAGCTGGCCGAGCTGGAGGCGGATCTTGTGCCGCCCCTTCTGGTCGCCCGAGGCTCCGGAGCCCGCTGCCGCGGACCCGTCCGATCCCTCCGTCCCCTCACCCTCCGCCGGCGTCTCCTCCGTGCTGGTGGCGCCGGGCGCCTCGATCGCGGCGACGGTGACCTGCACGTCCTGACCGAGCACCGCCACCGTCCCGGTGGCCCCGACGGCCAGCAGCGCGGCGTCATCGGCCGACGCCGAGGCCAGGATCTCGAGCGTGGCGCCGGAGACGGTCATGGCCGGGCCGCTGATGATCGAGCCCAGCTTGACGTCGACGCTGTCGACGCGCCGGGGCAGCGAGCTGAGGAAGACCACCTCGCTGGCGGGGAGCGCGGTGAGCGTCGCGTCCTTCGCCTCGGCGAGCATGGTCCTCGCGTCCGTCAGCTCCCGCTGCGCGGCGGCGACCTGCGCCGTCTCCGCGGCGCTCCCGGAGCCTGCCAGCACCTCCGCGCGCTTCGCCTCGGCCACGGCCAGTGCCTCGCGCAGCCCCTCGATGTCGACAGGGCCGCCCTCCTGCTCGGGGTCAGCGGATGGGGTCCCCGCCTCGGCCAAGGCGAGTGCCCGCTGCGCGGCCCGCACCTCGTTGTCGGCCTGCAGGCGTTCCACCTGGGTGGCGCCCGAGGAGGCCTTGGTCAGCGCGAGCTGGGCGGTGGTGAGCGCGCTCTCAGCGGTGCGCACCGAGTCCTGCGCCATCTTGAGCGTTTCCTTGAGCTCCTTGCTGGGCGTCGGGGGCTGGTAGCCGACCTTCCGGTACAGCTCCACCACACCGGCCGCCGTCGCCGCGTCGTACACGTCGGAGTCCGGCTTGCCAGCGTTGATGCCGAGCGCCCCGAGCGCGGCCTTGAGCTGGAGGACGTCAGGGCCCGACACCCCGGACTGGAGGCTGCGGTAGGTGGGCAGCGATCCGGGCAGCACGATCACCGGGCGCCCGGCGACCTCGAGGGCCACGCTGGCGGCGTCGACGGTCGAGCCCACCGCGGGCACCTGGCCTGTCACGACCGCCGGGCCCCCGAGGTCGGCGGTCTCGATGCGGATCTGGGCGGGGTCGTCGTATCGCGGGTCGCCCCGCAGGGTCAGCTCGTTGGAGATGACCCGGCTCTCGACCGGGACGGTGACGGCGCCGGCGACCGGCGGAGCGGCGTCCGCCTCGGCCTTGGCCGGGGAGGTGATGAGCTGGCTGAGGCCGAGCCCGGCGACGAGGCTCGCCACCGCGACGCCGGCCATCACGAGGATGGTGCGGTTGCCCTGCGGGATCGCGCGCTTCACTTGGCCGCCTTCTCTGTGGCGTACTGCTCGATCCAGGCGTCGAGCTCGGCCTTGTGGTTGTCGACGAACTCCTGCTCGAGGGCGAACTGCACCTCCCGGGACTTCTTCTGGTAGCCGACCTTCGTCTGGCACTTCGCGTCGGCGATCGCCGTGGCCATCTCCTTCTCGCGCAGGTCGGCCTCGGCGGTCTTGTCGATGCCGCCGGTGTCCGGGTCAGCCGCCTCCCAGAGCGCGTTGTAGGCCTCGGAGATGCTCTCGGAGGCCTCGCTGACCTTCGCGAAGTCGAACCCCGCGTCGTTCATGCACGCGGACCACTCGGAGTCGAGCGCCGTGAGCTTCGGGTCGGCCTGGACCTTCTCGTACAGCCGCCCCATCTCGTCCTGGAGGTCGACGAAGGCCGGGTCCTCATAGGCGGAGAAGGCGTCGCCGTACGTCTCGTTGCTCGCCTTGCCGTAGCAGCCCGCCTTCGTCCAGTCCCACTCGACCTCGGCGTCCTCGTCGACAGGCTCGTCCTGGGGGCCGCCCCACAGCGCCGCCTCGTAGGCGGCCCGCTCGCTCTCGGACATGGTCGCGAGGTAGTCCGCGTTCGGGTCGACCCACTCGTCCTCGCCGTCCTCCGACTCCGAGCCGCCCGAGTAGCCGTAGCCGTACTTCTGGGCGAACTCCTCGGTGCCCCACTCGATGTCCTCGTCGTCCCACGGGCTCGAGACGCTCTGGGACTCCTGCGGCGTGTACTCGAACCCTGCCTCCTGCATGCAGGCGGCGATGATGTTCTCCTGCTCCACCTGGATCTTCTCGTAGTCGATGTCGTCGTAGACGCTCGTGACCGGCTTGATGTACGCCTCGAGCGGGCCCTCCTTCGCCGAGGAGTCCTTCCCGGCGTCGGAGCCGCTGCCGCCGCCGCAGGCGCTGAGCAGGAGCAGTGCGCCAGCAGCGGCGGCGGCGGCGGTGAACGGGACGGACCTCATGGGTGTGCCTTCCTGCGGAACAGTGGGCGCGTGCGGCGGTCGAGCAGGCGCGCGCGGGTCAGATTGTCGGTTTTGATCCCCGACGAACCTAGCAACGGGGGGTCTGTCGCGGGTCAGCCCTGCGGATGACTTGGCTGGTGGGGCATATGGCCCCTCAGGCGGACAACGGTTGGCGGTCGGACGCCGCGGCCATGAACACCTGCTCCTGGCCGAGGGCGACCTCGGCCAGGGTGGGCGTTTAGCCGACCTCCAGCTGGCGGGTGGTCAGCAGCATGTGTGGCCTGATCGCGCGCCTCACTTGGCCGCCTCGTCAGTCGCGTACTGCTCGATCCAGGCGTCGAGCTCGGCCTTGTGGGTGTCGATGAACTCCTGCTCGAGGGCGAACTGCACCTCCTGGAGCTTCTCGGGGTAGCCGACCTTCTCCTGGCACTTCGCGTCGGCGATCGCCGTGGCCACCTCCTTATCGCGCAGGTCAGCCCAGGCGGTCTCGTCAGCCGTCTCCGGGAGCGTGGCGTAGCCCTCGGCGATGCTCTCGTAGGCCTCGTTGACTCTCGCGAAGTCGAAGCCCCCTTCGTTCATGCACGCGGACCACTCGGCGTTGATCTCCGCGAGCCTCGGGTCGTCCGGGACCTTCTCGAACATCCGCCTGATCTCCTCCTGGAGGTCCTCATAGGCGGGGTCCTCATAGGCGGCGTTGCGATTGCTGTGCACCTCGTGGTTCGCCTTGGCGTAGCAGCCGCCCTTCGTCCAGTCCAACTCGGAGGTGTCTACGTCTTGCTGATCGCCAAACAAGGCCACGCTGTAGGCGGCCGCCTCGCTATCGGACATGGCCGCGAGGTAGTCGGCGTCCGGGCTGACGAACTCCTCCGGGTCGATCTCCGACTCCGGGCTGCCCGCCCAGCCGTAGCCGTACTTCTCGGCCCGCTCCACAGGGTCCATCTCCTCCCAGTCGTCCAACGAGGCCGGTTGGCTCGGGAGGTCCTTGGGCGTGTACTCGAACCCTGCCTCCTTCATGCAGGAGGCGATGATGTTCTCCACCTCCTTGTGGTTCTTCGCGGAATCGCCGCCGTCGTATTGGATCGACTTCATGTACGCGTGAAGCGGACTCTCCTTCGCCGCGGAGTCCTTCCCGGCGTCGTCGCCGCTGCTGCTGCCGCCGCTGCTGCTGCTGCTGCTGCTGCTGGTGCCGCCGCCGCCGCTGTCGCTGCAGGCGCTGAGCAGGAGAAGTGCGCCGACAGCGGCGGCGACGGTGAACGGGATGGACCTCATGGGTGTGCCTTCCTGCGGAACGTGGGTCGCGGGCGGCGATGGAGCGGGCGCGCGCGTGTCGGATTGCCGGTGGTGATCTCCGACGAACCTAGGCAGCAGGGGGCGGTCGTGGGTCAACCTCGCGGATGACTTGGCTGTTCAGGAACGTGGCCACTCAGGCGCACAACGATTGGCCACGGTGGGACGTCACGGCTGGGCGTCGGGGCCGTGCCGGTCACTTGGACGCCTTCGGCGCCGTGGCGTACTGGCTGACCCAGGCGTCGAGCTCGGCCTTGTGCTGGTCGACGAACTCCTTCTCGTAGGCGATCACGACCTCCATGAGGGTCTCGTCGTACCCGGCCTCCTTCTGGCACCTCGCGTCGGCGACGGCCGTGGCCACCTCCCGCTCGCGCAGGGCCGCCTCGGCGGCCTTGTCCGTGCCCGCCTCCGGGTCGGCCGCCTGCCAGAGCGCCGAGTACTGGTCGGCGAAGCTGTTGTTCGCGTCCAGGACCTGCGCGAAGTCGTAGCCCGCCTCGTTCATGCAGGCCGACCACGTGGCGTCGACCGCGGCGATCTTCGGGTCGGCGTACGCCTCGTCGTACAGCCGGGAGATCTGCTCGTTGAGGTCGGCGTAGGCCGGGTCCTCGAAGGCGGCCATCGGGCTGGCGGCCCACGCCTCGTTGCTGGCCTTGCCGGAGCAGCCCGCCTTCGTCCAGTCCCACTCGTACTCGGCCTCGTCGTCGATGGGCTCGTCCTGCTCGCCCCAGAGCGCCAGCTCGTAGGCGGCCCGTTCGCTCTCGGACATGGCCGCGAGGTAGTCGGCATTCGGGTCCACCGGCTCGGCATCGTCGCTCTCGGGCTCGGGGCTCGAGTACCCGTACCCCTCCCTCGCGGCGTAGTCCTCAGTGAACTCGAACGTCTCGTCGTCGTCGCCGTAGTCGGCGCTCGAGATCTCCCGGGGGATGTACTCGAACCCGGCTTCCTGCATGCAGGAGGCGATGAGGTTCTCCTCCTCGGTGTGGACCTTCTGGTAGTCGATGTCGTAGAGCGCGTCCATGTAGGCCGTGAGCGGTGCGTCGGCCTTGCCGCCCTTGCCGGGCTCGGCGTCTCCGCCGCTGGCGCATGCGCTGATCAGCAGCAGCAGTGCGCAGCTCGCGGCAGCGGTGATCGGGATGGTCCTCATGAGTGTGCCTTCCTGCGGGACGGGGGGAGCGAAGGGGAGGAGATCGGGCTGACACGTCGAACTATACACAGTGTGTATACACCTGGTGTATAGCGGACTGAGATCTCGTGACGGTGCGCGCTGGGCCTGGTCGAACGCGGCCCACCGCGCCGTCGTCACCCCGCTCGTCACCGCGCCGCTATGACGAACGACCGGGGCCGAGACGCGCCGCGGCCGGGACGCAGGCGCACATGCCTGCCATCCCGGCCGCGGCCCGTCGGCCCCGGTCGTCACGTCACACGAGCGGGCTCCCCGACGCCCGGCGCGTCACCTCTCGATGCCCGCCGAGCTCAGCAGCGCGTCGAGCTCGGCCTTGTGCGCGTCGACGTACTCCTGCTCGAGCGCGTTCCGGGCCTTGACGAGCTTCTCGCGGTAGCCGGAGGACTGCTGGCACGTCGCGTCGGCCACGGCGGTGGCCTTGTCGCGGTCGCCGAGCTGGGTGAGGGCGGCCTGGTCGGGGCGGCCGTCGGGGTCAGCGGCCTCGGCGTCGGCGTAGAGGGCTTCGAACGCGTCGGAGATGCTCTCCTTGGCCTCCGCGACGGTCGCGAAGTCGTACCCCTCCTCGTTCATGCACTCGGACCACGCGGCCTCCACCGCGACCACGTCGGCGGCCGTCGTCGCGCGTTCCGCGATCCGCCTGAGCTCCTCGTCCACCTCGATGAGGGCGGGGTCCTCCAGGAAGGCGAGGTCCTCGCCGTAGGCCTCGTGGGCGGCCTTCCCGACGCAGCCCATCTGGGACCAGTCGGACGGGCCCTCGGCGTCAGGGTCGGGCGTCGGCCCCCAGAACGCCTCGTAGTACGCGGTGCTCTCGGTCTCTGTCATCGACGCGACGTACTCCGCATTCGGGTCCACCTGCTCGTCCTCGGGCTCGTCCCCGCGGCCGTCCGTGTAGCCCCAGACGCCGTAGCCGTGCACGGTGGCGAACTCCACGGTGCCCGGCTCGCCCTGCTCGTCCTCGACCTCCAGGTCGTCCTCGGAGACCTGGCCCGGCGTGTAGTCGAAACCGGCGTCGTGCATGCAGTTGGCGATGGCCTCCTCGGACTTCCTGGCCAACGCGGCCCGGTCGACGCCGTCGAGCTTGGCCTGGAGCGGCTGCAGGTACGCCTCGATCGGGCTGCCGGACGCGCTGGCGCCCGCGTCGGGCTCGTCGCTGCTGCTGCTGCAGGCGCCGAGCAGGAGCAGGGCGCAGCCGGCGGCGGCGGCTGTCAGGGCGGTCGTCCTCATGGGTGGCGCCTTCCGTGTGAGCGTGTCCTTGGCAGGGCCCGGGCGGGGCGCACCGTGGTGCGCCCCGCCCGGAATGCCCTGGTGCTCAACGGTTCCAGGCGGCGCCCGTCGCCGAGTCAGCCGCCCGGTGGGCGTTCCCGGCAGGGACATGGGCCCGTGGGGGGACCGGGGTGGCGCCCCGGGACGATGCCGCTCAGTAGCGGATGGCGTCGATGACCTTGACGCGGACCGCCACGGTCGCCGGGATCAGCCCCGCGAGCGCGCCGACACCGGTGGCGCAGGCCATGCCGATGGCGGCCGCCGAGAGCGGGAACGGGGGCATGTCCTCGATCCCGCCGCCGAACACCCGCTCGACGGGGATGTTCTTGACCACCGCGACGGCGATCACGACCCCCACCAGCCCGGCCACGAACGTCGCGACCACCGACTCCATCAGCACCCCGAAGAACACCCGGCCCGACGTCGCGCCGAAGCTGCGTCGGATGCCGATCTCCCGGATCCGGTGGCGAACGGTCACCAGCGCGATGTTCACCAGGCCGAGCCCGCCGAGCAGCAGCGCGAACCCGCCCACGCCCAAGATGATCCACGTGGCGGCGCTGTCGAGGCTGTTGTCGAACTCGTTCGGGTAGACGCTCACCTCGTATCCCGGCATCAGGGCCGAGAGGTCGCGCGTGATGAGCGGCTGCAGCTCGTCGGACATCTCCGGGGGGACCCACATCCGCAGCGAGGGGGCGTTCCCGTATGTGTCGGTGGGTGTGGCCCAGCGAGTCATGTGGGAGGTCAGGCCATAGGCGGCTGGCGGCTCTTCTCGCCAGCTGTTCGGGTACACGCCGATCACCTCGGCGCGCACCGGGGTCGCGCCGCCGAGGACGACTGTGGGATGGGTGTCGAGCGAGGGCTCGCCCAGGGCTTTCCAGAACGCCTCGTTGACCACCACGGAGGGGGCCAGGCGGTCCACGTCGGTCTCGAAGAACCAGCGGCCGTCGGTGGGCTGGAACCGGTTGATCACCCCGTAGTCCGGGTCGACCACCCGGACCTCGACCATCTGGGCGCCGGTGGGGAAGCGGAACGGCGCCTGCGTCCAGGACGTGCGCGACCAGTACTCGATGGCGTACTGCTCGGTGATCCGCGTGTACGCCGCGTCGATCTGCGCCGGGTCCGGGGTGGGGGGCGTCGTGCCCATCTCGCCCGACCACGCCGGGTAGACGTCGGCGGTGAGCGTCACGTCCCGGCCGTTGTGCCGCTCGGACTGCTCCCGGAACGCCTGGCTCATCATCTGCACGGCGGCGGTGATGCCCGTGATCGCGGTGACGGCGACGGCCACCCCGATCAGCGCGAGCAGCACCCGCAGCCGGTGGACGCGCAGCTCGTCCCACGCCTCGACCAGGGTGCTGACGAAGCCCGTCACGCCGTCACCGCGCCGTGCTCGTCGACGGTCGCAGGGGAGTCGGCCGGCAGATCGGCGGGCACGTCGGTGGGCACGTCGCCCACCCACTCGGTGACCCGGCCCGGCGCGTTCAGCACGATCGGCACGAGGACCCCGCCGGCCAGGCGGTAGTGCCGTTGCGCGCGGGCCGCGACGGCCAGGTCGTGCGTGATGGCGATCAGGGCGGCGCCGGTCTGCGCGGCGATCTCGTCGAGCAGCGCCATGACCTCTCCGCCGGTGTCCACGTCGAGGGCTCCGGTGGGCTCGTCCGCGAGGATCACCCGCGGGCCGCGGACCAGGGCCCGCGCGATGGCGACGCGCTGCTGCTCGCCGCCCGAGAGCTTCTCCGGCATGTCCTCGAGCCGGTCGCCGAGGCCCACCCGGTCGAGCATCTCCGCGGCGAGCGTGCGCCGCTTCCAGAACTGGCGGCCGCGGGCGTACATCAGGGGCGCCGCGACGTTCTCCAGCGCGGTGCGGCCGGGCATGAGGTTGAACTGCTGGAACACGAACCCGAAGTCCTCGCCCCGCCGCCAGGCGCGCTTGCGCTGCGACAGCCGGGCCACGGAGACGCCCTCGAGCAGGTACTCCCCCGAGGTGGGGGAGTCCAGCAGGCCGAGGATGTTGAGCAGCGTGGACTTGCCGGTGCCGGAGCGGCCGACGATCGAGACGTGCTCGCCCGCGTCGACCGTCAGGGTGATGCCGCGCAGGATCTCCAGCACGCGCTCGTCCGGCAGGACGACCGAGCGGGTGACGTCCGTCAGCTCGAGCAGGCTCATGCCTGGCACGTCGTGTAGTCGGCGCCCGGCTGGTCGCACGGCAGGTTGACGACGTCGCCCACCGGCACGAACTCCAGGATGGTGTCGCCGGCGGCCAGGCCCGCGGTGATCTGGACGTGCTCGCCGTCGGTCAGGCCGAGCGTGACGGCCCGCTTCTCGGAGCCGCCGTCGGGCAGCACGACCCACACGTTGCCGTCCTGCACGGAGCCCTGCACGGCGGTGACGGGCACGACCAGGGCGTCGGCAGCGGTGCCGTTGACGATCTCGAGGTCGGCGCCCAGCCCCGGGAACGCGGTGACGCCCTCCGGCACGGCGCAGGAGATGGCGCCCGTGGTGGCCGCCTGCCCGCCGCCGTCGCCGGTCTGGCGCGCATCGGCGCCCGTCGGCGCGGCGCCGATGCGCAGCCCGGCGCAGGTGAACGGGGCCGGGCCGCCCTTGAGGGTGACCTGGGCCTCCGTCGGCGCCCCGATCAGGCGGTACTGCTGCTCGGGGGTCAGCGTGCCCGAGACGGACAGCGTCCCGGGGGCGATCGAGCCGACGACGTCGCCGACCGACACGATCTGGTCCTTGAGGGCGGTGAGCGTGAGGGTGCCCGCGACGCCGGCCTTGACGGTCTCGCGCTTGATCTTCGGCTTGTGCTCGGTGACGGTCTGCTCGCCCGTCTCCGGGTTCGTGGTGATCGTCGGCTCGACGGGCGTCTCGAGCAGGATCTCGAGGAGCGGCGTGTCGACGGCGACCTGCTGGCCGTCGGTGGCGAGGACCTTCGACACGGCGCCCGCCATGGTGGCCTTGACCGGCGTCGACGGGTCGGCGACCACCGAGGCCTGCACCGTGACGGTGTTGGTGATCGTCGCCGTGCCCACCTCGGCGTGCATCTCGGCGATCTGGGCCGTCGGCACGAGGCTGTCGTCGGCCTGGGACATGTCCGCGCCCGAGAACGCCATCTTCACCAGGGCGAGCGCGATCACCGCCCACAGGATCAGGCGGATGGTCGGGAAGATGATCCTGCGGGTGACCCCCACGGTGCGGCTCCTCGTGTCACGACGGATGAGGCGCGCCGGGCGTCTCAGCAGGACGGTAGCGCCGCCCACGGAGCCGGGGAATCAGACTGAGGGATGACGCCAGGGGCGTCCGCGCAGGTCACGTGGCGGGTCCAGCCGCCGTCGCCACGAGGAAGGCCGGTGGGGCGAAGCCGCGCGCGGCGAACGCCTGCGCCACCGCCTGCTCGACCTGCGCGACCCGCTCCACGTCGACGAGCGCGATGGCCGATCCGCCGAAGCCGCCGCCGGTCATCCGGGCGCCGAGGGCCCCCGCCGCGCGGGCCGACTCGACGGCGACGTCCAGCTCCACGCACGACACCTCGTAGTCGTCGCGCAGAGACGCGTGCGAGGCGTCCAGCAGCGGGCCGGCCTCCTGCGCGCGGCCTGCGTCGAGCAGTTCCACGAGCGCCTCGACACGCTCGATCTCGGAGACGACGTGCCGCACCCGCCGCACGGCAGTGTCCGGGTCCTCCGAGGCCTCGGTGAGGCGTGCGAGCGCGGCCGCCAGCCCGTCGCCCGGCGTGACCTCGCGCAGCGACGCGACCCCGAGGGTGCGCGCGGCGGCCTCGCAGGTGGCGCGTCGGGCGGCGTACTGGCCGTCCACCAGGGAGTGCGCGGCGCGGGTGTCGACGACCAGCAGAGCGAGGCCGTCGGCGGCGAGGTCGAACGGGACGTGCCGCACCGAGGAGTCCAGGCAGTCGAGCAGCAGGGCGTGCTCCGCGCGGGCGCGCAGCGACGCGGACTGGTCCATGCCCCCGGTGGGAGCGCCGGCGATCTCGTTCTCAGCCCGGACGCACGCGGCGGCGAGGACCGTGCGTCCCGCGTCGTCGGGCTCCTGGGGGGAGCCGGCGAGGCCCAGCCCGAAGGCGTCGTCCAGGGCCACGGCGACCGCCGCCTCGAGGGCGGCCGACGAGGACAGCCCGGCGCCGTACGGGACGCACGAGTCCACGACGGCGTCGAAACCCCGCACCGGCAGCCCGCGCTCGGCGAGCGCCCAGGCGACGCCCGCGACGTAGGCGGTCCACCCCGCGACGGCCCCGGGCGCCACGTCCGCCAGCCGCAGCTCGCGCACGGCGCCGGGCTCCTGCGCGGACGCGAGGCGGATGAGGTCGTCCTCGCGGGGCCGCAGGGCGATGTGGGTGCGGTGCGGCAGCGCGATCGGGAGGCACAGGCCGCCGTTGTAGTCGGTGTGCTCGCCGATGAGGTTCACCCGACCAGGCGCCGACCAGGCGCCGGGGTCCGCTCCGGCGCCGAACCGCGCCGCGAAGAGCTGTCGCACGCGCGCCTCGCCCTCGGGCAGCGACCAGGCGTCGACCTGGGTGGGGGTCGTGCTCATCGGGCTGCCTCCTGCAGGCGGGCGGCGATCCGCTCGGGGGTCGTGTCGCTGATCCAGGCGCCCACGCCGGACTCGACGCCGGCGAGGTACTTGAGCTTCCCGGGCGCGCGCAGCACCGAGAAGACCTGCAGGTGCAGCCTGCCGAGCTCGCGGCCCTCGCCGACGACGGCCTGGTGCCAGCCGGAGATGTACGGCAGCGGGATCGCGGAGCCGTCGGGCCCCACGAAGAACCGGTCGAGCCGGCCGAGCAGGTCCAGGTAGACGACTGCCAGGTCGTCCCGCTCGGCGTCGCTCAGCCCGGGCAGGTCGAGGACGTCGCGATGCGGCGCCAGGTGCACCTCGACCGGCCACCGGGACGCGGCGGGGACGTACGCGGTCCAGTGCTCGGACTCCAGGACGACGCGCACGCCGGCCTTGCGCTCCCCGTCGAGGATGTCGCGGTGCAGGTTGCGGCCGGTCGCCGCCTGGTGCGCCGCGGCCTGGCGCTGCATCGCCTGCGTGCGCGGGGCGACGAACGGGAACGCGTACACCTGGCCGTGCGGGTGCGGGAGCGTGACGCCGATCTCCTTGCCACGGTTCTCGAAGCAGAACACCTGCTCGATGCCGGGCAGCGCGGAGAGCTCGCGGGTGCGGTCCGCCCACGCCTCGATGATGGTGCGCATCCGCCGCGGGCCCACCGCGCCGAGGCTGCTGGTGTGGTCGGCGCTGAAGCAGACCACCTCGCAGCGGCCGGCCGCGGGGCGCGCCCGCCAGAGGTCGGAGCCGTCGACGTCCCACCCGTCGTCGAGCCCCGTCCCGGGGACCTGCATGAGGGCGGGGAACCGGTTCTCGAAGACCACCACGTCGTAGTCGGTGTCCGGCACCTCGCCGTCCGAGTACTCGGCGCCCGGCCGGGCGGGGCACAGCGGGCACGAGTCCGCGGCGGGCAGGAAGGTGCGGTTCATGCGGTGCGACGCCATCGGCACCCACTCGCCGGTGAGCGGGTCCAGGCGCATCTCGGGTCCCTGGAACGGGCGCGGGGCGCCGTCCTCGCCCGGCACGTCGGCGTACCGGTCGGCGAGCGGGCGCGGGTCGTCGAGGCGGCGGGTCCGCCCGCCGGAGACGTACGGCTCGGTGTCGTCGAAGTACAGGAGGTCGCGGCCGTCGGCGAGCGTGGTGGCGGTGCGGCGGACGCGGGCGGTGGTCATGGCGCTCCAGGTGCGGGCGGGGTGGCGGGGGGAGAGGGGGCGAGCAGCAGCCGTTCGACGTGCTGGGCCAGCGCGCGCCGCGCAGGCTCGGGCAGTCCGGCGTCGGTGACCAGCACGTCGATCTCGTCGAGCGCGACGATCTGGGCGAGCCCGACGACGCCCCACTTGGTGTGGTCGGCCAGCACGATGAGCCGTGCCGCGCACCCCACCAGCGCGCGGTCGGTCGCCGCCTCGAGCAGGTTGGGGGTGGTCAGCCCGTCCGGGTCCATTCCGTGCACGCCCAGGAACGCGGTGTCCACGCGCAGGCGGGACAGCGAGTGGTCGGCGACGGGGCCGACGAGCGCGTCCGAGGGGGTGCGCGCACCGCCGGTGAGGATCACGTCGAGCCCGGGGCCGGCGCCGTGCAGGGCCTCGGCGACGGGAAGCGAGTTGGTCACGACGGTGAGAGGGCGCAGCGCCGGGTCGGTGGCGATCTCCCGCGCGAGGAGGTGGGTGGTGGTGCCCGCGGACAGGGCGATGGACTGCCCGGGCTCGATCAGGCGCACGGCCTGTGCGGCGATCGCGGCCTTCTCGGCGGCAGCCCAGCCCTGCTTGGCCTCGAAGCCGGGCTCGTCGGTGGCCCGGGCGCGGGCGTCGAGCGCGACGGCGCCGCCGTGCACTCGACGCACGAGCCCGGCCTGGGCCAGCTCGGTGATGTCCCGGCGCACGGTCATGTCGGAGACGCCGAGCTCGTCGACGAGCTCGGCCACGCGCACGGCGCCGTGCGCGTGGACCGCTGCCAGGATGCGCTCCTGGCGAAGGGAGGCCAGCATCCGAACAGTATTCACCATTTCCGAACAGCAACCAACAATCGATTGCTGTTCGGCGCCGTCAGCGTCCTGCGGGGGTGAGCCCCAGCGAGCGGCCCGCGAGACCGCGCGAGCGCGACGCCAGGCTCCGCGCCACACCGCGCAGCGCCACCGCCGCGGGGGAGTCCGGGTGCGCCAGGACCACCGGGGTGCCGGCGTCCCCGTCCTCGCGCAGCGCCACATCGAGCGGCACCTGGCCCAGCAGCGGGACCTCGGAGCCGTTCATCCGCGACAGGTTCTCCGCCACGCGTGCGCCGCCACCGGCGCCGAACAGCTCGAGCCGGGAGCCGTCGGGCTGCTCGAGCCACGACATGTTCTCGACCACGCCGACCACGTTCTGCCGGGTCTGCTGGGCCACCGATCCCGCGCGCTCGGCGACCTCCGCCGCGGCGACCTGTGGGGTCGTCACCACCACGACCTCGGACGTGGGCAGCAGCTGCGCCACGGAGATGGCGATGTCGCCCGTGCCGGGCGGCAGGTCGAGCAGCAGCACGTCCAGGTCGCCCCAGAACACGTCGGAGAGGAACTGCTGCAGCGCTCGGTGCAGCATCGGGCCGCGCCACACCACCGGCTGCCCCGCGGGCACGAACATGCCGATCGAGACGACCTTCACGTCGAAGGCCACCGGCGGCATCAGCATGTCGTCGACCTTCGTCGGCGGCTGCGTGACGCCCAGCAGGCGGGGGATCGAGAACCCGTAGATGTCAGCGTCGACCACGCCCACCCGCAGGCCGTCGGCGGCCATCGCCACCGCGAGGTTCGCCGTCACGGAGGACTTGCCCACGCCGCCCTTGCCCGAGGCGATCGCGTACACCTTGGTCAGCGAGTTCGGCTGCGCGAACGGGATCACCGGCTCCGCCGAGTCGCCGCGCAGCAGGGTGCGCAGCTCCGCGCGCTGCTCGGCGGACATCACGCCCATGTCGACGCGGACGTCCGTCACGCCCTCGACGGTGCGGGCAGCCGCGGTCACGTCGGTGGTCAGCGTCGCCTTGAGCGGGCAGCCCGCCGTCGTCAGGTCGACGCCCACGACGACCAGGGGGCCGCCGCCGGTGGCCGCGCCAGGCGTCACCTCGACGGAGCGGACCATCCCGAGCTCGGTGATGGGCCGGCGGATCTCCGGGTCCAGCACACCGGCGAGGGCGGCTCGCACGGCATCGGCGAGGGCAGCGGGGTCACGGGGGAACGACATGCCCCCATGGTAGGTCGGACCAGCGCGGAAGCCGATGGGCCCTAGGTCGCTACGAGACGTCGCCCGTGCGTGGTTCGCGCGGCCCGCCCACGCCGTCGTGCTCCACGTCCCGCTCACGCTCCGCATCACGCTCGGCCTCACGGTCCGCCTCGCGCTCGGCGACCAGCTCCTCGAGCAGGTTGCGCATCTCCGAGCGGACGAAGTCGCGCGTGGCGACGTCGTTCAGCGCGATGCGCAGCGCCGCCATCTCCCGGGCGAGGAACTCGGTGTCGGCGAGGTTCCGCTCGGAGCGCTGCCGGTCCTGCTCCATGGTCACGCGGTCACGGTCCGTCTGGCGGTTCTGCGCCAGCAGGATCAGCGGCGCCGCGTACGAGGCCTGCAGGGACAGCATCAGGGTCAGCGCGGTGAACCCGAGCGCCGCCTTGTCGAACTGCACCGTCGCGGGCGCCCAGGTGTTCCAGGCGATCCACGCGAGGCAGAACAGCGACAGCCACACCAGGAACCGCGGCGTGCCCATGAAGCGGGCGATGCCCTCGGAGACCTTGCCGAAGGCGTCCTGGTCCAGCCGGATCTTGGGCAGGAGGCTGCGACGCGCCTCCTTCGGGGTGTCGAGCCGGTCAGCCACGTCGCCCCGCGTTCCGGGAGACGCGCGTGCGGGCCGCAGGTGTCGGCACGTGCTCGTCGTCCGTCTCGCGCCAGTCCTCCGGCAGCAGGTGGTCCAGCACGTCGTCGACGCTCACCGCGCCCAGCAGCCGCCGCTCGGCGTCCACCACCGGCAGGGCCAGCAGGTTGTAGGTCGCGAGCAGGCGCGTGACGTGCAGCAGGGGCGCGTCGGCGGACACGGCTTCGATGTCCGTGTCGACCAGCGCGCCGATCGCCTCGTGCGGGGGGTCGCGCAGCATGCGCTGCAGGTGCACGACGCCGATGAACCGGCCGGTGGGCGTCTCGAGCGGCGGGCGCACCACGAACACCATCGAGGCCAGCGCGGGCGCCAGGTCTTGGCGGCGCACATGCGCGAGCGCGGCCGCGACGGGGGTCTCCGGCCCGAGGATCACCGGCTCGGTGGTCATCATGCCGCCGGCGGTGTTCTCCTCGTAGGCGAGAAGGCGCCGCACGTCGCGGGCCTCCTCGGGCTCCATGAGCTCGAGGAGCTCGGCAGCCTGCGCGTCGGGCAGCTCGCCCAGCAGGTCCGCGGCGTCGTCGGGCTGCATCGCCTCGAGCACGTCGGCCGCGCGGGTGCGCTCCAGGCCGGACAGGATGGCGACCTGGTCGTCGCCGGGGAGCTCCTCGAGCACGTCGGCCAGTCGCTCGTTGTCCAGCGCGGAGGCGACCTCCATCCGCCGCGTCGTGCCCAGGTCGTGCAGCACGTCGGCGAGGTCGGCCGGCTTGAGGTCCTCGTAGCGGGCGAGCATCAGGGCCGCGCCCTGGGCCACGTCGGCGGCGGAGAGCCCGGTCACGGCGTCGACCGGCACCAGGACCGTCTCGCCCCGGCGGCGCAGCAGGCCGCTGCCGGGGGCGGAGCGCCGCACGAAGATCTGCGTCACGCGCCAGTCGCCGTCGCGCTGGCGCTCCATCGCGACGTCCTCGATGGTCCCGGTGCCCGACCCGTCGACGAACGTGACCGTGCGGTCCAGCAGCTCGCCGACGACGAGGGTCTCGGAGGGGCGCTGCTCGAAGCGCCGCATGTTCACCAGGCCGGTGGAGATCACCTGGCCCGGGTCGATGGCGGTGACCCGCGTGAGCGGGAGGAAGACCCGGCGGCGGCCGGGCACCTCCACGACGAGGCCCACCGCGCGCGGGGCGCCCTTGAGCCGGACCAGCGCGACGACATCGCGCACCCGGCCGACCTGGTCACCGAGGGGGTCGAAGACGGTGGTGCCGGCGAGGCGCGCGACGAAGACCCGGGTCCCTGCGCTGCTCACGCTGGTCAGGATAGACGTGCGCGGCCTCTCGCGCCCCGACAGCCCCCCGGGCGAGACGTGTCCGCGGCGCGGCCGGCCCGCGCCGACGGTGATCCTGGCGTGGGCGCGCGCGGTGGGGGAGGATCGAGGTATGTCGTTCACCCGTCAGACTCGCGTCCCCCAGGCTCCCACCCTGCCCAAGGGTGAGCTGGTGGCGTCCTACGGCACGTACCTCGAGGCGCAGCGGGCCGTGGACCACCTGGCCGACAAGCAGTTCCCGGTGCAGAACGTGACCATCGTGGGCACCGACCTGCGCATGGTCGAGCGGGTCACCGGCCGCTTGTCCTACCCCCGCGTGGCCCTGGCCGGCCTCGCCTCAGGCATGTGGTTCGGCCTGTTCGTGGGGCTGCTGCTGACCTGGTTCTCCTCGGGCTCCGGCTCGACGCCGCCGCTGCTCGCCGCGATCCTCATCGGCGCGGCCTTCGGCGTGCTGTTCTCCGTGATCACCTACGCGTTCACCGGCGGCAAGCGGGACTTCACGTCCTCCTCGCAGATCGTCGCCGCGCAGTACGCGGTGCTGTGCCTGGCCGAGCACGCCCACCGGGCGCGGGCGCTGTTGCACGAGGTCGGCGGCGTGCAGTCCGGCTGGCCGGCGCGACCCGCGGCGCCCAACCCGGCGCTCCCGCCGTCCGACCCGTCGGCCAGCCACCCCACGCCCCCGGGCGCGCAGCCGCCGCAGCAGCCGAGCGGCTCGCCGACGGCGCCCCCGGTCCAGCCGCCGGCGGCGCCGCCCCAGCCTCCCGCCTGAGCGCGGATCAGGCCTGGCGGCCCTGGAGCCGCGCCATCCAGGCCTCCACCTCGGCGGGCTCGCGCGGCAGCGCGGCGGAGAGGTTCTCGTTGCCGTCCTCGGTGACGAGCACGTCGTCCTCGATGCGCACCCCGATGCCCCGGTACTCCTCGGGCACCAGCAGGTCGTCGCTCTTGAAGTACAGCCCGGGCTCGATGGTGAACACCATGCCCGGCTCGAGCGTCGCGTCGAGGTAGAGCTCGCGGCGGGCCAGGGCGCAGTCGTGCACGTCGAGGCCCAGGTGGTGGCTCGTGCCGTGCACCATCCACCGGCGGTGCTGCTGGCCCTCGGGGGACAGGGACTCCTCGACCGAGACCGGCAGCAGGCCCCACTCGCCGAGCCGCGCCGCGATGACCTCCATCGCCGCGGCGTGCACGTCACGGAACTTGGCGCCGGGAACCGCCACCGCGAACGCGGCGTCGGCGGCGTCGAGCACGGCCTGGTACACGCGGCGCTGCACGTCGGTGTAGACGCCGTCGACGGGCAGCGTGCGGGTCAGGTCCGCGGTGTACAGCGAGTCGACCTCGACGCCCGCGTCGATCAGCACGAGCTCGCCCGGCCGGACCCGGCCGTCGTTGTCGGTCCAGTGCAGCGTGGTCGCGTGGTCGCCGGCGGCGGCGATCGTCTCGTAGCCGACGTAGTTCCCCTCGAGCCGGGCGTGGCCGAGGAACGTCCCCTCGATCACCCGCTCGCCGCGCCGGTGCGCCACCGCCGCGGGCAGCTCGGCGACGATCTTCTCGAACCCGGCGATCGTGGTCGCCACGGCCTCGCGCATCTGCTCGACCTCGTGCGCGTCCTTCACCAGCCGCAGCTCGGACAGCGCCTCGGCCAGGCGCTCGTCGGCCTCGCCGGCGTCCTCCGCGGCGCGGATCTCCTCGACGACCGCCTCGACGGCCTCGTCGACCCCGGGCACCACGACCAGCCGCACGCCGTCGGGGCCGACGTCCTTGGCGAGCGCGTCCCGCAGGTCGTCGAGGTGCGCGGTGCGGATGCCGGTGAGCGTCTCCAGGTCGGCGAACGTGGGCCGGGCCCCGACCCAGAACTCCCCGTACCGGGCGTCGGAGAAGAACTCCTCGCTGTCCCGTCCGGCCGGCGGGCGCACGTACAGCACGGCGCGGTGCGTTCCGGGGGCGCCGGAGCCGGTGTCGTCGGCCTCGCCGTCGGGGTGCAGGACGAGCACCGCGTCGGGCTCCTGCTCGACGCCGAGGCCGGTGAGGTGCGCGAACGCCGAGTGCGGGCGGAACCGGTAGTCGGTGTCGTTCGACCGCACCTTGAAGGCCCCCGCCGGGATGACCAGGCGCTGGCCGGGGAACTGCGCGGCCACGCTCGCCCGGCGCCGTGCGGTGTGCTCGGCCGCCGGCCCGGGCTCGGTGGACAGGTCGGGCCGGGCGCCCCACCCCGAGGCCATGAACTCCTTGAACGCGGCGGAGGCGGGGCGCTGGGAGCGGTTCTGGCCTCGGCTCTCCAAGGGCTGCTCGTCCGACGGCACGGTCTCGGGGGTCACGTCCTCGCTCATGCTCCCATCCTCCCACCCGGAGGTCCCAGGACGGTCGGCGTCAGAGCCTTGAGCTTGGGCACCTAGGGTTATCCGGTGCGCATCGACCTGCATACCCATTCCACGGCCTCCGACGGGACGGAGAGACCCTCCGACGTCGTCGCCGCAGCCAGCCGGGCCGGCCTCGACGTCGTCGCCCTCACCGACCACGACACCACCGCCGGGTGGGACGAGGCGGCCCTGGCCGCGCGAGAGCACGGCGTGGCCCTGGTGCGCGGCACCGAGGTCTCGGCGCGCTCCCACGGGACCAGCGTGCACCTGCTGTCCTACCTGCAGGACCCCGCCCACCCGGCGCTGCTGTCCGAGATCGAGCAGACCCGCGCCGCGCGGCTCGGCCGCGCCCAGACGATGGTCGGCCTGCTCGCCGAGGACTACCCGGTCACCTGGGAGGACGTCGTCGCGCAGTCCGGGCCGGACACCGTCGTGGGGCGCCCGCACATCGCCGACGCGCTGGTCGCGCTGGGCGTGGTCCCCAGTCGTGACGCCGCGTTCGCGGACCTGCTGACCGCGCAGAGCCGCTACTACGTGCCGCACCACGCGCCCGAGGCCGTCGACGCGGTGCGGGCGATCCGCGCCGCCGGCGGGGTGCCGGTCTTCGCGCACCCCGGCGCGACCTGCCGCGGGCGCATCGTGCCCGACGAGGTCTTCGACGAGTTGGCCGACGCCGGGCTCGCGGGCCTCGAGATCGGCCATCGCGACCACTCGCCCGAGCAGCGCACGCGCCTGCTCGGGATCGCCGCACGGCTCGGCCTGCTCGTGACGGGCTCGAGCGACTACCACGGCGCCGGCAAGCTGAACGAGCTGGGGGAGCACCTCACCGACCCCGCGGTGCTGGACGCCATCGAGGAGCAGGGGGACAGCGAGGTGGTGCGCCCGTGAGCGAGATCTTCGACCTCCGCCTCTTCAGCGAGGTCTTCATCACGCTGTTCGTGATCATGGACCCGCCCGGCGTCGTGCCGATCTTCCTGGCGCTGACCAGCACGCTGACCCGCGCCCAGCGCAACCGGTCGGCGCGCCAGGCGGTGCTGGTGGCCCTCGGCGTCATCGTGGCGTTCGCGGTGTTCGGGCAGCAGCTGCTCTCTTACATGCACATCTCACTGCCCGCCCTGCAGGCCTCCGGAGGCCTGCTGCTGCTGCTCGTGGCGATGGAGCTCCTGACAGGGAAGATGGAGGAGCCGCAGCCCTCGGGCGCGAAGGGCGTCAACGCGGCCATCGTGCCGCTGGGCACCCCGCTGCTCGCCGGCCCTGGCGCCATCGTCGCCACGATGGTGTTCGTGCAGGGCAGCGACGGCGACGCGTCGTCGTGGGTGTCGATCACCCTCGCGCTGCTCGCCGTGCACGTCTGCCTCTTCCTGGCGATGCGCTTCGCGAACGTGGTGCACCGGGTGCTCGGCGACTCCGGCACGATCCTCATCTCGCGCATCGCCGGCCTGCTGCTCGCGGCCATCGCCGTCCAGCTCGTCGCCGACGCGGTCATCGCGTTCGTCGCCAGCGCCTGACGCCAGCCGCCCTGGCGGCGGGACGACGAAGGCGGGCCATCCACGGATGGCCCGCCTTCGTCATGTCACGCGCTCAGCGCGCTTGTCCCTCGTCGAGGGATCACGCGTCCGCGGTGGCGGATCCCGTGGCGGGGGCGCCGGCGTTGTCCCCGCGGCGACGAGTGCGCCGACGGGGACGACGGGAGCCGCCCTCGGACGGCGCGCCGCCCGCGGCAGCGTCAGCGGCCGGCGCCGCCGCAGGGGCCTGCGCCTCGGGCGTCGAGGGGGCGTCGGCGCCGGAGTCGGCGGACGCGCCGCGACGACGGCGCTGGCGGCTGCGGCCCTCGCCGTCGGCCGGGGCGGACTCGTCCGCGCGGGGGCCACGGCTGCGGCCCTCGCCCTCCGAGCCGGAGCCGGAGTCGGCGCGGCCCGAGCCGCCGCGGCCCGCGCCGCGGTCACGGCCCGCGTCAGAACGCGCTGGACGGCCGACGCGCTTGCCAGTCTCGCCCAGGTCCTCGAGCACCTCGGCGTCCAGCCCGGCGCGGGTGCGCGCCGAGCGGGGCAGCCGGCCCTTGGTGCCCTCGGGGATGCCGAGGTCCGTGTACAGGTGCGGCGAGCTCGAGTACGTCTCCACAGGCTCCGGGATGCCCAGGTCGAGCGCCTTGTTGATCAGGCCCCAGCGCGGCACGTCGTCCCAGTCGACGAACGTCACCGCGGTGCCCTTGTGCCCCGCGCGGCCGGTGCGGCCGGTGCGGTGCAGGTACGTCTTCTCGTCCTCGGGGCACTGGTAGTTGACCACGTGCGTCACGTCGTCCACGTCGATGCCGCGAGCGGCCACGTCGGTCGCGACAAGCACGTCGACCTTGCCGTTGCGGAAGGCCCGGAGCGCCTGCTCGCGGGCGCCCTGGCCCAGGTCGCCGTGGATGGCGCCCGCGGCGAACCCGCGCTCGATCAGGTCGTCGGCCACCTTGGCGGCCGTCCGCTTGGTGCGCGCGAAGACGATCGTCAGGCCGCGGCCCTCGGCCTGGAGCAGTCGGGCGAGCACCTCGACCTTGTCGAGCGCGTGCGCGCGGTAGACGACCTGCTTGATGTTCTTGACGGTCTGGCCGCCGTCGTCCGGGTCGTTGGCGCGGATGTGCGTCGGCTGCGTCATGTACCGGCGGGCCATCGCGACGACAGCGCCCGGCATGGTGGCCGAGAACAGCATCGTGTGGCGCGACGCGGGCGTCCGCGACAGGAGCTTCTCGACGTCGGGCAGGAAGCCCAGGTCGAGCATCTCGTCGGCCTCGTCGAGAACCACGCAGCGCACGCGGGACAGGTCGAGGTAGCCCTGGTTGAGCAGGTCGATCATGCGGCCCGGGGTGCCGACGACCACCTCGACGCCGTTCCTCAGGGCGTCGACCTGGGGCTCGTAGGCCCGGCCGCCGTACAGCTGGACGATGCGCACGGAGCGCTGCGACGACGCGGTCTGCAGGTCGCCCGCGACCTGCACGGCGAGCTCGCGGGTCGGCACCACGACCAGGGCCTGCGGCTTGCCCGGCGCGGGCAGCTCGTCGTAGCCCGGCTCGCCCGGAGCCACGACACGGTGCAGCAGCGGGACGCCGAAGCCCAGCGTCTTGCCGGTGCCGGTCTTCGCCTGGCCGATGATGTCGTGGCCCGCCAGCGCGACCGGCAGCGTCATCGCCTGGATCGGGAAGGGGTGGGTGATCCCGGACGCCGCGAGGGCCGCGACGATCTCGGGGCGGACGTCGAAGTCCGCGAAGGACGGGTCGGTGGCCTGCACGCTGGACGGGCTGTGGTCAGCCGCCGCGGCGCCGGCGATCTCCGGCTCGATGGTGGTCATATGCGACTCTTCACTGCTGGGGTGGCAAGCCGCACGCTTCCCGTGGCTCGTCGCCGGGTCGGGAGCGGGCATCGCCACGCGATGGCCGGCAGCCGATCGTGAAAGTCAGTCGCGCGGGGCGCTTGGAGCGCTGCCGGCGCGAGGCGGTCGAGACGACCGGGCAACCGATGTACGGGGCCATCCTATCGGACGGCGCTCCGCGCGGAGATAGGATCCTCCGATGACTCCGACGCTGCGCACGGACACCCCTCAGGTCGAGTCCGGCGCGGACACGATCGAGCTGCTGGGCCTGGTCGCCCAGCTCGAGTTGCTCTCGTTCACCCGGTTGGCCGCCGACTCCGCGCAGGCCCCCACGCTCGAGCAGCGCCTCGAGCTCAGCCGGTTCGCGGCCGCCTCCGTGGAGCGGCGCGACCGGGTGCTGAGCCGCATCGCCGAGCTGGGCGGCGACCCGGTCTCGGCGGTCGCGGAGTTCGAGCACGTGCTGGACGACTTCGACGCGCGCACCCAGCCCGGCTCCTGGTGGGAGCGGCTGCTGACCAACTACGTCGGCTACGGCGTGGCCGAGGACTTCTGCCGCATCGCCGCCGCAGGGCTCGACGAGCAGTCCCGCGACCTGGTCCTCGAGGTGCTGGGCGACTCCGAGCGCGGGGACCTCACCGTGGCCGCGCTGGGCGCCGCCGGCTCGGGCGACGCCGTGCTGGTCTCGCGGCTCGCGCTGTGGGGACGGCGGCTCGTCGGCGAGTCGCTCGGCGTGGTGCAGGCGCTGCTCGTGTCCCGTCCAGGGCTGGTGCGCCTGGTCGACCGTGGCGCGGCCCAGGAGGGCGCCCCGGCCAAGTTGTTCGGCGAGCTCACGGCCCAGCACACCCGGCGGATGGGCCGCCTGGGACTCACCGCCTGACGAGAACGGGCGCGGCGCCGCCGTGCGGGTTCGCCCCGCCGGCGGGCTCCGCGCCCGTCCCTCGTCCTGCGGGAGCGTCCTCGGTGGGACGCCCCCGGCTCAGATGGTGCCGAAGCCGACCCGGCCCTTGGCCTCCGAGCCGATCTCCACGTACCCGATCGACGACGTCGGGATGATGAGGCGACGGCCGCGCGAGTCGAGGAGCTCGAGCGCCGGCTTGCCGGCGAGCGCCTCCGCGACGAGCGAGGCGACCTCGTCGGCGCTCTGGTCGGACTCGAGCACCAGCTCGCGCGTCTGGTTCTGTACACCGATCGTGATGTCCACTGACAACGTCTCCTCGCAGCTCTGGTCGGTCCTGATCATGTGCCCTGGCAGGTCAGGCAGAGGGACCGCTCACCATCCTAGGTCGGTCGTCGTACTCGAAGTCGTCCCGGACCAGCCCGGCGACCCCGCCCCAGGCGAGTCGCGCCACCAGGTCGGCCGCCTCGGCGGGCCCGGGGCCGTCTGGGGATCGGAACCGGTGGGTCGCGGCGACCTGGGCCATGGCGGTCATCGAGGCCGCCAGCATCGCGGCGCTCGGCCCCGGCAGGCCGGTGACGTCGACGAGCACCTCCGCGATCCGACGGGCCGCCTCGGACGTGACCCGCTCCACGTGCTCCCGCACACCGGCGTCGCGGGTCACGTCGGACTCGAAGAGGAGCGAGGAGGACTCTCCCGCGATCTCGACGAAGTCGACGTACGAGCTCACGATGGCGCAGACCACGTCGCGGCCCTCGCCAGGGCGCACCGGCCCGCTCACGACGGGCGCGACCGCGGCCTCAACCGCGGAGAGCAGCTCGGCGCCGCGCTGGTCGACCACCGCGAGGTACAGCTCGAGCTTCGAGGGGAAGTGCCGGTAGAGGACGGGTTTGCTGACCTCGGCATGGTCGGCGATGTCGTCCATGGAGACGTGGTGGTAGCCCTCGGTCGCGAACAGGCCCTGGGCGATGCGCAGGACCTGGGCGCGCCGCGCGTCGCGGGGCATCCGGGGATTCCGGGGCTTTCCAGCCGTGGCGTCCTTCACTCTGTGATCGTAGCCACGGCGCCTCCGCCAAGGTGCGAAGATGTGCCGATGGCCGCGCTCGAGGAGTCCGGGACGACCCGGGCAGGGACCCGCCGCGCCGCTGCGCGCGCGAGGCGGCGGCGCCGGCGCGCCGTGCTCACGACCGTCGCCGTCGCGGTGGCGCTGGGCGGCGCGGGCGGCTGGCTCGGGCCCGCTGGCGGGCTCGAGAGGCTCCGCCCTCCGCAGCAGCCACCGCTCGCCGAGCCGTCCGTCGATTGGGCCGACCTGGTGCGCTCCGAGTCCGCGTCGCGCAGCGCGGACCGCGCCGAGCTGCCGTCCGACCCCGCGCAGGGGGCATCGGCCGAGATCGACGACCCTCCCGCCGAGGTGCTGCTCGGCGACGGCGCCGCGGAGCTGCCGGCCCCTGGCTCGGGACTGGCGGAGAGCGACGTGGCGGCCGGGCTGCTCTCCCTCGACGTGCCCCGCGCGGCTGGTGGGGCCCTGGTCGTCGTCCCGGGAGCCCAGCCGGCGCCGGGGCCCGGCCAGGTCCGCACCATTCGCATCGAGGTCGAGGCAGGCCTTGACGTCGACCTCGGGCTGTTCGCGCACACCGTCATGAGCACGCTCAACGACCCGCGCGGCTGGGGCGCCGACGGATCGATCACGTTCGCCCGCACAGACGGCGACGCGGACCTGCGGGTGGTGCTCGCCTCGCCCGACCTGGTCGACGAGATGTGCGCGCCGCTCGAGACCGTCGGCAAGGTGTCTTGCGGCATCAAGGGCCATGCCGTGCTCAACTACCTGCGCTGGGTCGAAGGCTCCCAGTCATGGGGTGGCGACAAGGTCGGCTACCGCCAGTACCTGGTGAACCACGAGGTCGGGCACATCCTCGGCCACCGCCACGAGTACTGCGGCGGCGCTGGGCAGGTCGCCCCGCTGATGCAGCAGCAGACCGGGCCCATGTCGCCCTGCCTGCCGAACCCGTGGCCCGCGAACGACGTCTGAGCGTGCCGGGGCGCGGCTTCCCGCGATGTCAGCGGGCCGTGATGTGATCGACCCGTGAACCGCCCCACCCCCACCGCGCTGCGGCTCGTGCGCCCGGCGCTCGCCGAGGCGGCGGCCTCGGCCGGGCCCGTGCTCGACCCCGACCAGCGCGCGGTGGTCGACGCGGTCGTCGCCGGCCGGTCGGCCGCTCTGCTCGTGCTGGGCGCGCCGGGGACGGGGAAGACCACCGTCGCGGTCGAGGCCGTCGTGGCCGCCATGGCCGCGGGCGGCCTCGCGCCGGAGGACGTGCTGGTCCTGGCCGCGAGCCGCCGCGCCGCGGCAGAGCTGCGGGACAGGCTCTCCGCTCGGCTGCGGCTCACCTCTGGCCAGGCCATGGTGCGCACCGCTCCCGCCGCTGCCTTCGCGGTGCTGCGGGCCCGGGCCGCGCTGCTGGGCGACCCGCCGCCCACGCTGATCTCCGGCCCTGAGCAGGACCTGCTGCTCGCCGAGCTGCTCGCCGGTCATGCCGAGGGCGAGGGCGCCGCCCTCGAGTGGCCGGCCGCCGTCCCCCCCGAGGCCCTGGGCTTGCGCGCCTTCCGCGACGAGCTGCGGGACCTGCTGATGCGCGCGGCCGAGCGCGGCCTCATGCCTGTCGACCTCGCCGAGCTGGGCGCGCGCCACGACCGGCCGGCCTGGGTGGCCGCCGCCGGGCTCTACCAGGAGTACCTCGACGTCACGCTGCTGCGTGCGGGCACGCCAGACATGGGCGCCCGGCACGACCCCGCTGTGGTGGTCGACGAGGCGTCCGAGGCGCTCCTGGCCTGGGACGACGAGGTCGCCGCCGCTCCGCGGCCACGCTGGCGGCTGGTCGTGGTGGACGACCACCAGGAGAGCACCGCGGCGACGGCGCGGCTGCTGCGGGTGCTGGCCGACGACGGCTCCCGGCTGCTGCTGCTCGGCGACCCCGACGTGGCTGTCCAGGGATTCCGCGGCGCCAGCCCAGCACTCGTCGCCCGCGCGACGGTCGACGGCGACGGGCCCGGCGAGCTGGGCGCCGAGCGGCTCGTCCTCGGCACGGTGTGGCGGCATGGCGAGCGGCTCCGCGAGGTCGTCTCGGCGGTGACGTCGCGCGTGGGCGCCCTCGGGGCGGTGGCACACCGGCGCGCGCAGGCCGTCGGCCCGGAGGCCGCCGATGCCACCGTGCGGGCAGAGGGCGCTTCAGGCGCCGGACCAGACGGCGTCCAGGCGGGCGTCGGCGAGCGCCGGGCCCCCGGCCTCGCGCGCGTGGCCATCCTGCCGAGCGCGGCGCAGGAGTCGGCGTACGTCGCGCACGCGCTGCGCAGCGCCCACCTGGAGCGCGGCGTCGCCTGGGAGCGGATGGCCGTGATCGCCCGGTCCGGGTCGCAGGTGACCGCTCTGCGCCGGGCCCTGGCCGGCGCCGGAGTCCCGGTGGCCGTGCTCGGCAGCGACGTCCCGCTGCGGGAGGAGCCCGCGGTGCGGCCGCTGCTCGAGGCGGTGCGCTGCGTGCTGCCCGCCGCGGACGGCACAGCCGCCCCGCTCGACCCCGAGGCCGCGGCCCGGCTGCTGTGCTCGCCCCTGGGCGGCCTCGACGCCGTGGGACTGCGCCGGGTCCGCCGAGCGCTCCGCACCGAGGAGATCGACGGCGGTGGCGGGCGCAGCAGCGACGCCCTGCTCGCCGAGGTGCTGGCCGACCCGGCGCACGCCGCCACGCTGCCCGCCGTGGTGCGCCGGCCCGTGCTCCGGCTGGCCGAGGTGCTCGCCGCCGGTCGCGCCGCGGCGCTCGCGCCCACCGCCGACCCGCAGACCGTGCTCTGGGCGTTGTGGCACGCCACCGGGCTCTCCGACACGTGGCGCAGGGCCGCGCTCGCGGGCGGCGCGTCGAGCGCCCGCGCCGATCGGGACCTCGACGCGGTCCTCGCGCTGTTCCGGGCGGCGGAGACCTTCGTCGACCGCCTGCCTCAGGCGCCGCCCGGGGCGTTCGTGGACTGGGTGCTGTCCCAAGACCTCCCCGCCGACACGATCGCCGCGCGGGCTCACCGTGACGCCGTCGCGGTGCTCACCCCGGCCGGGGCGGCCGGCCGGGAGTGGGACACGGTGGTCGTCGCCGGCGTGCAGGACGGTGTGTGGCCGGACCTGCGGCTGCGGGACTCGCTGCTCGGCGCGCAGACGCTCGTGGAGGTCCTCGCGGGGCGGGAGCCGGACGCCGGGCAGCTCGGCGCGGGCGCCCGCGCGGCGGTGCTCGCCGACGAGCTGCGCTCGTTCGCGGTGGCGGTCTCCCGGGCGAGGGACGCCCTGCTCGTCACGGCGGTGGCGGACGCGGACACCCAGCCGTCGCCGTTCGTCGAGCTCGTCGACCCGTGCGAGGCGGACGTGGACCCCCGCAAGGTGATGAGCCCCGCGCCGCTCGACCTGCGTGGGCTCGTCGCGCAGCTCCGCGCCCACCTGGAGGCCACGGCGGTGGGCGGGCAGCCCGACCCCGCCGCGGCCACGCTGCTGGCCCGGCTCGCCCGGGAGGGCGTCGAAGGCGCCGACCCCGCCCAGTGGCACGGCCTGGCCGAGCCGTCGTGCGACGCGCCGCTGTGGCCCGAGGGAGAGAAGGTGCCGGTGTCCCCGTCGAAGGTCGAGACCGCCTCGACCTGCGCCCTGCGGTGGGCCCTCGAGGCGGCGGGCGGCACCGCGGCCGAGAGCTCCGGGCAGTCGCTCGGCACGCTGGTGCACGCCATCGCGCAGACCTACCCGCACGGCTCCCACGACGAGCTCCTGGCCGAGCTCGACCGCCGCTGGGCCGAGCTCGGCCTCGGCACGGGATGGCCCGCGATGGTGCAGCGCCGCCGGGCCGAGGGCATGATCCGGCGGCTCGCGCAGTACGTGCGCTCGTCAGGGGAGCCGCTCCTGGTCGAGGGCCGGTTCGAGCTCGAGCTGGACCGCGCCGTGGTGCGCGGCAGCGTGGACCGCGTCGAGCTCGCCTCCGACGGCGGCCCGGACGAGGCGCCGCTCGTGCGGGTGAGCGACCTCAAGACCGGTCGCAGCGCGCCGTCGGTGGCCAAGGCGGAGGAGAACGCGCAGCTCGGGGCCTACCAGCTCGCGGTCGACTCGGGCGCGTTCGACGGCCTTCCGCCGGGCGCCCGGAGCGCGGGGGCGCAGCTCGTGTTCGTGTCCGACGTCGCCAAGGGACCCACGCTGCGGGTGCAGCCGCCGCTCGAGCAGCAGGAGGACGGGTCCACCTGGGCGCGGACCCTGATCGAGGACGTCGCCGAGCAGATGGCGGGGTCGACGTTCACCGCGTCGGCGAACGACCTGTGCTCGCGGTGCCCGGTGCGGCGATCCTGCCCCGCGCAGGACGAGGGCGCGCAGGTGGTCGAATGAGCACCGTGATGCCCGCCATGCCCGCCGCCGACTCGCCGTCCTCCGTGGCGCTCTCCGCGGCGGCGATCGCCGAGATGCTCGGCAAGCCCGCCCCCACGGCGGAGCAGACCGCCGTCATCGAGGCGCCCCTGCGCCCGTCCCTCGTGGTGGCCGGAGCAGGCTCCGGCAAGACCGAGACGATGGCCGGCCGGGTCGTCTGGCTGATCGCCAACGGCGTCGTGGCGCCCGAGCAGGTGCTGGGCCTGACCTTCACCCGCAAGGCCGCCGGCGAGCTGGGGGACCGCGTCCGCCACCGGCTGCGCCACCTGGCCCGCGCCGCCGCCCACTCCGGGATCGTCCTGCCAGGGCTCGCCGCCGCCGAGCAGGGGGCGGGTCTTCTCGACCTGGCCCGGCCCACCATCTCGACGTACAACTCCTACGCCGCGTCCTTGGTCACCGACCACGCCATGCGGCTCGGCATCGAGCCGACGTCGCGGCTCTTGGGCGAGGCCGCCCAGTGGCAGCTCGCGTCCGAGGTCGTCGAGTCGTGGACCGGGGACCTCGACACCGAGGCGGCCGTCTCGACCGTCGTCGAGGCCGTGCTCAGCCTCTCGGGGGCGCTGGACGAGCACCTGCTCACCCCGGCGCAGGCGCAGGCCGGCATCGAGGACATCATCGAGGCCATCGGCGCCACCCCGCCGGGGGAGCCTCCCCGGGCGCACTACGCGGCCGTGCAGAAGCTGCTCGGGTCGCTGGGGGAGCGCAGCAGGGTGCTCGACCTCGTCGAGGACTACCGCCGGCGCAAGCGGGCTGCCGACGCCCTCGACTTCGGGGACCAGGTCGCCCTCGCCGCCCGCCTGGCCCGGGACGTGCCCGAGGTCGGCGCCGGGGAGCGGGCCCGCTTCGCGGTGGTCCTGCTCGACGAGTACCAGGACACGTCCTACGCCCAGCTCAGCCTGCTCGCCGCGCTCTTCGGCGCCGGCCACCCCGTCACGGCCGTCGGCGACCCCCACCAGTCGATCTACGGCTGGCGTGGGGCGAGCGCCGGCGGGCTCGAGCGGTTTCCCGAGACCTTCCCCATCGTGGACCCGGGCTCCGGGGACCGGCGCCCGGCCGACGTGCACCAGCTGTCCACGTCGTGGCGCAACGACGAGGCGATCCTCGCCGCGGCGAACCAGGTGGCGACGCCGCTGCGGCGGGCGAGCACCCGGGTGGAGGTGCCCGAGCTCGCCGTCCGCCCAGGCGCGGGTCGCGGCCAGGTGCTCGCCCACGTCGCCGCGACCGTCGAGGAGGAGGCCGCCGCGGTGGCCCGATTCCTCGCCCGGCGCTGGCGCCCCGCGGGCCCTGGGTCCGCGCGGGTGACGGCCGCGGTGTTGTGCCGCAAGCGCTCCCAGTTCACGGCCCTCGGCCGCGCGCTGCGCGAGGAAGGGCTGCCGGTCGAGGTCGTGGGGCTCGGCGGGCTGCTCTCCGCCCCCGAGGTCGTCGACCTCGTGGCCGCGCTGCAGGCGGCGCACGACCCCTCCCGAGGCGACGCGCTGATGCGGCTGCTCACCGGCGCGCGCACGCGGTTGGGCGCCGCCGACCTGCACGCCCTGGCCGCGTGGTCCGCCGAGCTCGCCGCCGGGCTGGGGCGCCGCCGGGCGCCCGCGGTCGACCAGCAGGACGTGGTGCTCGAGGGCGACGTGGTGGACGAGCGGAGCATCGTCGACGCGCTCGACCAACTGCCGCCGCCGGGCTGGGCGAGCCCGTCGGGCAGGTCGCTCAGCGAGACGGCCCGCACGCGGCTCGCCGAGCTCAGCCAGTTGCTGCGCGTGCTGCGCGCCCACACCTACCTGTCACTGCCCGAGCTCGTCGGGGAGGCCGAGCGGCTGCTCGGCCTCGACATCGAGGTCGCCGCGCGCGCCGGGATGTCCGCGGGCCGCGCCCGCGCGCACCTCGACGCGTTCCGGGACGTCGCCGTGCGGTTCTCCGACAACGCCGACAGCCCCACGCTGGGCGCCTTCCTGGCGTGGCTCGCCGCCGCGGAGTCCCACGAGCGGGGCCTCGACATGCCCGTCGCCGAACCCGATCCCGACGCGGTCCAGCTCATCACGATCCATGCGGCCAAGGGCCTGGAGTGGGACATCGTGGCGGTCGCGGGCATGGTGGACGGCGGGCTGCCGGCGATCCGGACGTCCGGCAAGGACGGGCCACGCGACTCCGGGTGGCTGTCCGGGCTCGGCACGCTGCCCTATCCGCTGCGCGGGGACCGCGCCGACCTGCCGACGCTCGAGTGCGCTGGCGCGGCCGACCCCAAGGACCTCGAGGAGCGGCGGCGCCTGTTCGAGCAGGCGTCCGGCGACCACCAGGTCGCCGAGGAGCGGCGCCTGGCCTACGTGGCGCTGACCCGCGCGCGGTCGGCGCTGCTCTTGACCGGAGCCTGGTGGGGCGAGGCGCAACGCCCGCGACCGCCGTCGATCTTCCTCACCGAGCTCGTCGAGGCAGGACTCGTCGAGGACGCGGGCTGGGCGGCGGAGCCCGAGGCCGGCGCCACCAGCCCGCGCGAGTCCGGCGAGCAGCCCCCGGTGTGGCCCGCGGACCCGTTCACGCGGGGCAGCGCCCACGGCGGGTCGCGGCGTGCCGCTGTCGAGTCGGCCGCCGCCGCTGTCCGCGCGAAGATGGCCGCGGGGGCCGTGACCGAGCCTGGCGGCGCCGTCGTCGACGCGGGGACGCGGTGGGACCGCACCGCCGAGCTGCTCCTGCGGGAGCGCGAGGGCGCCCAGCGGCCGTCGACCGACGTCGAGCTGCCCGCGCACTTGTCCGCGTCCGCAGTCGTGCGCCTCGCCTCCGACCCGCAGGAGTTCGCGCGGGCGCTGCGCCGGCCCGTGCCCCTCGAACCGTCGCCGCAGGCCCGCCGCGGCACCGCGTTCCACGCCTGGGTCGAGGGCTGGTTCGGGTCCTCGGCGCTGGTCGACCTCGACGACCTGCCGGGCGCCGACGACGACTCGGTGCCCGTGGACGCCGACCAGCGCGCGCTGCGCGAGGCGTTCTTGGCCACCGAGTGGGCGCAGCGCACGCCCCTCGAGGTCGAGGTCGACATCGAGACCGTCGTCGCGGGGTACGTCCTGCGCTCCCGGGTGGACGCAGTGTTCCGCGACCCCGAGCACCCGGAGCTGGACGACGCCGTGGTCGTCGTCGACTGGAAGACCGGCGCGCCGCCCACCGACCCGCTCGCCGCCGCGGCCCGGGAGCTGCAGCTCGCCGTGTACCGGCTCGCGTGGTCGCGGTGGAAGGGCACGCCTTTGGACCGGGTCAGCGCGGCGTTCTGCTACGTGGGCGCCGGACGGACGGTGCGCCCTGAGCGGCTCCTCGACGAGCACGAGATCACCGCGTTGCTCGAGGCCGCCGCCGCACGCCGCGAGACCGCGGGGGACGGCGCCGAGGCTGCCGTGTCGACTGTGGCAGCCGCCCGGCAGGTCTGAGGCCGATGCGGGTCGGGCGTCAGCTCAGCGCGTCGGCGCCCTCGGGCTCCTGCGTGTGGGCGTCCAGCTCGACGAGCATCTGCACCGCGTCCGCCACGACGTCGTCCTGGCCAGAGCGCACCCCGTAGAGCAGCCAGCGGGCGAGGGCCAGCTCGCCGGCGAGCAGCGCGCGCTCGGCGAGGTGCGGGTCGATGAGCTCGGTGCGGCGCAGCTGGTAGGCCTCCATGATGGAGTCCACGGCCTCCTGCGGGGCGGCCACCAGCAGCCACGACAGGTCGTCGGCCGGGTCGGCCACCTTCGCGTCGCTCCAGTCGAGGATCCCGGTCACCGCGCCGCCGGCGGTCAGGACGTGCTCGGTGGTGAGGTCGCCGTGGACGATCGTGGGGCGGAACCGCCACATCGCGACGTCCTCGAGGCGCTCCTCCCAGCGCCGCAGCAGCGACGGCGGGACCTTGCCCGTGCGCGCGGCCTCGTCCACCTCGGACTGGCGGCGGCGACGGTAGGCCTCGGCGTCGTACACCGGCAGGCCCGCGTTCTCGACCAGGGACGTCGGGAGCTCGTGCAGCGCGGCGATGGCCCGGCCGAGCGACGCGGCGAGGCCGGGACCCGGGCCGAGCGTCTCCAAGCGCAGCGGTGTGCCCGGCACCTCGGGGTAGACGACCGCACGGCCGCCCTCGGGCAGGTGCGCGAACCCGGTGGTGCGGGGGACGTCGAACGGCAGGCGCTCCGCGTCGACCTCTGCGGCGAGCGCTTCAAGCAGCTCGACCTCCGCCTCCAGGGCGGCGCCGGCCGCGGGGTGGACGGGTGCTCGCACCACCCAGCGCCGGCTGGTCGAGTCGATGACGACGGCAGCGTCGTAGTCGCCACCCGTCCCGGCGGCGGGATAGGCGTTGTAGGCGTCGAGGCCGGGCACGGCGACCGTCGCCAGGGCGGCGAGGGCAAGAGGGGAGCGTGGCACCCGCTCAGCCTAGGCGGCGCCCCGGCTCGGTGAGCGGCACGCCCACGGGCGTGTCTGGGATGTCGCGAATGGGCGATTGAGGCGCGCGCGGATGAACCGCCTAGCGGGGTCCGCGTACCGTGACGGGGTGAATGCCGCCGAGCTCCCCCTGGCCCGGACCCGCACGGACCGGGCAGCGGACGTCAGGTCGCGCCCGGGCCTGATGTCCTCGCTGCTGACCAATCCGACCACCCGTGTGCTGCTGGTGCACTCCGGGTCCGTCGCCACCCGCGTGGGCCCGCGTGGCCGGCCCGAGCTGATGCTGCTCGGCCCGGGCGAGGCCGCGGTGCTCGCACCAGGAGGCGGCTACTCCGAGGGGTGGGTCTTCCTCGGGTACGACGACGTGGACGGGCTTCCCGGCCTCGCCCCGCACGAGTCGCGGCCCGAGGGCGCCGTCGCGTACCTGGCCCGCCTGGTCTCCGATCGGGCGACGGCGGTGCTGCTCGGCGGGGACCGGTGGACGCCGCTACGCGACGTGGGCGTCGACCTCTCCGCGCGTGACGCGGGCTTGGCGACGACGGCGGTCGCGCTCGAGGGGTGGCACGCGCTTCACCGGAACTGCCCGCGCTGCGGCGCGCCGACCCGGCCCGAGAGCGGCGGCTGGACGCGCCGCTGCGTGGAGGACGGCAGCGAGCACTACCCGCGCACGGACCCGGCCGTGATCATGGCCGTGGTCGACGACGCGGACCGATTGCTGCTGGGGCATGGCGCGCTCTGGCCGGTGAACCGGTTCTCGACCCTCGCGGGCTTCGTCGAGCCCGGCGAGTCGATCGAGCACGCCGTGCGACGCGAGGTGCGCGAGGAGACGGGCGTGGTCGTCGGCGACGTCGAGTACCGGGGGAGCCAGCCGTGGCCGTTCCCCGCCTCGCTGATGCTGGGCTTCCGCGCCACGGCCTTGTCGACCGACATCACGGTGGACGGCGAGGAGGTCACGGAGGCACGGTGGTTCGCGCGCCTCGAGCTGCGGGCCGCCGTGCGATCGGGCTCGGTGCAACTGCCGAGCCGCACCTCGATCGCCCGTGCCCTGATCGAGGAGTGGTACGGCTCGGAGCTGCCCGACGCGCTGTGACGCCCGGGCGTCAGAGGCCCAGGCGGGAGCGCACCTCGGCCAGGGACGGGTTGGTCGCCGAGGTGCCGTCCGGGAACAGGACGGTCGGGACGGTCTGGTTGCCGCCGTTGGCCTTCTCGACGAACGCCGCCGCGTCGGGGTGCTCCTCGATGTTGACCTCGGTGTAGGCGATGCCCGCGGAGTCGAGCTGGGTCTTGAGGCGGCGGCAGTAGCCGCACCAGGTGGTCGAGTACATCGTGATCGTCCCGGCGTCGGGGGCCTGCGTGCTCATGCGTCCTCTGTTCTCTGGATGACCCGTGGGGGATGCGGGCGCCATCATGCCGCGCCCGGCTGGGTCGTCGTGCGGGGGCGTCGTCGCCTTGTCGCAGGTCAACGCGCGGGCGTCCTCGTCTGTTCCGCCACCGGCCTGGTGGGCTGCCGCGACGCGGGCGAGCCCGGTGGGCTGTGCAGGGCGCGGCGGCGACGTCGGCGCGGGCTGAGACAATCGGTGACGATGTCTGCCGACGACCTTCTCGATGCCCTCGACCCCGACCAGCGTGAGGTGGCCCTCGCCCTGACCGGTCCGGTGTGCGTTCTCGCGGGAGCCGGCACCGGAAAGACCCGGGCCATCACCCACCGCATCGCCTACGGGGTGCGCACGGGCGTCTACCGGCCCACCTCGGTGCTCGCCGTGACGTTCACGGCCCGGGCCGCGGGGGAGATGCGCACCCGGCTGCGGGACCTGGGGGTCGCCGGGGTGCAGGCCCGCACGTTCCACGCCGCCGCGTTGCGCCAGCTCGGCTTCTTCTGGCCCAAGGTGGTCGGCGGCGCGCCCCCGCGGATCCTCGAGCACAAGGCCCCGGTGGTCGCGGAGGCCGCCCAGCGCCTCAACCTGGCCGTCGATCGGATCGGGGTGCGCGACCTCGCCTCCGAGATCGAGTGGTCGAAGGTCTCCCTGGTCACCCAGGACGACTATGTGCGCGCCAGCACCGCGCTGGACCGTCCCGCGCCCGCCGGCTTCGACCGGCAGGCCGTGGCACGGCTGCTCGACGTCTACGAGCAGGTCAAGACCGAGCGCGGGGTCATCGACTTCGAGGACGTGCTGCTGCTGCTCGCCGCGTTGCTGGAGAGCCGCGGCGACGTCGCCGCGGAGGTCCGCGCCCAGTACCGGCACTTCGTGGTCGACGAGTACCAGGACGTCTCGCCGCTGCAGCAGTTCCTGCTGGACCAGTGGCTGGGCGGCCGCAAGGAGATCTGCGTGGTGGGCGACCCCAGCCAGACGATCTACTCGTTCACGGGCGCCACGCCGCACCACCTGCTCACCTTCTCCCGCACCCACCCCCAGGCCCAGGTGGTGCGCCTGGTCCGGGACTACCGGTCGACGCCGCAGGTCGTGGGGCTCGCCAACCGGCTGCTCGCGAAGGCCCCGCGCGGGAAGGCGGGCGGCCACGCGCCGCTCGAGCTCGTCGCCCACCGGCCGGCGGGGCCGCCCGTGGGGTACGTGGCGTACGACGACGACGACGCCGAGGCCTCCGGCATCGCCGCCCGGATCGGGAAGCTGATCGCCGCGGGGACCCGCCCCAGCGAGATCGCGGTGCTCTACCGGACCAACGCGCAGTCGGAGCCGATCGAGCAGGCGCTCGCCTCCGCAGGCATCGGGTACCAGGTGCGCGGCGGCGACCGGTTCTTCGCCCGCCGGGACGTGCGCGACGCGATCTTGCTGCTGCGCGGCGCCGGCCGTGCGGCCGGCGCCGACGAGCCCATGCCGCAGCTGGCGCGCGACGTGCTCCTGACGGTCGGCTGGGCGCCGGAGCCGCCCGCGGCCCGCGGCGCAGCGCGCGAGCGGTGGGACGCCATGCAGGCGCTCGTGGCGCTCGCGGACGACCTGGCCGCGGCCGCTGAGCGCGAGGGACGGCAGGCGATGCTCCCGGACCTCGTCGCCGAGCTCGACGAGCGCGCGTCGACCCAGCACGCCCCCACCGTCGAGGGAGTCACCCTGGCGTCGTTGCACGCCGCGAAGGGCCTCGAGTGGGACGCGGTCTTCCTCGCGGGGATGAGCGAAGGGCTGATGCCCATCTCGCTCGCGGAGACGGACGCGGCCATCGCCGAGGAGCGCCGGCTGCTGTACGTCGGCATCACGCGGGCGCGGGAGCATCTCGAGCTGTCCTACGCCCGTTCCCGGAACCCCGGCGGCCGCGCCTCGCGTCGACGCACCCGGTTCCTGGACGGGCTGTGGGCCGGTGACGACCGCCCGGCGCCGCGGATCGCACGGCACCCGTCACCCGTCCCGCCCGAGGACGTCGACCGGGACCTGCTCGCGCGGCTCATGGAGTGGCGCGCGTCCGTGGCCACCGAGACCGCGAAGCCTGCCTACACGGTGCTGAACGAGGCCGCGCTCATGGGCATCGCGGCCCGGCGCCCCGCCTCGATCGCGGAGCTGGCGCGGGTCAACGGCATCGGCCCGGCGAAGATCGACCGGTTCGGGGCGACATTGCTGTCGATCGTCGCCGGCGGGGAGTCCCGCTAGAGGCCCTCCCCGCGTGGAGCGGGGTGTGCTGGAGAGCGCGCCCGGGAACGCCTTCGAGAACTCGTGCGCACACTCGTGGATAAATGAGTTGTGCCCCTCCGAGAAAGCCCCATAACCTGTCTGTCGTCCCTGGAGGAGGGCCGCGCCGAAGAGGCAGCGGCCCGAGCGGAGAGGAGGTGGGTGCACTGATGGAGACCAAGAAGCGCAACGCGATCACCATGATCGCGTTCACGCCGCGTCCCGCCGCGCCCATCTTCGGCGTCCGCCAGGAGTGGTCTGCCCTCGACACGTCCGCCGGCTTCGGCCCGGCGGCCGCTCTCGGCATGACCGCCCGTCGTGGCGTGACGGCTCTCGGCGCCTCGGCACTCGAGGCGCGTGCCGTCCGGCGCCGCGCTTACGGGACTGCTCTTGCAGGCAACCCGCACGACTCCGCACCACCCACCTGACGGTCTGAACAGACCGATCTCAGGCCGCGGAGTCCTCACTCGGACACCGCGGCCTTCGTCTTTCCCCTGATGCACCGGGGAGCGGCGTAGGTCCCGGGGCTCCGGAACCTCGCATCACGCTCACCAGCTCGACATATCAGGAGGACATCGTGCGGCTCACGTCGCTGCTCGACACGGTGAACCAGGGCGGATCAGGCCCGTGGCCCCTCGCGCCGGCGCCCACCACGGCGGACGACCAGCAGCAGTTCGACCGGATGGTGGCGGGCCTGATCCCGTGCCGTTCGAACGACCCCGAGCTCTGGTTCGCCGAGCAGACCGCCCAGGTGGAGCAGGCCAAGGCCATGTGCCGCACCTGCCCGATCGTCGAGGGCTGCCTCGCCGGGGCCCTTGAGCGGGCGGAGCCCTGGGGGGTCTGGGGCGGGGAGGTCTTCGTCGCAGGCGCCGTCGTCGCGGTCAAGCGCGGGCGGGGACGCCCGCGCAAGAGCGCGGCACCGGCCGCCTGACGTCTCCCGCGTCGCGCCTCACCACGGCTATGCGCCGTCGGGAGGCGTGACGGCGGGCGCAGGGGGCGAGGCAGGGGGCAGGGAGGCGCATCCGCACTGCGGGTGCGCCTCCCACTCGCGGAGTCGCGGCAGCACGTCGGGCATCGCCACCTCGATCGTGCTGCCGCAGGTGCGCGGGGTCCTGCCGTCCAGGTGGGCCAGCACCTCGGCGGCCGCCAGGGCAGCGCAGACACCGGCGAGGACGCCGGGCTCCCCAGCGGTCGGCATGCCGCGGGGCGGCGCCATGACGAGTTGGGCGGCCACGGTCGGCCACGCGGGGTCCGCGTCGGCGCGGTGCAGGTCCAGGCACCTGAGGCAGGGGCCCTGGCCGGGGACGACGAAGGGGCCGACGCAGGCGTCGGCCTCGCGCAGCACCACCGACAGGTGCGTGACGCCGCTCGCGATGAGGGCGACGGCCGTGGCCGGGTCGGCCGCGCCATGCTCGACATGCAGGATCACGTCCGGGGCTCGCCCTGGCGGAAGGGCGAGCCGCGTCTCGGGGGAGATGTCCCGGATGGCGCGGGCGGCTGCGACGAGCCGCGGCCCGCCGACGTCGCTGACCCGGTAGCCGGAGGGTCCCACGTCCAGGGACGTCACCCAGGAGTCGTCGTCGAGCAGGATGACGCCCACCCCTGCGGTGGCGAGTGTGAGCGCGGCGCCGAGGCCGACGCGTCCCAGGCCGACCACGCCGACGGAGCGGGCCGCCCGGGCGCGGACCTGCGCGGCGCCGTCGCCGTCCTCTCGCAGCAGCGTCCATGCCTCGACCTCTGCGGCGGCCCCTGGCCGTAAGGGCGGGCCCGAGCGCCGTGCGCCGTCGGAGGTGAGGCGCGCAGAGCGCAGCGCGTCGGTGAGACGGTCCGCCCGAGCCGAGGAGACGCCATGGCGCCCGGCGGAGCCGACCAGGGCGTGGAGGTCGCCGCCGTGGTCGAGGGTGAGCAGCAGGTCGACCTCCGAGGCGGGCAGGTCAACGAGGCGTACCGCCCAGCGGGGGTCGGCGCCGATCTGCACCTCTGCCGGACCACGTCTCAGCACCCGCAGTCCGGGACGCAGCCGCATGCGCTCTCTCCTCCTGCTCGCCGCGGGCTCCCAGGCGGGTCCGCGCCCGGCTCCACGCCAGGGTCCGCCCACCCTGGCAGGCGGGGAGCGCCGGCCCGGCCGTCGTCCACAGGCGCCGGTGCGGGTGATCGCGCCGGAGACGCCGACGGGGCGCCATCCCGAAGGAGGGCGCCCCGTGGAGGCGTTCGCGGAGATCAGGCCTTGCCGAGGATCCGGTTCAGCTTGGTGCCGCACACCGGGCAGATGCCCTTGGCCATCTTGCGGCCCGACTCGGAGACAACGACGTCTCCCTCGGTCTCGCGCTTCTCCTTGCACTTCACGCAGTAGAACTCACCGGTGTACTTCTCGGCCATGACTGTCTCCTCGCGATGTCTGGTCACCGGCGGCGGTACGCGCAGGGCCGGCGGCCCGGCCGGTGCGTGGGGGGATCCCTCGGCGCGAGCACGGCCACAGTAAACCGTGTGGTTGTCCAGCAGTGGCTGTTCCCCGAGGCGCGCCGAACACGTCCCCCGCGTGGAGTGTGACGAACCGCCTAACGCCGCCTGGATCGGGCGGATGATGACGAGCGGGGGCGCCCAGAGCGCCGCAGCCGCTACGGTGCTGGCGTGCAGCCGTCCAGCGAGCACCCTGCCGAGCAGGTGCGCCCTCGCGCCGGCCGTGCGCCAGACGTCGGGTCGGCCGCGGCCGCGATCGTCGACGCCCACGGCCCGGTCGAGGTGCGCCGGTCCCGCAAGCGGCTGCGGACCGTCACCGCCTACCGCGAGGGCGACCGCACCATCGTGGCGATCCCGGCGCGGTTCACCCGGGCGCAGGAGCGCGAGTGGGTCGCGCGGATGCTCGCGCGGCTCGCGAACCAGGAGCGCCGGCGGCGCCCCTCGGACGCGGAGTTGATGCAGCGCGCGGTGGACCTGTCCGCCCGCTACCTGTCCGGGAGGGCCGAGCCGGCGAGCGTGGTGTGGTCATCGAACCAGGGCCGTCGATGGGGATCGTGCACCCCGTCCGACCGGACCATCCGGATCTCCGACCGGCTGCGCGGCATGCCGAGTTGGGTCCTTGACTACGTGCTGCTGCATGAGCTCGCGCACCTGCTGCACGCCGGCCACGGCCCGGAGTTCTGGGCCGAGCTCGACGCCTACCCCCGCACCGCGCGAGCCCGAGGGTTCCTGGAGGGCTACTCGTACGGCGAGGAGCACGCCGACGACGCTGGCCGTCCCCTGGAGGATCCCGTCGCCGACGCTGAGGCCGCGGACGATCCCACGCCCGGTGACCTGGAGCAGCAGAACTGACGGCGGCCCCGGCGCCGGGTGGTGGCCGCGTCGTCCGGGGTCAGCGGGCCGTCGGCTCCTCGGGCCCGGCCTCCTGCTCGTCGTCCGGTCCCGGGCGGCCAGGGCCGGGAGCCTCGTCCTGGGCGGCGGCGTCCGCGGCGTCGGACGACTCGCGGGCCGCCTCCTCGCCGAAGATCTCGGCCAGGGCGCGGTCCACATCGGCGTGCTCGTCCCGGTGCTCGGCCGTGCGCCGGGCGTAGCCCTGCGGGTCGTCCAGGTCCTCGGTGGTCGGCAGCAGGTCCGGGTGGTCCCACACGGCGTCACGGGCCTCGGGCCCGCCGTCGGCGGTGATCCGGGCCCACAGCGTCGCGGCGTCGCGCGAGCGACGCGGACGCAGCTCGAGCCCGACCAGCGTCGCGAACGTCTGCTCGGCGGGGCCGCCAGCAGCGCGGCGGCGGCGGATCATCTCGCGCAGGGCCATGGCGTGCGGTAGGTGGGGCAGGGCCGCCATGGCGGTGACCTCGTCGACCCAGCCCTCGACGAGGGCGAGCGCCGTCTCGAGCCGGGACAGGGCTGCCTGCTGCTGCGGGGTGGTCTGCGGGGCGAACACACCGCCGGAGATCGCAGACTGCAGCGCCCCGGGATCGGTGGGATCGATCGAGCGCACCGCCTCGTCGAGGCTCTCGACGTCGATGCTGATGCCGCGCGCGTACGCGTCGACCGCGCTCAGCAGGTGGCCGCGCAGCCACGACACGTGCGTGAACAGCCGCGCGTGGGCGGCCTCACGGAGCGCGAGGAAGAGCCGGACCTCCTCGATCGGCACGTCGAGGCCCTCGGCGAAGGCGTCAACGTTGGCCGGGGCCAGTGCGGTCGACGGCTCCTGGACGAGCGGGACCCCGATGTCGGTCAGCCCGAAGACCTCCCGCGAGAGCGTGCCGGCAGCCTGCCCGACCTGCATCCCGAAGACCGCCGACCCCAGCTGCCGGACGATCTGGCGAGGCCCAGAGACGTCGCCCAGCGGCCCGACGGCACGCGGCGCGCCCGGCTCCAGGTCGCTCGACATGTCCTCCGGGAGGCTGTCGGCCAGGGCCTCGGCGAGCGCCTCGGTCAGGGACGACGCGATCGGCTCGGTGAGGTTGCGCCACGCCGGCAGGGTCAGCTCGACCCACTCGGAGCGGCTGAGCGCGCGTGCCGGCCCGCCGCCGGGCGGGAGGTCGGTCGCGGCGTCGAGCCACAGCTCGGCCACCGACAGGGCCTCGGTGATCTGACGGGCCTGCTGCGATGTGACGGACGGGTCGCCCTCGGCGACCGCGGCCTGCCGGGCGACATCGTGCGCGAGGTCCCAGTTGACGGCGCCCTCACTCGAGGCGGCGAGCATCCGCTGCACCTGGGCGAGGACCTGGCCCAGCAGCTGCGGGTCGTTCGGCAGTCCGGAGGCGGCGGCCAGGGCTGCGGGGTCCATGCCCTGGGCGCGCAGCTGGCGCATCGCCTCGTCCGAGTCGGCGCCGAACATCTGGCGCAGGAGCTGTTCCCATTCGGGCGCGCCGTCACCTTCGGGGAAGGGATCGGCGGGGCGGTCGCTGCTCATCGGCATGCTCCTGGGACGATGGGCCGAGGTGTCCGTCAACGGTAACCACACGCCGCGAGGATCGAGGGACGGTGCAGGCACAGGTTCGCTCAGGGCGCAGCCTCCGCGAGGACGCGCGCAGAACCCCCCGCGAGCTCGTGGTGGTGGGCCGCGGCCCGGTGCCCACAGGCGTGGCCGCGGCGCTCTCGGCCCGGGCCGGCGGGGTGGTCAGGATGCTCGACCGGGCGCCCGAGGACGACCCCGGCGCCGCCTTCGCGGGAGCCGACGCGGTGGTGCTGGTGGCGCACACCGGGGACCTCGCCGCGACGTTGGCCGAGCCGCCGGCCGGACGGCGCGCCGCCGCGGTGGCCGACGCCGAGCGGGTGCTGGCCGGCGCCCGTGCCGCGCGGACGCCGCACGTCGTGGTGGTGACGTCCGCGATGGTGCTGGGCGCCGCGCCCGAGCAGGCGCCGCTGGGGGACGAGGCCCCGCTGGCCGACGCGGCGGCGCTCGGCGACGGGGTGGCCGGCGACCTGCTGGCCGTCGAGCACGCGGTGGCCCGGGGAGCCCGTCGACGTGGCGGCCCGCTGCTCACGGTGCTGCGGCCGGCGCCGGTGGTGGGCCCGGCCGTCGACACGATGGTGACCCGCCACTTCGAGGCGCCGCGGCTGCTGACCGTGCGGGGCGTCGAGCGTGAGTGGCAGTTCGTGCACGTCGACGACCTGGGCGCCGCGGTGGCGCTGGTGCTCGAGCAGCGGCTGGGCGGGCGGCTCACCGTGGGGAGCCCGGACCTGCTGTCGGCGCGCGAGGTCGAGGAGGCCGCTGACATGCGCCGCGTCGAGCTCGCGGCGGTCACCGCGTTCGGCGCCGCGGAGCGCCTGCACCGGGTGGGCGCGCTGCCCGCCCCCGCCGCCGAGCTCGCCTTCACTGTCTACCCGTGGACCGTGACGAGCGCGGGGCTGCTCGCCGCCGGGTGGGAGCCGCAGTGGTCCGGGCCGGAGTGCCTGGACGTGCTGCTCGAGGGGGTGCAGGGCCGCACGGCGTTGGCCGGCCGCCGGCTCGGGGCGCGCGACGCGGCGGCGGTCGGCGCCGCCGGGGCCGCGGTCGCCATGATCGGCACGGCGGCCGTCTGGCGCCGTGCCCGCGCCCGACGGCGCCCGTGAGGATGCCTCTCGGCGGTGTGGGGGATGATGTGCCGGTGCATGACGAGCCCACCACGGCCCCGGACTCTCCCGCCGACCCGCCCGCGCCCAGCACGCGATCGATCACCCTCTCGGTGTCGATGCTGGCCTCGGCCGTCCTGCTGGCGGTGCTCGCCCTGCTGCCCGCCCCGTACGCGGTGAGCTCGCCCGGTCCCACGCGGGACACCCTGGGCGAGCACGCGGGGGAGCCGCTCATCACCATTGAGGGCGCGGAGACCTACGACGCGACCGGCCAGCTGCTGCTGACCACCGTGTCTACCACCGGTCGGCCCGGCTACCCGTCGAACCTGGTGAGCGTGGTGGCCGGATGGTTCAAGGGCTCCACCGCCGTGCGGCCCGTGGAGCTGGTGTTCCCGCCCGACGTCTCCCAGGACGAGTTCGACCAGAGCAACGAGGCGGCGATGGTGTCCTCCCAGGAGAACGCCACCGTGGCCGCCCTCGAGGAGCTCGGCTACGAGGTGCCGGCGACCATGACGATCGCTGGCACCACCGAGGGCAGCGGCGCCGAGGGCATCGTCCAGGAGGACGACGTGCTGGTGTCGATGGACGGCCAGCCGCTCACGACCTACTCCCAGCTGGTCGACCGGCTCTTCCAGACGGCGCCGGGCTCCACGGTGCGGCTCGGCGTGCTGCGCGACGGCCAGCCCGTCGACCTGGACGTCGTCACGGCGGAGCGCGAGGGCGGCGGCAGCCAGCTCGGCGTGTACATCGACCCGCAGTTCGACCTGCCGGTGGACGTGTCCATCAAGATCGAGGACATCGGCGGATCGAGCGCCGGCACGATGTTCGCGCTGGGGATCATCGACCGGCTCACGCCCGAGGACGAGGCGAACGGCGCGATCATCGCCGGCACCGGCACCATCGACTCGGTGGGCCGCGTCGGCGCCATCGGCGGCATCCAGCAGAAGCTGGCCGGCGCCCGCCGCGACGGCGCCGAGTGGTTCCTCGCGCCGGCCGCGAACTGCGACGAGGTGACCGGCCACGTGCCCGACGGCCTGCGCGTGGTGAAGGTCGAGACCCTGCACGAGGCGCGTGAGGCCGTCGTCGCGATCGGCGCCGGGCAGGCCGACGACCTGCCGTCCTGCACCTCCTGAGCAGGGCTCAGACCGGGCTCACTCCAGGGTGGAGCGCAGCGCCTCCACCAGTCCGGGCACCACATCCGAGCCCTCGCCGACGGCGTCGTCGGCGTCGTTCGCCCGGGTCCGCACGGCGCACCACGCCGGGCCGTCGCGCAGCACGCCCACGGCGATGCGCACGTCCTGCCGGTCCGGGTGTCCCATGAGGTAGGCCAGCGCCTCGTCGGGGTCCGCGGGCATGGCCTCCTCGGCGGCGGGCGGCAGCACGACGCGCTCGACGGTCACCGCGGCTCCGTCGACCGTGGACGGCCAGGTGATCCCGCCGAGCAGCTCCTCGAGGTCCTCAGCCGCGGGCAGCCCTTCCTGCTCGATCGACGTCAGGTGCTGCGGCTCGACGCCCGCCCGGGCCACCACGTCCGCGGGCAGCTGGTCGGCCAGGCCCGGCTCGGCGGCGAGGGCGCTCGCGGTGCGCACCAGCGCGAAGACGCGCGCCGGTCCGTCCCACCCCCCGGTGGCGACGTGGCGCTCGATCTCGCGGACGGCCTCGGCGAGGGCGAGCTGGGCGGCGACGGAAGTGGCGTCAGTCATCGGGCCATCGTCCCATCTCCGCATGGCAACCTAGGGGCACCCCCGGGAACCCGCGGGCGGCGCGGGTCGTTCACGGAGCAACGTGCACACCCGACCCAGCTGACGACGAGGACCCTGAACCTGTGACTTTCGCTCAACCGCCCACCCGACCGGGCCGTCCCCAACCGCCACGGGAGCGCCGGGGCCCGCTGATCCCCACGGTCATCGTCCTCGCGGCGCTGGTCGTGCTGCTGCTCATCGCCGCGAACGTCTGGACCGAGTTCCTCTGGTTCCAGCAGCTCGGCTACATCGAGGTCATCCGCACCGAGTGGGGCTCCCGCCTGGTGCTGTTCCTCCTGGGCTTCCTCGTCATGGGCGGAACGGTCTTCGCGAGCCTGCGCTTCGCGTATCGCTCGCGCCCGGTCTACGCGCCGTCCACGCAGGAGCAGGCGAACCTCGACCAGTACCGCGAGGCCATCGAGCCGCTGCGGCGCGTCGTGATGATCGCCGCGCCCGCCGTGCTCGGGCTGTTCGCGGGCGGCGCCGCCTCGCAGCAGTGGGCCACCATCCAGCTCTGGATGAACAGCGTGACCGTCGGCAAGGTCGACCCGCAGTACGGCCTGGACCTGTCGTTCTACCTGTTCACGCTTCCCGGCCTGCGCTTCATCGTGTCGTTCCTGATGGCCGTGGTCATCCTGGCCGGCATCGCCGGGATCGCCACGCAGTACCTCTACGGCGGCCTGCGGATCGGCGGCGGTGTCCAGGGGCCCCGCACCACGCGGGCCGCGCGCATCCAGGTCTCCGTGACGGGCGCCGCGCTCATGCTGCTCATCGCCGCGAACTACTGGCTCGACCGGTACTCGGTGCTGACGCGTGAGGGCGACAAGTTCGAGGGCGCCTCGTTCACCGACGTCAACGCGGTCATCCCGGCCAAGGGCATCCTGGCGGGGGTCGCGGTGTTCGTGGCCATCCTCTTCATCGTGACGGCCGTGCGCGGCACGTGGCGCCTGCCGGCGATCGGCGTCGGGCTCATGGTCGTCTCCGCGATCGCCGTGGGCGGGGTCTACCCCGCCATCGTGCAGCGGTTCCAGGTGACCCCGAACCAGCAGGACGCCGAGGCGGAGTTCATCCAGCGCAACATCGACGCCACGCTCGACGCGTTCGGGCTCGACGGCGTGGAGACCGCCGAGTACGACGCCGAGGTCACCGCCGAGAAGGGCGCGCTGCGCTCCGACGCGGACACCACGGCGTCGATCCGGCTGCTCGACCCGCAGATCGTCAGCCCGTCGTTCAAGCAGCTCCAGCAGAACAAGGGCTACTACTCGTTCGCGGACACCCTGTCCGTGGACCGGTACACGATCAACAACGAGAGCCGCGACACGGTGATCGCCGTCCGTGAGCTCGAGCTCAGCGGCATCAACGACGCGCAGCGCAACTGGATCAACGACCACACCGTGTACACGCACGGCTTCGGCGTGGTGGCCGCCTACGGCAACACGACCGGCGCCCGTGGCGCCCCCGCGTTCTGGGAGGGGGGCATCCCGTCCTCCGGCGAGATGGGGGAGTACGAGGAGCGGATCTACTTCAGCCCCAAGTCGCCCAGCTACTCGATCGTCGGCTCGCCCGACAACCAGGAGTGGGAGCTCGACTACCCGGACGACTCGGCCCCTGGCGGTCAGGTCAACACCAGCTTCCCGACCCACGAGGTCGAGGCCGGCCCGAGCATCGGCACCCCGCTCAACCAGCTCCTCTACGCGATCAAGTTCGGCTCCGAGCAGATCGTCTTCTCGGACCGGGTGACCGACGAGTCGCAGATCCTGTACGACCGTGACCCGCGCACCCGCGTGGAGAAGGTCGCCCCGTACCTGACGCTCGACGGCCGGGTGTACCCCGCCGTCGTCGACAACCGCGTGGTGTGGATCGTGGACGGCTACACGACGTCCGACCAGTACCCGTACGCAGCCTCGCGGTCCCTCGAGGACGCCACGACGGACTCGCTCACGGCCCGCTCGGCGTCCATCGAGGCCCTCGAGCCGGCCAAGGTCAATTACATCCGCAACTCGGTCAAGGCCACGGTCGACGCCTACGACGGCTCGGTGAAGCTGTACGCGTGGGACACCGAGGACCCGGTGCTGCAGGCCTGGAACAAGGTGTTCCCCACGTCGCTGTCGTCGGTCGAGGACATCAGCAGCGAGCTGATGAGCCACATCCGGTACCCCGAGGACCTGTTCAAGGTGCAGCGGAACCTGCTCACCCGCTACCACGTGCAGGACGCCACGCAGTTCTTCTCCGGTGGCGACTTCTGGGCGAACCCGAACGACCCGACGCTCGGCGACCAGCAGGTGGCCCAGCCGCCGTACTACCTGACGCTGAAGATGCCGGACCAGGACGCGGCGACGTTCTCGTTGATGTCCACGTTCATCCCAGCCGGCACCAACCAGCGCAACGTGCTCACCGGCTTCTTGGCGGTCGACGCGGAGGCGGGGACCGAGGCCGGCAAGGTCGCGGAGGGCTACGGCAAGCTGCGGCTTCTCGAGCTGCCCCGTGACTCGACGGTGCCCGGGCCGGGCCAGGTGAACAACAACTTCAGCGCCGACCCGACCGTCTCGCAGCAGCTCAACCTGCTGCAGCAGGCCAACTCGGCCGTGGTCCGAGGCAACCTGCTGACCCTGCCCGTCGGCGGCGGCCTGCTGTACGTGCAGCCCGTGTACGTGCAGTCCTCGAGCGGCACGCAGTTCCCGCTGCTGCAGCGGGTGCTCGTGGCCTTCGGCGACCAGATCGGGTTCGCCCCGACGCTGGACGAGGCACTGGACCAGGTGTTCGGCGGAGACTCCGGCACCAATGCCGGCGACGTCGGCACCGATCCTGAGGCTGGCGTCGAGCCGACCCCCGAGGAGGGCGCCACGGACGCGCCCACCTCGGAGCCGACGGCCACCCCTCCGGCCAGCCCGGCGCCCGCGCCGACGGATGCGCCGAGCGGGGACGCCCGTGCGGCGCTCGACAAGGCGCTCTCCGACGCGAGCCAGGCCATGAAGGACGGCCAGGCGGCTCTGGCCGCGGGCGACTTCGCGGCGTACGGTGAGGCGCAGAAGCGGCTCGACACGGCTCTGGCAGCGGCCATCGCCGCAGAGGAGCAGCTCGACGCGGGCTGAGGCCCGGGAGTGTGGCGGCGCGGGGCGGTGGACGAACGAGCCACCGCCCCGCGGTGCGTCCGGGGCCGGTTCCCGGACGCCTGGGCGCGGCGCGGCCGTGACCGATTTGGCGGTCCTCCCACCAGTGCCGTAGGGTGAAGACACCGACGCGGGGTGGAGCAGCTCGGTAGCTCGCTGGGCTCATAACCCAGAGGTCGCAGGTTCAAATCCTGCCCCCGCTACGAATTTCAGGCTCGGTTCCCTCTGGGGAACCGAGCCTGAAAGCTTTCTAACTTGACTCGGTCATCACAAAGTCAGCCTTCACTGACGAACTCGTCGGCTCGGCGTCTGCCCGGTCGTGGCGGCTGGCGGGGCCGCCGCTACCACAGGGCGATGACCACGATGATGAGCGCCGCGCTGCCGGCGACCGCTGTTGTCCATCCCGTCGACCCGACCGGCGTGATGCCGCGCGGCCTGACCGACACCGACGCCGAGCGGATCGCCGCCGCGATCGCCGCGGCCAGGACCGAGTCCACCCGTCACGTCTACGCCGGAGTCTGGTCCCGATGGGAACGCTGGTGCGCAGGCCGCGGTGTCCCGGTGCTGCCGAGTGACCCGCTTGCGGTGTGCGCCTACCTGACCGAACAGGCCGCCGCCGGCCGCGCGATGGGCACCCTCGACCTGATCTGCACGGTCATCCGCCATGTCCACCTCACGTGCGGCTTGCACAACCCGGCCGATGCCCTCGCCGTCCGCCAAGTGCGCCGCGGCCTGCGCCGCACCTACGGCTCGGCACCCCGGCGGCTAGCCCGCCCGCTGTCGGTCGAGGAGATCCGCCAGATCATCCACGCCATCGACCGCACCACGCCCATCGGCATCCGCGACACCGCGATGATCCTGCTCGGCTACGCCTCCGCCCTGCGGCGCTCCGAGCTCGTTGCCCTCACGCTCAGTGACATCGAGAACAAGCCAGCCGGGATCATGCTCCACATCCGACGCTCCAAGACCGACCCCGAAGGTCACGGCGCCGTCGTCGGCGTCGCCCACGGCCAGCACGCCGCCACCGATCCAGTCGCCGCCCTGAACGCCTGGCGCGAGATCCGCGGCGCAGCCCCCGGCCCGGTCTTCACGCGCATCTGGGGCAGCACCATCAGCCTCCAGTCGCTCAGCGGACACGTCCCGGCACGGATGCTCCGCGCCCGGGCCGAAGCCGCAGGACTCGACGGCACCCGGATCACCGCGCACTCGATGCGCGCCGGCCACGCCACCACCGCAGCACTGGCCGGTGTGCCACTGGACCGGATCGCCGCCCAGACCCGGCACAAGGACCTCTCCGTCCTCGTCAACCGCTACATCCGACCCCTCGAGGCCCTCGCGACTACCTCGAGCAAAGACCTTGGCCTCTAGTGGCCACCCCAACGGCGACCCTTGACAATAATTCTTGTCAAGGCCTAGCCTCGGTCCGTGGACGAGATTCGCGTACTTAGGGAGGCCGGCGCCGTCGAAGTAGCGCTGGATCCCATTCGGGCCTCGATCCTCGATGCCTTGGCTGAACCTGGGTCAGCGGCATCCGTCGCGTCGTCAGTCGGGTTGACCCGTCAAAAGGTGAACTACCACCTGAAGGCGCTGGAGGCCCATGGACTGGTTGAGCCGGCTGGCGAACGCACATGGGGTGGCATCACTGAGCGTTACGTGCAGCGCTCGGCACGACATCTGGTCGTCGCCCCGGACGTACTCGAAGGCAAGGTGCCCGACCCGAACGAGATGGCCGATCGTCTCTCGGCTGCGTACTTGGTGGCGGTGAACGCCCGGGCCGTGTCCGAGGTCGGTTCGATGACTAGGAACGCGGCGACTGGGACGCGGGTGCCGACCCTGACCGTCGACACGGTGATCGGGTTCAAGTCTCCCGAGGATCGCGCTGCGTTCGCTGCCGAGCTTCAATCGGCCGTCGCCGACCTAGCCGCCCGATACCACCACGATGACGGACGACCCCACCGCCTCACTGTCTCGTCGTACCCCAGGCCCATGGAGGACTCGTGAGCAATCCCGACCGGCGCGGCCGCGTCGAACACCGGGTCGAGCACACCCGAGAGCTGGCCGCCACCCCAGAGCAGGTGTGGCAAGCCATCGCGACCGCGGACGGGATCTCGGCGTGGATGGTGCCAACCCGGCTGGACCCGCAGATCGGTGGCGACGTCTCGTTCGATCACGGCGGGTTCCGGTCGAACGGTGTCATCACCGACTACAACCCAAATCGGCGTTTCGCCTATGAAGAGCCGTGGCCGATGACCCAGGAGATGCGCGAGTGGGTGGCCGACACTGCCGGACACGAAGTCACCGACGAGGAACTCGCATCGATCTCCCCGATAGCGACCGAGTTCTTGATCGAAGCTGCATCAGGAGGCAGTTGCATCCTGCGCGTCGTCTCCAGTTCTTACGGGAGCGGAGCGGACTGGGAGAACGAGTACTTCTCCGAAATGGTGGCCGGCTGGGGCACTGTCCCGTTCGGCCCCGACAAGCAAGCGCCGTGGCTCGACAACCTCGACAGGCATCTCAAGGCTGCACGCACCAAGGAAGGAACTCACCGATGACAACTTCCCAGGCCACACATCGTGGGCTGAGCACCGAGTCAGCCCAGCCGAGCACCCTGGCTCTCGTTCGACGGGGCTCCTCGGCCAGCGCGATCGCGGCCGTGGGCACCACCGCCGTGGCTGCCATCGCGCGCGTCGCTGACGTCAGCCTCGAAGTGGACGCCACACCGATTCCAATCCCCGCTTTCGCGCTGTGGACCGTCGTTGGGGCAGCCGTGGGCGTCCTGATGGCCCGACTTCTTCGCGCTCGCCGCCGGTTCCTCGTAGTGGCCCTTGTCGCAACCGGGTTGTTGCTTGTCCCGCCGATGGCACTGCCGGACGACGCCGCCAGCAAGGCGGTTCTGGTCGCGGCGCACCTGCTGGCAGCGAGCATCATCATTCCGATCCTCAGCCAGGGGCTCCCGCTCGCAGCCAGCGACGGAAGCCGAGACCGATGAACGCCGACGGCGCCATCACCGTCACGCCGGTCCTCGTCGCCGAGCTGTTCGTCGAGGGCGAGGTAATGCCCGTATGCGTGCACGTTATCGACCATCCCGATGGTCGGGTCCTGGTCGACACCGGCATGACGGAGCTGCACCCGGCGGTGGTGGCCGCCTTCGATCCCCGCCTCTATCCATTGAGCGAGCAGGACTTCGACGCCGCTGGCATCAACATCGTCGTGAACACGCACCTGCACGCCGACCATTGCGGCGGCAACCACCTCTTCGCCGGACGGCCGATCTACGTTCAGCGCCGGGAGCTGGATGACGCCCGTAGCGAGGACGACTACACCATTCGCGAGTGGGTCGACGCTCCCGACCTGCAGTACGTGCCGGTCGACGGAGAACTCGAGCTACTTCCCGGCGTCCGGCTCGTCCCAACGCCGGGTCATACGCCCGGTTCACAGGTAGTGGTGGTCGAGACCGGGGGACGTCCAGTCGTCATCTGTGGCGACACTGCAGTGTGGTTCGGTGAGTTGGACGAGCCGCGTACCGAAGGGCAACGGCGAATCCGCGCGCTCGATCCCGAGAAGGTCTGGCTCGCGCACGCGCAAGAGCCGTGGCGACCCCGCACCGCCCACGCCGAAGACCACCGCCAGGCCGAAAGGCGAGACAGCCATGATCGGTCGACCAACGCATGATCCGGTGACGCATGGGCCGTTGACGGAGGCCACGTGCCGGGGTTTCGACGCGTCATCAGAAGGTCATCGGAAACCACGGGCAACGGCTCCGAGACGATCCGATACAGTGGAAACCGTCCAATGAGGAATCTCCTCAACCACCCGAGGTTTCCCAGAGGGACCCGAAGTCTCAGGTAGCCCGGGGCAGGCCTCCGATCTTGTCCAGAGGTCGCAGGTTCAAATCCTGCCCCCGCTACTTGTGAAGTGGCAGTACAGAGGCCCTCGTGATCTTCGGATCACGAGGGCCTCTGGCGTTGCTCCGGCTTCTCGGGCGAAGAGGCTCCGGGGCGTCGAACGGCTAGCTGGCGTCCCAGCGGGCCTCGACGTCGAGGACCCAGGTGACGCCGAAGCGGTCGGTGAGCATCCCGTACAGGGGCGCCCAGGCGGCCGGGGCGAGCGGGACGGCGATGGCGGACCCGTCGGCGAGGTTCTTCCAGTACCCGGTGACCTCCTCGGCGTCGGCCCCGCGGACGGAGACGAAGAACGGGTTGGCGCCCGGCTCCCACGGGGTGTGCGCGGGCACGTCGTAGGCCATGACGCGGAAGCCGGCCTCGGAGGACACCTGCCCCCACATGATCTGGTCGGCCTCGTCAGCGACCGTGACGGCGCCCGCGTCGGCATAGGTGATGGCGGCCAGGTCGCCGCCGAAGACGGACTGGTAGAACTCGAGGGCGGCGCGCGCCTGGCCGCGGAAGTTCAGGTGGGGCGTGGTGCTCACGGTCATGGGGTGCTCCTCGGGAGTGTCGGATGGCCCCGCTGCCCGGGGCGTGTCCTGGACACTTCCAGGAGTAGCGGTCAGATCCCGGCCTCTACCTCCACTAGTTTGGCGACCATGACGACGCCGACCTCACGTCTGCTGCGGCTGCTCTCGCTGCTGCAGACGCGACGTGACTGGCCTGGGCAGGTGCTGGCCGAGCGGCTCGAGGTCAGCCCGCGCACCGTCCGACGGGACGTCGAGCACCTGCGGGAGATGGGCTACCGGGTCACGGCCGTCAAGGGGCCCGACGGCGGCTACCGCCTCGACGCCGGCTCGGAGCTGCCGCCCATGCTGTTCGACGACGAGCAGGCGGTCGCCCTGGCCGTGGCGCTCCAGGCGGCCTCGGTCAGCGGCATCGGGGTCGACGAGGCGGCGGCGCGCGCGTTGGCCACCGTGCGACAGGTCATGCCTGCCAGGCTGCGCCACCGCATCGACTCGCTCGACGTGACCCCCGTGCCCACGCCCGGGAGCGCGGCGGTCCCGACCGTGGCCCCGGACGTCCTGGTCACGGTCAGCGCGGCCGCCCGCCGGCACGAGGTCCTCGCGTTCGACTACGCCTCCGACGCCCCTGATCGGCCCGCCCGGCGGGTCGAGCCGCACCATGTGGTGACCTCGTCCGGGCGGTGGTACCTGCTGGCGTGGGACGTCGACGCGGACGGGTGGCGGACCTTCCGCCTGGACCGGATCTCGCCGCGGACGCCCACCGGCCGGCGGTTCGCCCCCCGCGAGGTCCCGGGCGGGGACGTCGCCGAGTACGTGGCGGCGCGGTTCAAGGGCGCCGACCGGTCCAACGCCTGGCCCTGCGTCGGCGCCGTGACGCTGGCCGTGGCCGCGGGCGAGGTGGCGCCGTTCGCGGGCGACGGCGTCGTGGCCGACCTCGGGGACGGGCGCTGCCGGCTCTCGGCGGGCTCCTGGTCCTGGGTGGCGCTCGCCGCCTCGCTGGGCAGATTCGACGCCGAGATCACGGACGTCGAGCCGGCGGAGCTCGCGGCCGGGTTCGGGGTCCTCGCCGAGCGCTGCTCCCGCGCCGCCGAGGACGGGCTCACCGGGGAGCGTCGGCAGCGTCGTCGCGGTTGAGCGCCTCGACGAGCCGCTCCAGGCGCCTGGCCCGGACCGTCTCGGTCGACGCCGTCATCAGCTGGTGCAGCAGCGCGTACCGGTCCTGGCCCGTCATCGCGTCGAACCTCGCCTGCGCGCCCGGGGCGGCGAGCAGCGCCGCCCGCAGATCCTCGGGGACTGCGGCCGTCGCCGCCCCGGCGTAGGCGCGGTCCCACCGGCCGTCACCCTGGGCGCGGTCGACCTCCCGCAGCCCTCGCGCGCGCATCCGGCCCTCGTCGAGCAGGCGGGCCACGTGCTCGACGTTCCGCGCGGACCAGATCGAGCGGGCGCGGCGCGGGGTGAAGCGCTGGAAGAACGTCGCGGCGTCGTGCCCGCGGCGCTGCCCGTCGATCCAGCCGCTGCACAGCGCCTCGTCGAGGGCCTCGGCGTAGGCCAGTGACGTCGGGGAGGACGTGCCCTTCTTCGCGAGCAGCAGCCACACCCCGTCCGCGTCGTCCTCGTGCGCGTCCAACCACGCCCGCCACGCCGCCCGATCGGCGACGACGAGCTCGAGGGGTGCTCTGCGAGTAGCGGCGGGCATGCCGCCGATGATGCCGTGCCCCTCCGACAGGCGCGGTCCGTCTCGTGAGCGCCCCGCCCTAGAACACCCGGTAGGCGACCTCCGCCGGGGCTTCGAGGAGTCGCTCGATCTCGTCGTCGAGCCTGACCAGCGTCAGCGAGGCGCCGGCCATCTCGAGCGAGGTGCAGTACTCGCCCACGTAGCTGCGGCCGACGGTGATGCCGCGCTCGGCGAGCTTGCGGTGGGCGATCCCGTACAGCACGTACAGCTCCGAGATCGGGGTCCCGCCCAGACCGTTGATCATCAGCGCGACCCGGTCGCCGGACTCGTACGGCAGATCGGGCACGACGGCTCCGAGCAGCTCGTCGACGATCTCGTCGGCGGAGACCAGCTTCGCGCGGCGGCGGCCCGGCTCGCCGTGGATGCCGACACCGACCTCGATCTCGTCGTCGGCGAGCTCGAACAGCGGGGAGCCCTTGGCCGGGGGAGTGCAGGGGGTCAGCGCGATGCCCATCGAGCGGGTCGCGGCGTTGACCTTCTCGCCGATGCGGATCGCCTCGTCGAGCCCCGCGCCTTCCTCGGACGCGGCTCCGACGGCCTTCATCACGAAGAAGTTCCCGGCGACGCCGCGCCGACCCACGGTGTACGTCGAGTCCTGGACGGCGACGTCGTCGTCGATGAACAGCGTGCGGACCTTCATGCCGTCGGCCTCGGCGAGCTCCTGGGCCATCTCGAAGGCCATCCGGTCGCCGGTGTAGTTGTTGACCAGCAGCAGAACGCCTGCGTCGGAGGCGAGCCGCTTGGCCGACTCGTAGACGTAGTCCATGGGCGGCGCCGCGAACACGTCGCCGGGACAGGCGCCGTCGAGCATCCCGCGCCCGACCATCATCACGTGGGCGGGCTCATGCCCCGAGCCGGAGCCCTGGATGATCGAGACCTTGTCGTCGCGGGGCGCGTCGGCCCGCATGATGAGGTTGTGCCTCGGCTCGTAGCGCAGCGTGTCGGGATTGGCGAGGGCGATGCCCTGGAGCATCTCGGGGACGAACTGCTGCGCGTCGTTCATGAACTTCTTCACGGCTGCCTCCAAGGCGTGGGGTCGGGCGGCGTGCTCGGTCAGTGCGGCCAGGGGATCGGGTCGGGCCACTGCGCGGCGACCTGCTCCGCGATGACGGCGACGGCCACGGCGCCCGCGTCGGGGGAGCCGATGCTGCGCTCGCCGGTGTAGGCGGCGCGGCCACGCCTGGCCTGCAGCGCAGTGGTCGCGTCAGCGCTCGCGCGCGCAGCGAGGGCCGCGGCATCGACCACCTCCTGAGAGGTCGCCCCCTCGGTGAGGCTGGCGGCGATGGCCTCGCGCAGCGGCACGAGCGCGTCGAGCAGGGTCTTGTCCCCCAGTGCGGCGCCGCCGCGCGCCTGGATGCCGGCGACGGCGCCGTCGAGCATCGCCAGCACCGCCGCGCCGTCGAGCGCCTCCTGCGAGCGGATCGCGCTCGCCGCCCGCAGGAAAGCAGTGCCCCACAGCGGCCCAGACGTCCCGCCGATCCGGCCGGTGATGATCATCGCGACCTTCTGCAGGAACGTGCCGGCGTCGGTGCGGTCCAGGTCGTCCCAGTCGGCGAGGACGATCTCGAAGCCCCGCGCGAGCGAGTACCCGAAATCGCCGTCGCCCACCACCGAGTCGAGCTCGCCGAAGTACACCTCGTTGTCGACCGCCGTCCGCGCGATGATCTGGACGACGTGCTCGATGCCTGCCAGGTCGACGGGCATGGCCTCACTCCTTCGTGGGCGTCGCGGTCGTGCTCGTGGGCCGCCCCTGTCCAGGGCTGGTGCGGGCGAGGTCGATGAGCCGGGCGAGGTCGGCGAGCGTGACCTCGTCCCTGATCCGCAGGTCGAACGGGTTGGCGAGCACCTCGGTGGGCGACGTCGGCGGGTCCCCGAGGCTGCTGACCACCAAGGCCGCCCCCGCGAAGTCCTCGTCGCGGGTGTACGTGCTGACCGTGACGACGGTCGTCAGGCCCGCGGCCAGCGCAGCGCGCAGCCCTAGGGCGCTGTCCTCGACGACGAGGCAGTCGGCGGGGTCGACGCCCATGCCCTCGAGGGCCAGCAGGTAGATGTCGGGCGCCGGCTTCTTGTGCGCCACGACGTCGCCCGCGAAGACCGCGAACTCGCCGGCGAGGTCGTCGCCGACGGCGTGGTCGAGCACCGCGCGCACGGAGCGCTCGGCGGACGTCGAGGCGACCGCGAGCCGCCAGCCCGCGGCGTGCGCCTCGGCGACGACGCGGGCGACCCCCGGCCGCCCCGGCAGCGCCCCCGACTCGACCAGGGCCACGTAGGCGGCGGTCTTGCGGCGGTGCCAGTCCGCCACCAGCTCGCGCCGCGCCTCCGGGTCGGAGGGCAGTCCCGCCTGGGCGATGAGCTCCGGCGTCAGCGCGGCGGACATGCGCTCCTTGCCGCCCCCGATGAGCACCAGCCTCGCGTAGTCGGCCTCCGACCAGCGGAGCGGGAGGCCGACCTCCGCGAAGGTGGCGTTGAACGCGGGCAGGTGGCCGTCGCGCTCGGTGTCCGCGAGCACCCCGTCGCAGTCCAGCAGCAGGGCGGGGCTCATCGGACGGCCAACGTGGCCATCGCGCCCTCGGCCTGGCCCGCGGAGCCGAAGGCGTCGAGGCGACCCGCCACCTCGGCCTGCACCGCCTGGTGGATGTCGCGGAACATCGTGGGCGGGTCCCACCGGCCGGTCTCCTCGGCCACAGCGGTCGCGGCCTGCGCCGCGCGCATGTACGCCATCTTCAAGCCGGTGGAGATGTTGATCTTCGACACCCCGGCGTCGATGAAGGCGCGGAAGTCGCCGTCCGTGAGCCCTGTGCCGCCGTGCAGCACGATCGGCAGGTCCGTCAGCGCGGCGAGCTGGCGCGCCCGATCAGGCAGCAGCACAGGGGCGCTCGAGTACAGGCCGTGGGCGGTGCCGAGCTGCGGCGCGAGCAGGTCGACGCCCGTGCGCGCGGCCACCTCGGCCAGCGTCCGGACCGAGTAGGCGTGCGCCGACTCGTCCGAGCCGATGTCGTCCTCGACCCCCACGATGTTCTCGATCTCCGACTCCACGTCGCAGCCCGCCCGGTGCGCCTCGAGCACCACCTCGGTGGTCTCGAGCTCGGCCTGGTCGAGGTCGCGGTCAGAGGCGTCGAACAGCACCGAGGACCATCCAGCCGCCACCACCGCCGAGATGACGCCGCGGTCCGGGCAGTGGTCCAGGTGCAGCGCCACCGGGACCCGCACGTCGCCCGCCGCCAGCCGGAACATGGTGGTGAGGAGCTTGACGCCGATCGACCGGACCGTCTTCACCGAGACCTGCACGATGAGGGGCGACGACCGGGCGACGGCCGCGTCGATCGCGGCGCGCAGGCTCAGGTCGTCCAGGATGTTCACGGCTGCGACCGCGTAGCCGTGGGCGCGGCCGTGCTCGCAGAGCTGTGCTGTCGAGGCGATCATGGGCTGCTCCTCGTCGAGTCCACCCGGCGCATCAGTTCTGTCGAATATGTCAGGGATGTCCGTCTCGGTCCAGCGGTGAGCCGGCGTCGGCGCGCTCGACCAGAGCGGCAGCCGCACGCGGCGTCCTATGGTGCAACGACCGACCCAGAACGGCTGGGCCTGGGGGAGGCCTGCGGCAGACGGCCGTCGGGCTCGCGTCGCGATGAGCCGATCCGACGCGCCGACCCCAGGACATCGAGAGAGGCCAGACCCCTGAGCACCGCTTCCCCCGCCACGGCCGCGATCGGCTTCCGCTCCGAGCGCGGCCCCGTGCTCATCGCGATCATGGTCACCACCGGGCTCGTGGCGATCGACTCCACGATCCTCGCCACGGCCGTCCCGACGATCGTCGCCGACCTCGGCGGGTTCTCCAGCTTCCCGTGGCTGTTCTCGGTCTACCTGCTCACCCAGGCCGTGAGCGTGCCGATCTACTCCAAGCTCGCGGACACCGTGGGCCGCAAGCCGATCATCCTCATCGGCGTCGGGCTGTTCCTGCTGGGCTCCGTGCTGTGCGGGCTCGCGTGGTCGATGCCCGCGCTCATCGCGTTCCGAGCCGTCCAAGGGCTCGGGGCGGGCGCCGTCCAGCCCATGGCCATCACCATCGTGGGCGACATCTACACCCTGGCCGAGCGCGCCAAGGTGCAGGGGTACCTCGCGAGCGTCTGGGCGGTCTCGGCCGTCGTGGGGCCGACGCTGGGCGGGGTGTTCTCCGAGTTCCTCACCTGGAACTGGATCTTCTTCGTCAACGTCCCGTTGAGCGTCGCCGCCGGCTGGCTGCTGCTGCGGCGGTTCCACGAGACCGTGCCGAGCCGCACGCACCGGATCGACTGGGCGGGCGGCGTGCTGCTCACCGCCTCGACCACCCTGATCATCCTGGCGCTGCTCGAGGGCGGCCACGCCTGGGCGTGGGACTCGCCGCAGGGCGTCGGCACGCTCGGGGCGGGGCTCGTCTTGCTCGTCGTGTTCGTGCTGGTCGAGCGGCGCGCCGCAGAGCCGGTGCTGGCCCCCTGGGTTTTCTCGCGCCGGCTCTTGGCGACGACTGCTCTGATCGCCGTGGGCGTCGGCGTGGTGCTGATGGGCGTGACCACCTACGTGCCCACATTCCTGGAGGCGCTGGTCGGCTCGTCGCCGCTGGCCTCCGGCCTCGCGCTCGCGACCCTGACCATCGGCTGGCCGATCTCTGCCTCCCAAGCCGGGCGGCTGTACCTGCGTTGGGGGTTCCGCTCCACGGTGATGATCGGCAGCGCGATCACCGTGCTGGGCGCCGGCGCGCTCGCGGCCACGTCGACGAGCCCGTCCGTCCTGGCTGTGGCCCTCTCGTGCTTCGTGCTGGGGCTGGGCCTGGGGCTCGTCGCCGCGCCCAGCCTGATCGCGGCGCAGTCGAGCGTGGGCTGGGGGGAGCGGGGCGTCGTCACGGGGGCGAACATGTTCGCCCGGTCGATGGGCAGCGCCGTGGGCGTCGCGGCACTCGGGGCGCTGGTCAACGCGCGGATGCGGGGCGTGGAGGCGACGGCCGACCCGCAGGCGTTCGGCGGCGCGGCGACGGCCGTGTTCGTCGCGGTGGCGGTGGCGGCGCTGGCGATCGCCGTGGTCGCGCTCGCCATGCCTCGGGTGGGGCGCCCGGCGCAGGGGCGCCCCGACGCGCGGGTGGAGCCCGCCGGGTCATGACGCGACGGTGACCGCGATGACGGCCACGGCCAGCGACGCGTCCAGCCTCGCCACGACCGCGGCAGAAGGCGGCGCCGAGCACCCCCCGGCGTGGGAGGCTCTTCCTATGCACGACAACGACAAGAGCCCCACCGTGGCCGACCTCGCGTACGTGATCGCCGGATCGGAGGCGACGGGCGGCGCCGGTTTGCAGGTGGACCTCAAGACCTTCCAGGAACTGGGGGTCTACGGCCTCGGGACGGTGACCTGCATCGTCTCGTTCGACCCGGCGAACGGCTGGGGGCACCGCTTCTTCCCGGTGCCCGCCGAGGTCATCGCCGCGCAGATGGAGGCCGCGACCGCCGCCTACGAGCTGGACGTCGTCAAGATCGGCATGCTGGGCACGCCGGCGACCATCGAGGTCGTCGCCGAGGGCCTGCGCCGTCAGCCGTGGCGGCACGTCGTCCTCGACCCGGTGCTGATCTGCAAGGGCCAGGAGCCCGGGGCGGCGCTCGACACCGACAACGCGTTGCGCGAGCAGGTGCTGCCCCTCGCCACCGTCGTCACCCCGAACCTGTTCGAGGCCCGCACGCTCTCCGGGATGGACGTCATCGAAACGGTCGACCAGCTCATCGAGGCGGCCCACCGCATCCAGGACCTCGGCCCGCGGTACGTCGTCGCGAAGGGCGGGGTGGACCTTCCCGGCGCTGACGCGGTCGACGTGCTCGTCGACGGCGACGAGGTCACCGTCCTGTCGACGCCCAAGATCGGCCAGGAGCGCGTCTCGGGCGCAGGCTGCACGCTCGCGGCCGCCATCACGGCCGAGCTCGCGAAGGGCGCCGACGTGGGAGACGCCGTGGCCCACGCGAAGAGCTTCGTGACCGCGGGCATCGAGGGGCGCATGTCCGGTCGCGCGCCATTCGAGAGCGTGTGGCAGGGCGCCGCGCGCGTCTGAGCACCGCACGGGGGTGAGAGGGGCGCGCCGCGCTCGAGGTGGGCGGCGCGCCCCTCTCCCTGCCGGATCGCTCGGAGAGCCGCATAGTGGGAGATGCGCGGTGCGGCACGGTCGAGGCGCGGCGCCGGACGCGACGAGACGATCCGGAGGGCGCGATGGCGAGCTGGACGCAGGACGAGCTGACCAGGGTCGGCGACGCGGAGGAGCTGCGTCTGGCGTCACGGCGCCCGGACGGAAGCCTGCGCCCCGAGGTCATCATGTGGGTCGTGCGGGCGGGGGACGGGCTCTACGTCCGCTCGGCATACGGGCCCGACAACCCCTGGTACCGCAGGGCCCGGGCCAGCGGCACGGGACGCGTCCGCGCCGGCGGCGTCGAGCGGGACGTCCGCTTCGAGGACGCCGAGCCGTCGGGCGCCCCCGCGATCGACCGGGCGTACCACGCGAAGTACGACCGTCACGGGCCGGCCATCGTCGGCACGGTCACCGGGCCTGACAAGGCGTCGCTGACCATCCGGCTCGTCCCCGCCGACGCTGAGGCAGGCAGCCCGCGCCTGTGACGGGGCTCACGGGGTTCACGCGCAGCAAGCGGGTGGGACAATAGAAGTGCCGGCTCGCAGAGCGATGGGCGCGCTCATCCGCATGGACGCATCGACCTCTGCGCTCCCCACGCCCCACCAGGCCCGCCCCCACGCGGCCGCCGTCGGGCGGAGGGAGCGGTCACGCGCTCAGGGCTCACGCCTGAGGCGCGATCGGGCTCGGCGACGATCGCACAGCGAAGGAAACAGCACAGGATGCAGCTCTTTGAGGGTCAGACCGTCATCCACCCTCACCACGGACCTGCCACCATCACGCAGATGGTGGACCGGATCATCAAGGGCACGAGCCGGCGGTACGTCCAGCTCCAGGTGCACAGCACGAACCTCTCGGTCGCGGTGCCCCTCGACTCCGCCGAGGAGGTCGGGCTGCGTCCCGTCTACGCCGAGTCCCAGGCCCACGAGCTGCTGCGCATCCTCCAGGAGCCCTCGGGCGAGCAGGAGTCGAACTGGTCGCGCCGGTTCAAGGCCAACCAGGAGAAGCTGCGGGTGGGCGAGCTGTCCATGACCGCCGAGGTGGTGCGCGACCTCACCCGGCGCCAGGAGGAGCGAGGGCTCTCCGCTGGGGAGAAGGAGATGCTCAACAACGCCCGCCAGCCCGTCCTCGCCGAGCTCGCGCTGTCCCTGTCGCTGAGCGACGACGTGGTCGACAAGATCGTCGAGGCGGCCGTCCTCGGCACGGAGTCGGAGGATCTGGCCGCGACGCTCGCCTGACCCGTCGCCTCGACCGATCCCCACCCGCTCAACGCGAAGCCGTCGGGGCCAACGCCTGGAGCATCTCCACGGTGTCGGCCTCGGCGGCTGTCTTGTCGTCCCGGTAGCGCAGCACCCGCGCGAATCGGAGGGCGAGCCCTCCCGGGTAGCGGGTCGAGCGCTGGACCCCGTCGAAGGCGATCTCGACGACCTGCTCGGGGCGCAGCGTCACGGTCCAGCCGTCGTCGGCGACCTCGAGCTCGCGGAACCGCCGGGTCTGCCAGGCGAGCATCTCGTCGGTCATGCCCTTGAACGTCTTGCCCAGCATGACGAACCCGCCGGCCGGGTCCCGGGCGCCGAGGTGGATGTTCGACAGCAGGCCCTCGCGCCGCCCTGAGCCGCGCTCGACCGCGAGCACCACCAGGTCCAGGGTGTGCCGGGGTTTGACCTTGACCCACGCGCCGCCGCGTCGGCCCGCCTCGTAGGGCGCCTCGGCGTCCTTGATGAGCACGCCCTCCTGCCCGGCCGCGACCCATCCCGCGAAGGCGGCCTGGGCGGCATCCGCATCGTGGGTGACGACCCGCTCGACGACGTGCGGCCCCGCCACGGCGTCGAGCGCGGCCAGCCGTGCGCGCAGCGGCGCGTCCATGAGGTCGTGCCCATCGACGTGCAGCAGGTCGAAGAAGAACGGGGCGAGGGTCGTCGCAGCCGCCAGCTCGACGTCGCGCGTGGCGCTGCGCGCAGAGGTCTCCTGGAACGGCCGGGGCAGGCCTGCCGCGTCGAGGGCGAGCGCCTCGCCGTCCAGCACCGCGGTGCGGACGGGCAGGCTGCGCACCACCGCGACCAGCTCGGGCACGCGCGCGGTGACGTCGTCGAGGCTCCGGGTGTAGACGCGCACGTCGTCACCGTCGCGGTGCGCCTGCACGCGGATGCCGTCGAGCTTCGCGTCGACGACCACCTCTCGTCCGGCGAACCCCGCCATGGCGGTGGCCACGTCGGGGGCCGAGGCCGCCAGCATCGGGCGCACGGGCCGCCCCACCGTGAGGCCGAACGCCTCGAGGGCCGCCTGCGCCTCGTCGGGGGAGCGGGCCCCGAGCGCGGCCGATGCCACCGGCTCCGTGGCGCCGGCGAGCATCGCGGCGCGGCGGACCACTGCCAGCGGCACACCCGCCGCCTCCGCCACCGCGTCCAGCAGAAGGGCGTCGAGCGCGCCCTGGCGCAGATCGCCCGCCACGAGCCCGCGCAACAGGCGCTGCTCGACCTCGGTGGCGGCGCCGAACAGGTCGGCGGCCAGCGCCATCCGCGCGGTGGACGACCCGGGCCCCGCGAGCATGGACATCTGCTCGAACATGGCGTCGACCGCCAGGACGTCGAGGGACGGGACCGCGGCCGGCTCAGGCATCGTGGCGAGCGAGCGCCAGCCCAGGCCGGTCCGTCGTTGCCGGAGCTCGCCCCCGAGGTACCGGGCGACCACCGGCGCCTCGGCCGGATGCGCGCGGCGCAGCATGTCCACGAGCAGTGCGCGCTTGGCGAGGCGGGACCGTGTGGCCGCCAGGCTGGCGGAGGTGGTGGCGACGTCGACGAGGAGCACCCTGCCATCCTGGCCTCGTGGCTGACGCGGCGCTCAGTCCGAGGCGGCGCCGCCGTAGTCCAGGCCGGGCCAGTGCGCCCACTCCTCGAAGTGCTCGGCCCGCCCATCGGGCGCGAACCGCACCACCCACAGGTCGCGGAATTCACGGGGCTGGTCGCCGACGTCGCCGAGGTACTGCACCTCGACGCGGAGCACCGCCGTGGGCGGCGCGACGGCGACAGGCTCCGCGCGCATGGTGAACGGGGCGGGATCCGGCCAGAACTCGGCGATGGCGGCGTGCCCGCGCAGGCCCTCGTCGTCGTACGCGCCGCGCCGGTAGACCGCCTGCTCGGTGAACAGGTCCTCGACGGCGGCGACGTCCTGACCGCGCCATGCGTCCTCGTACCGAGTAGCCCAGGACATGACGTCAGCGATGTCCATGTCGTCCCCCATCTGCCACCTCGAGCCTGACATGACGGTCGGCCGCAGGCATGCGGGGCGGGCGCCGGCCCGGCGGAGCGAGCACCCTGGGAGGGTGCGAGTTGTCCGGCTGCGCATCGACCCGGCGCTGCGGTTCCTGCTGACGCCGCGCCACCGGGGTGAGGGCTTCACGGCGGGCGCCGCAGACACCGACACGTGGGGGCACGTGGTCGAGTCCGTGGGCGTCCCCCTCACGGAGGTCGGGGCGCTCACGGTGGACGGAGCCACGGTCGCGGCGTCCGCCCGGGCCGATGACGGCGTTCTCCGGGTCGAGCCCGTCAGGCGTCCCCAGGCGACAGGGTCGTCACCACCCCGCTTCCTGCTGGACGTGCACCTCGGGTCCTTGACCCGTCGGCTGCGGCTTCTCGGGCTCGACGCGGCCTACCGCCCGGAGGCCGACGACCCCGCGCTGGCCCGGATCGCCGCCGCCGAGGGCCGGGTGCTGCTCACCCAGGACCGCGGCCTGCTGCGTCGCCGGAGCCTGCCGCACGGCGCACTGGTGCGCGGCTCCTCCGCCGACGAGCAGCTCGACGACGTGCTCGACCGGTTCGCTCCGCCGCTCGCCCCGTGGACACGGTGCACGGCGTGCGGGGGAGTGCTCGCGCTGGTGGCGGCGCTGGACGTCGCCGCCGAGGTGCGGGAGGGGACGGCGCGGAGCTATCGCGACTTCGGGCGGTGCGTGGACTGCGGCCACGTGTACTGGCGCGGGGCCCATGCCGCGCGGATTGAGCCGGTCGTGGCCAGGGCGCGGGACGTGGTCGCGCGACGGCGGCTACCGGCGCGGGACGGGGAGGGGCCGGCCGCCCGCGGCTCACACGGACGGGACGGTGGCCCGGATGAGCGGGATGGGTAACCGTGCGGCCCGGATGGGGTCGAGCGTGCTGTCGGTGAAGCCCGCGGTGAAGTCCTCGAACCCGAACACCCTGAACAGCGCCTCGCGGCCGAACGTCGTGCTGTCGGCCATCCGCGCTGCGGCTGATGCGCAAGGACGCCGCCTGATCGAGGACTTCGCCGCCCAGGCCGGGGTGGACCTCACCCGGCAGTAGCCGTCGCTATGGCGCGAGGCGGATGTCACCGCCTCGCGTCATAGTGGCGCGATGGACCCCAAGGAGACCCTGCTCACGGTGCTGCAGGCGCGGCGCGCCGACCTGCTCGGCAAGCTCGACGGGCTCGGCGAGTACGACGCGCGCCGGCCCATGACCCCCACGGGCACCAACCTGCTCGGCCTCGTGAAGCATGTGGCGAGCGTGCAGATCGGGTACTTCGGAGAGGTGTTCGGGCGTCCCGCCGACCGGCTGCTGCCGTGGTTCGCGCAGGACGCGGCTCCGGAGGCGGACATGTGGGCCACGGCCGAGGAGACCCGGGCCGAGATCATCGACCTGCACCACTACTCGGCCGAGCACAGCGACGCGACCATCCGCGCACTGCCCATCGACACCGTGGGCGAGGTGCCATGGTGGGGCCCGGACCGCCGGAGGGTCACGCTGCACCAGATCCTGGTGCACATGGCTGTGGAGACTGCCCGTCACGCAGGCCACGCCGACATCATCCGCGAGCTCATCGACGGCGCCGCCGGGATGCGCGCGGGGGACCCGAACATCGCCGACCGAGGCGCTGACGGCTGGGCGGAGCACCGAGCGCGCATCGAGGCCGCAGCGCGTCAGGCGGGCCACCAGCGCGCGGGGGAGGCCTCAACCCCCTGCTGATCGCCCGTGGGCCCGGGCCCTCCCGGATCGCCGATCACGGGGGCGAGCACCACGAGCGCGGCCGCCGCCAGCACGTGCCACGCTCCGTGCCCTTGCCACACGCTCTCCGGCACGCACCAGGGACCGCCCGCACGGGTGAGGGCGCCGATCGCGGCGCCGATCCCGAGCACGCCCATGCTCGCCGTGATGCGTCGCCGCAGGCGCGGGGTCGCGCAGGCCCGGGCGAGTGTCAGCGCCACCGCTGCTGTCGCGATGCCGGCCTGCGCGGCGTCGGCGGCCTCGGGCGCCGCGGCCATGACGGGGACGAGCGCGATGCTCGGCGCGGCCCACCACCACCACGCGCGGCGCCTGCCGGCGAGGGCGGCTGCGGAGTCGGCGGCGACGAACGCGAGCGTGGCGACCAGCGGCAGGTCGTGGGCGACGTCAGACCAGGCCGGGTCGGGGCCGTGCTGGATCACCGAGCCCACCCCGATGCCCGCGACGAGCGCCGCGTAGGCGACCGTTCCCGGGTGCGCGCCCGGAGGGCTGTTCCCCGCCCGTGCGGCGCGCAGGCCGTCGATGATGACGAGTCCCCCCGCGACGACGAAGGCCAGGCTCGTCACGGCGGAGACGGGCTCGTGCAGGAACCCGGCGCCCTCCTCGCACGCGTGCCCGGTGCGCGTCGACGCGGCCTGCGCGAGTGCGGACGCGAGCATCGCCATCCGTCCACGGTAGGCGCGGGCCCGCCGGACGGCAGGGGGAGCATCGTCCCCTCGCCCGCCCGCTCACTCCACGTGCGCGTCCTGGCGGCGCCCGAGGTGGAGCGCCCGGCTGCTCAACCGGTCACATGGCGGCGTGACGGCGGGCCCGGCTCACCCGGTCGGCGAGCCCGGAGACCGAGTCCGCGGGCAGCGCGCTGACCGGCCACCAGGCCACAGCCTCGCTCTCGTCGCTCGCCGCGACGGCGGCGGCGCGCGGCACCACCGCCACGAACCCGACGTCGAGGTGCTCCGCGCACGTCCAGCCGCCCGAGAGCGCGTGGCGGTCGAGGTCGAAGGGGGCCTCGCCGAGGATCTGGACCGTCATCGCCCCGCTCTCCTCGCGCGCCTCCCGACGCGCGGCGTCGAGGAGCGAACGGTCCGACGCCTCGAGGTGCCCGCCGAGCTGCACCCAGAACTGGCCCTTCCGGTGGAAGCAGAGCAGCGTCTCGGCGAGGTCCTCCGACAGCACCACGCAGCTGGCGGTGAGGTGCGCCGGATGGCCGCCCTTGGTGAGGGCCGCCGTCCCGTGGGCGCGCACGTGGGCCAGGTAGTCCGCACGGAGGCGCTCCTGCCGCGCGTCGGGCGCCGTCCACCGGGCCAGCTCGGAGCGGACGCGGTCGAGCGCGCCCTCGGTGCGGGCGGCCGGGTCCGGCTCGTCCGTCGGGGCAGAGGTCTCGTGGCGGGCAGGCACGGCTTGTCGTGGCACCCGACGACCGTAGGGGACGGCGGAGCCACGCCACGCTTGGACGGGCGCTCCCCAGCCGCTCGACGGGCGGTTCCGCGTGATTGACGGAATGCTTGACCCGCGTCGCGCCGACAATGACGTCGCGTGACGCCCACACGACCGGGAGGGGCGGGCATGCGGGACTCGGCACGGGACTCGGCGCGGCGCGGCGGCACAGGGGAGAGCGCCCGCGGCATGGCTCCTCAGACGCCCGATCGGTCGCCCCGCGTCCGCCAGGCCATCGTCACCGTGGTCTACGTCGTCTGTGTCGTCGCCTCGTTCATCGGCTCAGGGGCGCTGGGCGGCACCCCGATCGCGGAGGCGGCTGACGGCTTGCTGTCCAGCGAGTCCACCCTGCTGGCTCCTGGCTCAGGCGCGTTCTCGATCTGGACCGTGATCTACATCGGCCTGGGCGCCTACACGGTGTGGCAGTGGACCGACGCCGTCGACCCCCGTCGCATCGCCTGGCTCGTGACCGCCTCGCTCGTGCTCAACGCCGCCTGGATCTTCGTCGTGCAGGCCGGCGTGGTGCTGCTGAGCGTGGTCGTGATCGTCGTGCTGCTCGCGGTCCTCGCCGAGACCTTCCGCCGGCTCGTGACCACGCGGCCCCGCGGCCGGGTGGAGGCAGTGGTCGCGGACGGGACGATGGGCCTGTACCTGGGGTGGGTGTGCGTCGCGACATGCGCCAACATCGCGGCGGCGTTGTACGGCGCAGGCGTCGACGGCGGGACCACGCCGCAGTGGTGGGCGGTCGCGGTGCTCGCCGTCGTGGCAGCGGTGGGCGTGGCCATCGCCGTCTACGGGCGTGGGCGGCTCGCGGTGGCCGCGGCGATCGTCTGGGGACTCGGGTGGATCGCCCAGGCGCGCCTCGAGGGGATCCCCGCGTCCACCGCCACCGCGCTCGCGGCCGTCGCGGCCGCTGTCGTCATCGCCTTCGCGACGGCCGCCGCCCGCCTCCGCGCGGGGCCGATGCCGGTCAGGAGCTGACGGACGACGATGCCCCCGGCATCCGCGAGAGGCTCCCCGCGTGGCTCCGGCCGGGCAGGGCGGCGCTGCCAGCGGCTTTGACCGGTGGGCGCCACTGGGTTAAGTTTGCGCAGTCGCTTCCGAGCGAGCAACGGACACCGCAGGTGAGAAACCCGGTGGCCGGTCCCACGGAGAGACATCCCCAGACAGCACGGATCAACGGTCATGCCGTTGATCCACCGGTGTGCGGGGAGGCGGTAGACGCCCGGCAGCCAGCGCACGCAGGTTTGACGGGCGGGAAGACCTCCGCTAAGTTAGCGAAGTTGCCTCCGAGCGAGCAACGGACACCGAGGGTTCACCACGGTGGCCGGTCCCCTGGAGAGCAGCGATCCCCGGCTCGATGAGAAGGCGGTTTAGACCGCCTCCGAAATGCGCCTAGGATAGGAAGTGCCTCACCGCGAGAGATTCTCCGAAAAAGAGAATTTGACGGGATGAGGAAATGCGGTAAGATTGAATAGCCGCCTCACGAGGGCCCGAGAGGGTCTGACGGGATGAGCGTCTGTTCCTTGAGAACTCAACAGTGTGCCAAGTAGTCGATGCCAAGATGGTTCATCGTCTGGTGGTTCCCCGCTTTTTGGTGGGGGGTTGCTGGTTGGTGAGTCTTGGTTGACATGGAGGCGTTGTCCACCCCGTGGGTGGCGTCTTCGAATCAGCCGAATTAACTGGCCCTGCTTTCGGGTGGGGCTGTTTCGTGTGTCGGTTTCCTTGCCGCTTCGGTGGTGGGGTGCCATGAGACATCTACGGAGAGTTTGATTCTGGCTCAGGACGAACGCTGGCGGCGTGCTTAACACATGCAAGTCGAACGGTGACGACAGGGCTTGCCCTGTCTGATCAGTGGCGAACGGGTGAGTAACACGTGAGTAACCTGCCCTTGACTCTGGAATAACCGCGGGAAACGGCGGCTAATACCGGATACGAGACGCACAGGCATCTGTAGCGTCTGGAAAGATTTATCGGTCAAGGATGGGCTCGCGGCCTATCAGCTTGTTGGTGGGGTGAAGGCCTACCAAGGCGACGACGGGTAGCCGGCCTGAGAGGGCGACCGGCCACACTGGGACTGAGATACGGCCCAGACTCCTACGGGAGGCAGCAGTGGGGAATATTGCACAATGGGCGCAAGCCTGATGCAGCGACGCCGCGTGAGGGATGACGGCCTTCGGGTTGTAAACCTCTTTCAGCAGGGAAGAAGCGAAAGTGACGGTACCTGCAGAAGAAGCGCCGGCTAACTACGTGCCAGCAGCCGCGGTAATACGTAGGGCGCAAGCGTTGTCCGGAATTATTGGGCGTAAAGAGCTCGTAGGCGGTTTGTCGCGTCTGCTGTGAAAACCTGAGGCTCAACCTCGGGCTTGCAGTGGGTACGGGCAGACTAGAGTGCGGTAGGGGTGACTGGAATTCCTGGTGTAGCGGTGGAATGCGCAGATATCAGGAGGAACACCGATGGCGAAGGCAGGTCACTGGGCCGCAACTGACGCTGAGGAGCGAAAGCATGGGGAGCGAACAGGATTAGATACCCTGGTAGTCCATGCCGTAAACGTTGGGCACTAGGTGTGGGGCTCATTCCACGAGTTCCGTGCCGCAGCAAACGCATTAAGTGCCCCGCCTGGGGAGTACGGCCGCAAGGCTAAAACTCAAAGAAATTGACGGGGGCCCGCACAAGCGGCGGAGCATGCGGATTAATTCGATGCAACGCGAAGAACCTTACCAAGGCTTGACATACACCGGAAAAGTGCAGAGATGTGCTCCCCGCAAGGTCGGTGTACAGGTGGTGCATGGTTGTCGTCAGCTCGTGTCGTGAGATGTTGGGTTAAGTCCCGCAACGAGCGCAACCCTCGTCCTATGTTGCCAGCGGGTCATGCCGGGGACTCATAGGAGACTGCCGGGGTCAACTCGGAGGAAGGTGGGGATGACGTCAAATCATCATGCCCCTTATGTCTTGGGCTTCACGCATGCTACAATGGCCGGTACAAAGGGCTGCGATACCGCGAGGTGGAGCGAATCCCAAAAAGCCGGTCTCAGTTCGGATTGGGGTCTGCAACTCGACCCCATGAAGTCGGAGTCGCTAGTAATCGCAGATCAGCAACGCTGCGGTGAATACGTTCCCGGGCCTTGTACACACCGCCCGTCAAGTCACGAAAGTCGGTAACACCCGAAGCCGGTGGCCCAACTCGCAAGAGGGGGAGCCGTCGAAGGTGGGACTGGCGATTGGGACTAAGTCGTAACAAGGTAGCCGTACCGGAAGGTGCGGCTGGATCACCTCCTTTCTAAGGAGCATCTGGCCAGGTCTCTTCGGGGGCCGGGTCCAGGCCCATGTCCCTGGCCGAACGAGCCGGGGGTGGAGCTCAAGGGTGGAACATCGACTATGGCCGGCCTCGCGCTGGCCTCCTTCTAGTACGTCTCGGGTTCGCCCGGGTCTGGAACACGAGGGGGTCTGATCGGGTCGGCTGGGCACGCTGTTGGGTCCTGAGGGAACAGCCGGAAGGTTGTTGTCTCGGGTTGCCCCGCTGGCTCGTCTTCGGATGGGTTGCGGTGGGGTGGCTGGATACGGGTCCGTGTGATCGGTCGAACCGCCCAGTTCTGGGTAGGCGCCGGTGTCAGCGCGGGGATCGTTCGTAGCTTGAGAACTGCACAGTGGACGCGAGCATCTTTGTAGAATTTTGTGGTCAAGTTTTTAAGGGCACAGGGTGGATGCCTTGGCACTAGGAGCCGATGAAGGACGTAGTAGCCTGCGATAAGCCTCGGGGAGTTGGCAAACGAACCGTGATCCGAGGATCTCCGAATGGGGAAACCCCGCTGGAGTCATGTCCAGTGACCCGCACCTGAATATATAGGGTGTGTGGAGGGAACGTCGGGAAGTGAAACATCTCAGTACCGACAGGAAGAGATATTCCGTGAGTAGTGGCGAGCGAAAGCGGATCAGGCCAAACCGTATGCGTGTGATAGCCGGCAGGCGTTGCGTGTGCGGGGTTGTGGGACCTTTCAGCTGGTTCTGCCGAATCAGCAGGGAGTCAGAAAGCCGCGTTATAGTCGAAGGGCATTGAAAGGCCCGGCACAGAGGGTGTGACCCCCGTAGACGAAATGACGTGGCCTCCCGAGGGGGATCCCAAGTAGCACGGGGCCCGAGAAATCCCGTGTGAATCCGGCAAGACCACTTGCTAAGCCTAAATACTACCTAGTGACCGATAGCGGACAAGTACCGTGAGGGAAAGGTGAAAAGTACCCCGGGAGGGGAGTGAAATAGTACCTGAAACCGTGTGCCTACAATCCGTTGGAGCCTCCCTAGCAGGGGTGACAGCGTGCCTTTTGAAGAATGAGCCTGCGAGTTAGTGGTACGTGGCGAGGTTAACCCGTGTGGGGAAGCCGTAGCGAAAGCGAGTCCGAATAGGGCGATACAGTCGCGTGCTCTAGACCCGAAGCGAAGTGATCTAGCCATGGGCAGGTTGAAGCGCGGGTAAGACCGCGTGGAGGACCGAACCCACTTGGGTTGAAAACCGAGGGGATGACCTGTGGTTAGGGGTGAAAGGCCAATCAAACTTCGTGATAGCTGGTTCTCCCCGAAATGCATTTAGGTGCAGCGTCACGTGTTTCTTACCGGAGGTAGAGCTACTGGATAGCCGATGGGCCCCACAAGGTTACTGACGTTAGCCAAACTCCGAATGCCGGTAAGTGAGAGCGTGGCAGTGAGACTGCGGGGGATAAGCTCCGTAGTCGAGAGGGAAACAGCCCAGACCACCAGCTAAGGCCCCCAAGCGTATGCTAAGTGGGAAAGGATGTGGAGTTGCACAGACAACCAGGAGGTTGGCTTAGAAGCAGCCACCCTTGAAAGAGTGCGTAATAGCTCACTGGTCAAGTGATTCCGCGCCGACAATGTAGCGGGGCTCAAGCATACCGCCGAAGCTGTGGCATTCACACAATAGCTTAGCCTTCGTGGTTCAGGCGTGTGGATGGGTAGGGGAGCGTCGTGTGGCGAGTGAAGTCGCGGGGTGACCCAGCGGTGGACGCCACACGAGTGAGAATGCAGGCATGAGTAGCGAAAGACGGGTGAGAAACCCGTCCGCCGAATGACCAAGGGTTCCAGGGCCAGGCTAATCCGCCCTGGGTAAGTCGGGACCTAAGGCGAGGCCGACAGGCGTAGTCGATGGACAACGGGTTGATATTCCCGTACCGGCGAAGAACCGCCCATACCGACCCCGGTGATGCTAAGCGCCCGAAGCCGTCCATCGTCCCTTCGGGGACACCGGGCGGGGGAGCGCGCGACCCGAGCCGGCAGTAGGTAAGCGCATTAACAGGGGTGACGCAGGAAGGTAGCCCAGCGTGGCGATGGTAGTCCACGTCCAAGGTTGTAGGGCGAGAGGTAGGCAAATCCGCCTCTCACATAGCCTGAGAACTGATGGTGACCGCGAATGCGGGATGATTGGGTGATCCTATGCTGCCAAGAAAAGCCTCGGCGCGAGGTTCTAGCCGCCCGTACCCTAAACCGACTCAGGTGGTCAGGTAGAGAATACTAAGGCGATCGAGAGAATCGTGGTTAAGGAACTCGGCAAAATGCCCCCGTAACTTCGGGAGAAGGGGGGCCCGAAGCGTGATCCCACTTGCTGGGGGAGCGTGGACGGCCGCAGAGACCAGGGGAAAGCGACTGTTTACTAAAAACACAGGTCCGTGCGAAGTCGCAAGACGATGTATACGGACTGACGCCTGCCCGGTGCTGGAAGGTTAAGAGGACGGGTCAGCCGCAAGGCGAAGCTCAGAATTTAAGCCCCAGTAAACGGCGGTGGTAACTATAACCATCCTAAGGTAGCGAAATTCCTTGTCGGGTAAGTTCCGACCTGCACGAATGGCGTAACGACTTTCCCGCTGTCTCAACCGCGAACTCGGCGAAATTGCACTACGAGTAAAGATGCTCGTTACGCGCAGCAGGACGGAAAGACCCCGGGACCTTTACTATAGCTTGGTATTGGTGTTCGGTGCGGCTTGTGTAGGATAGGTGGGAGACTGTGAAGCCGGCACGCCAGTGTCGGTGGAGTCAACGTTGAAATACCACTCTGGTCGCTCTGGATATCTAACCTCGGTCCGTCATCCGGACCAGGGACAGTGCCTGGTGGGTAGTTTAACTGGGGCGGTTGCCTCCTAAAATGTAACGGAGGCGCTCAAAGGTTCCCTCAGCCTGGTTGGCAATCAGGTGTCGAGTGCAAGTGCACAAGGGAGCTTGACTGTGAGACTGACAGGTCGAGCAGGGACGAAAGTCGGAACTAGTGATCCGGCGGTGGCTTGTGGAAGCGCCGTCGCTCAACGGATAAAAGGTACCCCGGGGATAACAGGCTGATCTTGCCCAAGAGTCCATATCGACGGCATGGTTTGGCACCTCGATGTCGGCTCGTCGCATCCTGGGGCTGGAGTAGGTCCCAAGGGTTGGGCTGTTCGCCCATTAAAGCGGTACGCGAGCTGGGTTTAGAACGTCGTGAGACAGTTCGGTCCCTATCCGCTGCGCGCGCAGGAAACTTGAGAAGGGCTGTCCCTAGTACGAGAGGACCGGGACGGACGAACCTCTGGTGTGCCAGTTGTTCCGCCAGGAGCACGGCTGGTTGGCTACGTTCGGAAGGGATAACCGCTGAAAGCATCTAAGCGGGAAGCCTGCTTCAAGATGAGGTTTCCATGGGGACTAGTGCCCCGAGAGGCTCCCAGCTAGACCACTGGGTAGATAGGCCGGATGTGGAAGGCAGGACGAAAGACTGCTGGAGCTGACCGGTACTAATAAGCCGATGACTTCACCACACTACATTGCTACGCGTCCACTGTGCGGTTCCCGAGATACGAACGGGAATCATCCCGAGATTCATATCTCCATAGAGTTACGGCGGTCATAGCGAAGGGGAAACGCCCGGTCCCATTCCGAACCCGGAAGCTAAGCCCTTCAGCGCCGATGGTACTGCACTCGCCAGGGTGTGGGAGAGTAGGTCGCCGCCGGAACATCATTCAGAAAGAGCCATCCCCTATGGGGATGGCTCTTTCTGTTTTACCCACATGACACGCTGTTTTGCCCACATGACATGCCCCCGCGTCCCCGATCCCGGGGGCCCGCACGGCAGCGTCTCGGGGCGCGGGACGCCATGCGCCGCGCGCCCCGGAACGATCCTCTGTGAGGGCATTACCGCAGGTCAACGGCCTGCTCGACGTCAGGCGTCGGGGCTTGCCGCTGGCGAGGCGATCTGCACGAGGTTCCCGCAGGTGTCGTCGAGGACAGCGACCGTCACCGGTCCCGTGGTCGTCGGCTTCTGCATGAAGCGGACCCCGAGTTCGCGCAGGCGCTCGTATTCCGCGTCCACAGAGTCGACGGCAAAAGAGGTCACCGGAATGCGGTCACGGTAGAGCGCCCGCCGGTATGGTTGCACAGCCTTGTGCGCTGCGGGCTCGAGTACGAGCTCGGGGCCGGCCGGGTCGTCGGCGGAGACGAGCGTGATCCATGCGTACGCCCCCACCGGGACGTGCTGCTTCAGCTGGAAGCCCAGGACGTCCGTGTAGAAGGCCAGTGCCTTCTCCTGATTGTCGACATAGATGCTCGAGAGCTGGATCCGGGGCATGGCTTCCTTCGGGAGGCGAGTAGTTGACCCGCCGAGCCTAAGACGTCGTCAGCTGGACGATGCGGGGCCGGTGCGCAGCTGCGGCGCGGTGAGGGCGGCGCGCGCGTCGAGCAGCGCTGCCACGACGTGCTCCCGATCCGTGTCAGAAGGCGTGGTCATGAGGGAGACGCCGATTGCCAGCTGCTGGTCCGCGGACGTGCGGGGCGGGATCGCCACCGCGATCCCCACGATCCCCGGGTGGGTCTCGCCATCATCCAGCGCGTAACCGCGGGCCCGGGTGGCCTCGAGCTTGGCAGTGAGACGGTCTACCGTCGCGACCGAGCGGTCGGTCCATCGGGGGAGCGCCGCAGGGTCGGCGAAACGTCGTCTGACCTCGTCCATGTCGAGGTCGGCAAGCAGGGCGCACCCGACTGCGGTGATGGCGGCCGGGAACCTGTCCCCGATCGACGCGGAAAGGCGCAACGGCGCCCGTCCCTCGTGCCGGGCCAGGTACAGGACGTCCGTGCCGTCGAGCATGGCGATCTGGAGCAGCTCGTTCTGGAGGGCTGGCGCCTCGGCGCAGACGCGGTAGAACTCCCTGACGACGTCGAACTCGCGCACGAAGGCGCCGCCGAGCCGCACGGTGGCGCGGCCGAGCGCGTACCCCTGCTCGGTCTTCCGCACGAGGTCCGCTTGTTCGAGCGCGAGGCAGAGGTTCAGCGTCGAGGACTTCGCGACGCCGAGCGCACGGGCGATGTCGGCCAGCCCCACCGGCTGTCCGCGTTCCGCCAGGAGGATGAGGATCGCGGCGGCGCGGGTGACAGCCGGAGCAGGGCTGCGCCCGGAGTCGGATGTCGGGGCCATGCCATCTCCCATCGGTGCTGCGTCGGAGGCGCCGTGGGGCACGCGGTCTCGTGGCGCCTGGGACCGCACGGTCAGTAGAAGTCGACCGTGTTCATCCGGTTGGCGAGTTCCTCGCCGTTGAGCAGTCGCGTGGCGTTCGCTGCGAACAGCTCGGCGATGCGGCGGTCCTCCTGGTTGCTGAGGGCGGCGGTGTGAGGCGAGATGAGCACGTTCTCGAAGCCCCACAGCGGGTCGTCCGCGGGGAGAGGCTCGACCGCCACCACGTCGAGGCCCGCGAACCCGACACGGCCGTCGCGCAGCGCTTCGACGAGGGCGTCCTGGTCGACGACGTCGCCCCGGCCGACGTTCGCGAAAATGACCCCTGGCCTCACCTGCGCGAGTACGTCCTTACTGATCAGGTGGCGCGTGCGGTCGGTGCCGGGCAGGGTGCTCACGATGGCGTCGGCGCGCCCGACGACCTCGGCCAGGCGGTCGACTCCGACGACCTCCTCAACGCCGTCGACGGCTCGCACGGTGCGGTTCACCCCAATGACCCGCGCGCCAGTGGCCGCGAAGAGCCGCGCGGTGGCGCGTCCGATGTTGCCCAGGCCGACCACGAGCACAGTCATCTCGGAGAGGTGGCGCATGGTCCAGCGGCTGCTCCACGTCCGCGCCTGCTGCTGCGCCTGGAGCCGGGGCAGCGACTTGGCGCCGGCCAGCACGGCGAAGAGGGCGAACTCTGCGAGGGTGCTGCTGTGCGGTCCCGCGGATGTCGAGATGGCGACACGCTCGAGCTCGTCGGGTGTGAGATCCGCCGCCTTGACCTGGGCTCCGCCACCGGCGGCCATTGTGTGCACCCACCGCAGCCGCGGGTTGGCGCGCACGGTGCGGCGCAGGGCTGCGGGGTCGGTGTCGGGGATGCCGTACAGGGCCTCCGCACTGTCGACCAGTGCCTCGAACCGGGCCTGGTCAGCTGCCGAGCGGGTGAAGCCGGGGTCGCCCGAGTGGTCGCCGGGGAACCGCATCGGGGGGAGCAGGGCCTGGTCGCACACGACGTCGAGCCGCGGCTCGAGCCGGGACAGCAGTGCGCAGTGCTCGTCGGTGAGCGGGGTGGCGACGACGACGCGGAGACGGTCGGGGGAAGTGCTGCTCATGCCACGACCGTACAGGTGAGTGAACAGCGTTTGCTAGGTTGACCGTAATGGCGTCCGCGCGGTGTGGCCGCCTGCACGCGTTCGCGCGCACGCTGCTCACATGGAGGTGGGGATGGCCGACATCGGGTTCATCGGACTGGGCGTGATGGGCAGGCCGATGGCCGGCCATGTCCTGGACGGCGTCGCGTCGGAGGGCCGCGGGCTCGTGCTCCTCGACAGCGGCCGCGGCAACGCGGACGCCCTCATCGAGCGCGGCGCCACCGGTGTGAGCACGGCGCGGGCGGTGGCCGAGGCCTGCGACCTGATCCTCGTGATGCTGCCCGACCTCCCGCAGCTGCGCGGCCTCCTCGACGGCCCCGACGGGCTCGTCGCCGGGCTGCGGCGGCCGACGGTCCTCGTCATCTGCTCCACCGTCTCGCCGGACGGGGTCCGCGAGCTCGACGCTGAGCTGGCCGCGCGGACGGACCTGCTGCGGCTCGTCGACGCCCCGGTGTCCGGCGGTGAGATCGGCGCCGTCGCCGGCACGATGTCGATCATGGTCGGGGGGCCACGGGGCCTGGTCGACCAGGTGATGCCCGTGCTGAGCCTGATGGGGACGCCCGTGCATCTTGGCCCGCTGGGGGCGGGGCAGGTCGCGAAGGCGTGCAACCAGCTCATCTGCGCGGCCCAGCTGGTGGCGATCGCGGAGGCCGCCGTCGTCGCCGAGCGCGCGGGGCTCGACGTCGGCAGGCTGCTCACGCTGCTCCAGGGCGGCTACGCGGCCAGCACGATCCTCGCCGACAAGGCGACGCGTTTCGCCGAGAAGGACTACAGGGTCTCCGGGGCGGCCAAGTTCATGGTCAAGGACCTTGCGGCCTACCGGGCGGAGGCGGACCGCACGACGACGCGCACCGTGATCGCCGATCGGCTGCACGAGGCGTTCTCCGACCTCACGGCGCTCGGCATGGGCGACCAGGACACCTCGGTGGTCCAGGCGTACATCTCGGGCCTCACCGGGGAGGGCCGCTAGCCCACCCGGGGGCCGGCCGGCGCCGGGCGGCGCCGCGATGTCGGGTGCAGCATGGAGAGCCAGACCGGCTGAGGCTCGAGGAGGTCATGGTGGCTGCTCCGATCGTCGTCGGGTATGACGCCTCCGAGCAATCGGCGGTGGCGGTGCGGTGGGCGGCGGCAGAGGCCGCCCGTGCGGGCAGCGACGTGCTGGTGGTCCATGTGTGGGGCTTCGCCGACAGGCCGGGCGGAGGCGCCGGGAGCTCTCCGCTGGGGCAGGCAGTGCTCGCTGGGGTCCAGGCCGTGGCCGACGAGGGCGCCGAGATCGTCCGGGATGCCGACGCGTCGGTGGCGGTGAGCGCGGCCATCGGCCACGGCTCGCCGGCCCAAGCGCTGGTGGACCGCGCGCACGGGGCGCGGATGCTCGTGCTGGGGCGGCACGGCACCGGGTGGTTCAGCGAGGCCCTGACCGGATCGGTCGCCACGGGCGCTGTGCAGCGCGCGACCTGCCCGGTCGTCGTGGTGCCCGCCGACTCGGCCGAGAGGTCGACGACGGGCGTTGTCGTGGTGGGCATCGACGGGTCGGCTGGCGCCGACACCGCGCTGCTCGCGGCCGTGAACGAGGCGGTGCTGCGCGGCTCGACGCTGCGGGTCGTGACGTCGTGGACCCGGGCCGAGGCATCGGCGACCCTCAGCTATTGGGCCGTGGCCTACCCGGGGATCACGCCGGACGAGATGGCGCTCGCCCACGCCGAGCGCGTGCAGGCGGCAGCCCGGGTGCTCCTCGCCGAACGCGAGCTGCCGATCGAGGTCGCGTGGGAGGTGACGGAGGGCCCGGCGGCGCATGTCCTGACGCAGGCCTCCGCTGCAGCGGACCTGGTCGTGGTCGGCGCACGGGGGCGGGGCGGGCTGGCCGGCCTGCTGCTCGGGTCCGTGAGCCGGGGCGTCGTCCGCCGGTCGCGCTGCCCCGTGCTCGTGACGCGCGCCGACGTCACCGCCTGACCGCGGGCGGCCCGCGCCTGCGGACGTGACTGCGCAGCCTCCGCCACGGCCGCTTTGACCGGCAGGGCCGGCGTCCGCCTGGCGCGCGGTTCGCCATGCCTGCGGGGCGTGGCGGGCCGGACGTCGTCGCGCGCTTGGGGGAGCGAGCGGCATGGCGCGCGGCTCCTGGCAGGGCCGCGACCTGCGGAGTTGACGACCACTGTGGCGCTAGTTAGTGTTGCACTAAATTTAGTGGTGAACAAAGGAGTTCGATGTCACCCGCAACCCGCCCGTCTGCCCGTGGTGACCTGGTCCCGTCGGCGATCCTCGGGCTGCTCGGCACGCGCGGGCCCACGTCCCGCGCCGACGTCGCCCGGGCGCTCGACGTCAGCCCGGCCCTCGTGACGCAGCTGACCAAGGACCTCATCGCCCGCGGGCTCGTCACCGAGCTCGAGCACGCGCCCTCGCAGGGCGGGCGCCCGGCGAGGCTCCTCGGCCTGGTCCGGTCCGCCGGCGGGGCGATCGGCGCCAAGGTCACCGCCGACCACGTCGCCCTCGTCGACGTGGACCTCGACGGCACCGTGCGCAGCCAGTCCACGCAGCGCTTCGACCCGGACGCGCCGGACGCGCTCGACGCGCTCGGCCACATCCTCGGCACCGCGGTCGACGACCACTCGGGACCGTTGCTCGGCATCGGCGTCGGGATCCCGGGGTCTGTCGACTCCCAGGCCTCCGGCATCGTCGACGCCCCGACCCTCGGCTGGTCCGACGCGCACGTCGGCGCGGTGCTGCGCAGCACGCTCGGCGTGCCCGTCCTGGTGGAGAACGACGTCAACACCCTCGCGGTCGCCGAGCGGCTGTACGGCACCGGCCGCGACCACGGCTCCTACCTGGTCGTGACCATCGGGCGCGGCATCGGGTGCGGCATCGTCGTCGACGGCGCCGTCTACCGTGGCGCGTCGGGTGGCGCGGGCGAGATCGGGCACATCCCCATCACCACGGACGGCCCGCTCTGCGGGTGCGGGTCGCGAGGCTGCCTCGAGGCCCACATCGGCGAGGACGCCCTGGTGCGGGCAGCTCTCGAGCAGGGCGTGGTCGGCCCCCGAGGAACCGCCGCCGGTCTGCGCCAGGCCGCCGAGCGCGGCGACGCCGCCGCCCTGGAGATCTACCGGGAGGCCGGCGCACGGCTCGGCAGGGCCCTCGCGGGCGTCGTGCACACCATCGACCCCGAGGTGATCGTGCTGCTCGGGGAGGGCATCGACGCGTGGCGGCACTGGGAGCCCGGCTTCGAGCCGTCCTTCCGCGGGCACCTCATGCCCGCGCGTCGCGGCATCCCGTTCGTGATCGAGCCCTGGGCCGAGGACAAGTGGGCGCTCGGCGCCGCCTCCCTCGTCCTGGCGAGCCCGTTCGACGCCGCGGGCGCCACCGGTGACCAGGGACGGCTCGTGCGCGAGCGCCTCCACGCCGGGGCGGACGACCAGCACGCGGAGCCGGTCCGATGAGCGCGCCGACCGCGCCGTCGATCGCCGGCGCCCCCGCCGCGACCGCCGGCAGGGCAGCCACCCGCGCCCGCCGCGGACCCGCGTCGCGCCGCCGTGGGCTGAAGCGCGTCGGGTGGGTGCTGCTGTTCCTGCTGCCGAGCGCGATCCCCCTCATCGCCTTCGTCCTGGTCCCGATGGTGGGATCGGCCTGGGTGAGCCTGCACCGCTGGAACCTCATCTCCGGCATGGAGTGGGTCGGGCTCGACAACTACGCCAAGCTCTTGGGCGACCCGACGACCCGGAAGGTCTTCGGGAACACCCTGATGTACATCGCCGGGTACCTGCCGCTCGTGTACGTGGGCGGCCTGGGACTCGCGCTGCTGCTGAACCAGGCGTTCCGCGGCCGGTCCTTCTTCCGCGCCGCCTACTTCCTTCCCGTGGTCACGAGCTGGGTCGTCGTGGCGCTGGTCTGGCAGTGGCTGCTCAACCCGGGCAACGGCCTGGTCAACCAGGTGCTGGGCGCCATCGGCCTCCCGGAGCCGGGCTGGTGGACGGACCCGACGTGGGCTCTGCCCTCGGTCATCCTCGCCTCCGCATGGAAGGACCTCGGCTTCGTCATGGTCATCCTGCTGGCCGGCCTGCAGGCGATCCCGGGCGACGTGATGGAGGCGGCGCGGATGGACGGCGCCAACGCCTGGCAGCGGTTCCGGTCGATCACGCTCCCGTTGCTGTCCCCCTCGACGTTCTTCGTCGTGGTGATCTCGCTCGTCAACGGCTTCCAGGTGTTCGACCAGGTGTACGTGATGACCGGGGGAGGCCCATCGGGCGCGAGCCAGGTGGTCGTCGGCCAGATCTACGACCTGACGTTCCGCTACGGGCGCGCAGGCGAGGCGTCTGCGCTGTCCTGGCTCCTCTTCGCCCTGATCCTCGGGGTCACGGCATTCCAGCTGCACGGCCAGAAGCGGTGGGTGAACCATGCCTGACATCACAACCACGCGGCTCGCGCGCCGCGGCCTCCTCTACCTCGTCGTCGCCCTCGGCGCCGTCGCCATGCTGTTCCCCTTCCTCTGGACGGTGATCACCTCGATCACGCCCGGCGGGACGCTCTCCTCGGGGCCGAGCCTGGTCGTCGAGGACCCCACCCTGGACGCGTACCGGGAGCTGTTCGGCGTCATGCCGGTGTGGCGCATCGTGGGCAACTCGTTCGGGATCGCCGTCGCCACGACACTGCTCCAGCTCGTCACCTCGTCGATGGCCGCGTACGCGTTCGCCCGGCTGCCGTTCCGGGGCCGCAACGTCGTGTTCGCCGTCTACCTCGCGACGCTGATGATCCCGTTGCAGGTGCTCGTCGTGCCGCTGTTCATCGAGATGACACGGCTGCAGCTCAACGACACCTACTTCGCGCTGCTGGCTCCCACGATCGCCTCCGCGTTCGGGGTGTTCCTGCTGAAGCAGGCCATGGAGGGCGTGCCGCGCGAGCTCGACGAGGCCGCCACCATCGACGGGGCGGGCCACCTGCGCATCTTCACCACGATCATGCTGCCGCTCGTGCGCCCCTCGCTCGCGACCCTCGCGGTGTTCGCGTTCATGTCGAGCTGGAACAGCTTCCTGTGGCCGCTGGTGGTCATCAGGTCGCCCGAGCTCATGACCCTCCCGCTCGGGCTTGCGACCCTCCGCGGGCAGTTCACCACCGAGTGGGACGTGGTCATGGCCGGGTCGGTCGTCTCCATCATCCCGATCGCGCTGCTCTACATCGTGGCGCAGCGCCACATCATCGCGGGCATGGCCCACACCGGGCTCAAGTAGCCGCCACCTCCCCGGCTCGGCACCGTCGCCGACCGCCACGAAAGGACGAACAGATGTTCCGAACCACGATGCGCCCCGGCCGCCGGGCCGCCCTCGGCGCGAGCGCCGCCCTGGCGCTCACGCTCACGGCCTGCTCCCAGGGGTCGGCCACGGCGCCCCAGGCGCCCGCCGGGGACGGCGACCGCCCGGTGACGATCACGTACATGAACTTCTCGGCCAACGGTGGCCACGAGGGGGACCTGGACGCCATCGTCACGGCGTTCGAGGAAGCCAACCCTGACATCGACGTGCAGGTCGAGACCCTCCCGTACGCCGACTACTTCACGAAGCTGCTGACCTCGGTGGCCGGCGGCACGGTGTCCGACACCTTCGAGCTGAACTACGAGAACTTCGTGACGTACGCGGCCAACGGGGCGCTCGCGGAGCTGACGATCGAGAACGCCGACGCGTACACGCCGTCGCTGCTCGAGTCGTTCTCCCACGACGGCGCCCAGCTGGGCCTGCCGGCCTCGTTCTCGAACGTCGTGCTGTTCTACAACACGGACCTCTTCGACGCGGCGGGCCTCGAGCACCCCACGGCTGACTGGACCTGGGCCGACGAGCAGGCCGCGGCCGAGAAGCTCACCGACCGGTCGGCGGGCGTCTGGGGCGACTACCAGCCGATCTCCTTCCACGAGTTCTACAAGGCGCTGGCCCAGGCCGGTGGCGAGTTCTTCGACGCCGAGCAGACCGCCGCGACCTTCGCGAGCCCCGAGGGCATCGAGGCGGCGACGTGGCTCGTCGGCAAGTCGGGCACGACGATGCCCACGGAGGCGGACGGCGCGGGCACCGCTGACTTCGACACCGACCTGTTCAAGGCGGGCAAGCTCGGCATGTGGCACAGCGGCATCTGGATGTTCGGCGGACTCGCCGAGGTCGAGGGCCTCGGCTGGGACATCGCCGTTGAGCCGGGCAGCGCCGAGAAGGCGTCGGCGCTGTTCGCGAACGGCGTCGTCGTGTCCGCGAAGTCGGCGCACCCCGAGGAGGCCACGCGCTGGCTCGAGTTCCTCACCGCGTCCAGCACGACCGTGGAGACGCGACTGGCCACGTCGTGGGAGCTGCCGCCGGTGGCCGACCAGTCGATGCTGGACAGCTACCTCGAGGTCACCCCGCCGGCCAACCGGGCCGCGGTGTTCGACTCGCTCGACGCTGTCGTGCTGCCGCCCGTGATCGAGTCCCAGCAGGAGATGCAGGACATCGTCGGCGAGGAGCTGGCCAACGCCGCGGCCGGCCGCAAGACCGTCGAGCAGGCACTGACCGACGCGCAGACCCGGGTCACCGCCCTCCTGGGCTGACCTGCACCGGGTGGGCCCGGCCGTCAGCCGGGCCCACCCGCTCGCGCGCATCGCGCGCGGATCCCCGCACCGCACCTGACCAGGACTGTGAGACATGACCCACCCCTTCCCGGAGACCTCCACGCCCGACCGGGAGCGCCTCGTCGCGCTCGCGCGCCGCAGCCACGCCGTCATCGCCGGACACCAGGACCCCGCGGGCGCCTACCCGGCCTCGCCCACGTTCTCGGCCTACCGCGGGTACGCGTGGCTGCGTGACGGGTCGTTCACGGCGGAGGGCATGTCCCGGTACGGCGACGTCGGGTCGGTCGACCGCTTCCACGACTGGGTCACCCGCGTCCTGGCCGCCCGGACGGGCCAGGTCGCCGGGCTCGTCGCCGCGGCGGAGGCAGGCGAGGACCTGCCGCTCGACCTGATGCTGCCGACACGGTTCACGTTCGACGGCTCTGACGGCTCCGACCCGTGGTGGGACTTCCAGACCGACGGGTACGGCATGTGGCTGTGGGCCGTGGTGACGCACGCTCAGCGGCACGGCCTGGCGCTCGACCGCTGGCTGTCGGGCATCGAGGTGGCGGTCGACTACCTCGCGGCCTTCTGGGACCGCCCGTGCTACGACTGGTGGGAGGAGCACGTCGAGCAGCGCCACGTCTCCACCCTCGGCGCGATCCACGGCGGACTCCAGGCCATCGCCCAGGCCGGGGTCCTCGACGCGACTCGCGCGCGGCGTGCGCTCGACGTCGCCGAGCAGGCCCGCCAGCTCGTCCTGGCCGAGGGGACGACCACCGGCCGCGCGGGCGACCCCGCGGCGCCGCACCTCGCCAAGTGGCTCGGCTCGTCAGCCGTCGACGCCTCCCTGGCCGCGTGCGTGGTCCCCTTCGGGCTGGTGGACCCCGCGAGCCCGATCGCGGCCGCGACGCTCGACGCGGTGGCCCGCGACCTCGACGTCGACGGCGGCGTGCACCGCTTCCGCGCCGACGTGTTCTACGGCGGTGGGCAGTGGCTGCTCCTGGCCAGCCTGCTCGGCTGGAACCGTGCCGCCGCGGGCGACCGCCCGGCCGCCCTGCGCCACCTCGTGTGGGCCGCCGACCACGCCGTGGATGACGGCGAGATGCCCGAGCAGGTCCCGGACCACCTGCTGGCGCCCGAGCACCGCGACGAGTGGCTCGACCGCTGGGGCACTGTCGCGACCCCGCTGCTGTGGTCCCACGGCATGTACCTGATCCTGGCCGACGAGCTCGGCCTGCTCCCGGAGGACGACGCGCGATGACCCCCACCACCACGAGCCTCCCGGCTCTCACCCACCGTCCCCACGGCATCGAGCACCCCTACGCGACATCAGCGGACCAGCGCGTGCCGGTGACGCCCGAGGCGGGCCAGAGCGTCCGCCTCGGCGTGGTCGCGCGTCCCGACGTCACGGCCGTGACCTGCGAGTGGCAGGACCTGTCCACGGGCGCGACCATGCTGCTCACGCTGGCCCCGGCGACTGCCTCGGCCGCGGACGCCGCGGCTCTCGCGGGCGGCGACGGGCACCTCGCCGCGGCCCAGGCCGCGCAGCTCGAGGCCGATGGCGGCTGGTCGGTGGACACCCCCGCCCTCGTCGCCGGGACGCGCTACCGCTACCGGTTCCTGGCCGAGGCGACCGGCGCCGAGGGCGAGGGCACGCCTCGGGTGGAGCCGCCGACCCCCTGGTTCGACGTCTCGGCCGCGGAGTGGTCGCAGGAGGGCGGCGACCTGGTGCTCGCCGGCGCCGAGGGCTCCCGGTCACGGCTCGTGCCCGGGAGCGTGGAGTGGCTGCGCGACGCGGACGGGGTGCGGCGGGTGCGGTTCGCGCTGCGGCTCGATCCCCACGAGCACGTGGTCGGGTTCGGGGAGCGGTACGACGCCGTCGACCAGCGCGGCTCGGCACTCGACGCCGTCGTGTTCGAGCAGTACAAGTCGCAGGCCGCGCACGGCCGCACCTACCTGCCGATGCCCTTCGCGCACGTCGTCGGGGGCGCTGGGTGGGGCTTCCACGTCCGCACCGCGCGGCGCACCTGGTACGACGTCGGCGCCTCGCAGCCCGACCTGCTGGTGGTCGAGGCGGCGTTGGGCGGGGCCCCGCACGAGCGGCTCGAGGTGGCCCTCTACGACGGGGCGCCCGACGAGGTGCTGCGGGCCTTCGGCGACGAGGTCGGGCGCGCCGAGGAGCTGCCGGCGTGGGTGTTCCGGCTGTGGGCCTCGGGCAACGAGTGGAACACCCAGCGCCTCGTGATGGAGCGCATGGACAGCCACCAGGAGCTCGACATCCCCGTGGGCGCCGTCGTGATCGAGGCGTGGAGCGACGAGGAGGGCATCACGATCTTCCGCGACGCCCGCTACGAGGTCACGCCCGACGGCGCCCCGCACGGCGCCGACGACTTCACCTACCCGCCCGAGGGGGCGTGGCCCGACCCGCGGGCGATGATCGACGAGCTGCACGCGCGGGGCATCAAGGTGATCCTCTGGCAGATCCCGCTGCAGAAGACCGAGCACGACCTGGGCCCCGACGTGCCCCAGGACAGCCAGGTGCTCGCCGACGGGCGTGCCATGGTCGCGTCGGGCCACGCCGTGCGGGAGGCCGACGGCTCGGCCTACCACAACCGCGGCTGGTGGTTCCCGCAGGCGCTCATGGCCGACCTGTCCACGCAGGAAGGCCGGGACTGGTGGACCGCGAAGCGGCGCTACCTGGTGGCCGACCTCGACGTCGACGGGTTCAAGACCGACGGCGGCGAGCACGCCTGGGGCCACGACCTGCGCTACGCCGACGGGCGCCGCGGCGACGAGGGCAACAACCTCTACCCGGTGCACTACGCGCGGGCGTTCGGCGACCTGCTCCGCGCGCACGGCAAGGCGCCCGTGACGTTCTCACGCGCCGGCTTCACCGGGTCGCAGGCCCACGGCCTGTTCTGGGCGGGCGACGAGGACTCCACCTGGGAGGCGTTCCGGCACTCGGTGACGGCGGGAATCACGGCCTCCGCCTGCGGCATCGTGTACTGGGGCTGGGACCTGGCCGGGTTCTCCGGCCCCGTGCCCGATGGCGAGCTCTACGTGCGCGCGGCGGCTGCCGCGACGTTCATGCCGGTGATGCAGTACCACTCGGAGTTCAACCACCACCGGCTGCCGCTGCGCGACCGCACCCCGTGGTTCGTGGCGGAGACCCACGACGATCCCGCGGTGGTCGACGAGTTCCGCCGGTACGCCCACCTGCGGGAGCGGCTCGTGCCGTACCTGGCCGAGCAGGCGGCCCGCACCATCGCGAGCGACCGCCCGCTCATGCGCGGGCTGTTCTTCGACTGGCCCGACGACTCGGCGGTGTGGGACTGGCCGGGCCAGTTCCTGCTGGGCGACGACCTGCTCGTGCATCCGGTGACCGAGCCCGGGGCGAGCACGTGGACGACGTACCTGCCGGCAGGCGACTGGGTGGACGCCTGGTCGGGCGAGGCGCTCGCGGGCGGGACCACCGTCGAGCGGCCGACGCCTCGCGACATCGTCCCGGTGTACTGCCGCGCCGAGCGCTGGGCCGCGCTGGCGCCCGTCTTCGAGGGCTGACCAGGCCACGGGGCGCCGCGCGAGCGGCGCCCCGAGGATCAGCGGGCCAGCTCGGCCAGGATGATGGCGTTGCCCCACGGGTCGCGGATGTGGGCGTAGCGCCCGTCGTCGTCGACCAGCGGGCCGTGGTCGGGGTGGACGCCGGCGCGTGCCATCCGGGCGAGGTCGGCGTCGAGGGTGTCGGTGTACAGCACCAGCAGCGGGTACCCCGCGGTTTGGTTGCCGGCGCGGGCGCGCGCCTCGTTGGAGGTGGCTGCGAACAGCCACAGCCCGGGGTCGTGCAGACCGCCAGGCCCCACGTGGACGTAGCGGAAGCCGGGGGAGGGCTGCTGGTCGTAGAGCGTCGTGAAGCCGAACGCGGTGGCGTAGAACTCCTGGGCCCGGTCGAGGTCGTCGACGAGCACTGTGTATCTGCCGATGGTCACCATGCACGAAAAATGGTGCTTCGCGCGGTCTGGCGTCAAGCGCGCGGCAGGTCAGCGCGCGTGCGCCCCGGGGGAGGCCGGTGGCGGGGAGGCGACGCGCATCGCCAGGGCGAGGACAGCCTGTGAGCTGAGTGGTCGCCGCTGCGCCCGTCGGCGGAGCAGCACCATGCGGCGCAGCTCGCGTTCGGTGGGCGTGGCGGTGGTGTCGTCGACGTCGTCGTCGGTCATGTCATCCACCTCCTGGGGAGACGACCTCGACCGGGGTGTCGATCGAGGGGAGTTCGGCTCGCACGTTCAGCAGGGTCGCGGCGGCGAGCGCGGTCAGCAGGATCGCGAGGGCGCAGAGCGCGACGGCGGCGCGCAGCAGGCTGGTGGGCCCGGGGGCGCGGCGGACGCCGATCAGCGCGGCGATGCCGGCGGCGAGGGCGAGGGCCACCGCGGCGACGGGCGCGGTCGGGATGAGGGCGATGGCCAGGGCGCCGAGCCCGAGCAGCACGGGACCCGACCAGCGGGGCCAGCGGTCGTCGGGGGAGGCGCCGGGCGTGGGCTCGGGGAAGGCAATCAGTGCGGGGGCGCCGGCGTCGGCCTCGCGGGCGATGCGCTCCACAGGGCCGAGCCGCTGGAGCACCTCGTGCACGTCGGCCGCTGTGGGCTGGTCGCCGAGGGACGCGTCGACGTGCTCGCGGATGGAGGCCACGACGTCCGCCCGCTCGGCGGGGTCGATGCCCGCCAGGGCGCGGTCGAGGTCGTCGAGGTACGACTCGACGAGCGACAAGTGCTGCCCGGGCATCAGCTGGCCTTTCCGAGCACGGCGTCCACGCCGTCGCTGAACGGGGTCCAGATCGCGGCGAAGGTGCGGACCGCCGCGCGTCCCTCGTCGGTGAGGGAGTAGTAGCGGCGTGGGGGGCCGCTGCGGGACTCCTGCCAGCTGGTCTCCACCCACCCCTGCTTGCGGAGCCGCGCGAGCAGCGGGTAGAGCGTGCCCTCACTGGTGAAGAGGGTCTCGTGGCGGCCGAGCTCGGTCGCGATCTCGAGCCCGTAGGCGGGCCCGGACCGCAGGTACGCGAGGACGCAGAACTCGAGCACACCCTTGCGCATCTGGGTGAGCACGCCTTCCGCGGTCGGTTCCATGCGGCGCACGCTAGCAGTAGCGTGCGCCGCAAGGTAGTGCGCATCGCCAGGTTCCCTGGTTGGCTCACCTCGGGAGCAAGGGGGCCTCCTCGCGTGGTCGGCCCCGCACGCCCCGTCCGACCACGAAGGGGAGACACATGCGCAGGTTCCGCACCGCCACCGTCGCCACGATCGCCGCCGCCGGGCTCGTCCTCGCGGCAGCGCCCAGCATGGCCGCCGGGAGCGGCGCCGACGCGGGCGGCGGCGCCACGTCGGTCGTCGTCGGCGCCGACGCGCTCAGCCCAGAGCTCGAGTCGTACCTCGCCACGCTGAGCGACGCGGACCGCGACGCGTTCATCGCCAGCAGCCTGCCGGCGGAGGTGGTGCTCACCCAGGGCGCGCAGCAGCCGCTCGACGCGGCAGCGCGCCGCAGCCTGAGCGCCGCGTCCGCGTCGGGCCGGACCGTGGGCATCCTGGCGACGGGGTGCTGGACCGCCCGACAGAACGGCAGCGCCCGGTCCGGCCTCGGCAACACGCTGTACACCTACTACACGGTGGGCGGCTGGTGCTCATCCGGCTCGACGGTCACCAGCGCGTGGCTCGCCGACGCGGGCGGCGAGACGTCCACCCCCGGCTGGAGCTACCAGGGCCGGATCAACAGCGGGTCCGGTGTGGTCTCCAACACCGGCAGGGCCTACTCGCAGCACCGGTTCACGCTCAGCGCCGGCGGCGCCACCGTGCAGTCGCCCACCCCGTGCGTGCGGGTGACCGGGACATCGAGCGGCTCCGCCTCCGGCTCCTCGAGCTGCGGGATCTGACCCCGCCGAACGAGCGACGTCGGGCCCTCGAGGATCACTCCCCGCGGGCCCGACGTCGTCTGTGCGGGTGTGGCGCGGCCCTCGAGATGCGCAAGCTCCGCTGACCCGGCGGCTCGACACGGCTGGTCCTCTCGGTGACGGGTTGAGGTCCGCGAGATCAGTGTGCGATGCTGTTTCGCGCAGCGCAGCGGGCGTTGCGCCTAGCGAAACGGAATCACCGTGGATACCCTCGCCGCACTGAGCGAAGCTCGTCTCGTCCCCGTCGTCGTCCTCGACGACGCCGCCCATGCCGACGCCCTCGCCGGCGCCCTCGTCGCCGGCGGCCTCCCCGTCGCCGAGGTCACGTTCCGCACGGCCGCCGCCGCCGACTCGATCCGCGCCATGGCAGACCGGGGCGACATCCTCGTCGGCGCCGGCACCGTGCTGACCGCGGCCCAGGTCGACCAGGCCGTCGCCGCTGGCGCCTCCTACGTCGTCTCCCCGGGCCTGAGCCGCGCCGTCGTCGAGCGCTGCCACGAACTGGGCGTGCTCGCGCTGCCCGGCGCCGTCACCGCCACGGAGATCCAGGCCGCCCTCGAGCTGGGCCTGACGACCGTGAAGTTCTTCCCGGCGGGAACCTCCGGCGGCGCCCCGGCCATCGCCGCGCTCGCCGCCCCGTTCGGGCAGGTCAGCTTCGTGCCCACCGGCGGCATCGGCCCCAAGAACCTGCAGGACTACCTCAGCATCCCCGCCGTCGCAGCCGTCGGCGGCTCGTGGATGGTCCCTCGCGACCGCGTCGCCGCTGGCGACTTCGCCGGCATCACGCAGCTCACGGCCGACGCCGTCGCGCTGACCCGCTGACCACCCTGACCCGCCACACGAAGGACTGATCTCATGTCGCTGACCATCCGTCCCGCCGCTGAGTGCCGCTACGACGCGGTGTCCCTGGGCGAGGTGATGCTGCGGCTCGACCCGGGTGAGGGGCGCATTCGCACGGCACGCTCGTTCCGCGCCTGGGAGGGCGGCGGCGAGTACAACGTGACCCGCGGCCTGCGCCGCGCGTTCGGGCTGCGCGGGGCGATCGTCACCGCGCTCGCGGACAACGAGGTCGGCCGTCTGGTCGAGGACCTCATGCTGCAGGGCGGCGTGGACACCTCGTTCGTCCAGTGGGCGCCGTACGACGGGATCGGGCGCGAGGTCCGCAACGGCCTGAACTTCACCGAGCGGGGATTCGGGGTGCGCGGCGCGGTGGGCGTCAGCGACCGCGGGCTCACCGCCGCGTCCCAGCTCAAGCCGGGCGACGTGGACTGGGAGCACCTCTTCGGGGAGCTCGGTGTGCGGTGGCTGCACACCGGCGGGATCTTCGCTGCCCTCTCCGAGACGGCTGCCGAGACTGTCATCGAGGCCGTGCAGGTCGCCAAGAAGCACGGCACCGTCGTCTCCTACGACCTCAACTACCGGCCGAGCCTGTGGCGCTCGATCGGCGGCCAGGCCAAGGCCCAGGAGGTCAACCGGGCCATCGCGCCGTTCATCGACGTGATGATCGGCAACGAGGAGGACTTCACCGCCTCGCTCGGCTTCGAGGTCGAGGGCGTCGACGAGAACCTGTCGGCGCTCGAGGTCGACAAGTTCGCCGCGATGATCCAGAAGGCCGCCGCGGAGTTCCCGAACTTCCAGGTCATCGGCACCACGATGCGCACCGTGCACTCGGCCTCGATCAACGACTGGGGCGCCCTCGCGTGGTCCCAGGAGACCGGCGTGGTGCAGTCCACCCACCGCGAGCGGCTGGAGATCATGGACCGCGTGGGCGGCGGCGACTCGTTCGCCTCCGGGCTCATCTACGGCCTGCTGGACGGGCAGCCGCTGCAGACCGCGGTCGAGTACGGCGCGGCCCACGGCGCCTTGGCCATGACCACACCCGGCGACACGACGATGGTCACCAAGGCCGAGGTGCTCAAGCTCGCCGGTGGCGGAAGCGCCCGCGTCGACCGCTGAGCCTCGGCGCGCAGGGCGGCCCGCAGGGGGGCCACGCGCTCGAATGCCCGCACCACCCCGTTCCCCCGGGGAGGTGCGGGCATTCGTCCGTCCCGGTGGCGAGCCCACGCGTCAGGGTTGCGTGAAGGCAGGCGCCGGGGGCGTTAAGGAGTCGTCAAGGCCGCGGTGCGCGAGCGCCCCGCGGGCATAGGACAGGGGCTGTGCGCGGGTGCGCACCGGTTCGCGGGAGTCCTGCGGGCCGTCCTCCTCCCTGAAGGCGCCCCATCATGGCCGACCTGGCCTTCCTCGCGCTCACGGTGGCGTTCTTCGCCGCCGTCGCGCTCGTCGCACGCACGCTGGACCACCCGTGACCGGGGCCGATTGGGTCGCCCTCGTGGTCACGGCCGCCCTGACCGTCTACTTGTTCGTGGCCCTCGTCCGGCCGGACACGACCCGATGAGCGCGACGTGGGCCGCCGTCGGACAGATCGCGCTGCTGGTCGCGCTGCTCGCCGCCGTGCACGTGCCGCTCGGCGCCTACATCGCCCGGGTCTTCACCTCACCCCGCCACCTGCGCGTCGAGCGGGCGGGCTACCGATTGGTGCGCGTCGACCCCGACGCCGACCAGCGGTGGAGCACCTACCTGCTCTCGCTGCTCGGCTTCTCGCTGGCCTCGCTGCTCCTGCTCTTCGGCCTCGGGCGGCTGCAGAGCCACCTACCGCTGTCGCTCGGGACGCCGCCGATGGACCCCGCGGGGGCGTGGAACACCGCGGTCTCGTTCGTGACGAACACGAACTGGCAGTGGTACCTGGGTGAGCAGTCCGCTGGGCACCTGCTGCAGATGGCGGGTCTCGCGGTGCAGAACTTCGTCTCCGCGGCCGTCGGCATCGCGGTGGTCGTCGCCTTGATCCGCGGGTTCTCGCGCTCGGGCGCCGAAGGGCGGGTGGGCAACTTCTGGTCAGACCTGGTGCGCGCGACGGTGCGCATCCTGCTGCCGATCGCCGCACTCGGCGCCGTAGTGCTCGTCGCGACGGGGGTGATCCAGAACCTGGCAGGCCCGACCGAGATCACCACGCTCGCGGGCGGCGCGCAGAGCGTGCTCGGGGGACCGGTCGCCTCGCAGGAGTCCATCAAGCTCCTCGGCACCAACGGCGGCGGGTTCTTCAACGCGAACTCCGCGCACCCGTTCGAGAACCCGACGCCGGTCAGCAACCTGCTCCAGGTCTTCCTGATCCTGCTGATCCCGTCCGCGCTGCCGCGCGCCTTCGGGATCATGGTGGGCGACAAGCGCCAAGGCCATGCGGTGCTGGGCGCCATGGCCGCGATGTGGGTCGCCGCGGTGGGCCTGCTGACGTGGGCCGAGATGGCCGCGCCCGGCGCCGTGCCGCAGCTCGTGGGCGCCGCGTCGGAGGGCAAGGAGACCCGGTTCGGCGCCGCGGGCAGCGCGCTGTTCGCCGCCGCCACCACCGGCACGTCGACCGGCGCGGTCAACGCGATGCACGACTCGCTGACCGCGCCCGGCGGCGGTGTCACCCTCTTCACGATGATGCTGGGCGAGGTCGCCCCCGGAGGCGTCGGCGCAGGGCTGTACGGGATGCTCGTGCTCGCGATCGTCGCGGTCTTCGTCGCGGGACTCATGGTCGGGCGCACCCCCGAGTACCTGGGCAAGAAGATCGGCCAGCACGAGATCACCCTTGTCGCGCTGTACGTGCTCGCGGTGCCCGCCGTCGTCCTGATCGGCACGGCCGTGGCCATCGCGACAACCGCGGGGCAGGCAGGGATGCAGGAGTCCGGCCCGCACGGGCTCTCCGAGGTGTTGTACGCGTTCACCTCCGCCGGGAACAACAACGGCAGCGCGTTCGCGGGGCTCACCGTCTCGACGCCCTTCTACAACACCCTGCTCGGCCTGGCGATGCTGCTCGGACGGTTCGTGCCGATCGCGCTCGTGCTGGCACTCGCCGGCCGGTTCGCCAGCCAGCAGACCGTCCCCGCCGGATCGGGGACGCTCCCGACCCACCGGCCGCTGTTCGTCGGCCTCCTGGTCGCGGTGACGCTCGTCGTCGTCGGCCTGACCTTCATCCCCGTCCTCGCCCTCGGCCCGATCGCCGAGTCCCTCTCATGAAGGACACCGCCATGCACCCGACCCTGGTGGACCCCGTGGGCCCGTCGGTCGACCCCGGACCTATGAGCCCTCTCGGCGCGCCCCGCCCGACGGGCGCCCGGCGCGCGCTGAGCGGGCGCCAACTGCTCCAAGCCCTGCCCGCGGCGCTGCGCAAGCTCGACCCGCGCGAGCTGTGCCACTCGCCGGTGCTGTTCGTCGTCGAGGTCGGGGCCGTCGCCTCGACGGTGCTATCGGTCATCGACCCGAGCCTGTTCGCGGTCTCGGTGACGCTCTGGCTGTGGTTCACCCTCGTGTTCGCGACCCTCGCGGAGGCAGTCGCGGAGAGCCGCGGCAAGGCGCAGGCGGCGAGTCTGCGGGCCACGCAGGCGCAGACCACCGCCCGGCGCGTGGTGGCGCCGCAGGACGCGGTGGGCGGCGTCGCGCTCGCGGGCCTGCCCACCGAGCCGGTGCCGTCCTCGGCGCTGGCCGTCGGGGACGTTGTCGTGGTCGTCGCGGGGGAGACCATCCCGGGCGACGGCGACGTGGTCGAGGGCATCGCGAGCGTCGACGAGTCGGCGATCACGGGCGAGTCCGCCCCGGTGATCCGCGAGTCCGGTGGCGACCGCTCGGCGGTCACCGGTGGCACCGTGGTGCTCTCGGACCGCATCGTCGTGCGGATCACCGCGCCCGCGGGGCAGACGTTCGTGGACCGGATGATCGCGCTCGTCGAGGGCTCAGAACGTCAGCGCACCCCCAACGAGGTCGCGCTCAACGTGCTGCTCACGTCGCTGACCATCATCTTCGTGCTGGCGGTGGCCACGCTCCAGCCGTTCGCCGTGTACTCGGGGGCCCGGCAGTCGCTCATCGTGCTGGTGGCGCTGCTCGTGTGCCTCATCCCGACCACGATCGGTGCGCTGCTCTCGGCCATCGGCATCGCGGGCATGGACCGGCTGGTGCAGCGCAACGTGCTGGCCATGTCCGGCCGCGCGGTCGAGGCCGCGGGCGACGTGGACGTGCTGCTGCTCGACAAGACGGGCACCATCACGCTGGGCAACCGCCAGGCATCCGAGCTGCTCCCGGTCGACGGCGTCGACCTGTTCGAGCTGGCCGACGCCGCGCAGCTGTCCTCGATGGCCGACGAGACGCCCGAAGGGCGCAGCGTCCTGGTGCTCGTCAAGGAGCAGCTGGGCATGCGGGCACGGGAGGACGGCGAGCTCGTGGGCGCCGAGCTCGTGCCCTTCACGGCCCGCACCCGGATGAGCGGGCTCGACCTGCCGGGTCAGGACGGGGTGCGCCGCATCCGCAAGGGCGCCGCCGGAGCCGTGAGCGGCTGGGTGCGCTCGACCGGCGGGAGCACGGGCGCGCAGACCGCACAGCTCGTCGACGCGATCAGCTCCTCGGGCGGCACCCCGTTGGTCGTCGCGGAGCAGATTGGCGACGGCCCGGCCCGCGTGCTCGGGGTCGTCCATCTCAAGGACGTGGTCAAGCAGGGCCTGCGCGAGCGGTTCGACGAGCTGCGCGCGATGGGCATCCGCACCGTGATGGTCACGGGCGACAACGCCGTGACGGCCCGCGCGATCGCGCTCGAGGCCGGCGTCGACGACGTGCTCGCCGAGGCCACCCCCGAGGACAAGCTCGCGCTCATCCGACGCGAGCAGGCCGGGGGCCGCCTCGTCGCGATGGCGGGGGACGGCACCAACGACGCCCCGGCGCTCGCGCAGGCCGACGTCGGGGTCGCGATGAACACGGGCACGAGCGCGGCGAAGGAGGCCGGGAACATGGTCGACCTCGACTCGAACCCGACCAAGCTCATCGAGATCGTGCAGATCGGCAAGCAGCTGCTCATCACGCGTGGGGCGCTGACCACGTTCTCGATCGCGAACGACGTCGCGAAGTACTTCGCGATCCTGCCCGCGATGTTCCTGGTCGCCTTCCCGCAGCTGGGGGTGCTCAACGTGATGCGCCTGTCGAGCCCAGAGTCGGCGATCCTCTCGGCCGTCATCTTCAACGCGCTGGTGATCGTGGCGCTCATCCCGCTCGCGCTGCGCGGCGTGCGCTACCGCCCGGCGAGCGCGGCCGTGATGCTGCGCCGCAACTTGCTCGTCTACGGCGTCGGCGGCCTCGTCGCCCCGTTCGCCGGCATCAAGCTCATCGACCTGATCGTCTCCCTCATCCCCGGGATCAGCTGACATGACCACGCCCCGCACCGCGACCCCCGTCGCACCGCACCCCCGTCCCCACACCACCCGCTCGGCTGGCGCCACGCTCGTGGCCCTGACCCGGCAGACCTGGGCCGGGCTGCGCGTCCTGCTCGTCCTCACCGCCGTGCTCGGCTTCGCCTACCCGCTGGCCGTGGCGGGGATCGCGCAGGTCGCGTTCCCGTGGCAGGCCAACGGCTCCCTCGTGAGCGCCGACGGCGCGCACGTCACCACCCCGAACGAGGCGGCCGGCTCGGTACTGCTCGGGCAGACGTTCGAGGGCGACGAGTGGTTCCACCCGCGCCCCTCGGCCGGAGGCTACGACACGCTCGCGTCGGGCGGCTCGAACCTCGGACCCACCAACCCCGACCTGCTCGCCACGGTCACCGAGCGGCGTGCCGAAGTCGCCGTACAGGACGGCGTCGACCCCGCGTCGGCGCCGCCGGACGCGCTCACCGCCTCGGGCTCGGGCCTCGACCCGCACATCTCCCCGGAGTACGCGAGCCAGCAGGTCGCGCGGGTGGCGGAGGCCCGCGGGGTGTCCGCCACTGAAGTCGCGGCCCTCGTGGAGGGCGCCACCCAGGGGCGTGGCCTGGGAGTCCTCGGCGAGCCGCGGGTCAACGTGCTCGAGCTGAACCTCGCGCTGACCACAATGGGGTCGTGAGCACTCCCGCGCCCGACGCGGACGGACCAGCAGGCGACACCCCGTCGCCGGCTGGTCCGCCAGCGTCTACGGGCGACCTCGGCGCCGATCCGTGCAGGGGTGGGCGGCTGACCGTCTACCTCGGCGCCGCCCCGGGCGTCGGCAAGACCTACGCGATGCTCGACGAGGCCCACCGGCGCCTGTCGCGCGGCACCGACGTCGTCGTCGGGCTGGTCGAGACGCACGGCCGACCGGCCACCGCCGCGCTCCTCGACGGGCTCGAGATCGTGCCGCGTCGCGCCGTCGCCTACCGCGACCAGGAGTTCGCCGAGCTCGACGTCGACGCCGTGCTCAAGCGCGCGCCGCAGGTGGTGCTCGTCGACGAGCTCGCGCACACCAACGTGCCGGGAGTCGAGCACGCCAAGCGATGGCAGGACGTGCACGACCTGCTCGACGCGGGGATCGACGTGGTCACCACGGTGAACGTGCAGCACCTCGAGTCGCTCAACGACGTGGTCGAGGCCATCACCGGGGTCCGGCAGCGCGAGACGGTGCCCGATCACGTGGTGCGCGACGCCGACCAGGTGCAGCTCGTGGACCTCTCGCCGCAGGCGCTGCGGCGTCGACTGGCGCACGGCAACGTGTACCGGGCCGAGCAGATCGACGCGTCGCTGTCCTCCTACTTCCGGGTGGGCAACCTGACCGCGCTACGCGAGCTGGCGCTGCTGTGGCTCGCCGACCGGGTCGACGACGCGCTGACCGCCTACCGCCGCGACCACAGCATCGACGAGCCGTGGCCCGCACGGGAGCGGGTGGTGGTCGCGGTCACCGGCGGCCCGGAGGGCGAGACGCTCATCCGGCGCGGCGCGCGGATCACGCAGCGATCGGCCGGCGCGGAGCTGCTCGCCGTGCACGTGCTGCCCACCGACGGGCTGCCCGGCGCCGCCCCTGGCGCGATCGCCGCCCAGCGCGCGCTCGTCGAACAGCTCGGCGGCGCGTTCCACACGGTGGTCGGAGAGGACGTCGCCACCGCGGTGGTCGACTTCGCCCGCGGGGTCAACGCCACGATGATCGTGGTCGGCGTCTCGCGGCGCAGCCGATGGCGCGAGGCGCTCTCCGAGAGCAACGGGGTGGAGATCGCCCGGCTCGCCGAGAACATCGACGTGCACCTGATGACCCATGAGAAGGCCCGCGCCGGGCGGGGGCCGAAGCGTCGCGGCTCGCTGCTGTCCCGGCGGCGGACCGTCGGCGGCTGGCTGCTGGCGGTGCTGGGCACCACGGCGCTCACGATGCTGCTGCGCCCAGTCGACGGCCGCCTCGGGCTGCCCACCGAACTCGTGCTCTTCCTCGCGCTGACCGTCGCGGTGGCGCTGACCGGGGGGCTGTGGCCGGCGGTGTTCAGCGCGGTGGCCGGGTTCTTCGCCCTCAACTACTTCTTCACCGACCCCACCGGCCGGCTCACCGTCGCCTCACCCGAGAACGCGCTCGCGCTCGTGGTGTTCGTGCTGGTCGCGGCGGCCGTCGCTTCCGTCGTCGACCTCGCGGCACGGCGCACGGGGCAGGCGTTCCGGGCCCGCGCGGAGGCGTCGGCGCTCGCGGCGGTGTCCCGGTCGGTGCTCTCGGGCCAGGACTCGGCCCAGGCCCTCGTCGAACGGCTGCGGGAGACGTTCCTGCTCGAATCGGTCGCCCTGCTCGAGCGAGAGCCAGGCCGGGGCGGCGAACGGGGGCGGGCGGCGTGGCGCGCGCTCGCCACCGACGGCCCCGCCCCGGCCCTCGCCCCCGACGACGCGCAGACCGTGGTCGCGATCGACGACACGCGCGTGCTCGCCCTGGGCGGCCGGGTGCTGCCCGCGAGCGACCGGCGCGTGCTCGACGCGTTCGCCTCGCAGGCGGGGGCCGTGCTCGAGCATCGGCGCCTGCGGCAGGAGGCCGACCGGGTGCACGCGCTGCAGCAGGCCGACGCCGCCCGGTCCGCCCTGCTGGGCGCCGTGTCGCACGACCTGCGCACCCCCCTCGCGACGATCCGCGCCGCCGTCGACGGCCTCACCTCGCCCGACGTGCGGCTCGACGCGGAGGACACGGCCGCGCTCGTGGGAGCCCTCGGCGCCTCGACAGCCCGGCTCGAACGGCTCATCGACAACCTGCTCGACCTGTCCCGCCTGCAGACGGGCAGCGTGCGGCCCGTGCTGCGCCCCACGAGCCTCGACGAGGTGGTGCCGCTCGCGCTCGAAGGCCTCGACCCGGGGCACGTCGAGCTCGACGTGCCCGAGGACCTGCCGCTCGTGAGCACCGACCCGGGCCTGCTCGAACGCGTCGTCGCGAACGTCGTGGGCAACGCGGCCCGGCACGCGCCGCCTGGAACCCGGGTGCGCGTCGCCGGATCGGCCACCCGCCGCAGCGTCGAACTGCGTGTGATCGACACCGGCGCCGGGCTCTCCGACGAGCTCAAGGACCAGATGTTCGAACCGTTCCAGCGGTTGGGGGACACCTCTCCGGGCGGCCTCGGCCTCGGGCTCGCCGTCGCGCAAGGCCTGGCCGAGGCGGTCGGCGCCGAGCTCGCCGCCGAGGACACCCCCGGCGGCGGCCTCACCATGGTGCTGACCGTGCCGCGCGCCGAGGAGGGCGTATGACCGGCTCAAGGGTGCTCGTGGTGGACGACGAACCGGGACTGGTGCGCGCCCTCGCCATCAACCTTCGCGCGCACGGCTGGGAGGTCGCGACCGGCACCGACGGCGCGCAGGCCCTCGACCTCGCGGCGTCGTGGCACCCGGACGTGGTGCTGCTCGACCTGGGGCTGCCCGACATCCCCGGGCTCGACGTCATCGCCGGCATCCGCGGCTGGAGCCGGGTGCCGATCGTCGTGCTCTCCGCCCGGCAGCACGGCGAGGACAAGGTCGACGCCCTCGACGCCGGCGCCGACGACTACGTCACCAAGCCCTTCGCCATGAACGAGCTGCTCGCCCGGCTGCGGGCCGCCGTGCGCCGCGCGGCGCCCGGTGACGCCACCGAGGCCGTCGTCGTCGCGGGCGAGCTCGAGATCGACCTGGCCCGGCGGCGGGTCCTGCGCGCCGGCGCCGAGGTCCGGCTCAGCCCCACCGAGTGGGCCATCGTCGAGGTGCTCGTCCGCAACCGCGGCCGCCTCGTCTCCCGCGAGCAGCTGCTCCGCGAGGTGTGGGGCCCGGCCTACACGTCCGAGACCGGGTACCTGCGCGTCTACACCGCGCAGCTGCGGCGCAAGCTCGAGGCGGACCCGTCCAACCCGCGCCACCTGCGGACCCAGCCGGGCATGGGGTACGTGTTCGAGGTGTGAGCCTCGAATCCCGGCGGCGAGTGCTGCCGACCCCTACGCTCGTCGCGACCGAGGAGGACGAATGGCCAACGTGATCCTGCTCGCCCCGTCGCACCTCGACGCCGCCCCACCGCCGGCCTCGCCCGCGGGGCGTTTCTCGACGGCGCCGGGCTCCCAGCAGCGCACATCGCGAAGACGGGCGCGGACTCACTCAGCATTCGGCGCGGCCACTGCATGGACCTCACGTTGGTGACCGGCGAACCATGAGCGAAGCACCAGCATCCAACGCTCGAGTGGCCGCCCTGACGCGAGTAGTCATGTGCTGGGCCTTGACGCTAGTAGCGACGATTGCGGCAGCAGCCTCCCTCATCGGCCTCTTCTCTGCCGGGCACCGGGCGGCGAACTGCATGACGTCGGGGGCAGACACACGCGATGCGGCGCTGGTCAGCATCGGTTTGGCGCTCGTGGCTGGCGTGGTGTGGTCCGTAGGGCGAGCGCTCGGACAATCTGCGGGCCCCGACTTCCTGTGGCATCGCTGGTGGCCGATCGGGCTCGGAACACTCCTTGCACTGCCGCTCTTCGCCCTGGTGGTCGGGCCGATCTCGCCCGCGGCAGCGGAGAGCCGAGCGATGTGCTCATGGGTCGGGGCGCGATCAACACTCGCAGTCATGGCGCTTTCGACTCCGCTAGCTGCGATCGCCGCGGGAGAACTGTTGGCCCGCCGAGCGCGTCTTTCCAGGGTCGTGGTCTGCGTCTGGGGCGCCTGCGCCGCGGTGGCTGCGGCTGCAGCGTGGGTGCTGACCAATTCTATGGGCGCTAATGGTTAACCCCTCGTGGAGGGAGTTGAGATCGCTACCGGCAACTCCGCTCCGAACGGCGTGGCAAATTCTCGTCGGGTTCAGTTGGCGGCGCTGTTGAGTGCGGCGCGGATGCGGGTGTTGGCGAGGGGGCATTTCGGTGACGAGGCCTGACAGACGGATGCTCCGGGAGATGCTGAGGTGTGAAAAATGACCGAGTCTTCGACAGTGCTGGTCGAATTGTTAGCGCGAAAGTGGACCGTGCTAGATCCGATTCTGAGAGACAATCTGGCTCAGACTGACGGCGAACCTCTGCCACACTTGATTCTCTCGGACATGGTGAGGTGGATGGGAGCCCACTTCGGCACCGATCTCGCGATGTGCGTGGAGGTGTGGGATTGGCTTGGTGAACAATACCTGCGCGGTGATGATTCGGTGAGGGATCTTATCGCCGTGAGCGGGATCGAGATGCTCCCAGATCCCGACGAGCCGGGAGGGGTAGAACTTCGAGAGATCCTGCCTCGGCATTTGCTGGAATTAGATCCTTGGCGATAGTGGTGGACCCGCGGTGGCGTCGCCCGCGGCCAGGATCTGGCTGGCATCGTCGCGGTCGCAGGAAGTCACGACTCGTTGGGGTGGGCGACCTGATCGAGCGCAAGCCGCTGGAGGCAGGGTTCTCATTGCCGTATTGAGGGCAAGGAGGACAGGGCGTGCTCGAGGCGCCTCTGAGATGGCCGCGAAGGTACGCGCATCCGTTGCGGCTGATTGAAACAAGGCGGGTCCTCAGCCTCGACTCCCCACGCGTGAAGTTGTCGGCCGGGCCTACGACGCGGCGGGCCAGCTCACCAAGGTGACCGACTGGGCTGACCGGGACTACACCTACACCTACGACGCGGACGGCCGCACCGAGCGCGACGACGCCGGCCAGACCCTGGGAATCACCGTGGCGGGGAGTGGGATCGACCTGCTCGAGCTCGCCTACGGGTACACCGACGCCGGGCTCCTGGCCGACCAGACCACCACCCGCTCCACCCAGTCCCGCGCACCACCGACCACGGCGACCACCAGCAGCGACTTCGCCTGGGACGACCTCGGGCGGATCGAGCAGATCACCGGCGACGACGCCGGCACGTTCACCTTCGACGCCGCTGGATCGGTGACGACCCTGGCCGACGGCCGCACCCTCACCTACGACACCGCCCGCCAGCTCACGACCCTGGCCACCCCCGCCGCGGACGCGACCTCGGTAACGACGACGGCGTTCGCGTACGACGCCCGCGGCAACCGGGCTACTGCCACCACCGACGCCGGCCCGACCGCGGGGACCGTCGGGCACACCTACAACCAGGCCAACCAGCTCACCTCAGTCACCGGCCGCGACGGGACCACCACCAGTTACACGTACGCCGCCACCGGGCTCCGCGCCACCGCGACCACCGGCACAGCCGTCGAGCAGTACACCTGGGACACCCTCGCCGGCATCCCGCTACAGCTCACCGACGCGACCCACGCCTACGTGTACGGCAACGGCAGCACCCCGCTCGCCCAGGTCGACCTGGCCGACGCGTCCATCGACTACCTGCACACCGACGCCCTCGGCTCCGTCCGCAGCACCACCGACCAGACCGGCACGGTCACCTCGGACGCCGACTACGACGCCTACGGAGTCCCGCAGGCCGTCACCGACGTGCTCTGCGCGGTGATCACCCGGTTCGGGTACGCCGGGGAGTACGCCGACCCCACCGGCTACCTCTACCTCCGAGCCCGCTACTACGACCCCACCACCGCCCAGTTCATTTCTGTGGACCGTCTTGTTGATAGCACGCTCGATGCTTACGGCTACGCCGATGGCAATCCGCTTCAGCGAGTCGACCCAACAGGTCTTAGCGCCATGATGTTGAACCCCAGAAGGAGCACATGGTTGTTGGGTGCGCCAACGGGAAACGATTCCTGCTCCCCTTACACTGCTGGGGGGCTGGGAGATTCGTATCGCGGTCTGTTCGTTGGCGCCGGGGCCGGTGTGACGGCTGCCGATACTGCTGCGTTTGCTTTGGCCTATCACACCCGCGCGGCAAGTGAGGCGGGCAGAAACTTGGCCAATTATCGGTGGCAGGGGAGTCCTGTAAGTCAGGGCACCGCGTCCGCGAGTGGGCGAGTCTTGTCTTCATACTCCCATCCCGGCTCTCGTGCGACGATGAATTCTGTTGGAAAGGGCGGTGCGGTGCGCGCGATCGGCGGCGGGGTGGGCATTGTCGGCGCGGGTTTAGGCGGGGTTCAGGCGTACAGTGATTCTATTGGTGCTGGCGAAGGCTCTAGCATGGCCGCAGCACGAGCGTCGGCGGCCGTGGCAGGTGGAGGCATGGGTCTCCTTGCGGGCATGGCCGCCGGCTCACTCGTCGGCTCGGCCGTGGGCAGCGTGGTGCCGGGCCTCGGGACCGTGGCGGGGTTCGTTGTCGGCGCAGCTTTCGGGACTGCGGGCGCATGGTTAGGGCAACGCGGCTTAAATGCAATGCAGGATCACATTTACTACTGAAAGAGAGGTGTGTTGATGCCTGCTGGAATCCACACTGCCGATCTGCTTGCCTGGATGATCTCCTGCGTAGCGTTCATCGGATTTGCGATCCTGATTCGAGTTTTGTTCCGCGCGGAGGTGCATCGGCGTTATGTTTCGCGAGTCGCTGTAGTTTTTCGCCAGTTGACCGGGATGTCGCTACCTACTTTTGCGCGCTCAATAATTCCCCTCACCACATATTTGACCGGCGTTTTCGGAGTTTTCACCCTTGCGGTGCCTATGACGTTCTTTTCGACCGGCCCAGGTGGCGACTGGGAATTCGTGGGGCTTGCCGCGGCAACCTTCTTTGTCGCCTTTGGCGCATTCTTGCTGTTGGTGAATATTCGCACGGGGCGACCTCGCTTGTTGGTGCTACCGCCGTGCCGTGATCTCACGGACGCGGATGTAGTGAAATGGCTCTCATGAGCCGCTGTTTGGTTCATGCCCGAATCTGTCCTTTTCTTCGCGCAGTGTTCAACCCTCGGTTGCGGTTGGTGAAGTACTGAATTGCGTCTTCGTCGAGTGGGTTTTTGTATACCCGACTGGACGATCGTGGAGAACGATCAATGGGTGCAGAGCGATAATTGATCGCGAGTTGCCTGTGTGCGTCGGCTGAACCTGACCTGGGAGATTGTCTGGGATGCGGCCGCTGGCAGGACCACGGTGTTTGGCCGCGAGCTCGGTCAGCTCACGAACGCCGGGTACAAGTGGGACGGCTGGACGATGCTTCCGCCTGGAGGTGGGTGATCGCGTCTGGGGTGGCGGTGCGGATCAGGCCGGTTCGTGGCTGACCGCCATCAGGCCGGTTTCGTCGGCTGCCGCGCGAGATGGCCATTCGTTGACGAGGACCTACTGGCCGTCTTCGAGAGCGCTGGAGGGTGGGTCTTCATCTGCGAGACCTCGGTGCGGCGCGTGATCGGCCGGGGGAGAGGGGCCGGCTCGAGTTCGATGCCGTGATCGAGTCGTGCTTGTGGGTGTGTGACGACGAGATCGTGCTTCGGGTCGACGACAGGTCCGAGCGTCGGGTGTTCCTTCGTAGCGTCGGGTGTTCCTTCGTGGAGTGGGCCTCGCCGGCTGATCAGCTGGCGGACTGGCCCTCCGGGCGGGGTGCTCAGTGGGCGTTCCGCTCGGCTTGATCGAGCAGCTTGAGATACCTGGGAGGCTTGGTGGAGTGCCGTGGCCTACACCGAGCAGGTCGCCTATCCCAACGATGTCGTGACGTCCTACGACCGCGACGACGCCGGCCAGACCCTGGGCATCACCGTCGCCGGGAATGGGTTCGACCTGCTCGAGCTCGCCTACGGGTACACCGACGCTGGGCTTCTGGCCGACCAGGCCACCACCCGTTCCACCCAGTCTCGTGCGCCACCGACCTCGGCGACCACCAGCAGCGACTTCGCCTGGGACGGGCTCGGGCGGATCGAGCAGATCACCGGCGACAACGCTGGCGCGTTCGCCTTCGACGCGGCCGGATCGGTCACGGCCCTGGCCGACGGGCGGACCCTCGCCTACGACTCCGCCCGCCAGGTCACCACCTTGGCCACGCCCGCCACCGGCTCAGTCCCTGCGACGACGACGGCGTACGCGTACGACGCCCGCGGCAACCGGGCCACCGCCACCACCGACACCGGCCCGACCGCCGGGACCGTCGGGCACACCTACAACCAGGCCAACCAGCTCACCTCAGTCACCGGCCTGGACGGGACCACCACCAGCTACACGTACGCCGCGACCGGGCTTCGCGCCACCGCCACCACCGGCACGGTCGTCGAGCAGTACACCTGGGACGCCCTCGCTGGCATCCCGCTGCTGCTCACCGACGTGTCCCACGCCTACGTGTACGGCAACGGCAGCACCCCGCTTGCCCAGGTCGACCTGGGCGACGCGTCCGTCGATTACCTGCACACCGACGCCCTCGGCTCCGTGCGCAGCACCACCGACCACACCGGCTCGGTCACCTCGGACGCCGACTACGACGCCTACGGAGTCCCCCAGGCCGTCACCGACGTGCTCTGCGCGGTGATCACCCGGTTCGGATACGCCGGGGAGTACACCGACCCCACCGGATACCTCTACCTCCGCGCCCGCTACTACGACCCCGCCAGCGCACAATTCCTCACCCGCGACCCCCTCGAAGCCACCACCGGCAACCCCTACGGATACACCGACGGCAACCCACTGCAATTCACCGACCCCCTCGGCCTCGACTGGTGGAACCCGGGCACGTGGACGGGCGCGACCTGGGACAACGTGTCTCTGGGACTTGGGGTTGCCGGCGCAATTGTGACGGCCACGGGAGTCGGCGCCCCAGTGGGCGCCGCGCTCATCGCGCTCTCGCTAGGTGCCAACGCCGGCGCTATGGCCGCAAACTACAGCGAAGGCAACTGCGTCGCTGCGGCGATGGGCATCGTCGGCTTCATTCCCGGCATAGGCAAGGTCGGCGGCAAGATCGGCGCCGCCGCCGCGGGAACGGCGGTTGCGCGCGGCGGCAGCGTTGCCGCAAAAACCGCACGCACAGGAGCTGACGATGTCCTGAACGGTGTGCGTCTACGGGCGCAGCTGACGGGCGAGGAGATCTCGGGCGGCCACGCGTTCCAGAAGCACGTGAACGATCAAGGGAGTTCCCAGGGATCACGACGAGGCCACAGTTTGCCTCCCACATCGAGGATGTGGTGCTGAACGGTGAGATGCGTACGCTCGGTGGCGGGCGGACCGCGTACTGGAACAACGGGGCGATCGTCATTCGTAACCCGAACGCCGTCGACGGCGGAACGGCGTTCCGCCCGACGAGTGGCTATGACTACTTCCTGAACCTGAACTGAGGGACGGCCGACATGAGGATCCTTCATCCCGATTCCCCTTGGATCGGTGACGACGAGGTGACCGACGATGAGTTGGTTCTGGCCGTCGCACGCGCGGATCTGGCCGTGTTGGCCGGGGCGGTCAACGAGGCGCTGGAGCTCGTTGAGGGGTGGGAGTTTGAAACCAGGCTCGGCGTGACACCGGATCAGGCGAAGGCGCTGCGGGCCCGGCTGGGCGAGCTTCTGCGGGAGTCGTCTCGGCCCGAGTAGCAGTCAGCTGGCGTCGGTGGTCAGGGCGCGGAGTCTGGTCTTGGTGACGAGGGCGTCGAGGGCTTTGAGTAGTGCGGCTTGGTCGTCGGGGGGGCAGGGCGGCGAAGGCGGCGAGGAGGTCGGCCAGGGCGTTGGTGGGGGCGTGCAGGGGCCGGCGGGGCGTGTCGGGGATGACGAGGTAGTCCACGGTGACGTCGAAGGTCTCGGCGATGCGAACGACGGTGTCCAGGTCGGGGGTGACGTTGCCGCCTTCGCAGCGGGAGACCTGCCGGGCGTCGGGGTCGATCTTGTCGGCGAGGTCGGCTTGGGACCAGCCGGCCTGGGTGCGCAGCTCGCGCAGGCGGTGGGGCTGGAACGAGGCGCGCCGACAACTCGAGCGCCGGTCCGCCTGAGTCTCAGCGGTCAGCGCCGACGGCTTGGGCGACTAGGTCGGGCAGCGCGTAGGGGCGCTCCGCGGGGAGAAGCGACGGATCGGCGAAGGCTGCGGTGCGCAGTGCCTGCACGCGTTCGGTGATGTCGTTAATGCATATGATCCAGTCGTGTAGGTAGCTCTGGACCGCGACGCCGGAGAGTCCGATCTGGTGTGAGCGCCATGGCAGCGGATCGAGGCGGAGGTCGCGCTCGGGGTCCCACTGGACGCGGACGGGGCTGGCTTCCTTGCGTGCTCGCCATTCCTCGGGGCTGGAGTAGACGGAGTCGTCCTAGTGGCTCAGGGACGCGGAGGCGAGGGCTTCCTCGAAGCCGGTGCGGGTGACGTCCGAGACCGGTTACCTGCGCGTCTACGCCGCACAACTGCGGCGCAAGCTCGTGGCGGACCCGTCCAACCCGCGCCACCTGCGGACCCAGCCGGGCATGGGGTACGTGTTCGAGGTGTGAGCAGACGTGGAGACGACGACCGCGGGTCCTGCTGCACGGGCCGGGCGTGTCGGGGTGCTCTGCTCTGCCCCTGCCCGGGGGTGCTGCGGCAATCGGATGAACCTGACGGTGATGCGACCGCTTGCTCGGAGTGCGAAGCCGGTCACCGGTAGTTTCTGGCGCCGTCGCCGTCCACCCCACGTGCCGAGTGGCGCGGCTTGGCGTCGACAGCGCAGGGTGGTGCCGCCGCGTGGCTGGGTCGGGGTATGTCGTCCGAGGAACCACCAACCTCAGTCGACACGTAAGCGATGTGAGTCGCAGGGCCCGGCGAAGGGCTGCTGTCGGTGGGACTGAGACTTCGGTGTGAGCGCGGAGTGCCCGGCATAAGGAGAGTTGTTCATGACCGAGAGATTCAAGAAATCTCGCTTGAGGGATGTGGTCCGCTCGTCCGAGGGGTACCGCATCCGGGTTGCGGGAAGAACCGGAATTAACTATCGCGACGATCAAGGAATGGTCCATGTCGACTCGGAGACGATGAACGAGTCTCCTGTTCATGTGGTTGTGAATGGGGAGAGTATCCCTGACCTGCCGCCTGGCCGTAGGGATCTGATCCTCGCTCGAATTGCACGAGCCTTCGACCATGCAGGCTGGCGCCTTTCCTGAGTCGCGCCTCTTCTGCCGGCTCATCGGACTTTCGGAGGGGGCTTGGTTCGCACTGTCGCAGACCAGGGGCATACATAGTCGGTCGTAGTCGGGGTTGTGATAGCCGCGGGCGATCCAGTTGTGTAATTCGATGTTGCCGATGGCCTCGGTGCGCCCCGATGGACGAGCGGTCGGCGTCGAGCTCGCCGAGCATGACACGGCCAGCGTGCGAGTCCTGGTGGAGCGCCTGAGTAGCACCGGCGCGGACGCTGACGTGCAGTTCACGGGCGATAACGCACCGCTCACGCGCGTGCGCCACGCCGTGCTGGCTGAGGCGGACTCGGTGTTCCTCCTGATGACGGTGACAGGTGTGAAGGCAGCCGCGGAACCGACCCGGGGTGCGGTAGTACCGATGGGCGGTGCCAGCGGTATGATCAACGGTATGACACCTCTGACCACCATCAAGGTGCCGCGAACGCTGCGCGACCGGCTCGCCGCGAGGGCCCACCGGGAGAACACCACCCTCGCCGGGGCGCTCGAGCATGTGCTCGACGAGACCGAGGAGCACGAGTTCTGGGAGAGCGTCCGTGCCAGCAACGCCGCGTCGCCTCAGGATTCCCTCGCGTCGGTCGCTCTGCGTGACAACCTCGGCGACCCTGACGATGACGCGATCGAAGCGGATGCCTGGTGAGGCGCGGCGACCTCTACCTCGCTGACCTCGGGGACCCTGTCGGGCACGAGCAGGCTCTCGTCCGGCCAGTCCTGATTCTGTCTGCACAACCGTGGCTGGACTCGCGGCCACCTGTCGTCACCGTCGTCCCCCTCACCCGGACGCGGCGCGACGCGCCGACGCATGTCGAGGTGGAGCCGGGCCCTTCTGGTCTGGTGGCGACCAGCTACATCAAGTGCGAGGACCTCCGCGCGATCTCTCCTGCGCGGCTCAGTCGCCGATTCGGCGTCATCGAGGAGTTCGCCCTGCTCCGCGTGGAGATGATCACGCGCCGCCTGCTCGGGCTGGCGTGACGGGCTGAAGCGGGGCCCCCGCGGGTGCGCCGTCCAGCCTCCCGGCACATGCTGGAGGCATGAAGAAGGACATCCACCCCGACTACCACCCGGTCGTCTTCCGCGACGTGTCTGGCGAGTTCGCCTTCCTGACGCGGTCCACGGCGACGCCGTCGAAGACCATCGTCTGGGAGGACGGCAATACCTACCCACTGGTCGATATTGAGATCTCGAGCGCGACGCACCCGTTCTACACGGGGCAGTCGCGCGTGGTGGACACCGCCGGGCGTGTGGAGAAGTTCCGGCAGCGCTACGGCGACCGGGGCAGCAAGGGCGCCGCGCAGACGGCTGCCCCCGAGACTCCGGCCCCCGAGGCCTCCGACTCCGACGACGCCTGAGAGTCGTACCCCGAGCGGCCCCGCGGCCGCGGGGGCGCAGGCGCGCCCCCATGTCCGGACGCTCCCGGTTCGACACCTCCCCGATGCCCGCAGGTCACCGGGTGTTGGGTGGGGGCTGGTGAGATCGACGCACGACCGGGAACCCAGGACGGGGAACGATGAACCACCGCGTAGCCGAGCACCCTCGCCCGCACCATGTGCTCTGGCACCTGAGCGACACCCACCTGGTCGGTGACGGCCCGCTGTACGGCGCCGTCGACGCGACCGCGCGGCTGCGGCAGGTGCTGGCCGAGGCCGAGGCGTCCGGCGCCCGTCCGGACGCGATCGTCGTCACGGGCGACCTGGCTGACAAGGGCGAGCCCGACGCGTACGCGCTGCTGCGGGCGGTCATGGAGCCCGTCGCCGAGCGGCTCGGCGCGCTCGTCGTATGGGCCATGGGCAACCACGACGACAGGGCGGGCGTCCGCCACGCGCTGCTGGGCGAGCCGGCCACCGACGACCCGATCGACCGCGTCGACGAGGTGGATGGCCTGCGCATCGTCACCCTCGACACCAGCGTGCCGGGCCACCACCACGGCGAGATCCGCCAGTCGCAGCTGGACTGGCTCGCCCGGGTGCTGAGCGATCCAGCCCCGCACGGCACCATCCTCGCGCTGCACCACCCGCCGGTGCCCAGCGTGCTGGACCTCGCGGTGCTCGTCGAGCTGCGCGACCAGCACCGCCTGGCCGACGTGCTGCGCGGTACCGACGTGCGCACCGTGCTCGCCGGGCACCTGCACTATTCGACGACCGCGATGTTCGCGGGCATCCCCGTGTCGGTCGCGTCGGCCACCTGCTACACGCAGGACCTCAACGTGGCGGCGGGCGGCGGCCTGCGGGGACGCGACGGCGCGCAGGGCTTCAACTTGGTGCACGTGTACGACGACACGATCGTGCACTCGGTGGTCCCGCTCGGCACAGGCCTGACGGTGGGGGAGCCGGTGACGCCCGAGGAGGCGACCCGGCGCCTGGCCGCCGCGGGCGTCGTCATCCCGGAGCCGCTCACCGAGCGGCCCGTCGTGGGAGCGGGTGGCTCCCGCGCGGGGGCGGCCGTCAGGCGGGGCTGACGACCGCCCCTCCGTCCACCGGCTTCTCCCACGGCGCCGCGATCGGGTAGTACTGCTCGAGGAACTCCGTCACGGCCCGGGTGCGCAGGTCAGCGTCGATCTCGGGGAAGCTGCCGTCGTTGAGGCAGAAGAAGTCCATGTCCCGCGAGGCGAGCAGCGACGTCATGTCCGCGAGCCCGGCCCGCGAGGTGGTGTCGACGTACTTCACGCGGGCGTTCTCCTGCGCGACGGCGTGCCCGGTGAGCAGGGCGTAGTAGTGGTAGAGCGAGTTCGTCACCGAGATGTTCGAGCTCGCCCGGAACGGGCTGGCGGCGGTGGCGGCGAACTCCGCGGGGAACTCGGCCTCGAGCTCGGCCATGACGCTGCGGCGCAGCGGGGTCGCGGCGTGCTCGAGGTGGCGGGTGGTGACGCGGCCGAAGCGCTCGTTGAGCAGCCGGCGGTTGACGCGGGCCGCGTTCTCGAAGCCGCTGCGCACCTCGTTGTTCTCCCCGAGCCCGATGCGGGTGCTGGCCTCGATGAACTTGGTGATGCCGCCGGGGGAGAAGAACATCGCCGGGCTCACCGCGCGGCCGAAGAACATGTCGTCGTTCGAGTACAGGAAGTGCTCTGCCAGGCCCGGTATGTGGTGCAGCTGCGACTCGACGGCCTGCGAGTTGTGGGTGGGCAGCACCGAGGTGTCGGTGAAGAACTCCTCGCTGCGCACGAACGTCACCGACGGGTGGTCGGCGAGCCACGCCGGCTTGGGGGAGTCGCTCGCCACGAAGATGCGCCGCACCCACGGGGCGAACATGTGCACCGAGCGCAGCGCGTACCGCAGCTCGTCGATCTGCCGGAACCGGGCCTCGGAGTCGTCGCCCTCGCCCACCACGTAGCTCTGCATGCGCGCGGCGCGGGCCTTCTGCCAGGCGCTGTCGGTGCCGTCCACCCACGAGAACACCAGGTCGATGTCGAACCTGATGTCCGCGGCGTGCTCGGCGAACATGTTCTCGATGGTCGACCAGGTGCGCCCGTACCGCTCCACCTGGCCGCGCACCGCCTCGTCGCGGTGGATGGTGCGGCGGGTCAGGGAGTTCTCGACGGGCAGGACGATGTCCTCGTCGCCGAACGCCCACAGCTCGATCTGCACGCCCGTCGCGGCGCCGTACCGCAGGCCGCCGTTGAGGCACACGCGCGGCCGGTAGAGCCGGAACGCTCGGGCCTTCGACGTGGTGGACAGCGCGCCGTCGGCGACCAGCAGCGTCGGCGCCTTCGCGTCGAGCGGCTTGACGTAGAACGGCTCGTCAGCGCACGCGCTGGTCAGCGCCGCGCGCAGGGCCTTGCGGTCTGCCCGGTCCACCGCGATCACCGGGCGCTCGTCGTTGCCGCGCACCAGCAGGCAGTCGATGCCGGCCCGGTCCAGGGCGTCGCGCACGAACAGCAGGTCCTCGACCATCGCCGCATGCGGGGTCAACGAGTCGTTGACCAGGCAGTAGCGCCCCTTGAGCCGGACCAGGTCGCCGCGTTCCCGCAGTCGCGCGCGTGAGGCGGCCGTGACGGGCAGGGCGGGCTCGACGTCGGTCTCGGGAGGTGCGAGGTAGACGTCACGCGGGGCGGGGATGGTGGCGATGGCGAGTCCGATGGTCGAGCGGGAGGGGGGCGCCACACGGTGCGATCCGACAGCTCTCATCGGATCGACCACTCCGACGGGGCAGGCTGAGCGTACCCGTCGGTAGGCGCTGCGCAACCCCCGCGACGACCGGCCTCAGACCGGGGCGAACCGCTGCGCGCTGCGCGCCTTCGCCTTGGCCGCCTCGACCTCGCGGTCCTTGGGCGGCGCGGTGGTCACGAGGTCGTCGAGCAGGTGCTGGGTGATGTGCGCGATCTCAGCCACGGCGCGGTCGAACGCGGCGCGGTTCGCCTGCGACGGGGTGGTGGACCCGCTGATCTTCCGCACGTACTGCAGCGCCGCGGCGTGCACCTCGTCGTCCGAGGCGGCGGGCTCGAAGTTGTGGAGGGTTCGGATGTTCCGGCACATCCTTCGAGGCTACGAGCACGGCGCGCGCAGCGGAACCCGGGACGGGCGCGGCGCTGGCGGGCAGGACGGCGCCGCCGCCCGGCCCTAGTGTCGGGATGGGCCCCGCGTCCGTGGGGCGAGCGCGCTGACCGAGAGCCGACCAGGAGTCGCCATGTCCCAGCCCCGCGTCGAGCACCGCGACGCCCAGCCCTACGTGGGCATCCACCAGGCCACCACCATGACCACGTTCGACAAGGTCGTCGAGCGGCTCGACCAGCTGGTGGTCTGGCTGGCCGCAGCCGGCGTGGAGCCGTCAGGGCCGCCGTTCATCCGGTACCACGTGATCGACATGGACCGCGAGCTGCTGGTGGAGGCGGGCCTGCCCGTGCCGCAGGCGCTTGAGGGCTCGGGCGAGGTGGTCGCCGGCGTGCTGCCCGCCGGGGAGTACGCCACGGTGACCCACGAGGGACACCCCGACGAGCTGGTCGAGGCGACGGGTGGCCTCCTGGCCTGGGCGGAGCAGGAAGGGCTCGAGTTCGACCGGTGGGACGACCCGCGCGGCGACGCCTGGGGGTGCCGGGTCGAGAGCTACCTGACGGACCCGGACGAGCAGCCCGACATGAGCCGCTGGCAGACCGAGCTGTTCTTCCGGCTGGCCGATCCGGCGCGCTGACCTCCTGGCACGCCCCGTGGTGCTCCCTGACGTCGAGCACTAGCGTCAGAAGGACAAAGGCGACATATTGCCGAAGCTTCGGGGGGCGCTCAGGCATGTATCTGTCAGTTCTCGGCACGCATCGACCCATCGGCGGCGCCGTCCAGGTGCCCAACTCGAAGTACCACGCCCACCGCGCGCTGATCCTGGCCTCGCTCGCGCCCGGCATCAGCCGCGTCACCGGCCTCACCGACGCCCGCCACGTCCAGTACACGGTCGCGATGCTGCGCCAGCTCGGCGTCCGCATCGACATCCACGACGGGACCTTCGTGGTCCACGGCGGCCCGTACCAGCCGACCCGGCGGGCCATCACGGCGGGCAGCTCGGGCACCACGCTGTACTTCATGGTCGGCCTGGCCGCGCTGGGCGATCGCGACGTCACGGTCACCGGGCAGAAGTACTTCCAGCGACGGCCGATCGGGCCCCTGCTCGCCGCACTGCGCCAGATGGGGCTGGACGTCTCATCCTCCGATGACTGCCCGCCCATCGAGGTGCGGGCCGCGCGTCCCCGGGGCGGGGAGGTGCACATCGCCGGCACCCTCTCGCAGTGGATCTCCGGGCTGCTGCTGCTCGCCCCGTTCGCCACCTCGCCCACCACCGTGGTCGTGGACGGCCCGCTCAACGAGCGCTCGTACCTCCAGCTCACCGTCGCGATGATGCGGCAGTTCGGGCTGCGCGTGGACGTCGCGGACGACTGGCGCCGGTTCGAGGTCCCGCCGGGCCAGGAGGCGGTGGCCACCGACCTGCGGATGCCCCCCGACATCGGCTCGGCGGCGTTCGGGCTGGCCGCGGGGGCGCTGCACCCCTCGGACATCGTGCTCCGAGGGCTCCGCTCCACCAGCTCCGCGCGCTCCGACCACCCCGAGGCGCACCTGCTGGACATCGTCGAGGCGATGGGCGTGCCCATGGCCTACGACCCCGAGGCCGACGCGGTCCGGGTGCGGCACGACGGCGCCCGTCTGCTCCCCGCCGACGTGGACTGCCGCGCCGTGCCGGACATGCTGCCGATCCTGTCGGTGATGGCCTGCTTCGCCGAGGGCGAGAGCGTCTTCCGCAACGTCGAGCACGTGCGGCTCAAGGAGTCGGACCGGGTCGCGGCGATGCTCCAGCTCAACAGCATGGGCGGCGACGTGCGGATCGAGGGCACCGAGCTGCGGGTGCGCGGGGTGCCCGAGCTGAGCGGCGCCGACCTGTCGTCGTTCAACGACCACCGGGTGCTGATGTCGCTGGCGGTCGCCGCCTCCGCCGCGGAGGGGCGCAGCACGCTCACCTATCCGCACGCCTACCGCATCTCCTACCCGGAGTACCTGGAGTCCATGACGACGTTCGGGCTGGACATGCGGGTCGACGACGGCCGGCTCCGGCGCCACGCGACCCACCGCCCCGCGGGCCGCACGGCGCGCGCCGCCCGCGCCCACACCATCGACGGGCCCACCGCGATCGACGAGGCGGCACAGGTCACCGGCCCGCAGTGGGTGCGGCGGTGGGCCGCGGAACGGCCCCACGAGACGGCGGTGGTCGACGCGCGGGACGACGCCACCGGGCACCTGACCTGGGCGCAGCTCGACGCGGAGGCCGATCGCGCCGCCGCGATGCTGCTCGGGCTGGGCGTGCGCCGCGGCGACCGGGTGGCGTTCCAGCTGCCGAACTGGCGCGAGTTCGTGGTGCTGGCCGTCGCCGTGCTGCGGATCGGCGCGGTGACGGCCCCGATCATGCCGATCTTCCGGGAGCGCGAGGTCGCGTTCGCGCTGCACCGGTCCCAGGCCCGGGTGATGGTGCTGCCAGCCGAGTTCCGGGGCCGGAGCCCTGCCGGCGAGCTCGACGGCATCCTGCGCGCGGGCACCGGCACGGACCCCGGGTACGGGCTGCGCCTCGAGCACGTGGTGGTGATCGGGGACCTCCCGGAGGCGTGCCAGGGTCGTGGCGCGCACGACCTGCCCGCAGACGCCACGCCGCGGGAGACCGGCCGCGCCCCCCGATGGCGCCGGTGGGCCGACGCCCTGGCAGACGCCGACGCCGAGGCGCGGGGACCCGAGATCGACGAGCGCGCGCCCCGCCCCGACGACGCGGCCCAACTGCTGTTCACCTCCGGCACCACCGGCGAGCCCAAGGGCGTGCTGCACCGGCACCAGACGCTCAGCCGCGCCGCGGCCATGGAAGTGGCCCACCTCGGCTTGACCAGCGACGACGCGATCTTCATCCCGTCGCCGCTCGCCCACCAGACGGGCTTCCTCTACGGGATGTGGCTGTCCTTCGTGCTGGGCGCCCCGCAGATCCTGCAGCCCGTGTGGGAGCCCGTGCGGGCGCTGCGGCTGCTCCGCGGCTGGAAGGGCACCTTCGCGCAGGCGGCGACCCCGTTCCTCACCGACCTGGTGAAGGCCGTGGAGGCGGGGGAGCCGGCGCCGGCGAGCCTGCGAGTCTTCGTCAACACGGGGGCCGCGGCGCCGCGCCACCTCGCCGAGCGTGCCACCCGGGTGCTGGGCGCGGCGGTGTGCGGGGCATTCGGCACCACCGAGACGTGCCTGGGCAGCCTCTCCGCGCCGCAGGACGACCCGGCGCTGGTCTGGGGCACCGACGGCAAGCTGCTCGACGGCGTGCGGGCCCGCATCGTCAGCGACGACGGCCACCTGATGCCCGCCGGCGCCGAGGGCAACTTCGAGCTGCGCAGCCCCACGATGTTCGACGGCTACCTCGACCGCCCCGACCTGACCAAGGAGGCGCTCACCGAGGACGGCTGGTACCGCACCGGCGACCTGGCCACGCTCGACGACGCCGGGTTCCTGCGCATCACCGGCCGCGTGCGGGACGTGATCAACCGGGGCGGGGAGAAGATCCCCGTCGCCGAGATCGAGCAGCTGCTCTACCGGCATCCCGGCGTCGACGACGTCGCCATCGCGGCGATGCCCGACCCCCGCCTGGGGGAGCGGGCCTGCGCGTTCATCGTGCCGGTCGATGGCGCGAACCTCGTGCTCGCCGACCTCACGGCGTACCTGGACCGGCACCAGGTGTCCAAGCACTACTGGCCCGAGCGGCTCGAGGTGTTGGCGGAGCTGCCCCGCAACGCCGTCGGCAAGGTGCAGAAGTTCCTGCTGCGCGATCTCGCCCGGCAGCTCGCCGCGGAACCACCCGCGCCCACGATGAGGAGCATCCCGTGAGCATCACCGCCATCACCGCCGACGGCCGGGGCAGCAGCGTCCCCGACCCGGAGTTCCGCCAGATCCTGGCCGACGTCACCGCGTGGGTCGAGGGCCCGGGCGAGGCCTGGGCCGAGCGGATCGAGGCCGACGGCGTGGTCCCCGACGCATTGTGGGACGAGCTGGTGGACCGGGGGTTCCTCGCGCTCGCGGCCCCCCGCGACCTCGGCGGGCGAGGGCTCAGCTTCGTGCAGTGGATGGGGCTGATGGAGGTGTTCTCCCGGTCGCACGCGTCGGTGCGGATGATCGTGCACGTGGTGAACGGGACGTGGCGGGCGATGAACCCGTTCGCCGACGACCGCCAGCGCGAGCAGTTCGTCAAGCCGGCGGTGGCTGGCAAGCTGACGGTCGCGTTCACGCTGACCGAGCCCGGCAACGGCACCGGCGCGGACATCACCTCCACGGTCCGCCGCGACGGCGACATGTACCTGCTGACTGGGCGCAAGCACCTCATCACCTTCGGGGTGCGGTGCGACTACTGGCTGCTGTTCGCCCGCCTGGCAGGCAGCATCGGCAAGGAGGGCACCGTCGCGCTGCTGGTGGACCGCGAGACGCCCGGCGTGGTCGTCGAGGACACCAGTCAGACCATGGGGGTGCACGGCACCGACCACGCCACCCTGCGCTTCGAGGACGCGCCCGTGCCGGTCGACCAACGCCTGGGCGAGGAGGGCGAAGGGCTCGCGGTGGCGCTCGGCGGGTTCCTCACCCCCAGCAGGATCTCGGTCGCGATGAGCTGCGTCGGCCTGGCCCAGCGCGCCCAGCAACTCGCCGTCGCCTACGCCACCCGGCGGGTCACGTTCGGCAAGCCGCTCGCGTCCCGGCAGGCCATCGCGTTCCAGCTCGCGGAGAACGAGGCGGACATCGAAGCGGCCAAGGCGCTGACCCTCACCGCGGCGCGGGCCTGGCAGGACGGCGAGGCGAGCGCCCCGGCGCTGTCCTCGATGGCCAAGCTCACCGCCGTGGACATGCTCACCCGGGTCACCGACAAGGCGCTGCAGGTGCACGGCGGCATCGGCTACTGGAAGTCCATGCCCATCGAGCGGGTCTACCGCGACGCCCGGGCCCAGCGGTTCGAGGAGGGCACCAACGAGATCCAGAAGACCGTCATCGCCCGCGATCTGCTGCGCCGCGCCGCCGCCCTGGACCTCGAGCCATGACCGGGCGACACCGGCCGGCCCGCCGCTGATGCTCACGCGCGTCTTCTCGCCCGCCCGGATCGGGCCGCTGCGGCTGCCGCACCGGATCGTCATGGGATCGATGCACCTCAACCTCGAGCACGACCCGCCCGCGCTCGCGGCCTTCTACCGCGAGCGCGCCGAGGGCGGCGCCGGGCTCATCGTCACGGGTGGGGCGGCGGTCGACGCCGCGGGCTCCGGCGGGCCGCGGTACCTGGTCCTCGACCGCGCGGACGCCTGGGAGGCGTTGGCCCTCACCCTCGACGCCGTGCACGGGGAGGGCGCCCTGCTGGCCCTGCAGCTCTTCCATGCCGGGCGGTACGCGATGCCAGCCGAGGGCGTGGCCACCGTGGCGCCGTCGGCCGTGTACTCGCGCTTCTCGCGCAGGACGCCCGAGGCGATGGACGGCGCGCGGATCGAGCGGGTCATCGAGGCGTTCGCGGCCGCCGCGGCCGCCGCCCGCGACGCCGGGTTCGACGCGGTCGAGGTGATGGGCTCGGAGGGCTACCTCATCAACCAGTTCGCCTCGCCGCTGACGAACCTGCGCAACGACGAGTGGGGCGGCGACGAGGACCGGCGGGCCGCGTTCCCGCTCGCGGTGCTGGCCGCGGTCCGCGCGGCGGTGGGCCCGGACTACCCGGTGATCGTGCGCACGTCGGGGGCGGACTTCGTCGAGGGGTCCAGCACCCCCGAGCAGAGCGCCGACCTGGCGGTGCGGCTCGCCGCGGCGGGCGCGGACGCGCTGAACATCGGCATCGGCTGGCATGAGTCGTCGGTGCCCAGCGTGCAGGCCCTGGTGCCGCACGGGATGTGGCTTGACATCGCGGGCGGCATCCGGCGCCGCGTGGCCGAGGCGGGGCTCACCACCCCCGTGATCGGCTCGAACCGCGTCAACTCGCTGCCGCTCGCCGAGGCGGCGCTGGCGCAGGGCGACGTGGACCTGGTGTCGATGGCCCGGCCGTTCCTGGCGGACCCCCGACTGGTCGCGAAGTCGCGCGACGGCGCCCTCGACCTCGTGAACACCTGCATCGCGTGCAACCAGGCCTGCATCGACCGCTCGATCGGCACGGAGCGGGTGTCCTGCATGGTGAACCCCCGGGCCGGTCGCGAGCTCGACTTCCCTCGGGTGGCCCGCGAGCCGGAGCCACCGGCGCGGCGCGTCGCGGTGGCAGGAGCGGGGCCGGCCGGCATGCAGGCCGCCGCCACCCTGGCCGCCGCAGGCCTCCACGTCGACCTGATCGAGGAGGCCTGGCGGATCGGCGGGCAGTTCCTCCTCGCGGGGCGGGTGCCCGGCAAGTCCGACTACCTCGAGACGGTCCGCTACTTCGAGCACGAGCTCGAGCGGCTCGGCGTGCGGGTGCGCACGGGGGTCAGCGCCCGCGCCGAGGACTTCGTCGCGCACGCCCACGTGGTGGTCGCCACCGGGGTCCGACCGCGCCGGGTGGTGCTGCCCGGCGCGGCGCTGCTGCCGGTGCTCGACTACCGGGAGGCTTTCGCAGCGCCGTGGCGTGTGGGCCGCCGGGTCGCCGTGATCGGCGCCGGGGGCATCGCGGTGGACCTGGCGCACCTGCTGGTGGAGGGCGCCGGGCTGGTGGGGGGAGCCGGGCTGGTGGGGGGAGCCGGGCTGGTGGGGGGAGCCGGGCTGGTGGGGGGAGCCGAGACGTCGGCGCAGGCGCGGGACCGGTTCCGACGGGAGGCAGGGGTCGAGGGCGCCGGGCATGCGCCCCCGCCCGCACGGGAGATCACCGTGCTGCGGCGCGGGGACCGGGTGGGGGAGGGGATCGGGGCGTCGACGAGGTGGGCCGTGCTGCAGGCCCTGCGCGACGCCGGGGTGCGCAGCCGCACCGGCGTCGCCTACCGCAGGCTCACCCCGGACGGCCTCGTCGTGGCCGACGCCACCGGCGCCGAGGAGACGATCCCGGCCGACACCGTCGTGGTGGCAGCCGGGCAGGAGCCGCACGCCCCGCTCGCCGACGAGCTCGCGGCGCTCGGCGTCCCCTGCACGGTGGTCGGAGGCGCGCTCGACGCCTCCGGCCTCAACGCGGTGCGCGCCTTCGACCAAGGCCTGCGCGCGGGTGCGGCGGTGGCCGCCAGCCTCACGGTCAGGCTGGGCGCACGCTGACCAGGCTCGCGACGAGGGCCGCCTGAGCGCGGGCCGCCTCGACGTCGTCGTCGTGCACTAGCGCCACGCCCATCCGGCGGCGCACGCCGCTGGTCGGCTTGCCGAACAGCCGCAAGTCGCTGTGCGGGACGCGGAGCGCCTCGGCGACGCCCTCGAACACGACGGCGTCCGCGTCGACCCCGCCGTACACGACGGCGCTGGCGCCAGGGCTGAGCAGCGTGGTGTCCACCGGCAGCCCCAGGATCGCCCGGGCGTGCAGGTCGAACTCGCTCTGCCGCTGGGTGGTCATCGTGACCATCCCGGTGTCGTGCGGGCGAGGGCTGACCTCGCTGAACCACACGTCGTCCCCGCGTACGAACAGCTCGACGCCGAACACGCCCCACCCGCCCAGGTCGCCGGTCACCGCCTGCGCGATCTGCTGCGCCCGGCCCAGCGCCACGGGCGACATGGGCTGCGGCTGCCAGCTCTCCACGTAGTCGCCGCCCACCTGGCGGTGGCCCACCGGCTCGCAGAAGTGCGTGCCCGTCGTCCCGTCGGCCTCGAGGGCGCGGACCGTCAGCAGCGTGATCTCGTAGTCGAAGTCCACGAACCCCTCGACGATGACCCGGCCCCCCGCGACCCGTCCGCCCGCCATCGCGTGCTCCCACGCGCGGGTGATGTCGTCCGGGGTGTCGAGGCGGCTCTGGCCCTTGCCCGAGCTGCTCATCACCGGCTTGACCACGCACGGATAGCCGATGCCCCTCGCGCCGGTCGAGGGGTCGCCGTCGATCGCGACCCGCAGCTCGGCCTCCGAGTCGCAGAACCGGTACGGGCTGGTCGGCAGGCCGAGCGTCTCGGCGGCGAGGCGGCGGATGCCCTCCCGGTCCATGGTCAGGCGGGTCGCGCGCGCTGTGGGGACCACCCGCACCACGCCATCGCGCTCGAGCTCCTCGAGCGCCGACGTCGCGATGGCCTCGATCTCCGGGACCACCAGGTCGGGGCGCTCGGCGAGGACCAGGTCCCGCAGCGCCTGCGGGTCGGTCATGTCGATCGTGTGGGCGCGGTGCGCGACCTGGTGCCCGGGGGCGCCCGGGTACCGGTCCACGGCGATGGTCTCGACCCCCAGGCGCTGCAGCGCGATCAGCACCTCCTTGCCGAGCTCGCCTGATCCGAGCAGCATCACGCGCGCGGCGACGGTCGAGCCGGGTGTGCCCCAGGGCTTCATGACGGAGGTGCTCCTTCGGTGGCGGGATGGTCCGAGCATTCTCCCGCCCCAGGCCCCTCGCGCGGAGGTCGCAGCGTGGTCGCCCTCCCGACGCGCTGGGACGGCATACCGCGCATACCATCAAAAATGGCTCGCGCATGCGCACCTGAGCCTGTTGGACCGGGCCCGTCCGGACATCGGTCCCGTGATGACCAGGGGGGACATCTCGTGAAGACACGATCTCTGCGCGCCTCCGCCGTCGCCGCAGCATTGCTGCTCGGCATGACGGCCGCGTGCACCAGCAACTCGGACAACGCTGACGACTCCGACGGCGGCTCGACGGAGGGTGGGGGCGGCGGCGGTGGCTCCCTGACCTACTGGGCGAGCAACCAGGGCACCAGCATCGACAACGACAAAGAGGTGCTCACGCCCGTGCTCGAGGCGTTCACCGAGCAGACCGGCATCCCGGTCGAGCTCGAGGTGATCGGGTGGAACGACCTGCAGACCCGGATCCAGACCGCGGTGACGTCGGGCCAGGCGCCCGACGTGGTGAACATCGGCAACACCTGGGCTGCGTCGTTGCAGGCCACGGGCGCGTTCATGCCCTTCGGGGACGAGGAGATGGACGCCATCGGCGGCGCCGACAAGTTCGTGGAGACGGCTCTCGCGACCGGAGGGGCCGAGGGCGAGGACCCGACCTCGGTGCCGGTGTACGGGCTCGCCTACGGGCTCTACTACAACAAGGCGATGCTCGAGGCGGCGGGAGTCGAGCCGCCGACCACCTGGGAGGAGATGGTCTCCGCCGCCCAGGCGGTCACCGACCCGGCGACCGGGGTGTACGGCTTGAGCCTCGCCTCGGGCAGCTACACGGAGAACAGCCACTTCGCGTTCATCAACGGCGCGCAGAACGGGGCCGAGCTCTTCGACAGCGATGGGAACCCGACCTTCACCGAGGACGGCACGGTCGAGGGCATCAAGCGCTACCTGGACCTCATGCAGGAGGACGAGGTGGTCAACCCCTCCAACGCGCAGTACGACAACGCGGCGCTCGCGGTGGCCGACTTCGCGACGGGCAAGGCGGCGATGATCCTCACCCAGAACAACGCGGGCGCGACCATCACCGCCAACGGGATGCCCGACGACGCCTTCGGGGTCGTGGCCCTCCCCGCGCCGTCCGACGCCGAGGACGACATCGCGAGCCACGTGGCGGGCATCAACCTGTCCATCTTCACCAACACCGACAACAAGGACGGCGCCCTGCAGTTCGTCGAGTACATGACCAGCCCAGAGGTGCAGACGCAGCTCGGCCGGCCGTTCTCGACCCTGCCGGTGCTCGTCGACACCGAGGCCACGTTCACGGACAACACCGAGCTGGCCGAGACGTTCACGGACATCTACAACAACCGGTCGGCGCCACTGCCCCTGGTGCCCGCGGAGGACCAGTTCGAGAACACCGTGGGCAAGGCCATGAACCAGATGTTCGCGACCATCGCCACCGGCGGCACGGTGAGCGAGGACGATGTGCGGGCTGCGCTGCAGACCGCGCAGGACCAGGTGCAGGCCTCGGTCGGCTGAGCCGTCCATCCTGGCGAGGAGGCGTCTGATGGCGACGACAGCGGTCTCCGAGAAGGACGACGCCGGTCAAGAGCAGCGCCCACCAGCCCGGCCGCGCAGGCGGTCGGGCTGGTGGTGGCCCTACGCGCTGCTGGCGCCAGCAGTCCTGTTCGAGCTGGTGATCCACGTGGTCCCGATGATCACGGGCGTGTGGATGAGCACCCGCCAGCTCACCAAGTTCTTCATCAGCAACTGGACCGCGGCGCCGGGCGTGGGCCTGCGGAACTACCAGGTGGCGCTCGACTTCGACGCCGCGGTGGGCGAGGCGCTGCTCAGGTCCTTCGCCGTCACGTGCGCGTTCACCGTGCTGGTCGTCCTGGTCTCGTGGACCTTCGGGATGGCCGCCGCGGTGGTGCTGCAGCGGTCGTTCCGCGGGCGGTCCGGGCTGCGCACGCTGTTCCTGGTGCCGTACGCGCTGCCCGTGTACGCCGGCGTGCTGACCTGGAACTTCATGCTGCAGCGCGACACGGGCGCGATCAACCACATCCTCGTGGACAACCTGGGGCTGATCGACGACAGGCCGTTCTGGCTCATCGGCTCGAACGCGTTCTGGTCGGTGGTGGTGGTGGCGATCTGGAAGATGTGGCCGTTCGCGTTCCTCATGCTCATGGCGGGCCTGCAGTCGGTGCCGCAGGACGTCTACGAGGCCTCAGCCGTGGACGGCGCCCACGCCTACCGCCAGTGGCGCTCGATCACGCTGCCGATGCTGCGCCCGGTCAACATCGTGCTGGTGCTCGTGATGTTCCTGTGGGTGTTCAACGACTTCAACACGCCGTTCGTGCTGTTCGGCACGGGCCAGCCCGCCGCGGGGGACTTGATCTCGTTCCACATCTACAACGCCACGTTCCTCACCTGGAACTTCGGGCTGGGGGCGGCGATGTCCGTGCTGCTTCTGCTGTTCCTGCTGCTCGTCACCGGCATCTACCTGCTCATCACGAACCGGGAGTCGCGCCGTGCATGACACCACCGGTTTCAAGGCGTTCCGCGTCGTCGTCGTGGTCGTCCTCGGGTTGTTCACCGTCGTGCCCCTGTACGTCATGGTCGGCTCGTCGCTGAAACCCCTGAGCGACGTCCGGGGGGCGTTCACGTGGTGGCCCACGAACCTCACCGTGCAGCCGTTCATCGACATGTGGTCGACGGTGCCGCTCGCCCGCTACTTCCTCAACAGCCTGATCGTCTCGAGCGCGGCCACGATCGCGAGCGTCGCCATCGCGATCTTCGCGGCGTACGCGGTGTCCCGGCACCGGTTCCGGGGGCGCGGGGTGTTCACCACCACCGTGCTGTCCACGCAGATGTTCCCCGGCGTGCTGTTCCTGCTGCCGCTGTTCGTGATCTTCGTGAACTTCACGCAGACCTTCGGGGTGCAGCTCATCGGGACCCGGCTCGGCCTGATCATCACCTACCTGACCTTCTCGCTGCCGTTCGCGATCTGGATGCTGGCGGGGTACTTCGACGGGATCCCGCGCGAGCTCGACGAGGCCGCGCGCGTGGACGGCTGCTCGCAGCTCGGGGCCCTGTTCCGGGTCGTGCTGCCGGCCGCGCGCCCCGGGGTGATCGCCGTGTCCATCTACGCCTTCATGACGGCGTGGGGGGAAGTGCTGTTCGCCTCCGTGCTCACCAACGACGCGAACAGGACTCTGTCCATCGGGCTACGTGAGTACTCGACGCAGATCAACGTCTACTGGAACCAGGTGATGGCCGCGTCACTCGTGGTCAGCGTGCCCGTGGTCATCGGGTTCCTGCTGCTGCAGAAGCAGTTCGTGGCCGGCCTGACGTCGGGCTCGGTCAAGTAGCGACTCCGGGGGATTCCGGCTGGCGCCACATCGCGTGCTACAAAGAGCGGTGATCGAACATCGTCCCGGTCGCGCCGCCGCGCCCAGCCCTCACGCCTCCGTCCCCGCCGTCGCCGGGGCCCTGCACGTGGTCGCGCTCATCCTGGTCAGCCTCAACCTGCGCGGGGCGATCTCAGCCGTGTCGCCCGTGCTGGACGACATCCGCGCGGACCTGGGGCTCTCCGCCGGCCAGGCGTCGCTGCTGACCACGCTGCCGGTGCTCTGCTTCGCGGTGGGCTCGCTGCTGGTCCCGGCCGTCGCCCGCCGGTGGGGCGCCGACCGATCCGTCTGCGTGGCGCTGCTCCTCATCGCGGCGGGCATCGCGTTGCGCCCGTGGGGCGGCGCGACACAGCTGCTGATCGGCACCGTGGTGATCGGGGCCGGCATCACCGTGGGGAACGTGCTGATCCCCGTGCTGGTCAAGCGGGACTTCTCGCACCGGCTCGGCGCCATGACCGGCACGAGCACTGCCTCCCTCACCGCCGGCGCCGCCGTCACCGCGGCGCTGATCATCCCGCTGTCGCACGCCGTCGGGTGGCGTGCCGGGACGGCGGTGTGGGCGGTGCTCGCGCTCGCGGGGGCGTGGCTGTGGGCCGTCTCGTCGCGCGGGCGGGGTGATGTCGAGGTGCCTGCCACCGGCGGGCGTTCCACCGTGTGGCGCTCGGGTGGCGGATGGGCGCTCGGGCTCTACTTCGGATGCCAGTCGGGCCTCTACTACGCCGTGACGGCCTGGCTGCCGGGGCTGCTCCGCGACGTGGGCGGGCTGTCGGTCGGCGCCGCGGGCACCGCGATGTCGGTGTTCCAGGTGCTCGGCATCAGCGGTGCGCTGCTGGCGCCGTTCCTGCTCACCCGGTCCCGGTCGCCGCGGGTCGTCGCCGCCTCTCTGGGCGTGGTGTGGGTGGTGGCCTTCGTCGGGCTTCTCACGGCGCCCGGCCTGTGGGCGGTGTGGGTCGTGGTGGCCGGCGTGGTCCAGGGTGGCGCCATCGCCGTGGTCTTCACGCTGATCGCCCGCCGCAGCGTCGACCAGCAGACCGCGAGGTCGCTGTCCGCGATGGTCCAGGCCGTGGGCTACAGCCTCGCCGCGTGCGTCCCGGTGCTCGTGGGCGTCCTCTCGGGCGCCGGCTGGCACGCGTCGCTGCTGGTCATGACGGGCATCGCGGTCATGATGGCGATGGCGGGGCTGATCGGCGGCGGCTCGTCGCCCATCGGCGACGCCCGGCCCGCCGGTCTTCCCGACACGGCGGACGACCTCCCCGTCGGACGGCGATAACCCGCCACTCGCCCTGGCGCCGCAGCGCCGGGCTCGTCGGCTCAGCGTGCCCGGTCGCGGTCCTTGCTCGGCTGCACCCGCTTCGGCTCGCCGGGCATCTTCGGGTACTCCGGGGGGTAGGGCAGGTCCTGGTGGCCGTGGTCGCGCTCGTCCTTGTCGGCCAGGTCCAGCAGCGGGCGGATCGAGTACGCCGGGCCGTCGACGGCGCTCAACGGGGCGAACAGGTCGCCCACCTCCGCGAACCGGGCCGGCATGGTGGTCACGTCGAAGTCGTCCGGGTGGACGCTCGTGAGCTCGTCCCAGCGCAGCGGCGCGGACACCGTGGCGCGCTGGTTGGCGCGCACCGAGTACGCCGAGGCGATCGTGCGGTCCCGGGCCATCTGGTTGTAGTCGATGAAGATCTTGCGGCCGCGCTCCTCCTTCCACCAGTGCACGGTGACCTGCTCGGGCAGGCGCCGTTCGACCTCGCGTCCCAGCGCGATCGTCGCGCGGCGCGCCTGCGTGAACGTCCACCGCGGCTCGATGGGCACGAAGATGTGCAGCCCGCGGCCGCCGGACGTCTTGGGCCAGCCCTCCAAGCCGAGCTCTTGGAGCACCTCCCGCACCACCGGCGCCACCCGCACCGCGTCGGTGAAGTCCGTGCCCGGCTGCGGGTCGAGGTCGATGCGCATCTGGTCCGGAGCCTCGACGTCGGCGCGGCTGACCGGCCACGGGTGGAACGTGATCGTGCCCAGGTTCGCCGCCCAGGCCACGACCGCGAGCTCGGTGGGGCACACCTCGTCCGCCGTCCGGCCGCTCGGGAACGCGATGCGGGCCGTCTCCACATACTCCGGGGCGCCCTGCGGAACGCGCTTCTGGTAGAAGGCGTCACCCGTGGAGTCCGCCCGGGTCGCCATCTTCGCGCCCTCGAAGACCCCCTTGGGCCACCGCTCCAGCGTGGTGGGCCGCTCGATGAGCGCGCCCAGGATCCCGTCGCCCACGGAGAGGAAGTACTCGACGACGTCGAGCTTCGTCAGGCCGCGCGCGGGGAAGTACACCTTGTCCGGACTGCTGACGCGGACGGTGCGACCCTGCACGTCGAGCTCCACCGCCGGCGTCTTGGTGGGCGCCATGGCAGCCACCGTAGACGCGGCCGCTCCCCGGTGCGCGGGGAACCCCCACCCGCCGCCGACGCCGACTCCCGCTCAGCGCTTCTCGATGCTCCCCGAGCCGTCGGTGGAGCTGTTGAGCCGAGGGTCGCCCGCGTACCGGATGGACCCGCTGCCGGCGACGGAGGCGTCGAGCTGGTCGCGCACACGGACGTCGACATCTCCCGAGCCCGCGATGTCGACCACGGCCTCCCGGGTGTCCAGGTCCTCGCCGTCGTAGTCGCCGCTGCCGTTGATCTGGACGTCTTGGCGCGTCGCCGAGCCCTCGAGCTCGACGTCTCCGCTGCCGTCGATGGTGAGGCGGACCTCGTCCACGTCCAGGTCCCTCAGGTGGACGTCGCCACTGCCCTTGACCGCGACCCGGACCTCGCCCGTCGCGCCCAGCTCGCCGCTCACGTCCCCGCTGCCGAGGACGGACACCCTCTCGAGGTCCGGCAGGGTCAGGGTGTAGTCGACCGAGCCCCAGTTGCCCCACCCGCGGTCCGTGCCGAGCACCAGGGTGTCACCCGACATCCGGCTGGTGACGCGGTCGAGGACGTTCTCGCCCGCGGTCACCGTCAGCGACGGCTCGTCGCCGACCTTGAGCGTCAGGCTGCCGGAGGCCTCGAGCCGCACCTCGGTGGCGTTGCCGATCTCACGGTCCTCGGTGGTCTGCTCGCCCGGGTTGACGATCGGGGCGCCGCACCCGGCCAGCACGGTGGACACGGCGAACATGCTGGTCAGCAGGGCGATGGTGCGGGATCGCATGAGGCCTCAGACGTTGATCGGGCGCTCGTGGCGGGTTCGCCCAGCGCGGTCCCACCAGTCTGATCCGCGGGTCGCTCGGAGGCATCAGGGGGAGCCCCGAGACCGCCCCTGATCTGGGCGGACAGCGGGTCAGGGGGAGGACAGGGGCGCGGGACCGCGGACAGGCGCGGGGGAGCGCGCGGACGGGCGCCGTGGGCCAGGTCCGACGACCCCGCCCGCGACGCCCGTCCGGTGGTGGTGCGCTACGCGAACCGGCGCCGGGCGAAGGCCGCCAACGCGCCGCCCAGCCCGAACAGCGCGACCGCCGCGACGCCCCGGCCGAGCGAGCTCGCGCCCGAGCCGTCAGCGCCGGCGATCTCGATCGAGTACGCCGTCACGGACGCCGCCCCCTCCGGGCCGCCGTACGCCATGGACTCGTCCGCCGCACGCGCGGCGCCAGCCTCGATCACGGCGTACTTCACGCCGTAGTCGGCCGCCGTGGCGGCGCCCGTCTCCACGAGCACCGAGGTGCCCTCCTCGGAGAGCTGCTGCGCCCCGTCCACGATCGCCGGAGCGCCGTCCGCCGCCGTTCCCAGGCCGTCGGCCAGGGTCTGCGACCCGTCCGCGGCGGTGCGGAGCCCACCCGCGAGCCGGTCAGCCCCCGCGGCGAGCTGCCCGGCGCCCGTGGAGAGCTGGCCGGCGCCCGTGGCGATCTGACGGGTTCCACCGGCGAGCTGAGAGCTGCCCGCCTGCAGCGACGACGCGCCCGCCGAGAGCTGGCCGAGGCCGCCGACCAGCGTCCGTGTCCCCTCCAGCAGTTCCGCGGCCCCGGCGGACAACGACCCGACACCGCCACGCAGCGTCTTGTCGGCGGCGGTTTGGCCCGCTGTGCCGATCGCCCCCAGGACCTGTCCGCGGACCGAGTTGACGAGTTGGTCGACACCGGCGTCGACGCCTGCGAGCCCTTCGGCGAGCCCGGGCTTCCCGGCACAGGCAGCGCCGGTTGCGGTCGCGTTGAGACCGCACTGCATGGCGACGAGGCCAGGGACCGCTCCGTCCTTGAGGACGGTTCCCAGCACCTTGAGGCCGGGCCCGAGTGGGACCGTCGACGAGGCGGGCGCCGTGAGGTAGGAGTTGGCGACGTTGTCCAGTTCCAACTTCTTGTCGGCGTCGGCCTCCTTCGCGGCGACACCGGCCACGAAGCTCCCGAGGGCTTGGACGCGCAGGGTCGTCGCATCGGGAGCGGCGGGGAGCGTGACGGTCGGATTGATCGCAGCCAACGCGAGGAGGACGTCTGCCTCAGACGCGAGCGTGGCGCGGAGTGACTGCGCCCCGGCGAGCAGCGTCGCGACTCCACCCTCGAGGCTCTCGACCCCATCCTTGAGCGGCTTCGCGCTCGCTGGCAAGGCGTCGACACCGCCGTAGAGCTGGACGAGCCCGGCGTCCACCGTGCCCAAGCCGCCGGCGATCTGCTCCAGTCCGCCGAGCAGCTGCGGGACCTTGTCGCCCGCCGATGTCAGCCCGCTCCCGAGGGCGGCGGCCCCAGCGGCGACCTGCTGGGCGCCGGCGTCAGCCGACGCGGCGCCTGTGGCCAGCGCGGCGGCGCCCGTGGCGGCTGTCTTGGCGCCCGCGGCGAGCTGGTTGGAGCCCGGCAGCGCCGTGTCGTTGAGCCCGGCGGCGAGCTGGTCGGCGCCGGTGCGGAGCTGGAGCAGGCCGTCGAGCAGCGTCGCGGCGCCGTCGCGGAGCTTGAGCAGGTTCGCGTCGATCTCGGTGGCGCCGGCGGTGAGGGCGATGCCGGACTCGGCGCCGCCCTGGTAGCTCGCCGATCCACCCTTGAACGACGGGCTGGTGAGGGGCGAGACGGGCAGCGCGGTGACCGAGGCGGGCGGGATCTCGCCGGTGCGGATCTGCGCCGTGTACCCGAACTCGGCCGTGGGCGACCCGATCGGCGGGAACAGCGTCATCGTGTAGGAGAGCTTGGTGCCGCCGCGTCCGTCGCCGGCCATGTTGGCCTCGTCGGACGTGACCGCGGTGAAGGTCGAGGGCAGCGTGGTGGTGAGCTGGCCGACCATCGGGATGACCGTCTCCGCGGTGGCGGTGGCCTGCCTGCCCGTGCCGTTGTCGTACGTGACCTCGTCCTGCCGGGAGGTGAGGTTGGTGACGGTGTACCGGACCTCGAGCTCGCCCGACTTGCCGACCACGGCGCCCGGGGCCACCTTCTCGCCGTCCAGGTAGTACTCGATGTCGACGCTGACGGGCAGCTCGCCGTCGAAGTCGCTCACGGTGCGCAGCCGCTGCTCGCCGTCCACCGTGACGGTGGCCTGCATGACGCCGTCCTGGACGGTGAAGCCGCCGAACCCGTCCAGGTTGCGCAGCCCCTTGGCGGAGACGGGGTTGGCGACGGTTCGAGTGCCGTTCCCGGTGAAGCTCAGCTGCTCGTAGACGCGCGCGCCGGTGAGCTTGCCGGTGGCGTCCAGTCGGGCTTGGACGGTCTCGGTGTTGGTGACGACGACGTCGCCCGTGTCGGTGGCGGCGCGGACGGCGCCGGTCGCGGGCGAGGAGGCGACGAGCAGTGCGAGAGGCAGGCCGAGGGCGACGACGCCCGCTCGGCGCGCCGACGTGGCGCGCCGGGCGCCGGTGGTGGTGGTCGGGGTCATCTCAGGCCTCCGGGGCGTGCTCGAAGGGGCGGTACGCGGCCGGTTCGGCGACGTGGGTCGAGCGGTTGCGCTCGGGGTCGGGCTCGGGGTCGCGCTCGTCGGCCCGGTCGCGCTGGACGACGGGGCCCAGCAGTGCGGTCGCCACGAAGCCCGCGCCGGCGGTGAGGAGCACGGCGGTGGCTGCGATCGGGGAGGTCGAGACGAAGGCGGACGGGTCCGCGGCGTAGACGGCCTCGTACGAGCCGGCCATCGCCGCGGCGCCCAGGAGGGTGGCCCACAGCGGGAGCCGGCCGCGGGAGCCCACGCCGAGGGCGAGGCACACGAGCAGCACGATGAGGACGGCGACGGCGCGGCCTGCGGTGGCGTCGGGCAGCGCGGCCGCGCGCAGCAGGTAGCCGATCCAGGCGGCGGCGAAGCCGAGGCCGAAGGCGGCGGCGCGCTGGCCGGGGGTGCGGTCCGGGACGAGCCCGAGCGCGCCGCCCAGGGCGGCGCCGAGCAGGGCGACCCCCTGGACCTCGGCTCCGAGGACTCCGGACAGCAGGACGGTGAGGGTAGCGGCAACGGCGAGGAGAGCCCCCGCGAGCACATGTCTGGTCATGACCACCTCGTTGTGGTGAATGGCGTGGAGGAGCCAATGTCCGTCGGGCGGGCCAGCGTCGTCGCTGCGCCTGGGACTTAAGTCCCGACGGGCTGATCGAGCACTGTTTAGCAGCGGCAGGTATGGGTCGAACAGTGAGTACTAGGTACTTCCCAACCCAAGCCGGGACATCGTTATCGCGCCGTGACCTGGCGCGAGTCGGCCCGGCACGCTCCCACGGCCTCGAGCGGGTGCGCGCCCGGCCGCCCGGTGCTCCACTGGATGTGGGGTCATGACGGGTGACGCCCCGACGCCGAGCCGGCGCGAGAGCACCCCGCACCGGCGCACCGCGTCGCCGCGGACGCTGCGAGGCAGCGAGAGGCTGCGAGGCAGAGGGAAGAGGCACATCGTGAGCGAGCAATCCGGCAGCTCCACAGCAACCAGCGGGAGCGCGAGCAGTGGGGCGTCGAGGTCGCACAGCGCGCTCGACAGCTCCCAGGGCAGCACCACCATCTCCGACAGCGTGGTCAGCACCATCGCCGGCCTCGCCGCCAAGGAGATCCAAGGCGTCCACAGCCTCGGCGGCGGCGGGGGAGCCGCGCGCACCGTGGGCGCCCTCCGCGACCGGATGCCCGGCGCGCGCCCCAACCACTCGCAGGGCGTCAGCGTGGAGGTCGGCGACAAGCAGGCCGCGGTCGACGTCGACGTCATCATCGAGTACGGCGTGCCCATCGCGGACGTCGCGTCAGCGATCCGGCGCAACGTCATCAACGCCGTGGAGCGGATGACAGGGCTTCAGGTCACCGAGGTCAACATCTCGGTCGAGGACGTCCACCTGCCGGAGGAGGACTCCGACGACGGCGACAGCGGCGACCAGTCCGGGTCTCGATCGTCATGAGCTCCGGGCTACCGCCCACGGGCGGCGCGTTCCCGCCCCCGGGCGGGCCAGGGTCGCACGGCGGCCCGGTGCCGCCTGCCGGAGGGCCCGTCCTGCCTCCGGGGGGCACGTCGCCGGGCGGGGTCGCCGACCCGGGGGTCCCCGCGCCCACGCAGCCGGAGTCGCCAACGGCGCAGGCAGGGTCGGAAGACCCCGCCGACGCCGCGGACGCGGTGCGGGACGCCGTGCTCGGCGTGCCCGGCATCACGTCGATGCACGGGGGGCCGTTCGCCGACGTCGCCACCTACCTGCCCGGTCGGCGCGTCACCGGGGTGCGGCTCGACCCGGACCGCACCGAGGTGTACGTCGTCGTCTCCTCCGACACCCCGATCCCCGGCGTGGCCGACGCGGTGCGAGACGCCGTGCAGCAGGTCAGGCCCGAGCCGGTCGACATCTACGTCGAGGGTCTCGACATCCCCGACGCGTAACCGCACCTGAACCAGGAGCTGACATGTCCACCTCAGTCATCGGCATCTTCATCGGGATCTTCCTCGCCATCGCCGCCATCCTCGGAGGGTTCGGAGGATTCCTGCTCGCGCTCGGCTTCGCCGTGATCGGGCTCGTCGTCGGAGCGCAGATCGAAGGACGCGTCGACCTCGGGTCGATGGTGCAGGCGGGCCGTCGGCGTGGCTGACGACCTCGACGAGCCCGGCGGCCGAGGCAGCCTGCGCATCGCCGACAACGTCATCGCCCGCGTCGCCGAGATGGCGGCCCTGGGGGTGGACGGCGTGGCGGGCCCCGACGGGAAGGCGTTCGGGCGGGGCCTGCCGCGCAGCCACTCGACGGTGGCGGGCAACCGGGCCCGAGTCATGCTCGAGATCGCGACGCTGTGGCCGCGTTCCGCGGCCGACATCGCCGCAGAGGTCCGCACGCAGGTCGGAGACCAACTCAGCACCTTGCTGGACCTGCAGGCCGACTCGGTGGGCGTCGAGGTGATGCGGGTGGTCCAACCGCCGCCCCGAGCCAAGGCACGGGTCCGATGAGCGCCCAGCACGCCGCCCCGGCTGCCCAGCCGCTCCGGCCCGCACGGGCGCCCACGGGCTCTGGGGCGATCGGCTTCGTGGGACCCGTGCTGGCGGTGCTGACCATCGCGCTGGGCCTGGTCCTGGTGCGGGACGCGCTGGCGGTCGCCGGCGTGATCTCCGGCGACGGGTGGGTCGTGACGGTCCTGGACGCGATGAACGGCCAGACCCGGACCGGGTGGGCCCTCGCCGGGGGGATCGTGGCGGCGCTCCTGGGGCTGTGGCTCATCGTGGTCGCGCTCCGGCGGCGGCGGCGCAAGGCCCTGTGGCTGCGCAAGGCCGCGGGCGTGGGCATCCGGCCCCGTGACGTGGCCCGCCTGGCCCGGGTCGCCGCCGACGACGTCGACGGCGTGCTCGACGCCAAGGTCACCGCCGGCCGGCGCAACGTGAACGTGGACGTGCGCACCACCGGCGACCCGTACACCCGCGACCGGGTGCGCGAGGTCGTGACCGCGCGGCTCGCGGCGCTGGCCAAGCCGCCCAAGGTCAGTGTGAGGGCGCGTCCCTCCTCGTCGACGTCCGGGGGGATGACATGAGCCGCGGGGTGATCGGCTGGGACAGGGTCGCCGCCTTCCTGCTCGGCCTGGTGCTGCTGGCCGGTGGGCTAGCGGTCGTTGCGTGGTGGGCGGGCTACCTCGACGACCTGTGGTCGGCGGCGCCCGACGCGCTCGACACCAGCGCGGCGGCGGACCTCGCCGAGCAGGCGTGGTGGCCCTGGGCCCTGGGGGCGCTGGGCGTGGCCCTGGTGGTCTTCGGCCTGTGGTGGCTCCTCGCCCACATCCCGCGCCGGTCCACCGGGCCGCTCCGCCTGCGGGGCTCGGGCTCTGCGGGGGCGCTGACCATCGACGGGGGCCGCGCCACCCAGGCCGCGGCGGACGCGGTGGCCGGCACACCGGGCGTGCGCGCGGCCTCGGGGAGCCTCAGTCGCGACCGGGGCGAGCTCGTGGCAGGGCTCCGGATCACGATCGACCCCACCGCGGACCTCGAGGAGGTCGCGTCGGCCGTCGAGGCGGCCAGCGCCGACCTGCACCAGGTGCTCGGCCGTGACGACGTGCGCTGCCGTGCGCAGGTGCTGGTGGCCCCGAACGCCCGCCCGGGCAGCAAGGTGTCCTGAGGACGGGCTGACGCCGCGGGCCCGCTGACGCCCAGGGCACGCCCGGGGCGTCAGCGAGCGGTGGCCGGGGTGCGCGTCGAAGGCTCCGGGACGACCTGTTCCGTGGTCTGCGCTGCGGCCTCGCGGGCGAGCCGCGCGGAACGGCGCTGGTCGGCGCGCGCGACGAGCAGCACCGCGACTCCGGCCGTGAACACCACCCCGGAGACCGCCAGGGCGACCGGTCCGTCGGCGAGGCGCAGCATCGCCGCGCCGACAGCGGCGCCCGCGCCCATGGAGATGACGGCGAAGAACCGGTGCCGCCACTGGCTGGGGGTCTGCTGCCCGCCGCCGAGCCGGCTCTCCCGGGTGACGTTGGCCAACGTGCTGGTCACCACGATCGTGGTGATCTCGGTGTTGCCCACCGGCTTGACCGCCGCGACCTGCGCGCCCATCAGGGCGGCGAGAAGCGCGGTGATGGTGATCTGACCGACCGAGGAGAGCTCGCCGATCGCCGCCCAAGCCCCCACGAGAGCGAAGATCACCGCGGCGCCCACGCCCAGCACCCATCCGCTGCGCACCGGCAGGCCCACAGGGTGTCCGCGCCGCACGAGCCGCCCGCCGACCACCGATCCGACTGTGAACCCGGCGAGCGCGAACGCGTTGTTGAGGAGCGGTATGCCGCTGACCCCGACCAGCGCGAAGGCCATGAACAGCACATTGCCTGTCATGTTGCCGGTGAAGACGCCGTCGAGGGCCAGGTAGCTCACCGCGTCGATGGAGCCGGTGGCGGCGGTCAGCAGCAGCAGGCCGGAGGTGTACAGGCCTGCGGGGGTGGGGCGTGGCATCAGGCGTCCTTCAGCAGCGTGTGGATGTCGTTCAGGTGCGCGCGCATGGCCGCGGTGGCCGCGTCCGCGTCGTGCGCGGCGACGGCGGCGTAGATCTCCTGGTGGCCGGCGACCGAGCGGGCGCGGCCGGCCTTGGTGGCGTGGGAGCGGCGCCGGACGGGCAGCGTCCACTCGCCCATCAGCCCGTGCAGGGTGGCGAGCAGCGGGTTGCGCGCCGCGTGGGCGAGCAGCAGGTGGAACTCGAGGTCGACCTCCACAGAGCGGGAGGCGGTGAGCGGCCCGGCCGACGCGTCGAGCACGTCCTGCAGTTGGAGCAGGTTCGCCGGGGTGGCCCGGCGCGCTGCGAGCCCGGCCATGGAGGGCTCCACGATGAGGCGCAGCTCGGCGGCGTCGGCCGTCGCCACGCCCTCTTCCGACCCGGCGGTGAGCTCGTGCAGGTCGCGCTGCTCCGCGGAGGTCTCGACGACGACGGTGCCGCGCCCGGGCCTGCGCTCGATGAGGTGCTTGGACTCGAGCTCGAACATCGCCTCCCGCAGGGAGGCCCGGGAGACGGCGAGCTGGGAGGCGAGCTCGCGCTCGCCCGGCAGGCGTTGACCGGGGGCCAGCTCGCCAGTGGCGATGAGCCGTTCGAGGTGCGCGGCGAGGGTGACCGAGATGCTGGGAGGCCTGCGTGCTAGCGGCGGGACAGGTGTCGGCACGGCGTGCTCCTGTTCGTCCAGCGTGGGTGGCACGGGCTGCGCGGGACGGCACGGTAGCACTCCCGCGGTCGGATGGTCTGACCAATGCCGCAGGCCGGGCTGCTGCGACATCGGTCAGGCCATCCCCAAGCTCGGCGGCTCCGCCGCGTGCGTCGGCCAGCGGTCGTGCCGCGCGGGAATATCGCGAGGGCCCGCGCGGTTCAGTGGATAGTTGAAGATTTGACGATCGGAGAACCCGGTGGTTGAGTGTTTGACGAAGCCCGATCGCCCGACCCTCACAGAGCAGGAGCACCCACATGCCGCAGATGCAGTTCGGCATCTTCACCGTGGGGGACGTCACGACCGACCCCGTCACCGGCCGCACGCCCAGCGAGGCGGAGCGCATCAAGGCCACCGTGACCATCGCCAAGCACGCCGAGGCCGTCGGCCTCGACGTCTTCGCGACCGGCGAGCACCACAACCCGCCCTTCGTCCCGTCCTCGCCGACCACGCTGCTGGCCTACGTCGCCGCGCAGACCGAGCGGATCCTGCTCTCCACGTCCACCACGCTGATCACCACCAACGACCCGGTGAAGATCGCCGAGGACTACGCCTACCTGCAGCACCTCACCGACGGCCGGATGGACCTGATGATGGGCCGCGGCAACACCGGCCCCGTCTACCCGTGGTTCGGCAAGGACATCCGCCAGGGGATCAACCTGGCCATCGAGAACTACGCGCTGCTGCACCGGCTGTGGCGCGAGGACGTCGTCGACTGGGAGGGCAAGTTCCGCACCCCTCTGCAGTCGTTCACCGCCACGCCCCGCCCGCTGGACGGCGTCCCGCCGTTCGTGTGGCACGGCTCGATCCGCAGCCCCGAGATCGCCGAGCAGGCCGCCTACTACGGCGACGGCTTCTTCCACAACAACATCTTCTGGCCCATCGAGCACACCCAGCAGATGGTCGAGCTGTACCGCCGCCGCTTCGAGCACTACGGCCACGGCTCCGCCGACCAGGCGATCGTCGGACTGGGCGGGCAGGTGTTCATGCGGGCCAACAGCCAGGAGGCCAAGCGCGAGTTCCGCCCCTACTTCGACAACGCCCCCGTCTACGGGCACGGCCCGTCGATGGAGGAGTTCACCGCGCAGACCCCGCTCACGGTCGGCAGCCCGCAGGAGGTCATCGACCGCTACGCCGCGATGCGCGACCACGTGGGCGACTACCAGCGCCAGCTCTTCCTCATGGACCACGCCGGCCTGCCGCTCAAGACGGTGCTCGAGCAGCTCGACCTTCTCGGGGGCGAGGTCGTGCCCGTCCTGCGCAAGGAGCTCGCCGCCAGGCGGCCGGCCCATGTGCCCGACGCGCCCACCCACCCCGCGCGGGTCGCCGCCGCGGGCGACCGCCCCGAGGCGCAGCGCGCCCACCTGGTCGACGACGTCACGGGCCTCTCCCCGGAGGCCGCGCGATGACCCGCCGCACTATCGCCGTCGTCTCCAGCGGGCTGCGCGAGCCGTCCTCGACCCGCCTGCTCGCCGATCGGCTCACCGCGGCGACGGTGCGCGAGCTCGGCGCACTGGGCGTCGAGGCCGACGTCGAGGTGGTGGAGGTGCGCCTCCTGGCACACGACCTGACGAACATGCTCCTGACCGGTTTCGCCGCGGGCGGGCTGCGCACCGCGCTCGACACGGTGGCCCACGCCGACGGGATCATCGCCGTGACCCCGGTGTTCTCCGGCTCCTACTCGGGGCTGTTCAAGAACTTCTTCGACGTCACGGAGCAGGGGGCGTTGGCGGGGACGCCCGTGCTCCTCGGCGCGACCGCGGGCACGCCCCGGCACTCGCTCGCGATCGACCACGCGATGCGCCCGTTGTTCGCGTATCTGCGGGCGTTGACCGTGCCCACCGGCGTTTTCGCGGCCACCGCCGACTTCGGCGCGACCTCGCAGCAGGACGTCTCCGACGAGTCCGGAGCCCTCGACCAGCGGGTCGATCGCGGCGCGCGGGAGCTCGCCGCGCTGGTCGCGGCACGGGAGCCTCGCACCCCATCGGACCCGTTCGCGGCCCCGACCTCGTTCGAGGACCTGCTCCGCGGTCTCTGACCAGCCGGTAGAAGAACGCCGTGGGCGCGTCGGAGCGGGCCGCTACGGTGTGCGCGTGCGACCCGACCTCGTCCTCGCCCTCGCCCAGACCGCGCCGGTGCCCGGCGACGTCCCCGCCAACGCGGCGCACGCGGTGGCGATGACGGCCCAGGCCGCCGCGTCGGGCGCGCGGCTGGTGGTGTTCCCCGAGCTGTCGCTGGTCGGCTACGACCTCAGCCTGCTCGAAGACGGCGCCCGCTGGCTCTCCGGCGTCGACGACCCGCGGCTGGACCCGCTGCGCGACGCGGCGCGCGCCGAGGGGGTGTGGCTGGTCGTCGGGGCGCCCGTGCGGCCTGCCGGCGGCGGCCCGGTGATCGCCTCGCTCGTGCTGGCCCCGGACGGGCGCGCGCACGCGCACCCCAAGGAGCGCCTCCACGGCTCCGAGACGCTCCTGTTCACGCCCGGGACGCCGACGCCGCCCTTCGACGTCGACGGGTGGCTCGTCGCCCTCGCGGTGTGCTTCGACATGGCCGACCCGGCCCACGCGGCCCAGGCCGCCGCCGCGGGGGCCGACCTGTACGTGTCCTCGTCGGTGTACGTCGAGGGCGAGGAGCGGCGCCTCGACCTGCACCACGGCGCCCGGGCGATGGACCACCGGATGTACGCGGCGATGGCCGGCCAGGTCGGTCCCAGCGGAATCGGCCTGACGATCGGCGGCGCGGGGGTGTGGCGGCCGGACGGGGTGCGTGAGGCCACGCTCGGCGCTGAGCCGGGCCTGCTGGTGCGCACCCTGCGCTCGGCTGAGCTGGACCGCCACCGGGCCTGACCGCCGTCGCGGGCGGCTGTCGTCCGCGGCCCTGCCCCGCCCTTCTAGGACGTCGCCGTCAGCGCCTCGACGACGAGGTTCGACATCGCGAGGTGTCCCGCGGCGTCCGGGTGGTACGGCGGCACGTTGAGCCCTGGGAAGAACCCCTCCACCCACGGCTCGGGCGAGCCGGCGTGGTGCTCGCGGCTCGCGCGCGACGCCTGGACGAGCAGCGCCCCGTGCTCACGGGCCACCGTCGCCGTCACGTCCTCCAAGGTGTGCGCCACGTGCCAGAGGAACTCCTGCTCGTCCGGGGTCAGGGGCGCCTCGGGCACCTCCACCCCTTGCGGCGGGAGCACGGTGAGGTAGTCCACCAGGACCACGCGGGCGCCGGGCGCGTGCACGCGGACCGCCGTCACCAGGTCGCCCAGGCGCGGCGCGACGCCCCGCAGCGACTCTTCGACACGGGCCCGGTCGACGGGCTCCGGGGGCGGCGACGTGAGGCTGCCACGGCCGTGCGGCAGCTGGCCGCGCTCGGCGGCGTGCACAGCCGACCAGGTGCGGAGCGCCGCGACGAACCCCACGTCGTTCCCGCCGGCGGTGATCGTGACTAGGCGGGTGTCGGGCAGCAGCGAGTCGACCTGGCGGGGCAACGGCGCGCCACGGACGCCCGCGGACTCGGGGATGTCGATCATGTCCTCGAGCGACGCGCCCCGGCAGGTGGCGTCGGTGAGGGCGAGCCCGAGCTCCGCCGCGACCAGGTGAGGGTAGTTGCCGTCCGAGCGCCCGCGCTCGACATCGATCAGCACCGGGATGCCAGGACCCGAGGCGAACGAGTCTCCGAGAGCGACGAACCCGCTGCCCAGGGGGAGGAAGTCCGGTCGGCTCGTCATCTCGTCAGGTCTACGCCGTCCAGGGCGCGGTCGCATCCGGTGTGGGCTCGAGCGGGTCGCGCGGGCGCGGCCTAGCCTGGAATGGCCGCGGCGTGCCACGGGCGGACGTGGGACGCGCGCCTCGGGCCGCGTCCGGAAGGCGCGGCCGTTCGGGAGGTCGCCCGTGCTGGACGCGCTGCCCCAGGACCCGGCCCGTCGCGAGCCCGCGCTGATGTTCGTGCTCACCTTCAGCACGGGCATGATCGACGCCGCCGCCTACCTGGACCTGGGGTCCGTCTTCGCCGGGAACATGACGGGCAACGTGCTCATCCTGGGGATGGGCCTCGGCCGGGCCTCGGGGGTCCCAGTGGCCGGCCCCGCGCTGGCGCTGCTCCTGTTCACGCTCGGCGCCGCCCTCGGCGGGCGCCTGCTCCGGGGGAGCCCGCAGCACTGGACCCCGAAGACCACCGTGGCGGTCGTGGTCACCGGGGCGGCGGTCGGGGTGGCGGCGCTGCTCACCGCCCTGGCCCCGGAGCACGGGGGAGCCGTGCGTGCCGGGACGGTCGCGCTGCTCAGCTCCGCGATGGGCTTGCAGGCCGCCGCGGCCCGCCAGGTCGGCGTGGCTGACATCACCACGGTCGTGGTGACCTCGACCATCACCCGGCTCGCGGCCGACCTGGGCGGGGGCGACGCCAGCCGATGGCCGCGCCGCGTCGTGGCGGTGGCCGTCATCTGCGCGGGAGCAGTGGCTGGGGCGTTGCTGCTGCGGGTCGGGGTCGCGTTGGCGCTCGGGGTGGCGGCGGCGCTCGTGCTCACGGTCGCCGTGGCCGGGGCGAGGGCACGCCGGTGAGGCTCAGTGCTCCGAGGTGACCTGGTCGCCCTCGGCCATCTGGTGGAGCGCGAGCGCGTCGTCCCAGTCCTGTCCGCCGAGCGCCGGCATCATCGCGCGCAGCCGCGGCGCCCAGGACTCGGCGCGGTCGGGAAAGCAGCGGTCCAGCAGGTCCAGCATCGTGGCCACGGCCGTCGACGCGCCGGGCGAGGCACCCAGCAGGCCGGCGACGGTGCCGTCGGCGGCGGCCACCAGCTCGGTGCCGAACTCCAGCACGCCGCCCTTCGCTCGGTCCTTCTTGATGACCTGCACCCGCTGCCCCGCGGTGATGAGCTCCCAGTCGCGCGGGTGCGCGGTGGGCATGAACGCGCGCAGCGTGCGCAGGCGCCGGGTGGGCGAGGCCGTGAGCTCGCCGATCAGGTACTTCAGCAGGTCGAGGTTGTGCAGGCCCACGGCGGCCATCGGCACGATGTTGCCCGGCCGGATGGTCCGGATCAGGTCGAGCGGCGAGCCGTGCTTGAGGAACTTCATGCTCCAGCCGGCGTACGGGCCGAAGAGCAGGGCCGCCTGGCCGTCGACCATGCGGGTGTCGAGGTGAGGCACGGACATGGGCGGGGAGCCGACGTCGGCCTTGCCGTAGACCTTGGCCTGGTGCTGGCGCACGACGTCGGGGTTGGTGGTGCGCAGGAACTGCCCGCTGATGGGGAAGCCGCCGTAGCCCTTGGCCTCGCGGATGCCCGACTTCTGCAGCAGGCGCAGGGCGCCGCCGCCCGCGCCGATGAACACGAACCGCGCGTCGATGGTGCGCCGCCGGGGGGAGGCGTTCCACCGGAGGTCCCGCACTCGCAGGCGCCACGTGCCGTCCCGACGCTGGCGCAGGCCGCGCACCTCCTGCTCGAGGCTCACGGTGGCGCCGCGGTCGGCGACGTCCTGCACGAGCGCGCGGGTGAGGGCTCCGAAGTCCACGTCGGTGCCCTCGGGCGCCCGGGTCGCGGCGACCGGCTCGCCCGGGTCGCGGTCGAGCATCAGGAGCGGCGCCCAGTCGCGGATGACCTCGGGGTCGGTGGTGAACTCGAGGTTGGCGAAGTGCGGATGGGCCCGCAGCGCGTCCGCGCGCCGTCGCAGGTAGTCGACGTCGGCGGCGCCCCGCACGAAGGTCATGTGCGGCGCGGGGGAGAGGAACGCGTCGTCGGGGAGCCGTCCGCTGGTCAGCAGGAAGCTCCACAGCTCGCGCGAGAGCTCGAACTGCTCGTTGATGGCCACGGCCTTGGAGATGTCGATCGTGCCGTCGGGGCGCTCAGGGGTGTAGTTGAGCTCGCAGAGGGCGGCGTGCCCGGTGCCCGCGTTGTTCCAGGGGTTCGAGCTCTCCTCGGCGAGCGCGGGGCGCCGCTCGAGGATCTCGATCTTCCAGGTGGGCTCGAGCGTCGAGATCATCGCGGCGAGCGTCGCGCTCATGATCCCGCCGCCGACGAGGACGACATCCACTGGCTGCTGAGAGCTCACGGGTGAATCGTAGGATGACCTTGACCACAGTGTGGATCTTTGTCCGCACTGCGGTCATCCCGTGGTCACGCCCGTGGCGTCCCGGCGACGGCCCTGGCACGCGGCCTCCCACAGGGTGCGCGGGAGCGCGGGCGGCGCCAGCGTGGAGCCATGAACTCCGACACGCACTCCCAGCACCCCGACCAGCACGACGCCCCGCACGGCGCCGTCGACGACACGGACCTCGACCCCGACGCCGACCCGGGCAACCTCAACCCCCGCACCGGCGCCGCGGCCCATTCCGACGCGCCCACCGACACGGACGCCGACCCCGACGCCGAGCCGGGCAACCTCAACCCACGCACCACGGACGAGTGAGCATGGCGGCACTGGACCGACGGCTGCTGGGCATCTACCTGAACGACCACATCGCCGGGGCGACCGCTGGCGTGTCCCGGATCCGCCACATGGCGGACACCTGGGGCGACACCCCGCTCGGGCCGACCCTGCGGGACATCGCGGCGGAGATCACCACCGAGCGCGAGTGGCTGATCGACACCACGGAGCGGCTGGGCGTGCCGGTGCGCAAGGCCAAGCTGGCGGCCCTCTGGGCGGGCGAGCACCTGGGCCGGCTCAAGCCGAACGGCCGAGTCGTGAGCAGGTCGCCGCTGACCGCGCTGGTCGAGCTCGACCTGATGCAGTCGGCGGTGTCGGGAAAGCACTCGCTGTGGCGGTCCCTGCAGGAGTGGTCTCCGGAGCTGGGGCTCGATCCCGAGATCCTCGAAGAGCTCGCGCTCGCCGCGGACCGCCAGCTCGACGAGCTGAGACGCCTCGCGGTCCTGGCGCGCCAGGTGGCCCTGCGCGGCTGACCGGCGCCCGTCAGGTGCGGCGTTGTGAGATCGGTGACAGCGTGAGGAGATGAACTCCACACCGCCCAGCGGGAGCACCGCTCCCGAACCCGCGTCCGCGCCGGGGGTCCCGGTCGACTACGACACCGACGGCGACCCGGACAACATGAACCCCCGATCAGGCGACAGCGCCCAGGGGAGCGCGTCGGACGATCCGGCCGACGACACCGACGCCGATCCGCGCAACATGAACCCCCGGCACGACGCGAGCTCCCAGGGCTGACGCCGAGCCCGCCCGCGCGTGGACCGACCAGGGTCCTACGAGTGTCCGTGGGCGACGGATAGCGTGGGCGGCATGCCGACGCACGAGGGTCCCCGCACGGTCGCCGAGCACCTGGCGGAGGTGCTGGCCCTGGTCAGCGCGCTGCCAGCGGTGACGACGCCGATCGACGAGGCGCTCGGCCTCGTGCTCGCCGAGGACGTCACGGCGCCCGAGGCGCTGCCCCGGTTCGCGAACTCCGCGATGGACGGGTACGCGGTGCGGGCCCATGACGTGGCGGGCGCCTCGCCCGAGCACCCGGTGGTGCTGCCGGTGGTGGTGGACCTGCCCGCCGGCGCGGAGTCGCTGACGGCCGTGACGCCCGGCGTGGCCGCGCGGATCATGACGGGGGCGCCGGTGCCCCCCGGGGCCGATGCGATCGTGCCCGTCGAGAGGACCGACGCCGGAGTCCGGGCCGTGACGATCTTCGCGCCGGCCGCGCTGGGCGCCCACGTGCGGCGCGCGGGCGAGGACGTGGCCCAGGGGGACCTGGTGCTGGGCGCCGGGCAGGAGCTGACTCCCTACCGGATCGCCGCCATCGCCGCCGTCGGCCGACCCGCCGTGCGGGCCCACCGGCGACCCCGCGTCCTGGTCATGTCGACAGGCTCTGAGCTGGTCGTTCCCGGCGAGACGCTGCGCCACGGGCAGATCCCCGACTCCAACTCCTACCTGCTCGCCGCCGCGGCGCGGGCCGCAGGCGCCAGCGTCGTGCGGCTCGGCGCGGTGCCGGACGACCCGGACGCCCTGCGCGCGGCCCTCAGCAGCCGCGCCGACGTCGACCTCGTCCTCACCTCCGGCGGAGTCAGCCAAGGCGCCTACGACGTGGTCAAGGAGGCGCTGATCGGGCTGCCCGAGATGCGCTTCGTCCCCGTCGCGATGCAGCCGGGCAAGCCGCAGGGCCTGGGCCGGCTCGACGACGGGACCCCGGTGCTCGCCCTCCCCGGAAACCCGGTCAGCGCCTTCGTGTCCTTCGAGGCCTTCGTCCGGCCGGCGCTGCTCGCCCTGCGCGGCCTCCGCGGCGCCGCCCTGCACCGCCCCCGGCTCCTGGCCCGCGCGACCGAGGGCTGGACCTCGCCCGCCGGTCGCGAGCAGCACATCCCCGTCGTGCTGACGCAGGGGGAGGACGGCCTCGAGGTGCGCCCGGCCGCGATCCGCGGCTCCGGCTCGCACCTCGTCGCGTCCCTCGCCGTCGCCGACGGCCTGGCGATCGTGCCCCGCGAGGTGGGCGCCGTCGCCGTCGGGGACGACGTGGCTGTCGTGCGGATCGCACCGTGACGGCGGACGGCCCGGCGGACGCGCTGCCCCACGACGCGATCGTGCTCGCCGGCGGCCGCGCCAGCAGGCTCGGCGGCGCCTCGAAGCCGGACGTCGTCGTCCGGGGCCGCCGGATGCTCGCCCACGTGCTCGACGCCGTGCCGGGCGCCAGCAGTGTCGTGGTGGTGGGGCCGCCCACGCTCGAGGTGCCTGTCGGCGTGGCCTTGACGCTCGAGGACCCGCCGGACGGCGGGCCGGTGGCGGGGATCGAGGCGGGGGTCGCCGCACTGAGCGGTGGCGCCCTCGACCACTTGGGTCCCGAGCGCTGGGTCCTCCTCCTCGCGTGCGACGTGCCGCTGGTCGCCGGCGCGGTGCCACGGCTGCTGGGCGTCGGCGCCGAGCGGCGGGACGACACGGCCTGCGACGGGGTGATGGTCGTCGACGGCGCGGGCCGGGAGCAGCCGCTCGTCGGCTTGTACCGGGCGGCGGCGCTGGCCTCAGCCCTGCGCCGGTTGGCAGCCGAGCGCGAGGTGCGTGGAGCCTCGGTGCGATCCCTCCTCGGGCGGATGCGGCTCGAGCGCCTCGTCGACGACGGCGCCGCGTCCTGCGACGTCGACACCTGGGAGGACGTCCGCCGGATCGACGGCTGACCGGCGGCTGACCGAGGGCTGGGCCGTCGTGCGGCGGCCGGTCGCACGCTGCGGCCGCACCCCGTGGTGGCCGGGGCGCGGGGAGCCGTCGCGTGGCACGATGGAAGGGCTGGGCATGTGCGACAGGGGAGGCGCAGCATGACCGGAACCACACCCCACCCGGACCACGTCCCGCCGGACCGGCACATCGAGCCCCCGACGACGCCGCTCGACGCGTGGGTGCACACCCTGGCCCGCGACCTCGGCGTCGACGTGGGCGTCGTGGACGAGCAGGCGCTGACCGCGCTCGCGCAGCACGCCGCCCGGAGCGTCGGCCGCCCCGGGGCCTCGCCACTGACCGCGTTCCTGGTCGGCTACGCGGCAGGCATCGGCGCCGGCCCGCTGACGGACGCGATCCATCGAGCCGACGACCTCGCCACGGACTGGTACGCCCGGTACATGGCCATGGGCGGTCCGCACAACTGGTCGCGGCCCGCCGCGAGCTAGCCGCCGATCGCGCTCATCGGGCGGTCTGGCTGCAAGAACGACGGGTCGTCGATGCCGTGCCCCGGCAGCTTGCCGGCCACGCACGAGGCGAACGCCGCGAGGATCGCCGCGTCGTCCGCGTCCCCGCGCAGCAGGGCGCGCACGTCGGTCTCGGAACGGGCGAACAGGCACGAGCGCAGCTGCCCGTCGGCGGTCAGGCGCAGGCGGTCGCAGGCGCCGCAGAACGGCGCGGATACCGACGCGATGACCCCCACCGTGGCGGGGCCGCCATCCACCAGCCATCGCTCGGCGGGGGCGGCGCCCCGACCGGGCAGCGCGCTCAGGGCGAACTCGGCGCCGAGCCGCTCGAGGATCTCCTGGCCCGTCACCATCGACGTGCGGTCCCACGTGTGGCCCGCGTCGAGCGGCATCTGCTCGATGAACCGCATCTCGTAGCCGCGCTCGGCGGCGAACCGCACCAGGTCGACGAGCTCGTCGTCATTGACCCCGCGCATGGCCACGGCGTTCAGTTTGACCGGCCGCAGCCCCGCGGAGTCGGCGGCCTCGATGCCGGCGAGGGTGTCGGCCAGCCGGTCGCGGCGGGTCAGGGCGAGGAAGCGGTCGGGCCGCAGCGTGTCGATGCTGATGTTGACCCGGGCCAGGCCGGCGTCCGCCAGCCGTCCCGCGAGCCTCGGCAGCCGCAGCCCATTCGTCGTCAGGGAGATCTCCGGGGAGCCGTGCGGGCCGCGCAGGCCGGCGAGGGCGGCGACCACCTCGACAATGTCGGGCCGCAGCAGCGGCTCGCCGCCGGTCAGCCGCAGCTCGTCGATGCCCGCTTGCTCGACGGCGACCCCCGCCACGCGCACCAGCTCAGCGGTGGTCAGCAGGTCAGGGCTGGCGATCCATGGCACGCCCTCCGCGGGCATGCAGTAGGTGCAACGCAACGAGCAGCGGTCGGTGAGCGAGATGCGCAGGTCGCGATGGACACGGCCGAACGTGTCGACGAGCGGCGCGGCGGCTGGCGAGGCCGTGTTCGGCGGGCGTCCGGCGGCTGGGCCGGGGACCCGGACGGCCGGGTCGGGGAGCGCGACTCGCGGGCTCAATGGTCGCCGCCCACGAGTTGGTCGAGCAGGTGCGGAAGCAGCGGTGTCAGCACCCCGAGGCCTTGCTCCACCGCACGCGGCGAGCCCGGCAGGTTCACCACGAGCGCGCCGCCCTCGGTGACGCCCGCGAGCCCGCGCGAGAGCACGGCCGTCGCGACATGCGACTGGCCCTCCCGCCGCAGCGCCTCGGCGAGGCCGGGCAGGTCACGGTCGATCAGCCCGCGGGTGCCCTCGGGCGTCTGGTCGCGGGGCGTCACGCCGGTGCCGCCGCTGGTGATCACCACGCGCGATCCCGCCGCGAGGGCCGCCTCGATGGCCGTGGCGACGGAGGCCGCGCCGTCGGGCACCACCACGGGCGCCCCGACGTCCAGGCCCGCGGCCCGCAGCAGGTCGACGGCGCGAGGGCCCGACCGGTCCTCCGCCTCACCCCGCGAGCACCTGTCGGAGACGACGATGACGGTTGCCTGCGCGGAGTCCATGGCGCCACCGTAGCGACCTCGCAGGCCCGGGCCGCTGGTCCTACGACCTGGCCGTCCAGCCGCCGGACAATGGGTTGCATGCCTAGTCAGCCGGTCAGCGCGCACCGCGCTCTCGCGTCGGACAAGCGGATGGCGATGGTCCGCATGCTCCAGCAGGCGGGCCGTCCGCTGGGGGCCGACGAGATCGCGGCCGAGGTCGGCCTGCACGTCAACACGGTCCGCGAGCACCTCGACCGCCTCATCGAGTCGGGGCTCGTCACGACCGAGATCGAGCGCCGCCGCACCCGAGGCCGCCCGCGGATCCTGTACAGCAGCACCGGGGAGCTCGAGGAGCCGGGGGACGCCCGGGCGCGGGACCAGCTCATCCGCGCGCTCATCGCCGGCTATTCCACTGCCGGCGCGACCCCGCCCGACGCCGGTCGCGCGTGCGTGCCGCAGCCGGACGCGCCGGCTGAGCGGTGCGGCCGCGCCTGGGCGGCCCAGCTCGCCGACCAGGAGCCGCCCTCGGAGCACGACGCCGTCGTGGCACGGGCCGAGGAGGCGCGCCAACAGCTCGACGAGCTGCGCCGGCACCTGGAGGCGCTGGGCTTCGCGCCCGAGGCCGATCCGGACGCCCTGAAGATGCACCTGCACCGCTGCCCCTTCATCGACCTCGTGGGGCAGTCCTCCGATGTCGTCTGCCAGGTCCACCTGGGCCTCAGCCGCGGGGTCCTGGAGCAGCACGACGGGCCGATCGTCGCCGAGTGGCTTGAGCGCTTCGTCGAGCCCCACCACTGCGTGCTGCACCTCGGCGAGCGCGCAGAGGACGACGACCCCGCTCACCCCTGAGCCCGCACAGCGGCGAGCACCAGCGCGGCGACGGCGTCGGGCTGCGAGAGGGCGATCGCATGCGACCCCTCGACCTCCACCGTCGTGGCGCCGAGGCGCGCCGCGGCGGCCCGCTGCGAGTTGGGGTCGATCGTGTGGTCCTGCGTGGCGACCGCGAACCACACCGGGATCGTCTTCCAGGCCGGCTCGACCTCCAGCACGTCGTTCAACCCGGCCAGGGCCACCGGCCGTTGCGTCGCCGCCAGCAGCGCGGTCTCCTCCTCGGGGAGGTCGGCGGCGAACACCGAGTGGAACCGGTCCCGTCGGATGTACAGCTCGGGGCTCTCGCTCCCGGGGTAGGCCCGTGGCTCGAGCGCGGTGTTGAGCTCGGACTCGGGGAACTCCGCGACCGAGCCCAGCGCCGACACGCCGTAGTCGACGCCGAACGACGCGACGAGCACGAGCGCCGTCACGTTGGGCGCGCTGCCGCCGGCGTACGTCACCACCGGGCCGCCGTACGAGTGCCCAACGAGCACCACGGGCCCTTCGACCTGCGCCGCGGCGTTCGCGACGTACTCGCCGTCGTGGGTGAGCCCGCGCAGCGGGTTCGCGAGGGCCTGCGCGGACACCCCCTCGGCCTGTAGTCGGTCGATCACCCGGGACCAGCTGGACCCGTCGGCGAACGCGCCGTGCACGAGGAGAACGGTCGGTGCTGGCATGGAACCCTCCCCAGGGGTTGAGCAGACCCACCTCCCGACCAGCAGACCAGGCTCTGCCCTCCGCGGCAAGGCGGCAGCCGCCCGGCGCGGCCCGGGCGCGGGCGCCATGCTGGGCGGGGGAGGCGGCCATGGCGACTGACCAGTTCCGGGGCGACGAGGGCGCGCCTGTCACCGTGGTCGAGTACGGGGACTTCGAGTGCCCCTACTGCCGGGCGGCGGCGCCCATCCTGCGCGGCCTCGTCGAGGGCTCAGGCGGCCTGGTGCGGCTGGTCTGGCAGGAGTTCCCCTTGTTCGAGGTCCACCCGCACGCGTTGGCGGCGGCGCTCGCCGCGGAGGCCGCGCGCGCGCAGGGCAGGTTCTGGGCGATGCACGACGAGCTGTTCGCCCACCAGGACGCCCTCGACGACGCGTCGCTGCGCCGCTACGCCCACACCGCGGGCGTCGACCCGGACAGCGCGGCGGGGCCCGCCGCGCAGGAGTACGCCGGGGTGGTCGACCGCGATTACCGGTCGGGCGTCGAGGCGGGCGTCCGGGGCACCCCGACGTTGTTCATCGACGGGGAGCTGTACACCGGGCGCATCGCGCTCAACGACCTTCGGACGGCGACTGGGCTCGACCGGCAGGGCTGAACCCCCTCACACGTTGCGCCACGGCAGCGGCGGCAGCGGAGGCGGGGCGTCCGACTCCGGGCTGCACAGCGGCAGCCGCTGGCCCAGCACCCGCAGCACGAGCGTGCCCAGCACCGCGGCGACCAGGGATCCCACGAGCACCCCGACCTTCGCCTCGTCGCGCAGCAAGGTCTCCCCGAACGCGAGCTCGGTGATGAACAGCGAGATGGTGAACCCGACGCCCGCGAGCATCGCGCCGCCCAGCAGGTGTCCGTAGCGGACCCTGCCGGGCAGGTCCCCGAGCCCCAGGCGGATCGCCAACGCCGACGCGCCGAAGATCCCCACCACGTTCCCGACGACGAGCGCGACCACGATGCCGAGCGTCACCCGCGACGACGCGGCGGCGCCCAGCGACTCGGCGTCCAGGTGGACGCCCGCGTTCGCGAGCGCGAACAGCGGGACCACCACGTAGGCGCTCCACGGGTGCAGCGCGCGCTGCAGCCGCTCGCCGGCGGGCACGGCGGCGCGCGCCGCCATCTCGGTGAGGTGCTCGCGGTCGGCGGTGGTCTCCTCGGCGAGGTGGTCCGCGTACCGGGCGACGACGTCGACGTGCTCGCGCGCCGAGGGGCGCACGGGGATCAGCAGGCCCAGCAGCACGCCAGCGAGCGTCGGGTGCACCCCGGCGGCCAGCACCGCGGCCCAGAGCAGCAGTCCGGCCACGACGAAGGGGGCCAAGCGCCACACGCGCATCCAGCGGAGCAGCACGATGCCCACCAGGACGAGGCCGACGGACGCCAACGCCACCGGGCTGATCTCGTCGGTGTAGAAGACCGCCAACACGGTGATCGCGCCGATGTCGTCCACGATGGCCAAGGTCAGCAGGAACAGCCGCAGCCGGTCCGGGCAGGCCGGCCCGAACAACGCCAGGATGCCGACCAGGAACGCCGTGTCGGTGGACATGACGATGCCCCACCCGTGCGCGGCGTCCGTGCCGGAGGTGAACGCCAGGTACAGCAGCGCCGGGACGGCCATCCCCCCGAGCGCGCCCAGGGCGGGCACCGCCACGGTGCGGCGGTCCCGCAGCTCCCCACTCGTCACCTCGCGGTTGATCTCGAGGCCCACGACCAGGAAGAAGACCGCCATCGCGGCGTCGTTGACCCAGTCGCGCAGGTCCAGCCGCCAGCTCGCGTCCCCGGCGAACACCCCGGCGGGCGTGGACCACACGGCCTCGTACGACGCCCACCAGGGCGAGTTCGCCCACATCAACGCCACGATCGTCGCCGCGAGCAGGAACACCGCGCTGCCCGCCTCCGTGGCCAGGAAGCGCAGGACGCCCGGGTTGACGCTCGGCAGCCGCATCCGCAGCGGCGGGCCAGGGCTGTCAGACACCACGGTGGCACCTCCGTCCGGCGACACGTCCCCCTCAAACTTCCAGGCCGGGACCGTGGCCGCAACGGTCGCGCGCCACCGGCGAGGGGCGGGCCGGGCGAGTCGCGCGCCCGCCGGATGCGCGACGATGAGCGCATGGCCCACACACCTCAGACAGCACTCGTCACCGGCGCCGGACGCGGGATCGGGCGGTCGATCGCCCTCGGGCTGGCCGCGGCCGGCTGGTCAGTCGCTCTCGTGGGGCGCACCCGATCACGCCTCGACGAGGTCGCGGCGGAGTGCCGGTCGCTCGGGGTCATGGCGCCCGTCGCCGTCGCCGACCTCGTCGACCGGGACGCCGTCTCGACCGCGGTGGAGGACGTGCTCCGTGCGTTCGAGCCGCATGGCGGGCTGGGCCTGCTGGTCAACAACGCCGGGGTCGTCGAGTCCACCGAGGGCCCGTTCGCGCAGGACGACCCCGACGAGATGTGGCGGGTCATCGAGACGAACGTCCGCGGCCCGCTGCTGGTCACCCACGCGGTGCTGCCCGGGATGCTGGCCCGCGGCTCCGGACGCGTCGTCAACCTGAACTCGGGCGCGGGGCACCGCCCGATGGAGGCCTACACGGGGTACGCGATCAGCAAAGGGGCCCTGGCCCGGCTGACCCGGTTGCTCGACGCCCAGTACCGCGACCAGGGCCTGCGGGTCTTCGACCTGGCGCCCGGCGTGGTCCGCACCGACATGACGGCGTCGATGCCGACGCACGACGACCGCAGCGACTGGACCCCGGTCGAGGCCGTCGTCGAGCTGGTGCTCGCGCTCGCCAACGGCGAGCTCGACGTGCTGTCGGGGCGGTTCATGCGGGCGGGCGCCGACACCCCCGCCTCGCTGCTCGCCGAGGCCGACCGGGTCGTGGCCGCCGACGCCCGCGTGCTGCGGCTCGCCCAACTCGGGGACTGACGGGGAGTCGGTCCCGCTCGTCGGCGACCTGCGGCGGGCGGCGGACCGGCGCGCTAGACGGCCGGGTCGGTGAGCCGGGCGGGCACGTGGTCCCCGTGCCCCTGGGCGCGCAACGCCTCGCGGACCTGCTCGGCCGCCGCGTCGAGCTCCGCGGCGGGCACATCGTGGCGGGCGTTGGCGAACGTCAGGCTCTGCTCGTCCCAGGCGGGCAGCACGTGCAGGTGCAGGTGCGGCACCTCGAAGCCGGCGGTCACCAGGGCGACGCGCGGGGAGTCCCACACCTGCTGCTGCGCCCGCCCGATGGTCTGCGCGACCTGCACGAGGTGCGCGAGGACGTCCGTCGGCGCGTCGATGAACTGGACGATCTCCTCGCGCGGGACCACGAGAGTGTGCCCGTCGGCGATCGGCGCGATGGTGGTGAAGGCGACGGCGACGTCGTCCGCCCAGACGAAGCGGCCCGGGATCGCTCCTGAGATGATCTGCGAGAACACGGTGGCCATGTCGCCAACCTAGCCCGGCGGTCAGGCCCGCGCGAGCAGCAGCTCCTGGAGGGCGAGCACGGTGCGCCAGTTCCGGCCGGTCCCGGGCTGCCCCGCGGCGCGGTCGAGCGCGTCGGCGGTGAGCGTGGACCGGCCGATCCCCTCGGGGTAGGTGACGTAGGCCTGGGCGCCGTCCCACACCACCTGCTCGGAGCCGTGCCGGCTCATGTCGAGCACCGCGTCGCGGACCGGGTCGGAGTAGAACACCACCACGAGGTGGGACGGATCGGTCCGCGCCGCCTCGACGAACGGGTTGGCCGCCACCACCGCGTCCACCTGGGCGGCTGTGCGCACCACGACGTCGACCTCCAGCCCGAGCCGCCCACGCACCCCGGCGGTGATGTCCGCGGCGGCCGCGGCGGCGTCGAACTCCGCGCCCCCCGAGGCGGCGAAGACGACGTTCCCGCTGTTGAGCAGCGTGGCCACCTCGCTGTGGCCGAAGGACTCCACGATGGCGCGCAGGTCCGCCATCGGGACCTTGCGACGCCCGCCCACATTGACGCCCCGCAGGAGGGCCAGTGCCGCTGTCATCCCGCGAGCATGGCCCGGCGGGCGTCGTCGCGACAAGCCGGGCCCCGGCGGGCGTCGTCGTCCGGGCACGCGGCACTCCACCGGCACGCGGTAGTCGCACCCCGCACCCCGTACCCCGCACCCCGCGCCGCGCGGACGGGTGAGGCCTCTGGCGCGGCGGATCCCGCGAGCGCTATGAATCCGGCATGTCGTCGCGCCGCAGCCCCATCGCCGAGCTCGTGGTCGTGCTGCCGGTCCTCGCAGCCCTGAGCGGGTGCGGCGCCTCAGCCGCGCCCGAGGCGTCGGCGACCGCGTCCCCAGACCCCACCGAGGCCGCCGTCCGGGCGGTCGACACGCCCGACTGCCTCCCAGGCGCCGCCCGGGCGGTCGTCGCGGGCAGCGAGGCGGACCCGACGATCGTCGTCACGATCGGAGAGGGCAGCAGGGGCATCGTGTTCGCACCGCAGCTCGGCGCGACCTTCTGCCAGTGGGCGGACCAGCTCGTGCGGTACGCGGACCAGGGGTACCGGGTGGCGTCGTTCGCGTGGGGCGAGGACGGTGGCGCGTCGCTCGAGGCGACCGTCGGCGTGCTGCGGGGCGAGGGTGCGGAGGATGTGGCCCTGGTGGGCGCCTCCAAGGGGGCTGGTGTCGTCGCGGCGCTCGCGGACGATCTGCGCCCCGCCCCCGTCGGTGTGATCGCCCTGAGCCCGGGCGTGGAGGTGGAAGGCCATGACGCCACCTCGGCCGGCAGCGCCTACACGGGACCGCTGCTCGTCGTCGCCAGCGAGACCGACGGGTCGATCCGCGCGTCCGAGTCGCAGCAGGTGGCCCGCGCCGACGACCCGGCCACCTACGTCCAGCTGCCCGGCAGCGCGCACGGCGTCGCGATCCTCCTCGCCGGCACCGGCCCGCAGGTCCTCGACCAGATGGACGGGTTCCTCGCCGCCGCGTTCGGCGGCTGACCTCAGAGGTAGCGCAGCGGGTCGAACTCGTCGAGCGGGATGATCCGCAGGCGGGGGAGCTGCACGTTGAACGCCTTGACGTCGCTCTCGAGGTCGAAGATCTCCAAGCCTCGGTCGAGCAGCTGCGCGAGCCCCGCGTTGGTGAACTCGCGGAACGCGAGGAGGCCGACTCGGCGGTCGTCGCCGAGCAGGTCCTCGACCTCGGGGATGAAGTCGCCGTCGTGGGACGCGAGGAGCACGTCGCCGTCCCGGGCCGCCAGCGCCGTCAGGGTGCGCTTGATGCCGATGTCGACGACCTTCTCGTAGCTCTCCCCGGCGAGGGGGATCGGCTGGAAGCCGATCGCGACGAGGGCCTGCACGAACGACATCGGCATGGTGCCGTTCGAGGCGTTGAGGAAGAACAGTCCCTTGACCGGGTTGCCCCAGGTGCGCTCCGCGAAGTCGAGGATGCGCTCCCATCGCGGGCGCTGCTCGGGGGTGGGCCTGCCGTTGAGGATCGACGAGCCGAGTGTGGCGTCGATGTTCTCGCCGTCGACCAGGACGTAGGTGGTGCGACCTTCCCCGTTCTGCATCGGCACAGCGTACGACGTGCGGCCGGGAGGGTCCGCGGTTCTGGGCACGAGCCGCCCGCGCGCCGTGCTGCGACGCGCCGCTGGCCTAGGGCTGGCCGACGAGGTCCATCACGATCGCCGTCGCAGGGCTGCCCGCGCCCTCGCCGGGGAGCTCGACGAGCACCCGGCTCCCGATCGGGACGCCGGCGAGCCCTGCGAACGCCGGATCCGCCGGGGAGACCAAGAACTGCTCCGGGGCGCCCGACTCCCACGAGCTCCCGGCGCTCGCGCCCTCCCAGTCCACGGCGGCGTACTGGACGATCACGGGGCCGGGGGACACCGAGGGGCCGGTGCCGCGCGCCAGGACAGTCGTCACGACCGTCGTCGGCGGCGGCGAGCCCGGGGGCACCGTGACGTTCGCGGGGCCGCCGAGGGCGCCGCTGACCCGGGGGGCCACCGCTCCCGCGGCGGCGGGGTCCGGACGGGCGTCCGCCTCCCCTCCGGCGGAGCGCCCGTACGCGCCGACCACGTCCACGACCAGCACGATGACGTCGTCGTCGGCGCCTGTGACGGCGGCGCCTCCCGGCGGCGTGTAGCCGATCTCCGGCGGTACTGACATCAGGACCCTGGATCCGACGCGCAACCCCGTCAGCGACTCGGCCCACCCCGCCGGCAGGCCGGGCAGTGACGCCACGACCGGGGAGCCCTCGCCGTACGAGCTGTCGACCTCGGGGCCGTCCCACGCCTGCGCCAGGTGGCGCACCAGCACGAGGTCGTCCGGGTGGACCACGGCGCCGTGCCCTGGCTCGACGACCTCCGTGGCGAAGCCCTGCGGCGGCCCGGACGCTGGGAAGTCCAGCGTGGGCCGGCCTCCCGGCTCTCCCCTCACCACGGGCATCGCGCCCCGGGGCCGGGTCTCCACGCCCGGCGCGCACGAGCCGAGCAGCAGCAGGACGGCGAGGACGGCGGCCGCCAGCGCGGCGGGTCGAGGGTTCATCTGGGCTCCCTGACGACGGCCCGCCGATCGCTCGGCCGGACGCTCGAGGCGCCCGGAGAAGGGTGACGGCGGGGCCCTTTCAGCATGACCCTTTCGTCCGGGTCCCGCGCGCCGCGCCCCTGGTCGCGAGGGGGGCGTCGGTGGACGAAGGGGACCTCCGGCCCACGCGAGGTGTCCGGACGAGACGGACGATGTTCACCAGGGCCTGGCTGCGGGGGCAGGGCACACACGAGCAGGAGGTGCACGCGATGAGGATCTTGGTGACAGTGGCGTCCCGGCACGGGGCCACGCGCGAGATCGGCTCGGTGGTCGCGCGAGTGCTCACCGAGGCGGGCCACGATGTCGACGAGCTCGACCCCGAGATGGTCTCCGAGGTCCGCGACTACGACGCGGTGGTGCTCGGCTCGGCCGTGTACACCGCCCACTGGCTGCCGGCGGCGCGAGCGCTCGCCGAGCGCTGCGCCCACGACCTGGTGAACCGGCCCGTGTGGATGCTGTCGTCAGGGCTGGCCACGCAGCCTGCCGCGTCGGCGAACTCCCCCCACGAGGTGCAGCAGCTCCGTGAGACCCTCGGCGCCCGGGCCCATCGCAGCTTCGCGGGCCGGTTGATCCGCAGCGAGCTGACGTTCGCCGAGCGCGCCCTGATCTCAGGGGCGCGAGCCCGCGAGGGCGACCACCGTGATCTCAACGCGGTCGCCGCCTGGGCGGCGCAGATCGTCGACGAGCTCGCGGCGATGCACCCCGCGCACGTCTGACCGCGCGGCGTCGCCGTCGGATCCGCGCGACGGCGCCCGTCGCCGGCCGCAGCCCGGCTCGCGGGGGTCAGCCCAGGCGGGCCGCCACCCGGTCCCAGATCGCGGGGCGGCGCAGGCGCCTGAGCTCCTCGGCGACCTGCGCTGTGGTCGGCCGGGATTCCGGCGCGGTGGCCGTCATCGCCCGCAGCAGCGCGGACCACGTCGGCCCCAGGCTCTCGGGCACCTCCGGGGAGTCCAGCAGTCGCGCCAGTGAGCTGGCGAGCGCCTCGCCCGGGTAGGCGCGCCGGCCCGTGAGGCACTCGAGCAGCACCAGGCCCAACGAGTAGACGTCGGACTGGGGGCCGAGCGGCTGCCCGAGGGCCTGCTCGGGACTGAGGTAGCTCGCCGTGCCGAAGGTCGGGCCGTCACCCGCGCCCGCGGCGCCCTGGCTGCCCACGGGTGTCGCGATGCCGAAGTCGGCGAGCTTGGTCGAGGTCAATGGCGCCTCGGCATCGCCGCTGAGCACCGCCTCCTGCGCGATGAGCACGTTGGCGGGCTTGAGGTCGCGGTGCACCACCCCGACGGCGTGCGCGTGCCCGAGCGCCTCCGCGAGCTGGCGCCCGACGTCGGCGACCTCGGCGGGCGGCAGCGGGCCCGCGTCGATGTGGTCGCGCAGCGTGCGGCCCTCCACGAGCTCCATCACCAGGAAGGCCAGCGGCTCGCTTCCGGGACCGAGGTCGGCGCCGACGTCGAGCAGGGCGACCAGACCGGGGTGGGAGAGGCTGCCGAGCATCCGCGCCTCGTCGGCGTACCGGCGGATCTCGCGCGGCGCCACCCCGTCCAGGGAGAACACCTTCACCGCCACCTGTCGTGTCAGCCGGGAGTCGGTTCCCCGGAGCACCGCGCCCATCCCGCCGTGCCCCAGAGGGGCGTCCAGGCGGTACCGATGGCCGAGCACGCACCCGATGAGAGCCCCGGGGTCGATCGTCTGCACCGTGCCGCGCTCCCTCGATCGTCGTGTCGACCCACCCAATGACGGTAGGAGCAGGGTGGGGCGCCCGCATCCGGGGGTGCGTGACGGCGGGCACGCCTCCCCAGGCGCTTGACCGGTTTGTCCGGAAGGTGTAGCAAGGCGGGGCAGTTTCGCACGGCGACCCACGACGACCCACGGCGACGCGCACCGTCGTGGGTCGTCGCGGGTCGCCGTGCGGAGGTCCACGCCCCGCCCGGCCATTGGTGCTCACCAACAGCCCTGGGCAGGCACGTCGTCAACGCCAGGCAGCTGACGTCCCGAAGAGGGGCCGAGCCGATCTGACGGCGTGTCTCGACAATCTCACGCCGCGGGACAGGGATCCCGGACGTCGGCCCACCAGGCGCCGATGCCATGATGCAGTGGTGGATTCGACGACCGTGCCCCCGACCTCCACCGCGCCGTACGACGCCCTGATGCTGTACTCCTTCGGCGGCCCGAACGCCCCTGAGGACGTGCTGCCCTTCCTGCGGAACGTGACGCGCGGCAAGAACATCCCCGACGAGCGGCTGGCCGTGGTGGGCGAGCACTACGCCCACTTCGGCGGCCGCAGCCCCATCAACGAGCAGAACCTCGCGCTGGTCGACGCGCTGCGGGCCGAGCTCGAGCGGCGCGGCGTCGACCTGCCCGTGGCCTGGGGCAATCGGAACTGGGAGCCGTACACCGTCGACGCGCTCACCGAGCTGCGCGCGGCCGGCGCGCGACGCGTGCTCGCGATCGTGACCAGCGCCTACGGCTCGTACTCCGGTTGCCGGCAGTACCGGGAGAACCTCGCCGCGACCCTCGTCGAGATGGGCGCCACCACCCCGACCGGGGACGACGGCAGCGCCGGGATCGTCGTCGACAAGCTGCGCCACTACTTCAACCACCCCGGCTTCGTGCGGGCCAACGCCGACGCCGTCGTCGAGGCCTACGAGCGGCTCGCGGAGAAGACCGGCAGCGACGTCGCGACGCTCGCGGTCAGCGCGCCGCTGGTGTTCGTCACGCACTCGATCCCCGACACGATGGAGGAGGCGTCGGGCGCCCAGGCCCCCAGTTACCGCGCCCAGCACCTCGACGTCGCGGGGCTCGTCGCCGCGCAGGTCGGCGAGCGGCTCGACACCGAGGTCGAGTGGACCCTCGCGTACTGCTCGCGGTCGGGCCCGCCCAGCCAGCCGTGGCTCGAGCCCGACGTCAACGACCTGATCAGCGAGCGGGCAGCGGCGGGCATGCGGGCCGTCGTGCTGTCCCCGATCGGCTTCGTCTCCGACCACATGGAGGTCGCCTTCGACCTCGACACCGAGGCGCTCGAGACGGCTCGCGAGGCCGGGGTGGCCGCCGTGCGCGCCGGGTCCGTCTCCACCCGCCAGCCGTTCGTCGAGGGCCTGGTGGACCTGGTGCTCGAGCGCGCGGCCGCGGAGCGCGGCGAGGAGGTCGACCGGGTGTCCGCCGGTACCCTCGGCGTCTGGCCGGACGTGTGCCGGCCCGGGTGCTGCCGCATGCGGGCGGGGCAGGACAGCGGGATCCCCGCGGCGTGCGGATCGGACCCGGTCCAGGACGATCTGGCGGACGCGACGACAGGAGCACAGCACGCATGAGCACGGCACACGCAGGGGCGCCCGAGGGCGGCCACTCCGCAGAGGTCGCTGAGACCGTCAACTCCGAGATCCGCTACGCGATGTTCTCGGTGTACGCGCTCGAGGAGGCGCTCCCCGAGGACGACCAGGAGCGCGCCCAGCTGGTGCGCGAGGCCGAGGCCGCGATCACCATGGACGGCGCCGCGCCCGGGGACCTCGTCGTCCGCGGCTGGTACGACGTCGCCGGCCTGCGCGCCGACGCGGACCTCATGGTGTGGTTCCACGGCGACTCGATCGAGGCGGTCCAGGGCGCCTACGAGCGCCTGCGCGCGAGCGTGCTCGGCCGCCACGTCGTGCCCGTGTGGTCGGTGGTCGCCCTGCACCGGCCCGCCGAGTTCAACCGCGGGCACATCCCGGCCTTCCTCGCCGGGGAGGCGCCGCGCGACTACCTGTGCGTCTACCCGTTCGTCCGCTCCTACGAGTGGTACGTGCTGCCCGACGCGGAGCGCCGCGAGATGCTCATCGAGCACGGCCGTGCCGCCAAGGACTACGCCGACGTGCGCGCCAACACCCTGGCCGCGTTCGCCCTCGGCGACTACGAGTGGATCCTGGCCTTCGAGGCCGACGAGCTGCACCGGATCGTCGACCTCATGCGGGAGCTGCGCGCCACGCAGGCCCGGCGGCACGTGCGCGAGGAGGTCCCGTTCTACACCGGGCCCCGCGTCACGCTCGCCGAGTGGGCAGACCGGCAGCCGCGCGAGGCCTGAGCCGCCGCGTCCGCCCCGGCCGGCTCGACCGGGGCGGACAGCCGCTCAGACGGCGGCCGCGGCGGACGCCGGATCGGCTGCGCCGGACGCCGGTGAGGACTCCTGGCCGGAGGGCGTCAGGCCCCAGCCCTCGGCGAGCGCCTCGAGGGTGCGGACCCGGGCTGCCAGGTCGTGCGTCGTGCTCGTGACGAGCAGCTCGTCCGCCCCCGAGCGCGCGACCAGGTCGTCGAGCTCGGCGACGGCCCGCTCGGCGGTGGTCGCGACCTGGGTGCCGGGGGACTGCGCGAAGAAGTCCCGGGCCGCCTGCGGGTCGAGCGCGGCCAGCAGCTCACGCGCCTCGTCGGGGGAGACCACGGGCCCCAGGCGGCCGCTGCGCAGGCTGAGCGACATGACCCTGCTGGGCCCGGCGAGGTACTCCGCCTCCTCGTCGGAGCCCGCGACGATCACCGAGGCCGACACCATCAGGTGCGGCTGGTCCAGCACCGCCGACGGGCGGAACGCGGCCCGGTACGCGGCCGCGGCCTCCAGGGTGCGGCCCGTCGCGAAGTGGCTCGCGTAGCTGAACGGGAGCCCGAGCTCGCCCGCGAGCTGGGCGCTGAACAGGCTCGAGCCCAGCAGCCACACCTGCGGCGTCGACTCTTGGACCGGCGTGGCGATGAGCCGACGCGCGGCGCTGCTCGCCCGGCCCGCGTCCTCCTGGCCCAGCATCGCGCGCAGGTCCCGGAGCTCGCGCGGGAAGTCCTCGGCGCCCAGCCCTTCCACGGTGCGGCGCAGGGCTGCCGCCGTCATCGGGTCGGCGCCGGGCGCCCGCCCGATGCCCAGGTCGATCCGCCCCGGGTGCAGCGCCTCGAGCATGGCGAACTGCTCGGCGATCACCAGCGGCGGGTGGTTCGGCAGCATCACGCCGCCCGATCCGACCCGCACCCGGCGGGTGGCGCTGGCCAGGTGGCTGATGAGCACTGCGGGACTGGTCGAGGCCACCGCCGGCATCGAGTGGTGCTCGGCCACCCAGAAGCGCGAGTAGCCGAGCTCGTCGGCGCGGCGGGCCAGGGCGGTGGAGTCCAGCAGCGCGTCGCGGCTGGTGGAGCCGGCGCTGACGGGGGCGAGGTCGAGCACGGACAACGGGGTGGTGCGGGTGCTGGTCACACCGGGCCAACACCGTCGGGGCTGCTGTGCTTCCCGACGGCGCCGGCCCGGCGCGACGTCACACCGATCTGGGGCACAGGCCGATCAGGGGTACAACCCGCGGATCTGGTGGGCCTCGGCGACCCGCTTGACGCCGATGGTGAGCGCTGCGTCGCGCAGGCTCAGGCCCTCCGCCCGCGAGACGTGCGCGACGTTGGCGTAGGAGGCCAGCATGCGCTGCTCGAGCCGCTCCTCGATCTCGGGCTCCGTCCACCAGTACGCCTGGTTGGCCTGCACCCACTCGAAGTACGAGACGACCACGCCGCCCGCGTTGGCCAGGATGTCGGGCACCACGACGATGCCGCGGTCGGCGAGCACCTGGTCGCCGGCCTCCGTGGTGGGGCCGTTCGCGCCCTCGACCACCCAGCGCGCCTTGACGGTGGCCGCGGTCTCCTCGTCGAGGACGCCCTCGACAGCGGCCGGGACCAGCACGTCGACGTCGAGCGCGAGCAGCGCGGTGTTGTCGATCGGGTCGCCGCCACCGAACCCCACCACCGTCCCCGTCGCGGCCACGTGGGCGAGCAGCGCCGGCACGTCGAGGCCGTCGGGGGCCTGGACGCCGCCGTACTGGTCGGAGACCGCCACCACGCGGGCGCCCGCCTCCGCGAAGAAGCGCGTCGCGTGGGATCCGACCTTGCCGAACCCCTGCACGGCCACGCGCACGTCACGCAGGTCGACGCCCGCGTCGGCGAGCGCCGCCCGTGCCGCGTGCACCACTCCCCGCGACGTGGCGGTGGCGCGGCCGAGCGAGCCGCCCATCGCGACAGGCTTGCCGGTGGTGACCGCCGGGATCGTGTAGCCCTTGTTGACCGAGTAGGTGTCCATGACCCACGCCATGGTCTGCTCGTCGGTGCCGATGTCGGGCGCCATGATGTCCCGCTCGGGGCCGATCATGGGCATGATCTCGCTGGTGTAGCGGCGGGTCACCCGCTCGAGCTCCGCGGCGGAGTAGTGCCGCGGGTCGATCGTCACCCCGCCCTTGGCGCCCCCGTAGGGCAGGTCGACGATGGCGCACTTCCAGGTCATCCACATCGCGAGGGCGCGCACCTCGTCCGGGTCGACGCCGGGCGCGAACCGCAGCCCGCCCTTGCCGGGCCCGCGCGAGATGTTGTGCTGCACGCGGTAGCCGGTGAACAGCTCGGTGCTGCCGTCGTCCCGGCGCAAGGGGATCGCCACCGTGATCTCGCGTCGCGGGGTCGCGAGCATCGCGTGCAGTCCTTCGTCGTACCCCAGGATCTCGATGGCTGAGGAGAGCTGGGCGTGGGCTGTGGCCAGCGGAGAACGTGCTGCGGTCGTGGTCGACGAACCGGTCACCGTCATGCGGTTGTGCCTCCTGAGCGGTACGCAGAGCGCGGTGGCCGGCTCCGTTGCCGACCCGTGAGACGCGTTCGCCCACACCATGCCATCGCTGGCCTGCGATGTCGCCCCCGACCGGGGTGCGGTCAGGCATGTCCGCCAGACGGGCTCAGGGCAGGTACTCGAAGTGCCAGTACTCCGGGTAGGCGCCGTCCTGGCGAACGCGTGCTGGGGCCGTCCACCCGTAGGACGGCCCGTTCGCGACCAGCCACTCGTAGCGGGCGGTGCCGAAGCCGTACACGTCGGGCCACTCCTGCACGTCGAGCGCGGTGCCGAGCCCGTGGCTCGAGGTCCCGGGTCGCGCCGCGAGCGCCCCGAAGGCCTCCTTCATCGCGACCTGGTCCTCGTAGGAGCGGTAGGTGAGGTCCATGGCGATGCCCTCCCCGAACGCAGCGCGGAAGGCGTCGTTGAGCCGGGTCAGCGCGGCGCCCGCGTCGCAGCGCAGGTACTGGGCGTAGCCGAGCTGGTCGGCGCCCCACGGGATCCGGCACATCGCCGACATCGGCATCTGGCCGTTCGACCCGTCGCCGTCGGCGGTCGGCACGGAGGTGACCCACAGGATGTTGCCCTGGGCGTCGGTGGGACGGCCGCCGCCCGCGGAGGGCGCCGTCGGCCCGGGCTCGGGAGCCGGAGAGGAGCTCGGCCGCGGGGCGGCTCGTGACTCCTCAGCCGCCCGTGCCTCCTCGGCGGCCCTCGTCTCCTCGGCGGCCCGCCACGCGTCCATGCTGGCCGCCCAGCCGTGGTGAGCCGCCTCGACCGCCAGCCGGGCCGACTCGGTCTCGGCGCCCGCCCGCAGGACCTCAGGGGCCGAGGCCGCGTCCTCGGGGACGTCCGCCGCCGGATCACCACCGTCCGCCGCCACTGCCGCCGTGACGCGCGCCCCGAGGTGGGACATGGCGGTGTCGAGGCCGGTCATCGCCCCGGCGAGGGCGTCCCACGCAGCCGCGGCCTCGCCAGCCGAGGCCGCAGCAGCGTCAGCCGACGCCGCCTGCACCGCTGCCGTCTCGCCAGCCGCCACCTCGACCGCCGCGGTCGCCGAGGCCGCCGTCGTCGCGGCTGCCAGCAGCGTCTCGCGCGACTGGCGCACGGCATGTGCGAGCGCGACGCGGTCCCACCGGGCCCGCTCAGCCCGGTGCGAGCGGGCGGCGTCGAGCACCACCACGCCCTCCGGCTCCACGCGTGCCCCGGTGGGGCTGGATGCCCCGTTGTGGAAGGCGACAGCAACTCCGAGGGTCGCGATGAGGACGGCGGCGACCACGCTGGCCGCCGTCCTCATCTCGACGGGCGAGCGGATGCGCGCGACCGCCGCGCGCCACGGGGACGTCCTCACCGGCGCCAGGGTCAGGAGCGCGCCTCAGCGTCCGTGACACGGGTCAACGAGTCGATCCGGGCGACCTCGTCCGGCGTCAGGGCGAACCCGGTGATCTCGAAGTTGGCCGCGATCCGGTCCCGGTGGGTCGACTTGGGGATCACGACCACCTGGTGCTCGATGTGCCAGCGGAGCACGACCTGTCGCGGGGTCGCGTCGTGGGCTGCGGCGATCTCGACGAGGACCGGGTCCTCGAGGTCGGTGCGCTTGAACGGGCTGTACCCCTCGAGGGCGACGCCACGCTCCTGGTGCGCCGCGACCAGGTCGGGATCGTGATCGCCAGGGCTCCACGGGATCTGGTTGATCGCCGGAGCCTCGCCCGTGGCGGCCACGAGCTCGTCGATCTGGGCGATGGAGTAGTTGGAGACCCCGATCGCGCGGGTCAGCCCTTCGTCCCGGAGCTGGATGAACTGCTCCCAGGTGGACGGGGTGGCGGCGCCGGCCGGCGGCCAGTGCACCAGCCACAGGTCCACCTGGTCAACGCCCAGGTCCGCGAGCGAGCGCTCGAGCGTCTCGCGCTCGCGTCCGGCCGCGTCCGGCGGCAGCTTCGTGGTCAGGAACACGTCCTGCCGGGGGATGCCCGAGTCCGCCAGGCCCTGCCCGACGAGCGACTCGTTGCCGTAGCCGGTGGCGGTGTCCACGTGGCGGTAGCCGAGGGCCAGGGCGTCGCGCACCGCACGGCGGGCGTCGTCGCCCTCCGACTGCCACGTGCCGAGCCCGAGGAGGGGTATGTCCGCGCCGCGCAGCGCGAGGGTGGGGAGGGAGGTCATCGGACCATGATGCCCGCGGGGTCGTGGCGCCGCGACCGGCGCCACGGCGTCAGCGTGTCGACGATCTGCGTCGGTACTGGGCTGGTGTCTCGCCCGTGAGCCGCCCGAACGTGCGGGTGAACGCCGCCTGGTCGGAGAACCCCGCACGCACCGCCACCTCGGCCAGGGCGACGCCGTCCACCGCCAGCAGGGCGGTGGCATGGTCGATGCGGGCGCGGAGGACGAACTGCTGCGGTGAGAGCGAGAACACCTTGCGCATCCGCCGGTCGAGGGTCGAGGGGGAGCAGCCGGCCGCCGCGGCCATGTCCGCCACGGTGATCCCGTCGGTGATCCGCTCGCGCACCAGCTCCACCACCCGCGACAGGGAGCTCACGGCGACGTCGTCCGTGTCCTGGCTGCGCAGGTCCTGCGAGACGCTGACCAGGCCCACCAGGCGCCCGTCGAGGCGCACGGGCTGCTTGGAGGTGAGATACCACCCCGGGCCGCCGCCGGGGCGCCGGATCAGCTCCAGGACGTGCCGGACCGCGCGTCCGGTGGACAGCACCTGGGCGTCTTGCTGGACGTAGTGCTCAGCGAGCGACGTGACGAAGAGGTCGCCCGCGCAGCGGCCGACGACGGCCCGACGGGAGCGTTCGGGCGTCCGGTCCACGAATGCCTGGTTGACGGCCACGTAACGCCCGTCGACGTCCTTCGCGCAGAACATCGTGGTGGACAGCTCGTCCATCAGGGCGAGCATCGGGTCGCCCAGGGCCGCGAGCAGGTCGACGGCGCCGGGCCATTCGGGCGGCGCCGCCGGCGCCGTGGACAGAGAGCTGCTCATCAGGCCCGGAGGCTATCGCGCCGATGCCGCCCGCAGAGGATGCCTGGGCGCGCAGGGGAGGCTGCGACGCGGAGGGCGCCGCGGAACGTCAGACAGCGCGACCGATCGAGACAAGACGGTGACCGCTGTTGGCCGGACGATGGGGGCATGCGCATCAGCACCGCCCTGGTCGAGGAGTCGCTCGCCCTCGCCGACCGTTGGGTCGCCGCCACGGCAGCGGGGGAGACCCCGCGTGAGCGCCGCACCACGGCCCGCCTCGCAGCGCTCGTCTCCGACCCGGTGGGCCTGGACCTCGCGGTGCGGTTCGTCGACCGCGTGGCACGCCCAGAGGACGTGCGCGTCGCGGCGCGCGAGCTCGCCGGGCTCGCCGCCGCGCAGTCGGCGGCCGCCGGATTCCTCGGCCCGGTCGACCGGGCCCTGCTGGCCTGCGGCGCGCGGCTCGCCACCGTTCTGCCGGGCGTGGTGGTGCCGGCCGCACGCGTCCGGCTGCGCCAGCTCGTGGGCCACCTGGTGGCCGACGCCGGGCCGGGCCTGGGAGGGCGCCTCGCCCGGGCCCGGGCCGACGGGTTCCGCCTCAACCTCAACCTGCTCGGCGAGGCGGTGCTGGGGGAGCGCGAGGCAGCGCAGCGGCTGGAGCGGGTGATCGCGCTGGTCGAGCGCCCCGACGTGGACTACGTCTCGGTCAAGGCGTCGGCGGTCGCGAGCCAGCTCTCCACCTGGGACACCGTGGGAAGCCGCGACCGGCTCGTCTTCCGGCTGCGTCCGCTGTGCCTGGCGGCCGCCCGCCACGGGGTGTTCGTCAACCTCGACATGGAGGAGTACCGCGACCTGGCGCTCACCGTCCAGGTCTTCGAGCGGCTGGTGCTCGACCCGGCACTCCTGCACGCCGAGGCGGGCATTGTGCTCCAGGCGTACCTTCCCGACGCTGTCGCGGCGCTCGACGAGCTCACAGAGATCGCCGCCCGGCGCCGGGCGGCGGGCGGTGCTCGGATCAAGGTCCGCCTGGTCAAGGGCGCCAACCTCGCCATGGAGCGGGTCGAGGCCGAGCTGCACGGCTGGGAGCAGGCGCCGTTCCGCTCCAAGCCCGAGGTGGACGCCCAGTACGTGCGGCTCCTCGACCGGGCTCTCCAGCCCGAGCGGACCGCGATGGTGCGGATCGGGGCCGCGAGCCACAACCTCTTCCACGTCGCGCTCGCGCACCTGCTCTCCGAGGACCGAGGCGTCGGAGAGGCGCTGGACATCGAGATGCTGCAGGGCATGGCGCCCGCCCAGGCGCGCGCCGTGCGCGACGATGTCGGCGACGTCCTGCTGTACACGCCCGCGGTGGCGCGCGCCGACTTCGACGTGGCCATCTCCTACCTGGTGCGCCGCCTCGAGGAGAACGCGGCGCCGCAGAACTACCTGCACGCGCTCTTCAGCCCCGAGGGCGGGCACGGTCTCGACGGGCAGCGCGAGGCGTTCCTCGCGTCCGTCCGCGACGCCCAGGAGCCCACCAGCCCGCCGCAGCGCACACCTCGGGGCGAGGCGGTCGAACCGCCGCCGGGCGCCCCGTTCGCCAACGCGCCCGACACCGACCCCGCTGTCGCGGAGCACCGCCGATGGGCGGGCGACCTGCTGACGCGGGACGTCGACGTGCCCGATGGCATCGTCGTGGACACCGTCGCCGGGGTGGACCGGGCCGTCGAGCGGGCCTCCGCTGTGGCCGCCGGATGGGCGGGCGCCTCGCCCCGAGACCGGGCGCGGTTGCTGCGGCGTGCGGCCCTGCACCTCGAGAGGGCACGCACCGACCTCGTCGCCACCATGGTGCAGGAGGCCGGCAAGACCGTCGCCGAGGCCGATCCCGAGGTCAGCGAGGCAGTCGACTTCGCCCGCTACTACGCGGACCAGGCCGAGCGCCTGGCCGACGGGTCGACGCCCGGCGCCCATTTCCGCCCGGAGGGCCTCACGGTGGTCACCCCGCCGTGGAACTTCCCCGTCGCGATCCCCGTCGGCTCGGTGCTGGCCGCCCTGGCTGCCGGCTCGCCCGTGATCGTCAAGCCCGCGCCCCCCACACCCCGCTGCGTCCAGGTGGCGATGGGCGCGGTGCACCGGGCGATGGACGAGCTCGGGACGCCGCGCGACGTGCTGCAGGTGGTGCTCGCGCCCGAGGGCAGCGTGGGGCGCAGGCTCGTGAGCCATCCGGCTGTGCGTCGGGTGCTGCTCACCGGGGCGATCGAGACCGCCAGGCTCTTCGCGTCCTGGCGCCCCGACCTGGACGTCCTCGCCGAGACCTCCGGCAAGAACGCGCTGGTCGTCACCCCCTCCGCGGACCTCGACCTGGCTGTCGCCGACGTGGTGCGCTCGGCATTCGGCCACGCGGGCCAGAAGTGCTCGGCCGCGTCGCTGCTCATCCTGGTGGGGTCGGCCGGGCGCTCGGAGCGGCTGCGCCGCCAGCTCGTGGACGCCGTCGAGTCGTTGCAGGTCGGATCCCCGGACGACCTGGCCACCACGATGGGCCCGCTCACGGAGCCGGCCACGGGCAAGTTGCTGCACGCGCTGACGGAGCTGGACCCGGGGGAGCGCTGGGTGGTGCGGCCTCGGCGGCTCGACGACGAGGGGCGGCTGTGGACTCCCGGCGTGAAGGTCGGCGTCGCCCCCGGGTCCCCGTTCCACATCACCGAGTACTTCGGGCCTGTCCTCGGCATCATGCGGGTCGAGACCCTCGACGAGGCGATCGTGCTGCAGAACGCCGTCCCCTTCGGCCTCACGGGCGGGCTGCACTCGCTCGACGAGAACGAGATCGACCGGTGGCTCGACCGGGTCGAGGTCGGCAACGCCTACGTCAACCGGCACATCACGGGAGCGATCGTCCGGCGCCAGCCCTTCGGCGGGTGGAAGGCGTCTGTCGTGGGCCCGGGGGCAAAGGCGGGTGGCCCGGACTACGTCGCCGAGCTGGGCGTCTGGTCGGACTCACCCGACGTGCCGCGTGAGGACGCCGACTGGCTCGCCTGGGCCTTGGCCGACGACGCGCGGTGCTGGGCGCAGGACCTGGGCGTCGAGCACGACCCGAGCGGCCTGCGCGCGGAGTCGAACGTCCTGCGCTACCGGCCCGTCCCCCACCTGACGATCCGGGTCGGCGCTGGCGCCCGGGAGGTGGAGGTCGAGCGCGTCCTCGCCGCCGCGCGCCTCGTCGGGACGCCGGTCACCGTCAGCCGGCTCGACGTCGACGACGACGATGCCTTCGCCGCCCATGTCCGTGAGGGCAGGGTGGAGGGCAGGATCCGGGTGGTGGGCAAGGTCGAGGGCCTGCGGGCTGCGGCGTCCCATCGGATCGGCCACGTGACCGTTCTCGACTGCCCCGTGCTGGCGAGCGCCCGTCGCGAGCTGCTCACCGTGCTGCGCGCCCAGTCGATCAGCCGGACCCGCCACCGGTTCGGCCACGTCGAGGCGCGGGACGGCGCGGGCTAGCGGCTGCGAGGGTGCTCGCCGCGCCCGCCTGAGGAGCCGCGGTTGGTCTCGCGGGCAGGGCGTGCGCTCAGAGCAGGATGTGGAACATCGCCGCGCCGGCGCCGAGCCCGAGGGCCAGGTGCAGGGCGATGTCGAGGACGGCGTGCGCCACCCGGTGGTCGCGTGCCAGGCTCACGACGTCGAGCGCGAACGTCGAGAAGGTCGTGAGGCCGCCGGCCAGGCCGATGCCGAGCACGGTGAGCCACGGCGAGCTGATCACCCCGCGGGCGGCGAGCGCCGCGGCGGCCCCGAGCGCCACCGAGCCCACGACGTTCACCGTGAGGGTCGCCCATGGGAAGGATGGGCGCCCGAGTCCTCGGCGCTCCCGGGCTCGCGCGTGCAGCCGCTCGGTGGCGAAGCGGAGCTGCGCGCCGACGCCTGACCCGACGGCGACGCCTACCACCACCCAGCCGTTCACTTGCTCCACCCGTGGGCGGTCGTGGGGGAGTCGCCGGCGCGGCGTCGCCGCGCCGGTAGTCGCGCGCCCACAGCCGCCCCCGCGCCGGCAGCGGCGACCCCGACGAGGACGGACGACACCAGGTAGGCCATCGCGGTCCCCACCTCGCCGCCCGTCGCGAGGACGTCGACGGCGTGCGCGTACGCGGAGAACGTGGTGAAGCCGCCCAGGAGGCCGGTGCCGAGGGCTGTACGCACCCAGGGCGGCGCTTGCCGCCGCCCCACGATCCCCACGACCAGCAGCCCCAGCGCGAACGCGCCGACCATGTTCACGGTGAAGGTCGTCCACGGGAATGCGCCAGCGGCCTCGTCGACGACCGTGGTGGCGCCCCATCGCAGCAGGCCGCCGACGGCGCCGCCGACCCCGACCAGCAGGTACGCGAGGGAGCGACTCATGACCGGTGGTTGGCCATCAGGCTCCGCACGGGCTCACGCAGAGGCGCGGATGACGAGCTCGGGCGCGAAGATCAGCGGCGCGTCCGCGTAGCCACCGCTGAGCTGCTCGAGCAGCCGTTCCCCGGCCGCCCGCGCCATCGCGGCCACGGGCTGGATGACCGTGGTCAGCGCGGGGTTCGTGGACGTCGCGACCCCGAGGTTGTCATAGCCGACGACGGCGATGTCGCCAGGCACGTCGTATCCGAGCTCGGCCAGCACGCCTAGGGCGCCCGCGGCCATCAGATCGGACGCGATGAAGATCGCGTCGAGGTCGGGGTGGTCCTCGAGCAGGCGGCGCGCGCTGGAGGCGCCGGACGCGATGGTGAAGTCGCCGTGCACGACGGCGGCCTCGGAGAGCCCTGCGGCGGTGACGGCCTGCCGCCATCCCGCGAGCCGGTCGATCCCGGCGGACATGTCGAGCGGGCCCGCGATGGTGCCGATCCGGCGGCGGCCGAGGTCGATGAGGTGCTGCGTCGCGATGCGTCCGCCCGCGACGTTGTCGGTGTCGACGTACTGGGTGTCGCCCTCCGACAGCGGCCGCCCCACGAAGACGTTGGGAAGGTGCGACTGGCGCAGCGCCTGGTCGAGCGCGTCGTCCCGGTGGTGGGAGACGACGATGGCCCCGTCGACGTGCCCGTTGCGCAGGTACCGGATGGTGCGCGCGCTGTCGCCCGGGCGGGCGATGACCAGCACCAACTGGAGGTCCGAGTCGGAGAGGGCGCTGCTCAACCCGTTGAGCGTGCCGGCGAAGAACGGGTCCGAGAGCACGCGGTCGTCAGGCTCGGGCACGACCAGGGCGATCGAGTCCGTGCGACGGGTGACCAGCGAGCGCGCGGCACGGTTGGGCGTGTACCCGAGTTCTGCCACCGCGGCCTCGACCGAGGCCAGCGCCTCGGGGGAGACGCGGAGCCCGCCGTTGATGGCGCGTGACGCGGTGGATCGGGAGACGCCGGCCCGCTCGGCAACCTGCTCGAGCGTGGGCGCGATCGGGCGTCCCGCGTCCGTTCTGGTCGTGGTGCTGTCGACCGTCATTGGTCGTCCCTTCCTTAGCCGCTCACGCAGCGTGATGTCGCACCGGTGAACGGGGTGCGGCGGTGGTCGAGGTGACCACCGCCGCACATCCGATCGCTCAGGGTCAGCCCTTGACTGCGCCCTGCATGATGCCAGCGACGAGCTGGCGTCCCGCGAAGATGAACACGATGACCAGCGGAATCACCGAGAGGGTGACGCCCGCCATGATGAGCGACATGTCCTTGAAGTACGTCGCCTGAAGCAGCTGGACCGCCACCGGCAACGTGGGGTTGCTTGGCCCCAGGACGATGAACGGCCAGAAGAAGTTCGTCCAGGACCCCACGAAGGAGAACAGCCCGAGCATCGCGGCGGCCGGGCGGGCCGCCGGGAGTGCGACGTGCCAGAACGTGCGGATCATCGACGCGCCGTCCACACGGGCGGCCTCGATCAGCTCGTAGGGCAGCGCCCCTTCAAGGTACTGCGTCATCCAGAACACGCCGAACGCGGTGACCATCCCGGGAACGATGACCGCGATGAGCTTGCCGGTCCAACCGAGCTCCGACATCACGATGAACAGCGGGACGATGCCGAGCTGGGTCGGGACGGCCGTGGTCGCCACGACGAACACGAGCAGCGGCCCGCGGCCCTTGAAGCGGAGCTTCGCGAACGAGTACCCGGCGAGCGTCGAGAAGAACACGACGGAGACGGCGGTCACCGTCGAGACGATGACCGAGTTCCAGAGCGCCTTCCAGAAGTGGATGTCCGCGCTGAGGACGCGCTCCACGTTGGTGAAGAACTCGCCCCGGGGGATCAGCGAGGGGACCGGGTTCTGCGCGATCGTGCCCGAGTCCGACGTCGCCAGAAGGAAGGCGAAGTACAGCGGGTACGCCGAGATCAGGATGACCAGGGTCAGGATCGCGTAGGTCACCCAGCCCGGCCTGCGGTCCGAGCCAGCGCCCTTGGACTTGCGGCGGCTGGCGGCGGCGCGTGCGGCGCCGCGTCCAGCGGTCTGCTGGATGACGGGGATCGAAGGCGCGCTCATCGCTTCTGCTTCTTCCTGGACTTGGGCGCCGAGTCGGACGCGATGCGACGGGTGATGGAGAAGTTGATCAGCCCGATGACCAGGATGATGATGAAGAGGATCCAGGCGACTGCGGCAGCGCGGCCGAAGCTCTTCTGGGAACCCCATCCGATCTCGTACAGGTACATCGTCACGGTCATCCACTGGCGGTCGCCGCCGCCGAGGCCGAACTGGTCGAACAGTCGCGGCTCGTCGAAGATCTGCAGGCCGCCGATGGTGGACGTGACGACCACGAAGATGATGGTCGGGCGGAGCATGGGCACGGTGACCGAGAAGAACTGGCGGAGCCGGCCGGCGCCGTCGAGGATCGCGGCCTCGTAGAGCTCGCGCGGCACGGCCTGCATCGCGGCGAGGAAGATCAGCGTGTTGTAGCCGATCCAGCGGAAGTTCACCATCGAGGAGATGGCGACGTGGCTCGCGAGGACGTCGGCGTGCCAGCGGATCGGCTCGATCCCGATGCCGCCGAGGACGGCGTTGATCAGGCCCGACTGGTCGGCGAAGAGCTTGCCGAAGATCAGGGAGACCGCGACGGGGGCGACGACGAACGGCAGGAGAACGCCCATCCGCCAGAAGGTCTTGGCGCGGAGGTTCGCGTCCAGGACGGCCGCGATCGTGATCGCGAGAAGGACCTGCGGCACCGAGGAGAGCAAGAAGATGCTGAACGTGTTCCGCAGCGCCTTCCAGAAGGGCGGCTGCTGCAGGACGTGCAGGAAGTTCTCCATCCCGACGAACTCACCCTGGCCACCGATGAGGTGCCACTGGTGCATCGAGACCCACGCCGTGTAGAGCAGCGGGAACATGCCCACGATGGCGAAGAGGATGAAGAACGGGGAGATGTAGAGGTACGGCGAGAGTTTGACGTCCCACCGGCCAAGCCGCTGACCGAAGCCGAGCCGGCGGGGCTCGCGGTCCTGGGACCGGCTGGGCCTACGGTCGAGCTTCGGCGTCGTGGAGGTGACCATCAGAATCCTTTGAGGGCGCTGAGCAGGGCGGTTACAGGGGGGCGCCGGGGCGCCGGTCGTCAAGACCGGCGCCCCGGCACCATGAGCGTCAGCCCAGTGCCTTGACTGCCTCGACGAACTTCGTCCAGGACGTGTCAATGTCGTCGGTCTTCTCCACGTCGACACGCGTGAGGGCGCTGCCCATCGCGTCGTTCACCGCGAAGTAGTTCGGGCCCTTGAACGGGGTGACCGTGACCGCTGCGGCGCGGTTGGCGAGGATCTCGCCGGTGGGCGCGTTGTTGAAGAAGGCGTTGGTCTGGCCGAGCAGGTCCTGGCTGGAGAGCGCCTCGACCTGGCTCGGGAACGTGCCCTTCGACTTGAACGCCTTGATCTGCTGCTCGGGAGCGGTGAGCCACGCGGCGAGAGCCTTGGCCTCCTCCGGGTGCTCCGTCTGGGTCGGGACGGTCAGGAACGCGCCGCCCCAGTTGCCGCCGCCGCCGGGGAAGACGTCAGCGATGTCCCAGCCGGTCACGCCCTCGGCGTTGCCCTCGATGACACCGAGCATCCAGCCCGGGGCCAGCATGACGGCGAAGCCGTCGTTCTGGAAGGCGGACTGCCAGTCGTCGCTCCACTGCGCGAAGCCGGCCGACAGCTTGTCCTGCGTGGAGGCGTTGAGGACGGTGGTGAAGATGTCCTTGACCTCGGCGCTGTCCGCGGCGGTGATCTCCAGCGTGTCGGGGTCCTCGTACGCGGCCTCGACCTGGTTGATCATGCCCTGGTAGATGGCGCCGGCCGAGTCGTAGAACGGCTTCCCGGTGGCGGCGGTGTACTGCTTGCCGACCTCGAAGAACTTGTCCCACGTGGCGTCGTCGCCACCGAAGAGCGCGGCGACCGACTCACGGTCCGACGGGAGGCCAGCGGCCTCGAGCAGGTCCGCGCGGTACGCGATGGCCTCGGGGCCGATGTCCGTGCCATAGCCGAGGAGGCGGCCCTCGGGGTCGGTCGCCTGGGCGGACTTCCAATCGAGCCAGCGGCCCTCGACCTCGTCAGAGGTGAGGTCGGTGAACTTGTCGGGGTACTGGAGCAGCTCGGGCAGCCAGTCGACCTCGACGGCCTCGATGTCCGACAGGCCGGAGCCCGCGGCGAGACGCGTGTTGATGTTGGCGCGAGCCTCGTCGGCCGTGGCGGCCTTCTTGTGCTCGATCTTGATGTTCGGGTTCAGGCTCTCGTACTCGGGGATGAGCTCCTCGTAGCCGAACTCGTTGAACGTGCCGATGGTGAGCGTGATCTGCTCGTCGCCGTCGGCGGCGGGCTCGCCGCTGCCGCTGTCCGAGCTTCCGCAGGCGGTGGCCAGGAGGGCGATGCCCGTGACCCCGGCCGCAGCCGCCCACATCTTGCGTGTGGTCTTGCGCACTATGACTCCCTTGTCAGTTGACGGCGTCGTCGCCGTACCCATGGGACACGCACCGCCCGGAACCGCTGGCAGCGGTGTCGTCCGGCTCGTGTGGGCCTTGTGGACCCTCGCTTGAGAACGCTCCCAGGGACGAAATGCGGGAGCGTTCCCACGCGCTGCCTGGAACTCTGGCCGCCACCTGGTCAGGTGTCAAGGAGGAGAACCCGCCAAACGGGTGTGGTAGCGATCCCACACCCGCGTTCTTGCAGGTCAGGGCCATTTCGCCTCAGAGCGTGTTACCGAATTGTTACGGCTGGGAACTCGCTTCGTGACCTTCCAGCCAGCGGCGCGCGACGCCCTCCTCGGCCTCCAGCGCGGAACGGATCGCCCGTGCCGCGGCCTCCTCCACGGCCCCGCTGAACAGCGGGATCGCGGCTTTGAGGTCGCCCTCGTAGCTGAGGGTGGACGCGTCCTCGGCGGCCAGCAGCCGCACGGCGCCCGTCAGGCGCACGGGGGCCCCGGCGATCTCGACGACCACGGTGCCCGCGCGCCCGCCGTCGGGGCCGGCGGCCTCCCACGCCTCGACCTGCCGCACATCGATCTGCGAGCCGACGAACCCGCGCATGTTCGCCGGGATCTGGTCGGTGGGGAGCGAGCGCCGCGTCGTGACGGTGAACGCGCCGCCCTCGGCCGGCACCACGTCCACCTGCTGCTCGATGGCGCCGGTCGCGCGGACCTTGGCCTCGACGTACGCGGGGTCTGCGAGCATCTCGGCGACGGTGGCCGGAGACGCCGGGAGGGCGAAGCTGACGCGCAGGTGCACCGATCGGCTCCTTTCGAGGATGTCGACGTGCGCACCGCGGGGGTGGCACAGGTCGAGGCTAGCGCCCTGCGCTGGCCGACGGCATGAGTCACCGCGCCTAGGCTGGATCCCGTGTCCACCCTGAGCGACCTCGCCACACGTCATGCCTCGCTCGACGCCGCCGACCTCGAGTGGCTGCACCTGCTCGTCGGAGACTGGCAGGTCATCTCCGACCTGGCCTTCGCGGACCTCGTGCTGTGGCTGCCCACCGACGACGGCGACTTCATCGCGATCGCGCAGTGCCGTCCCAGCACGGGGGCCACCGTCCACTACGACGACGTGGTCGGCTCGCACGCGCCGGACGGCCAGCGCCCGCAGCTGCAGCGCTCCCTCACCGAGGTGCGCGCGCAGCGGTCCCGCGAGCCGCGCTGGTTCGGCTCCTACGCGGTGCGGGAGGAAGCTGTCCCGGTGGTCCGCGAAGGGCGGGCGATCGCGGTCATCGCACGGCAGACGAACCTCGGCGGTGCTCGGACGCCGAGCCGGCTCGAGCTCAACTACGTCGAGTCCGCCGACGAGCTCATGGGGATGATCGGGCGCGGCGAGTTCCCCGCCACGAACGCGCCCACCGGACCCCGTCGTGGGGCGCCGCGGGTCGGCGACGGGCTCATCCGCCTGAACTCCGAGGGGGAGGTGCTCTACGCGAGCCCGAACGCGTTGAGCTGCTTCCACCGGCTCGGGGCGCTCGGCGACCTCGTGGGCAGATCGCTGATAGAGGTCACCGCCGAGCTCGTGGAGCACAAGGCGCCGGTGGACGAGTCGATGCCGTTGGTGGTCATGGGCCGGGCTCCGTGGCGCACCGACATCGAGGCCCGTGGCGTGGCGCTGTCGTTGCGCGCCGTCCCGCTCACCGAGCGTGGCCAGCGGACCGGCGCGGTGCTGCTCTGCCGCGACGTGTCAGAGCTGCGTCGCCGCGAGCGGGAGCTCATCACCAAGGACGCGACCATCCGGGAGATCCATCACCGGGTCAAGAACAACCTGCAGACCGTCGCGGCGCTGCTCCGTCTCCAGTCGCGCCGGATGAGCAACCCGGAGGCGCGCGAGGCCCTCGACGAGGCCATGCGCCGGGTGGCGACCATCGCCCTCGTGCACGAGACCTTGTCGCAGACCCTCGACGAGTCGGTGCCGTTCGACGACCTGGTGGGCCGGAGCCTGCGGCTGGCCGCGGACGTCGCGTCGGCCGGCAGCCGGGTGCGCACCGTGGTCAGCGGGTCGTTCGGGATGGTTCCCGCCGAGGACGCCACCGCGCTCGCCCTGGTGCTCACCGAACTGGTCACGAACGCCGTCGAGCACGGGCTCTCCGCCGTGGGCGGTGGGACGGTCGAGGTGACCGCCGAGCGGGAGGGCCAGGCGCTGCGGGTGGTGGTGGCCGACGACGGCGGCGGGCTGCCGGAGCTGGCCGGCGCGGGCAGCGGGCTGGGAACCCAGATCGTCTCGACGCTGGTCGCCAACGAGCTGCGCGGGAGCATCGAGTGGGGACCGCGCGAGGGCAGCCGGGGGACTCAGGTCGTGCTCGAGGCTGTGCTTCGCAACCCGAGCAGGGAGAGCGCCGGCTCGATGTGACACGCGAGAGCCGCCCTCAGCGGAGGATGCTGGGGCGGCTCTCGGGTGTTCGCTTGACCGGGCGGCGGGGGGACTGCCGCCCGGTGCTCAGCGGGTCGTGCGGATGCTCAGCTCGCGCGGCGCTGGCGTGCCGTGCGCCGCTTGAGGGCGCGACGCTCGTCCTCGGAGAGGCCGCCCCAGACACCGGCGTCCTGGCCGGACTCGAGGGCCCACTTGAGGCAGGTGTCCACGACCTCGCAGCGACGGCAGACAGCCTTCGCCTCGTCGATCTGCAGCAGTGCGGGACCGGTGTTGCCGATCGGGAAGAACAGCTCGGGGTCTTCGTCCAGGCACGCTGCGCGGTGGCGCCAGTCCATGAAATCTCTCTCCTTGCACAGGGCAAGCCAGGGTCCTCACGAGGGCTCCGGGCTTGATGCGCGCAGCACGGCACAGCAATGTGGCGGCTCGTGTGAATCCTGCGGCGCATGGGTGGGGGGATCAACTGCTGGAAACAGCCTCACACCTGCGGGCACGCAGCACAAGATCTATGGGCGCGCCGGTTCTCCACGTGGCCTGAGGTCTTCATCACACCTGGACGCCACCTGTGAATGGACTGGTCACCCTATCCTGGTCGGCCCGCAGGGCGAAATCGGCCTGGGTGTCGTGCATGACCCACTGTGCGACGCGCTGACCTGCGGGTTCGACAGAGCCCTCGGTTCGGGGGCGGCCGGGGACTGGGCACACCCTGACGGAAGGGCGGTACGACGGTGGTCCGCCGTCAGCGCCCTCGCCTGTGGGGGGCCTCGCGTAGGGTCAGCCGGTGCCCTTGCGACGTGCGCCCCGCCTGCTTGCCCCCCTCTGCCTGCTCGTCCTGCTCGAGGCCGCGCTGCTGGTCGGCCTGGGTGTGGCGTTCGCCGTCGAGATCGTGCGTGGCTCGCAGGTGGTGGGCGCGATGGCGTTCCTCGTGGTGTTCTCTCTGGCGGTGGCCGCCGTCCTGGCGCTCAGTGCCCGTGGGCTGTGGCGCGGGCGACGCTGGGCCCGGTCGCCGGTGCTCACCTGGCAGCTCTTCCTCGTGGTCCTCTCGGTGGGATGGCTCCAGGTGGAGGCGACCGGTTGGGCTGCGGGCATCTTGGCGGCCGCCCTGGCCGTCGGCGTCGGGCTCCTGACGCCCGGGGTCGTCGCCGCGACGACCGGGCGTGGCGACGAGGACGAGCCCGCTGCGCCGCGGTCGCCCCGGCGATAGCGGCGGCACGCGCCCCAGGGCAGCGGGTCCTCGCCGCACGGGCAGGTGATGGCGCTCTGCTGTCAACGTCAACGTCAACGTCAGCCGTCAGCCGTCAGCCGTCAGCCGTCAGCCGTCAGCCGTCAGCCGTCAGCCGTTAGTGGCCGTGGGCGGCAAGGCCGCCTGGACCGGTGTGAGCAGCCGACCGTGCACGACGGCGCCACGACCCGCGGCGTGCGGGTGGGCTGGATCTGTGACGCGCGCCAGGTCGACCCCGAACACGTCCGACGAGCCCGGCTCGGCGGGGTCGAGGACCACGCCCTGGCGGATGGCGCGCAGCCGGGCCATCGGCTCGCGGTAGGCGGTCGCCGCGCGGGCGGTGCGGGCTGAGGCGATCAGGCGGACCCGGCCGGCCGCGCTGGCCAGCCGCTCGGCCTCGACCGGGAACAGTTGCTCGAGGACGTCCAGATCGTCCACCACGAGGTCGACGTCGTGGTCGGCGTCGGCGGCGCCCGCACGGCGCCCTGTGGCGGCGATGGTGTCGAGCAGGGCGGCGAGCCCGTTCGGCTCGGACGCCCAGCGCGCGCCCGGGACGGCGAGCAGCGCGGCGTCTGACGACACCACGGCCACCGCCCTGCCCGCGTGGACGAGGCCGGTGGCGATCACGGTGAGCGTGTTCGTCCGGCCCGAACCCGCAGGACCCACCACGAGGGCCCCTCGGGTGACGTCCAGGAACGTCACGGCGGCGTCGTCGCCGCCCCGCCCGACGGCGGCCCGAGACGCGTCGGGGGCGACCGCGCCGAGATCAGTCCACGCGATCCGCCGGGGAACGGGGCGCAGCCGCAGCGTGGCCGGAGGGCGACCGCTGAGGGCGGGCCACCGGTCCGGCTCGGCGACCTGGCAGTCGCGGGCGTCGGCGCCGTGCAGGTGGACGGCCCGGCCCGGGCGGCGCGGCCGTGTGGCGAGCTCGGCGGGGACGCCGGCGAGCACCTGGTCGACCGGGTCGAGCCCGAGCACGATCCGGTCCTGGAACATCCCTGCGAGGGCCGCGGTGCGCGCGGTCGGGCCGCAGGCGGCCGCCACCGTCACGCCGTTGGCGAGCCCATCGCGCACGACTCCGAGCAGCAGGTCCCCGGCGCCGCCGCGCCCCACGGCGTCGAGCGCCTCGAGCGCCGCCTCCCATCCGTCGACCACCAGCAGCTGCCCGGGTCGCCCGTCGCCGTGGGGCCCGTCCATCAGCAGCGCCAGCAGGCGGGCGAGCCGACGGGGGTCGTCGACGTCCACCGTCGTGCCTATCCCTGGGGCAGCGTCGGCTGACGCGGCCTCGGGCAGCGACAGTCCCACGGCGTGCACGTCCCACCCCAGTGCCAGGGCTCCCGCCGCGGCGGTGCGGAGCGTGGTGGTCCGCCCGGAGCTCGGGGCGCCCTGCACCAGGAGGTGGCCTCGCGCGGGATCCCACCCGACCACGGCGCGGCGTTGCTCGTCCGGCAGGTCGGCGAGGGCCAGCGGCACTGTGGACCGGGTCGTCGGGACATCGGCGGAGGGCACTGCTGACTGGGCGCCTGTCCCGTGTCGCGGCGGGGAAGGACCCATCGGAGGGTCGAGCTCGGAGAGCCGTACCGCAGGCGGGAGCTCGGGCAGCCAGGGGGCACGGGGCATGTCATGGCCCTGGGCTGCCGCTTGGACGGCCGCCAGGTAGAGACGCTGGTCGTCCTGCTGCTCGTCCTGCGCCGGGTGGGAAGCGGCTGCCGGCGGCGTGGTCCACGCGGGCGCCAGCCGCACGGGAGGCCGCGTCCCGGGGGCGCGGATCTGCGCCACCTGGAGGAGCTCGACGGGCCCGTTGCTCCTGCGCAGCGCTGCTCGGCCAGGGCGGTCCGCGGGCAGCCCGGCCGCGTCGGGGACGTCGATCACGTCGAGGGACTCCGTGGCGTCGGTGACCCGCAGCGCGACGCGCAGCGCGATGTTCGCGCGGAGGTCGGCGTTGACAGCTCCTGCGGGTCGCTGGGTGGCGAGCACCAGGTGCATGCCCAGCGAGCGGCCCTGCGCGGCGAGCCGCAGCAGCCCGGGGATGAAGTCCGGGGCCTCGTCGGCCAGCGCGCGGAACTCGTCGACCACCACCAGGAGCCGCGGCGGAGGCGTGGGGGAGCCCGGCGCGGTGGCCGCCCACAACGCGGCGAGGTCTGCGCACCCGGCGGCGGCGAGGGTGTGCTCGCGACGCCGGAGCTCTGCGCGGAGCCCGGCCAACGCGCGCAGGGCGAGCCGCCCGTCGAGGTCGGTGACCTGCCCCACGACGTGCGGAAGCTCGGCGCAGGGCCCGAAGCTCGCGCCGCCCTTGTAGTCGATGAGGGCGATGGCGAGGCGCTCCGGCGGGTGCGTGAGCGCGAGGGACATCACCAGGGTGCGCAGCAGGGCGGACTTCCCCGCGCCCGTCGTGCCGGCGACCAGGGCGTGCGGGCCGTCGCGGACGAGGTCGACCCGCACCGGGCCGTTCGCGCCCTGCCCCAGCACCGCCTCGAGCCCGGTGTGGGATCCGGTGGCCCACGCTCGGGCCACGGCCGCGGCGGTGGGCGGGGGCATGCCGGGCAAGTCGCCGAGGGCGACGTCGCGGGGGAGGGCATCCGCTCCCGGCGCAGGCTCGCCCCCGGCGCCCCCGCCCGGCGTGCCGAGAAGGGCGCCGCCCAGCGCCGTGGCCGGGGCAGGACGCGCACGGGGGTCGAGCCGTAGGCCGGCGACGCGGCGGGCCTGCGCTTCGGCCCACTCCTCGGAGACGGCCTGCAGCGGCGTGTCGGTGTCGGCGAACGGCGTGCTCAGGCGGGCCCCGTGGGCGTCGACCCGCAGCACCGTGCGGCACCAGGCAGGCACGGAGGACAGGGTGGAAGCGAGCACCACCAGGCGCCCCTCGCCGGCCGCGGCGGCCAGGTGGCGCGCCGCCCCGGCGATGCTCGCAGGCCCGTCCACGACCGTGAAGTGCCATTGCCCGTCCCCAGGGCCGATCGTGGGCGCGTCGGCACTCGTCAGCCATCGCGCCCACGACCAGTCCTGGAGCAGCGCCGGGTCGGCGTGGATCGTCAGGCCCGCCGTGCCGTGGGTGCCCACCGCGGCGAGCGCCACGGCACGCGCGCAGCCGAGGGCTTGCGGTCGGGGTCCGACGATGCAGAGCACCCTGTCGGGCCCTGCCAGGTCGGCGCCGAACCGCGGCGTCCCGGGCGCCCCGCAGGCACGCAGGGTGGCCATCGCCAGGTCAGCGGGGTCGCGCAGGGGAGTCCCGTCGGTGGAGGCGTCCATCGGGCTGCCCGGGTGCGAGAGGGCGGCTGGTCTGCCGCGAGCCCGGCGGCGCCGCTCGGCGAGGACCTGGCCCATCCCCAGCAGCGGGCCGATCAACGCGACCAGCAGCAGCGCGCGGTGGCCGGTGGCGATCGCGAGCGCCACCGAGCCGGCGGCCGGGGTCGCCCACGTCCAAGCCGAGGGGCCCGCAGGCGATGTGCCCGCCGGACGACCCTGGTGCTCGCGGGCGGTGGACCGCAGCTCGAGCACGGACGCGCCGGTGACGATCTGGTCACCAGGGCGCAGCACCGTCCACCGGCCGCGCAGGGCGCCGGCGCCGGCGCGTCGGAGCCGCAGCCGTCCGTCGGCCCGTGCCGGTCGGGGCAGCCACCGCCTCGCGCGGCGCAGCGTCGTGCCGTTGGAGGATCCCAGGTCTCGTGCCCGCGCTCCGCGGTGGTGCGGGCGCAGCTCCAGGTGCCGGGACGACATCAGCGGGTCGGCCAGCAGGAGGGCGCCGGCTGCGCCCGGGAGTTCGTCGGAGCCCCTGCGTCCGACGACGGTCCCGGGCGTGACAGCCAGCAGCCCTCCGCAGTCCGGCCCGGCGACGACGGCGAGGTGGACGCTCGCCCGCAGGGCCGCCTCGTCCTCCGATCGGGGGCCCCGCCCGAGCCGCAGGACGGCGCCCGCGACGAGAGGGGAGGTGCCGCACGGGTGGGCGTCGTCCAGCGGACTCGCCCCCACCGCCAGCCGCTCGGAGCACGCCCACCCGAGGTGCCCGGTGACCTTGGCCAGGTGCGCGCGCAGGTCGCCCAGTCGGGCGCCGGCGTCGACCTCCACATCGACGCTCCGCCAGGCCTGGGGGCTCGCGGGATCAGGGCTGTGGAGGGTCAGGCGCACCCCGCCACACTGCCGGGGGGACCCGCACGGCGACGGGCCGGCCTGCGAAGGGTGGACGCTCAGTCCCTCCACAGGCCGGCCCGTCGCCCGGCGTGCCGTCAGTCCACGGCGAGCGCGGCGACCGGTGACGTGCGGGCCGCCGAGCGGCCCGGCAGGACCGAGGCCAGCAGACCGGCGGCGAGCGCCACGACCACGACGATCCCCATGTCCCGCCACGGCACGTCGAGGGAGACGTCCCCGAGCGTGCCGAGCACGATGGCGGATCCGGCCCAGCCGTACAGCAGGCCCAGCACCGCGCCGAGGACGGCTCCCACCCCGGCGATGAGCACCCCCTCGATGGCCAGCGTCAGCCGCAGCTGCCGGCGGGAGAGGCCGATCGCACGCAGCGTCGCCGACTCCCGACGGCGTTCGAGCACCGACAGGGACAGCGTGTTCGCGACCCCCACGATGGCGATCACCACGGCCACCCCGAGCAGCCCCACGACCACTGCGAGCAGCGTGTCGATGACCTGCTGGAACTGCGCACGCTCGGCGGCGGCCCCGGTGATCATCACGGACTGGTCGAGCAGGGCGTCCTGGATCCGCGGGAACGCGGCGCCGGCGTCATTGACATCCGCGAGCCGCACCCACAGCTCGTCCGGGCCCACCGGGTCGGGCACGAGCTCGGCGAACGTGCTGCGCGTGACGAGGAAGCCGCTGCTCTTGATGTCGGCCACCACGACCTCGAGCTGGACGACGAGCGGGGACCAGGAGGACAGCCCGCCCACGTTGGCCTGTGCCACGGGGACCATGTCGCCCTCCGAGACCCCGAACCGGGAGGCGACGCTCGTGTTCATCACCACGGCCCCGTCTCGCAGCTGGTCTGCCGACGGGCTCGTGCGCATCACCCGGTTCGCGTCGGCGGCGTCGATCGCCCGAAGCCCCGCCCAGCCCGCCCCGTCCTCGGTCGTGGTGGAGCCTGCCTGGCCCATCTCCACGGTGATGGAGTGCACCGGCACAGTGTCGGCGACGTCGTCCATCTGCCGGAGGGTCGCCTCGACGGTGGACGGCAAAGCGGTCGTCCCGCCGTCCTGCTGTCCCGGAGTGGCGATCAAGACGTCCACGGGGTACTGCGAGTCGAGCGTCCCTGCGAGCGTCGAGCGCGCGCTCGCCGCACCCGTGCTCATCATCGCGACCAACGTGACACCGATCAGCAGCGCGGTGCTGGTCGCAGCCGTGCGCCGAGGGTTCCGCCCGGTGTTCGCCGCAGCGAGCTTGGCGCTCGATCCGGTCAGAGAGAGGAGTCGTCCCGTGGCGGAGACGACCCTCGGCACCCAGAACACCGAGCCGAGGAGGAACCCGACGAACGACGCTGCGCCACCCAGGAGACCGAGAGCCAGCCCGAGCCCGGGGTCGTCCGTCCCCAGCGTCAGGCCCAGACCCAGACCCGTCACGCCGCCGACGACGAGCAGCGACGCGAGAACCAGCCGGACCCGGCTACTGCGCGAGGTGACCATCGGGGTGTCGGCCGGCCGCAGCGCTGCAATGGGGGCAACCCGTGTCGCAGCCCGCGCCGGCATCAGGGCGGCGAGCACGGTGATCGCCGTGCCCACGATGAGCGGAGCCAGAACCACCGAGGGGGAGATGGACACCGTCGCGGGCAGCGGCGTGTCTGTCGAGGAGCGCAGCACGGTGAGCGCGACCTGCGCGAGCAGGGTTCCGCTCACGATGCCCACGATCGAGGAGATGCCCCCGAGCAGTGTCGCCTCGATCAGCACCGACGAGCGAAGCTGGCGCTTGCCGGCGCCAACACAGCGCAGCAGCGCGAGCGTCCGCGTGCGCTGGGCGACGAGCACCTGGAACGTGTTCGAGATGACAAGCGCGGCCACGATCAGGGCCACCGCCGCGAAGGCCAGCACCACCTGGGTGACGACCTTCCCGTCGGCCCCGGTCTTCGAGATGCGGAACTCGGCAGCCTCGTCCTTGGTGAGCACCGCGGATTCCGATATCGCGCTGATCTCGGCGCTCGCCTGGCGCACGTCGGCGCCTGGCGCCAGGACGATGAGCGCATCGGCGCCGATGGACATGTCCGCCAGCGACATCCCGGTGAACGCCTCGGTGTCCTCGACGCTGATGACGGCCGCGCCCCCGCCGTCGGTGTAGGCGCCGAGCGGGTCGTCCAGAAGGCCCACCACGCGCAACACGATGGACGCCGACTCCCAGTCGCCTTCCTCCTCTGCGGAGTCGTGCGCCGCCTCGCCACGAGTGGTCGTCGGCTCAGCGCTGGTCGGCGGGAGGGCCTCGCCGGTGGTGGACCCTTCGGGTGTCACGGCGTCGGACGCAACCCACACGGTGTACGGCGCTTCGATCTCGTCTCCGATGGACACCTTGAGACGCTCGGCCATCGGGCCGGGCAGGGCGATCTCGCCGGAGCCTGCGGGCAGCGAGCCCTCGACGAGCGTCTGCACCTCGAGGTCCCGGTGGGGGGCACGGGGCGTTGCGTTCGCCCAGATCTGGAGCGAGCCGTGGTGCAGCTCGACCCCGCTCGTCGTCGCCGGATGGACCGCTTCGACGGCGGGCAGCTCCGCCACCCGGTCGATGGTCTCCGGGAACGCCACATAGGTGACGAGGTCCGCGCGGGCCAAGGAGGCCGTGATGGCGTCATAGCTGGCCCGCGTCATGACCGCGCCGGCGAGCAGGGTGGCGGCGACGAAGGCGGTGCCGATGGCTATGGCGATGCCACCCGCGGCCAGGCGCCCGACGCTGCGCCGCATCTGGGCCAGTGTGAGTCGCAGCATCAGAGCCCCGCAGTGCGAGCGGTGTTGATGGCGCCGGTCGTGGCGACCGGCTCGTCGAGCTGGCGCAGGGCGTCCAGGCCCGCCAGCACCGACTCGGGGGTCGGGTCCGCGATGTCCCCGGCGATGCGGCCGTCGGCGAGCAGCACGACACGGTCCGCGTAGGCGGCGGCCGTCGGGTCGTGGGTGACCATGATGATCGTGCGGCCGAGCTCGCGCACCGAGCGGCGCAGGAAGCTCAGCACCTCGGCGCCCGAGCGGGAGTCGAGGTTCCCGGTGGGCTCGTCGGCGAAGACGACCTCCGGCTTGGTGATCAGGGCGCGGGCGATCGCCACCCGCTGCTGCTGCCCGCCCGAGAGCTCGGACGGCCGGTGCGTCAGGCGCTGGCCCAGCCCGAGGGCCTGCACGAGCGTGTCGAACCACTGGCGGTCGACCTTCGCCCCTGCGAGCTCGAGCGGCAGCGTGATGTTCTGCTCGGCCGTGAACATCGGCAGCAGGTTGAAGGACTGGAAGACGAAGCCGACCCGGTCGCGTCGCAGACGCGTCAGCGCGTCGTCGTCCAGCGTGGTGACATCGGTCTCGCCCAGGTACGCGTGGCCCGACGACGCCGAGTCGAGCCCGGCGAGCAGGTGCATGAGGGTGGACTTGCCCGAGCCGGAGGGCCCCATGATCGCGGTGAACGCGCCGGCGGTGAAGTCGACGTCGACACCAGCCAGGGCGTGCACGGCCGACGCGCCGTCGCCGTAGACCTTGGCGAGCTCACGGGCCCGGACGGCGATCGCAGGAGGGCCGGACTGCTGCCCGGGCGAGGTGTTCTGGTAGACGGTGGTGTCCACGACTAGCTCCAAAGTTCGGTGAGTGCGTCAGCGTCGACGCTACGGACCGCCGGGGGGCCCCGCGTCGGGCTGGGGTCGCGGCCTTCGTCCGCCCACGGGTGGACCCGCCGCTCAGCAGTCTGCGACCAGGCACTGACTTCGGCGACGACAACAGCCCCCACCTGGCCGTCCGTCAGGCCCCGGGGCGGACCAGCCCTGCCTCGTACGCCGCGACGACGGCCTGGACCCGGTCCCGCACGCCCAGCTTCGCCAGGACGCGGCCCACATGGGTCTTGACGGTGGCCTCTGCGACGAACAGGTCGGCGCCGATCTCCGTGTTGGAGCGGCCCCGTGCCATCAGCACGAGGACCTCGCGCTCGCGGTCGGTGAGGTCGGCGAGCGCGGCATGGGCGGGCTCGTCCTCGTGGGCGAGCCGCTCGGGGGGGAGGGCCGTGACGAGGTGCTCGAGCAGGCGGCGGGTGCTCGACGGCGCGATGACGGCGTCCCCGTGGTGGATCGTGCGGATGGCGCCGAGCATCTCCTCCGGCGGCGCGTCCTTGAGCAGGAACCCGCTAGCCCCGGCGCGGATCGCGGAGAGCACGTACTCGTCGAGGTCGAAGGTGGTCAGCACGATGACGCGCGGCGCGGGAGCGTCCTCGGTGCCGGCGGCGGTGATCGCGGCGGTGGCCTCGAGCCCGTCCATGTGCGGCATGCGCACGTCCATCAGCACCACGTCCACGCGGCCGTGCGCGGCGGGCGTGGTGCCGGGGGTCAACGCCCGCACGGCCTGGGCGCCGTCGCCCGCCTCGAGCACCACCTCGAGGTCGGGCTGCGAGTCGATGACCATGCGGAAGCCGGCCCGGACGAGCTGCTGGTCGTCGATCAGCGCGACCCTGATCGGTGTGGTCATGCCTGCTGCCGGTGGTTCATCGGAGGTCTCTCCCGGTGGGTGGTGTGTGACCCCGTGGCGGGGTCATCGAGTGGTGGTGGGGTGCTCGAGGAGTCCACGGACTCCACTGGCTCGGAGGGCGCCGGCATGGCGGGGGCGTCGTCGTTGGCGACGGGCGGCAGGGGGAGCTGGGCGCGCACCCGGAACCCTCCTCCGGGCCGCGGCCCGACCTTGACGGACCCGCCGAACATCGCCGCGCGCTCTCGCATCCCCAGCAGGCCCTGGCCCAGCCCGTCCGACTCGGCCGAGGCGCCACGGCCGTCGTCGCTGACCTCGAGCTGGATGGCCGCCGCCTGCCACTGCACCAGCACCGTCACCGCGGGGTCGGGGCCCGCGTGCTTGAGCACGTTCGTCAGCGACTCCTGGCAGATCCGGTACACCGTGAGCCCGGCGCCGGGCGGCAGGGGGCGCGGGGTGCCCATCCGCACCAACGAGACCCGGAGGCCGCTCGCGCGGACCTGCTCCACCAGGGAGTCGAGATCGTGGGCCGCGGGCATCGGCGACGTCGTGGCCCCCGACGCGTCGGTGTCCTGGTGGCCGGCCGCCGCGACCAGGCCGGGCGTGCGAGGGCGCGCCGCGTCCGCTGGGTCGGTCCGCAGCACGCCGAGCAGCCGGCGCATGTCGGCCAGCGCCGCGCGGCCAGTCTCGGAGATGGTGCCCAGCGAGCGGGTCGCCGCGGCGGGGTCGGCCTCGGCCGCGTACCGGCCGCCGTCGGCCTGCGCGATGATCACGCTCAGGGAGTGCGCGACGATGTCGTGCATCTCGCGGGCGATGCGGGAGCGCTCCGCCGCCGTGGCGAGCCGGGCCTGCTGGTCGCGCTCGACCTCGAGGCGGTGGGTGCGGTCGACGAGGGCGTCGATGGTCAGCCGGCGCTGTCGGCGCACCAGGCCGAACGCCCAGACGGCGAGCGCGACGGAGCTGGCGAAGAGGGTGGTGCCGATCAGCGAGACCGGGTCGTTGCCGCTGAACGCTGCGCTCATGAGCAGCGAGCCGAGCAGGGCGCCGGTGATCGCGACGCGGTGCGCCCACCGCGGGCCGTGGACGGTGACCGAGTAGAGCGCGGCCAGCACCGCCAGGTCAGCGGGCAAGATCAAGCTGTGTCCCGCGAGCACCTGCAGCAGGCCCACGACGAAGACGACGGCCGCCGAGGCTGCGGGGTGGGAACGCCTCCACGCCAACGGCGCGATGACGGCGGCAGACCAGAGGTACAAGTCGAACGGCACCGGGTAGAAGCTGTCGGCGCTGGCGGCCGACAGCGGCACCGCCACGAGCATCACGAGGCCCGTCAGGGTGGCGTCGATGGCGAACCGATGGGAGTCCTCCCATCGGTTCCAGCGCTCCCAGAGACCCACGTGGCGAGCCTAGACGCCGTACCCGGGCGTGCGCTTCCGCCCTTGGGCTGACGGGCGGGCGCGGGGGTACGTCCACGGACTGAGCCCTGGACCTGCGCGGCCGCCGCTCGCTGCCCGCCGCCCGCGTCCCCGCGACGCGACGAACCGGGCGTGTCCACGACCAGTGCATGACCGCGCCCATGACCTAGCATGGGCCGATGACCCACGTGCTGCTGGCGGAGGACGACCCCGCGATTGCCGAGCCTTTGGCCCGAGCCCTCGGGCGTGAAGGTTACGACGTGCACGTGCAAGGAACGGGTCAAGGCGCGATCGACCACGCGAGCGAGGCCGATCTCGTGGTGCTCGACCTGGGCCTGCCTGACATGGACGGCCTGGACGTCGCGCGCGCCATCCGCAACCAGGGGCTGACGACGCCCGTGCTGGTGCTGACCGCGCGCGCCGACGAGGTGGACCTGGTCGTGGGGCTCGACGCCGGGGCCGACGACTACGTCACCAAGCCCTTCCGGCTCGCCGAGCTGCTGGCGCGCGTCCGGGCGCTGCTGCGCCGCACCGTGGGCGATGTCCCCGACGAGGACGAGCTGCACGCCCAGAACGTGCGCGTCGACGTCGCCGCGCACCGCGCGTTCCAGGGGGAGCGGGAGCTCCACCTGACCGCCAAGGAGTTCGACCTCCTGCGGGTGCTCGTCGGCGCGGCCGGCACCGTGGTCGGCCGCGACGTCCTGATGCGGGAGGTCTGGGGCTCTGACCCGTCCGGCTCCACCAAGACCCTCGACATGCACGTCTCGTGGCTGCGCCGCAAGCTCGGGGACGACGCCAACGCGCCGCGCTACGTCACCACCGTGCGCGGCATGGGCTTCCGGTTCGAGACCGGCGAGGGCGACCGAGGCTGAACGTGCGCCGTCGGGTCCTGCAGTCGACGATCGCGGCGGTCACCGTCGCGGTGGTGCTCCTCGGCTTCCCCCTCGCGTTCCTCGTGGCGCAGCTGGTGCGCGAGAACGAGGTCAGCGCGCTCGAGGCGCGAGCCGCCGGTCTCGCCCGCTCCGTCGACTTCCGCATCGAGGAGGGCATCCCGCTCACGGCGCGCATGCTCGAGGTGGCCGTCGGCGGCGACGGGGCCCTCGAGGCGACGGTCGTGGTGTCGGCGCCGGGTGGCGCCCAGTTCCAGGCCGGCCCCCCGATCGAGGGCCGCTACGTCTCGGTGGTCACCGAGTCGGCCAATGGCGCCAACATCACCCTCTACGTCTCCTGGTGGGACGTGTTCTGGATCAGCGCCCGCGTGATCGCGCTCGTCGTGGTCGCGGCCGTCGTGGCGTTTGGCGCCGGCATCGCCATGGCCATCTGGCAGGCGAACCGGCTCGCCGCCCCGCTCGTGTACCTCGCAGCCTCCGCCGAGCAGCTCGGGTCCGGCCAGGTGCGCCCACAGCTGCGCCCGTCCGGCGTCGAGGAGATCGACCTCGTCGCGGCCGAGCTCGCCCGTAGCGCCGACCGCATGGCCGGGCGGCTCGCCGCTGAGCGGCAGTTCGGCGCCGATGCCTCCCACCAGCTCCGCACGCCGCTGACGGCGTTGTCGATGCGGCTCGAGGAGATCGCGCTGGCGACCCAGGAGCCCGAGGTCCGCGAGGAGGCCCGGATCTCCCTCGAGCAGGTGGAGAGGCTCGTCACCGTGGTCGACGACCTGCTCGCGCGCTCCCGTCGTGCCCAGGGCGGCACCACCGAGGCAGTGGTACTCGCCGACGTGCTGCGCCAGCAGCGCGAGGAGTGGGCCCCCGCCTACGCCGCGGCCGAGCGGCGCCTCGTCTTCGAGATCGACCCCGACGTGCAGGTCCTCGCCACACCCGGGGCGCTCGCCCAGGTGATCGCCACCCTGCTGGAGAACTCGCTCAAGCACGGCGGCGGGACCACCACCGTCCGCTCGAGGCCCAGCGGCGCCTCGGGAGCCGTGGTCGTCGAGGTCGCGGACGAGGGCGCCGGTGTGCCCGACGACCTCGCGCCGCGCATCTTCGAGCGGGAGGTCACCTCAGGCGCCGGCACCGGCCTCGGACTCGCCCTGGCCCGTGACCTCGCCTCGGCCGACGGTGGGCGGCTCGAGCTGGCGCAGCGTCGTCCCGCGGTGTTCGCGCTCTTCCTTGCCGGCGTGCCCGCGTCGCTCGCGCCCGACGTGGTGCTGCCGCGCGGGTCCGTGATCTCCCCGCGGACCGACCGGCGGTGGCGGTGAGGCAACAGCGCCGCAACGTGTTGCAGTTAGACTCCGTGCGATCACGAGTCTCTTGAATGGAAGGCCTGCCGTGCCGTTGACAACGCAGTCTGTAGTTGCGCACATTCAGGCTTCTGCTCGTTCTTCCCTCCCACCATCGGGATTGTCGGGCCCTTCGCGGACTCGCAAGTCGGCTCGATCCACTCCGTATCAGGCCGATGAGCTGTTCGTCGTGGGCCTCTACGATCTCGTGCTCCAGCGCGAGCCCGACCCTCACGGCTTCGCCGCCCATGTCGATGCGCTGAGGCAGGGCTCGACCCGCGCGGAACTCTTCACCGGACTTCACGGATCGATGGAAGCCCGAGCGATTCCCGGTCGCGTATCAGCGGACTACCCCGATGAGTACAATCTCGACACGTTGGTGATTCGGGGTCTCCAGCTTGAAGTCGAAGGCGAGCTGCGCGACGACGAGACGATCGCGCGGCAACACGAACGCTGGGCGGCGGGAGTTCCTCTGGGAGTCCTCGCCCACGAGTTGGATCCGGTCCGGAGCGGTCCGCCGTGGGAACTTGCCGTGGCACGGGCAATGGCGTCGTTGCTGGGGGTGCCCGAGCGCGAGGACCGCGTCGACGACATGGTGGCCCAATTACACCGAGGCGTCCCCTTGGAGTCGGCGATATTCACGCACGTGCCCGGTCGTGGCCCCAGGGCTCGGTGGAGGCGTCACGTGCTTGCTTCACGTGCGTTCGACATGGCTCAACTCCAGATGATCTACAGTTTGCCGCGGATGACGCCCGGAAGTGCGACAGATCGTCGACAGGACGTGGCTCGACGTGCGAATCTCGACGCATCGATCGAGCGGTTGAATGATCGCGTCATCGCCCTTCAGCGTGTGGTCAATGACCTGAAAGCTGGGACCGGTGACGCGACCGGCGCTCCCGCGCAGGAGGCGGTCCGCGTGGTGGAGATCGGCTCGATGCTCCTTGGTGTGCCTGCGGCCGAGTGGCGCCTGGCTGCCTTCCTGGAGCACAGGGGACACCCCGAGCCCGGATTCTGGTCACTCATGACGCGGCACATCGTGCCTGGCGCTCACTTCGTCGACGTCGGGGCGAACCTCGGTCTGTACACAGTCGCGGCAACCTCGCTGGTGGGGTCGTCAGGCAGGGTGACAGCATTCGAACCGGCGCCCCGGACTGCGCAGATGCTGAGGGACAACGTCCAACTCAACGGGCTGCTCGAAACCGGGAGGGTCGCCATCCACGAGAAGGCGGCGGGGGCGGTACGCGGCACCGGGAAGCTCGCGGTCTATGACGCCGACTCTGGCCACAACTCGCTCTATTCCAAAGAGCTGACTGATCCAACGGTGAGCGTGGAGATCGTTCCTCTCGATGAGGTCTTCCCTCCTGGCACCAAAGTCGATGTCGTCAAGATCGACGCTGAGGGCGCGGAACTTGAAGTGCTGAGAGGAATGCAGCGGATCGCGGAGGACAACCCGGATATCGTCGTGTTCGCAGAACTCGCTGCCGAGCATCTGACTCGAGCCGAGACATCAATCGATGCGCTGATCGCCGAGGCCACACAGCGTGGTTGGGACCATGACATCTTCGAGACCGTCTCCGGCGAGCACCCCGAGCCTGGCTCGGAGCTTCCCCTGAGCGTGTATCTGACGCGGAGCGCGAACTCTCGCTCGGCGCGGTCACCGCTGTGAATTGGCGGATCGCTCTAGGTCATAAGGAATGGCTTTCATGAAGGTCGTCGTGGTTACGACACACGTGCCATTCCTGCGTGGTGGGGCGACGATTATTATCGATTGGCTCGTCCGCGCATTGGAGCAGCGCGGGCACGAGGTTGATCTCTTCTCCCTGCCGTTCGCTTCTGATCCGCGCACCATGCCCAGCCAGATGGTCGGACTGAGGTCACTCGATTTTAGCGACCGGTGTGATCGCCTCATTGCCGTTCGCACCCCGAGCCACCTGGTGCGGCACCCAAAGAAGAGTGTCTGGTTCCTGCACCACCATCGACCTTCGTATGACATGTGGGACACTGCGCGCGACGTCGCGGACGACCCCCATGGTCGAGAGTTTCGCCGCATGATGTTCTCGTCGGACGACGCGTCGCTCTCCGAGAGTCGAGTTTTCTGCAATTCGCGCGTGATTCAGGAGCGGCTTCTTCGGTACAACAACCTCCGAGCCGAGGTGCTCTACCCGCCGTTGGACCCGGATGGAGGCTATCCATTGGGAACGGCAGGCGACACCATTGTCTATCCAGCACGACTCGTTTCGCACAAGCGGCAACTTCTGACAGTGGAAGCCCTGGCGCACACAAGGTCAGCGGTGAGGCTCGACCTATTGGGTGCTTTCGATAACCCGCTCGCGCCGTATCGGAAAGAAATACTTGGGACGATTCGAGCACTGGGCTTAGAGGAACGGGTGACGATTAGTCCGGGCTGGGTGGACGAAGGGGAGAAGCGCCGAAGGATTTCGGAGGCGCTTGCGGTGGCATATCTGCCCCATGACGAGGACTCATACGGCTATCCGTCGCTCGAGGCGGCCGCAATGGGCCGACCGGTCATTACGACGCCGGACAGCGGCGGGGTGACGGAGCTGATCGAGGACGGTGTCAACGGCTTGGTCGTGCCCCCGACCCCGGAAGACCTGGGTCGAGCCTTCGACCGGCTCTATGAGGACCGGCTCATGGCGGACGCGCTCGGCGCAGCACAAAAGCAGAAGGTGGACGCTCTGAACATCAATTGGGATCACGTCGTCACCAGGCTCCTCGCATGAGGGTGCTGATCCTCAACAACGGCGTGCCATTCATTCAGGGGGGAGCTGAACTCCTCGCCGACGCATTAGCCCGGGAACTTCGCTCGCGGGGGCACGAGGCAGAAGTCATCCGTCTCCCGTTCCGATGGGAGAGTCCGCTCGAGGTCGCTGACTCCATGTTCTTCGCACGCACGATCGACCTGCGTGAGGTCGATCGTGTGATCGCCCTGAAGTTCCCGGCGTACCTGGTCCCTCACCCAGAGACGGTTGTTTGGCTTCTGCATCAGTTCAGACAGGTCTACGACCTGTGGGATACCCCTTGGGGCCCTCCAGTAGACGATCAGGCTTGGAAGGACCTCAAGGCGGCGATCACCTTCTCCGATACCGCGGCCTTGAGTTCAGCCCGAAAGCTCTTCACGAATGACAACGTCACTCAACAGCGCTTGCGTGAGCACAACGGTCTTGATGCTCGCGTGCTCTATCCGCCGTTGCCTGACGAGGGATCGATCCCCGTGAGTGATGTCCAGGGCGACTATGTCTTGTCCATCGGCCGCGTGTCCGCGGGCAAGCGGGCGTTGCTCGCGGTGCAGGCGATGGCACACGTCACCACTCCGGTCCGGCTCATCGTTGCCGGGCAGCCTGACGACCCCGCGCTCGCCGAGGCGATACGGAGAACGGTTGAGGAGAATGATCTCGGTGACCGCGTCGAGTTGCGGCTCTCGTTTGTCGAGACCGAGACAAAGCGCGAATTGATAGCGTCCTCATTGGCGGTCGCCTACTTCCCGCTCGACGAAGACTCATTCGGCTATGTCACCGCCGAGGCAATGACCGCGGGCCGGCCCGTCGTCACCCTTGAGGATTCGGGTGGAATCCTCAATCTGGTGACGGATGGCGTCACGGGGATTGTCTCCCGCGCCGACCCACTCGATATCGCCCGGGCGTTCGATCGGATTTGGGAGAACCGCCAGCTCGCTGCCTCGATGGGGCGAGCAGCACTCGAGGCAGTCGCAGAATTGAATCTGTCGTGGGACCACGTGATCCAGGAGTTGCTCTCATGAGAATAGCCTGGTGCACACCCTTCTCGCCCGAGAGTGCCATCGGGCGTGTCAGCTCTTTGATTGTCGAAGAGCTCGCTCTGATCCCAGGCGTAGACGTCGACGTGTGGCATCCAGTCGAGTCCGGAGGGCGGACCTGGAGCGGGCGAACGCGGGTTTTGTATCCTGAAGACTTCAGTGTGCTCACTGACTACGACGCTGCGGTGTACCACCTCGGCGACCATGCGCCGAATCATCGCGATATCTGGCTCGCGTCGCTCGCCGTCCCCGGTGTGGTCGTCATCCACGACGTCTCTCTGAGCAATCTCTTTCACGGATACCTTCTTGATCGTGGCGACTACGCCGAGGAATTTGGCCGCTGGTACGGTCCAGATATCGGTGATCGGACCCGCCGCGTGCTCGACGGATCAGGCGAGGCGGCCCCGTGGAACGACGGCGACGGGATGACGTTCCCGTTCTTGTCGCTCGCCGCGTCTGGAGCGAGACATCTCATCGCGCATTCGCAGTACGCGGCGGGCGCGCTAGCCACCACTGCCCTGGCCGAGGTGGACGTCATCGGATTGCCGTTGCTGACTCAGCGGTCTGGTGGGCTCGACCGAGAAGCACTTGGGCTGCCACGTGATGTCCCGATCATCCTTCAAGCCGGTGTTCTCAATGTGAACAAGCGGATCGACGTGGTGGTCGAGGCCGTCGCAGAACTCCTCGCCACCCGGGCCGTGCATCTTGTGGTCGCGGGCAAGGACGGCGGCGTCTCGATGGAGCAGGTGACAGCCTGGGCGGAGCGAGCGGGGATGGCGAGTTCATTCACGGCCTTCTCAAGCCCATCCGACGAGGTTATGGCGAGTTTGCGGGAGCATGCGACTGTGGCAACGGTGCTGCGCGAGCCTTGCCTCGAGGGCGCCTCGTATGCCCTTCTCGAGAGCCTTGACGCTGGCCTTCCGGTTGTGGCGGTTGCTGAGGGCAGTTACCGCGAGGTTGTGGGCTCATTCATGAGGCATGTCGAGGCCCCGCCGACCGCCGTCCCAGTGGCTGCCGCGCTGGACTCAATTCTGGGAAGTGATCTACCGGAGGCATCCAAGGCAGCCCGCCTGCATGTACGGGCGCACCATGAGCCAGCAGGTTATGCGCGTCGCGTGATGGAGGTGCTCGAAGCAGATCGAGACGCCGAGATCAGGCATCAGTTGACGAGCTCTCTTGGCGGCGTGCTGCTCAGCCTCGGTCTCTCGGAGGACCTTCGAGTTGTCGAGGCGGTGAGCCAGCGCGTTGAGGACCTCTTCGGAGGTGAGCCACGAGTGCTCCCGCACGTTGCCGATCGCGCCGGTGCGAACCCGACCTTGTCTCACCCGCGCTGACGCCACGTTCTGACCACGAAGTGTGGGCTCCATCGTTGCGATACGGAGGGGCTTGCTCGTCCAAGCCAGCCGGCTGATGGTGTCATCGACTGACTCCATGGGGGACCGCCTGCGGGAGATCGACCTGAACAGCTCTCAGCGGTCATGTGGCGGGCTAGGTGGCCGCGTGCAGGGGACTCGACGCGCTGTCCGGTCAAGTCCCTGGGAGTGGTGTAGCCGTTCGACGTGATCCTCGAGGTCAGGAAGACAGGGCCGGGGGCTCCTCCTCGGTGTCGGTGATGAGGGTGAGTCGGGCCGTGGCCAGGACGTCCAGAGCGAAGTAGTGGCGTCCTTCGGCCCACTCATCGTGCTGTTCGGCCAGGACGGCGCCGACCAGGCGGGTCACGGAGTCGCGGTCGGGAAAGATCCCCACGACGTCGGTGCGGCGGCGGATCTCCTTGTTCAAGCGCTCGTTGGGGTTGTTCGACCAGATCTGCCGCCAGATCTCCTTGGGGAAGCTGGTGAACGCGAGCACGTCCGCCCGTGCGGCGTCCAGGTGCTCGAAGACGGCCGGGAGCTTGTCGGCGACGGTGTCCAGGAGCTTGTCGAACTGGGCGTGGACCGAGTCGGCGTCGGGCTGGTCGTAGACGGAGTGGAGCATCGTCTTCACGGCCGGCCACGAGCTCTTCGGGCACGCGGACATCAGGTTCGCGGCGTAGTGGGTGCGACACCGCTGCCAGGTCGCCCCGGGCAGGTTCGCCGCGATCGCCTCGACCAGCCCGCGGTGGGCGTCGGAGGTGACCAGGCGGACCCCGCAAAGACCCCGGGCGACCAGGTCGGCGAAGAACACGTTCCACGCCTCTTTGGTCTCGCTCGAGGTGACGGTGCAGCCCAGGACCTCCCGGTGCCCGTCGGCATTGACCCCGGTCGCGACCAGCACGACGGCGTTGATGACCCGTCCGGCCTCGCGGACCTTCATCGTCAGGGCGTCCGCGGCGACGAACGTGGAGGCCCTGTGTCGGCCAGGGACCGGGTCCGGAACGCGGCGACTTGGGCGTCCAGGTCGCTGGCCATCCGCGAGACCTGGGACTTGGACAGCGAGGTGATGCCCAGCGACTCGACGAGCTTGTCCATGCGGCGGGTGGAGAGCCCGAGCAGGTAGCAGGTAGCCACGACCGAGATCAGGGCGGCCTCGGCGCGCTTGCGGCGCTCGAGGAGCCACTCGGGGAAGTAGGAGCCCGTGCGCAGCTTGGGCACGGCGACGTCGATGGTTCCGACACGGGTGTCCAGGTCGCGGTGGCGGTAGCCGTTGCGCTGGTTGACCCGGTCAGGGGAGGGTCGGCCCCACTCGGCGCCGCAGACCGCGTCGGCCTCCGCGGACAGCAGCGAATTGATCACCGTGCCCAGCAGGTCACGCATCAGGTCCGGGGACGCCTGCGAGAGGGCCTGGCCCAGAACAGCCCCGGAGTCGACAATGTGTGGTGTGGTCGAGGGTGCTGTGAGAGGTTCACTCGAAGGATCACGCGGTGACCGCCTCGTCGTCTACGGGCGACGACCCAGCCACCAGCGCTACACCACTATCAGGGACGCCACTCGCTGTCCGGTGTCGGTCGGCGCAACCTCGCGCGTCTGCCGGACGGACAGGGGCACGGCAACGTTCCTCAGTCGCGTTTGGCCATGAGCCGAACACCACAGGTATCGTGCGGCAGAGATGGAACCACGCCTTCGTGAGCAGGCCGGGGACGCATGAGCGCATCCCCGTGGCTTCTGGCCGCGTGGGTATTGCGATTTTGACCCGCCAAGGTTACGGGAAGGCCCCGCCGTGAAGGTTTTTGTGCAGATACCGTGCCTCAATGAGGAAGAGACGCTGCCGCTCGTCCTCCGCTCCATCCCCCAAGAGATCTCGGGTGTTGACGAGATCGAGATCGTCGTCGTCGATGACGGTTCCACCGACCGGACAGTGGAGGTGGCGCTCGAGCACGGGGTGCGTCACGTGGTGAGGCACACACGGAACATGGGCCTTGCCCGGTCGTTCAGGGATGGGGTCGACTACGCGCTCGCACATGGCGCGGACGTCGTCGTGAACACCGACGGCGACAACCAGTACCCGCAGGAACGGATCGGAGATCTTGTCGCTCCGATCGTCAGGGGGGAGGCTGACATTGTCATCGCCGACCGCCAGACCTCCAAAATCGCGCACTTCTCCCGCGCCAAGAAGTTGTTGCAGCAGGTCGGCAGCAAGGTGGTGAACATGGCGGCGGGCACGGATCTCCCCGACGCGGCGAGTGGTTTCCGCGCATACTCGCGAGACTCGCTCCTCAGGCTCAACATCATCACGCGATTCAGCTACTGCATGGAGACGATCATCCAGGCGGGGAACAAGCGTCTGCGAATTGTCAGTATTCCGGTGGTCACGAACGCGAAAACCCGAGAGTCGCGTCTTTTCAAGAACAGTGCGCAGCACATCGCGAAGTCCGCCTCGGCGATCATCAGGGCTTACATCATGTTCAAGCCCTACCGCGTGTTCGCCACCCTCGGCGGCGCCTTCACCGTCGCGGGCCTCATTCCCTTCGTGCGATACGGCGTGCTCTGGTTGTCAGGCACCCACGGCGGGCATCTGCAGTCGCTCATGGTTGGACTGCTGCTTCTGGTAGCGGCGCTTCTCTCATTCGCACTGGGCGTCCTGTCCGATCTGCAACGAACCAACCGCATCCTTCTGGAAGAGTCGCTCGAGCGGATCAAGGATATGCAGTACGCGCGCGAGCTGACGGCGGACCGCACGGTGTCGCCACTCGTGGAGCGTCATCAGGTCGGCTTGCCCACGTCCATGAGTTGACGCGGAGCGCGCGAGACGGGGAAGAGGCGGTGCCGTCGAAGGACGAGCCGACCGGCCCTAACGGCGGCGTCGCGCAGCGGTGAGCTTGGCGCGAATGTAGCGCGGGGCGACAGCGGTGGACGCGGCGACGTCCCCGACGATGAGGAGCGCCCGGCTTGAGAGCGCGAGGACCAGCGCCTCGGGCGCGTCCAGCACCGGAGCCATGAGGGCGATCAACGCCACCTCACGTGCGCCCGCGCCGGCCGGCGCGAAGATCACGACAATTCCGATCACCCACGACAGTGTGACCGCGCCGAGGGTCACGAGACCGACGTGGTCTCCTCGGCCGCCAAGGGCCCTGACCAGCACCCAGGCGTGGAACCCGAAGGCAAGCCACATCGCACTCGACCACAGCGCCGAGAGCATCAACGGCTTCGCGCTGACCGCGAGGTCGCCGACGTCCTTGCGGGTGGTCCGAAGGACCAGGGCGACCAGCCAGTTGAAGACGCGAGGGGTGAGCGCGACGGCCCCCGCCGGTAGCGCAAGGAGCGCCCAACAGTAGGTGGACAAGAAGCCCGGCGACGCGAGGGCGAGCGCGAGTCCGCCGACGCCCGCACCCGAGACCACCGTCACGCCAAGCGCTCCGGACCCGACAACGAGGCTCCGTGAACGTGACACCGCATGAGCACTACCGAGCTCGGCCTGGGCGAGGAGCGTCCACACGCCCCCCGGGATGTACTTGCCCAGTTGTCCAACGAAGAAGATCTGCGCACTCGTGTGGCGAGGGGGCGTGCTTGTGCCGGTGCCGGCCAAGAGCGCGTGCCACGCATGCCACTGCGCGAAGAGCCCGAGGGCGACGCAGCCGAGCGACACCAGCACCTGCTGCCACTCCAGGTTCGACAAGGCATGGCGGATGTCCTCGAACCGGTTGACCAGCGTCAGCGTCAGCGCTCCGAGGATGGCGACAGCGAATGCCACCCGTAGCCCGGAGGACAACGAGCGGCGGCGCTTGCCGACGTTCCCCGGCGGCACCGCATCCGAGGAGGGCTCGATGAGCGGCTCTTGGCTCATCGACCGTCGTCGCACTCGGGGCCCAGACGGATCACTGAGAGGTAGGCGCCCCGTGTGACGTCAAACCTGGCGTCCTGAGCCACGCCATCTGCGAGCCACTGGTAATAGGCCGTCCTGTCAGCATCCGGGGGCCAACTGCGCGCGTCATAGTGCGGATCGAGGTAGCTGATCACGATGGCGTCGGTGTCACCAGCCGCCAGGGCCTGGCAGAAAGCGGCGTTCTGTTCCGGTTCACCGACAGCGTCGGCGGCGGCGACGACGGAATCTGGCCACGATGCGCGCGCGAAGTTGTAGTTCTTGTCAGGAGCCGAGTTGAACCCGATTCCCTCGGTGAAGGGGATGACTCCGTTGAGCATGAAGTCGTTCCGAGTCGGGACCACGAGGAAGCGTTCGCCTGGGCGGATCATCGCTGCCATCTCCGGCACGATTCCATACCTGATCGCGTCGACGTGCCGTCTGTGCGCCGCGCCACTCGCCATCACAGCGGGAACATTGACCGCAGTCTCCGCCACCATGAGCACCGCGAGCAGGCAGGTTGCCGCCTGCGCCCATCGGTGCGCTCCTGTCCGAGTAAGTAGAAGACCCTCGGCTGGAACGGGTCGCTTGGTCGTCGACCTCCAGATCGCCCCGAGCGCGACCCCACTGGCGAAGACCAGCACGAAGCGCGTGACGACAAACCAGCGGTACGTGGCACGCATCGCGTCGAAGCCCGCCATCGACTCGTAGAGCCAGGTCGTCGGAAGCCCAAGTGTCGTCATTGACGTGGGGACATCCCATTCGGGGGTGATCTCCTGAGTCATCGAGAAGACTTTGAGTGCCGGCCCGAGCGAGAGGACAAGCGCGACGAGCGCGACAGCGAGAAGGGCGAAGACTTCTGATCGCGTCTGAGGCGACTGCCTTCTCCGGCCCCTCCACAACCACCAGGCGATCAAACCGATCACAGAGAACCCGACGTAGTTGCCGGCCACATTGGAGCCGTCGCCCCAGAGCTCCCCGACCAAGCTCGGGAGCCCGGCTTCGCTCGCCCACCACAGAGATGGCTGGGGAATGAAGAGGGTCGCGATATCGAGCCCCAAATACCGGAAGGCGCCGATTCCGACTGGCACCTCTGCGACGTTGTCGGGTGTGTAGACGAGGAAGGCCAGGCCTGCCGAGACGATTGCGGCGCCAAACGTGGCTATTGCCCACAGCACGCTCCGCCACGCCTCCCGGCGCTGGAGCCCCCAGACGAGCACGAGTGCGCCGATGGCGAGAGCGGCGCCGAAGAATGAGTACCCGTCGGTGAAGACTACGACAAATGCGAGGATGAAGGTCGCGAGGGTGGCCCACAGGCGTCGGCCGCGCACGAACTGGTCGAGGATCCAGAGGGCGACTGCGATGTAGGCGGGCAAGAGCACAAAACCCGAGAACGTGTAGGCGAAGCCGTTCATCCGAGTGATGCTGAGCGAGGTCAGGTACACGGTCGATGTCAGGAGCGCGACCCACCGGGGAGCGGACCATCGACGCATGAGCATGTAGCCGCCGATGAGTGCGATGGCATCGACCAGCGCATTCGAGATCTGGTGCGCCTCCCAGGGCCCAATGAACGGGAGGTAGTTCACGAGCCAGCCGAGGTAGATCTGCGGGAGCCCCGTGAGGAACGGGGTTCCCGCGGGCGCCCCAACATCCATGCACCAGTTCCACAGCGAGCTGATGCCCTGTTCGCGGAGACACTGGATCATTCCCGCGCCGTGCATCGTCATCAACGCGGGCTGGCTTCTGCCCGGGATGAAACCATGCAATGCGATGACGAAAGCAAATGCCGCAATACCTGTCGCGCCGATCGCGATGTCCCCGAGACTCGGCTGCCGAAGTCGTGCTAGCAGCCTGCGGGCCGGGGGATCGCTGGGCTGCGATTCAGGCTCGATGGGCAGCGCGACTTGAGAGCGCGTCACCGTGCTGGGGCGGCGAGGACAAGCTGAGCGGCGAGCGAGTCAGCCACCGTCGTGATGTCGGCTTCCGTCAGCCCGAGGTGCGTGGGCAGCGAGATGCCTGTGGCGCCGAGACGCTCTGCTTCGGGGTACGACGTGGTGTGCGCGTAGGGCGGGAGATGGTGCAGTGGGTGGAAGACTGGGCGTGTCTCGATGCCCTCACCGTCGAGCGCGCGGATGATGGTGTCCCGTTGCTCGGCAGACACCCCGTCCAATGTGACTGTGTAGAGCCAGTTGACGCGGCGCATTCCCGCACGCTGCGCGGGCAGCGTCACGCCAGGCAGCTCAGCCAGCAAGGAGTCGTACTGCTTCGCAATCTGGTCGCGGCGGTCGAGAATGTCGTCGAACCGTTCGAGCTGAGCAACGCCGATCGCTGCGGCGATGTTGGTCATCCGGTAGTTGAAGCCAACCTCGGGGAACCAGTAGCGGCGCGTGGGGTCCATTCCCTGGCCGCGCAGCAGTCGGAGGCGGGCTGCGAAGTCGTCGTCGTCGGTCGTGACAGCACCACCCTCGCCGGTGGTGAGGATCTTGTTACCAAAGAAGCTGAAGGCGGTGGCGAATGCCAGCGAGCCGACTCGTCTCCCATCGACCTCGGCGCCGTGGGCCTCGGCGGAGTCGGCGAGGACCGCTATGCCGTGCTCGTCGGCGATCGCGTTGATTGCGTTGATGTCCGACGGATGCCCGTAGAGATCAACGGGAATGATTGCCTTGGTGCGCTCGGTAATGGCAAGTCTGACTTGGGCCGGGTCCATGTTCATGGTGTCGGACTCGACATCGACGAACACGGGTTCTGCGCCGCAGTACCTCACCGCATTAGCGGTGGCGATATAAGTGAGCACCGGGACGATCACCTCGTCGCCGGGGCCAATGCCCATCACGGCGAGCGCGAGGTGGAGTGCGGTCGTCCCGTTATTCGTGGCGATCGCGTGCTTGACGCCACACGCGTCGGCGAAACGCCGCTCGAAGTCAGTGATGAAGTGCCCGGACGACGAGATCCAGGTCGAGTCCATGCACTCGTTGACGTAGGCCTTCTCATTGCCCGTCAAATCGGGGCTGGCAACGTAGATCACGATGCTGGGTGTCCTTTCAGCGGGCGTGCGGGGACGCCGACGACAGTGGTGTGAGCGGGAACGTCGTCGACCACGACAGCTCCGGCGCCGACAGTCGCGCCCGCGCCGACGGTGACGCCCGGGATGACTGAGGCTCCGACCCCGATAAGGGCCCCAGCGCCGATCGTGACATTGCCGGCAAGGTGGACGCCGGGCGCCAGATGCGCGAAGGCGCCGACCACGCAATCGTGGTCGATCGAGGCCGAGGTGTTGATGATCGCCCCGCCTCCTACACGTGCGAAGGCACCGACGACGGCTCGGTGCATGATCGCTGCCCCCGCGCCGATCTGAGCGGTCCGAGACACCTGGGCGGTGTCAGCGATGACGGAGGCTATCTCGAAGCCGCGGGACAGAGCCGAAGTCGTGAGGTGTTCCCGCAGCTGTGCAGCCCCCAGCGCTACGAAGGCGAGTCGGCAACCTTGCAGACGAAGCGCATCGAGCGCGTCGTCCGTGCCGAGGTAGGGCACTTCGCTGAGCTCGCCTGGGTCTTCCCCCGTGCATCCCAGCGGGGGAGGCGCTGATGCGCTCCATGCGTCCAGGCATGAGCGTGCGTGTCCTCCGTTGCCGATTACTACAACACCGTCCGCTATCGCGACGGGCGAGGGGGGAACAGGCACGTTGCAGTCCAATGGTGAGGTGTAGACAAAGGCTTGTTGAACCTTACAGCACGGGGATCTGATGGCCGGGCTGGATTGGCTATGAGCGCCCAGGTGCGGGAGCGGTCTTGAAATCTGTGGGGCGAAAGCGCGGAAGGGCTGCTCCGAGGCTGGACATCACTGCCCGCGGGCAGTGACGTCCAGCGTGCAGGCGGACACCATGCCCGCAGGTCAGGGGCGGCCGAGGGCCCGATACGTCCAGTCGGCTCCACGCCATACCGTCGGGTCGAGCACATTGCGCCCGTCGAGCATCCGGCGCTCGCGAACGACCTTGCCGAGGCTGACTGGGTCGAGCTCGCGGTACTCCGCCCACTCGGTAGCGAGCAGGACGACGTCCGCACCCTCCGCTGCCTCGAGTGCGGTGGGCGCGAACCGCAGTTCCGGCCACTTCCTCCGGGCGTTGTCGATGGCTTGAGGGTCGGTCACTGTCACTCGAGCGCCTTGGAGCTGCATCTGAGCCGCGACGGACAGGGCCGGCGAATCGCGGATGTCGTCACTGAGCGGCTTGAACGCGGCGCCGAGGACGGCGATGTTCAGCCCCGCGATCGAGCCGTTGCACATCTCGCGTGCCAGGTCGACCATGCGGACGCGACGGCGCATGTTGATCGCGTCGACCTCGCGTAGGAACGACAACGCCTGGTCGACCCCCAGCTCACCGGCGCGAGCCATGAAGGCGCGGATGTCCTTGGGGAGGCAACCTCCGCCGAAGCCAAGCCCGGCATTGAGGAACTGACGGCCGATCCGCACGTCGTATCCGATGGCGTCAGCGAGCCGGGTCACGTCGGCGCCTGTCACCTCGCACAACTCGGACATTGCGTTGATGAAGGAAATCTTGGTGGCGAGGAACGAATTCGCGGCAACTTTGACAAGTTGGGCGGTCGCATAGTCAGTGACGACGAGCGGCGTCCCCTCGCTAAGCGTGACCGAGTAGACCTCGTCGAGTGCTTGCCGGGCTTTTTCGCCTGCCTCGGTACTTGTTCCGGTGTCGTCAGTCGGCAAGCCGTAGACAAGGCGGTCGGGGTGGAGAGTGTCCTGGACCGCGAAACCCTCCCGGAGGAACTCGGGGTTCCAGATCAGCGTTGCCCCGATGCTGGTGAGCCTCACAGCGAGCGCCTCGGCGGTGCCCACGGGCACTGTCGACTTGCCGACGACGACGTCACCCTCCGCCAGATGGGGCAGCAGCATCGTGAACGACTGTTCGACCTGGGTCAGGTCGGCGGCGAACTCGCCGGGCTTCTGTGGCGTTCCCACGCAGACGAAGTGCACCTTGGCCCCGGCGGCATCGCCCATGTCGGTGCTGAAGGCGAGGCGGCCGGAGGCCACCCCCTCACGGAGGATCTCGGGAAGGCCCGGCTCGAAGAAGGGGGCATTTCCGGCGCTGAGTGAAGCAGCCTTGTGGGCGTCCACCTCGATGCCCACGACCTCGTGGCCAAGGCTCGCCATGGCCGCTGCGTGAACGGCGCCCAGGTAGCCGCAACCGATGACAGAAATGCGCACGAAGACTCCTCGGCAGGGGGCTGCAGGTCCCTCAATATAGCGCGCCCCCAAGGCGCGGCCCCCGGGCGCAAGTGCGCAGTTTTCCGCACGATTGCTACGGAAGCGGATCGGTGGCGATGGCCTCTGCGGGCCGTCCGTTCTGTGACCAAGAGACGAGTGTGGGCGCCTGTACACAGCACGGTCGAGTGCTCGGGCGAGAAGTCCGAGAAACTACACCACTGGTGGAGCCGATTTCGGATTGGGCTCGGACTCGCCGATGGAGCCCGTATGTGGCGGCTGCGTGACGGGTGCGGTGAAGACGAGCTTCTTGTACCCGACGTAGCGCACGATCGTGCCCAGCACGATGCCGAGCACGGTCGAGATGTTGTCCTCGAGCGGCGTGCGGAGGTTCAGCACGTAGTGCGAGAAGGCGAGGGTCCCGATGCCGATGAGGACGCCCAGCACGTTGATCGCCGCGTAGAGCGTCAGCTCCCGGCCTCGATGCGTGGTGCGGTGCGAGGAGAACGTCCAGTGCCGGTTGCCCAGCCACGAGACGAGCGTCGCCGCCGCCACCGAGACGATCTTGGCGGTCAGCGGCTTGTCCTCGAGCAGCCGGCCCGGTCCGAACCGCAGCACGTTGAACAGGCCCAGGTCGACCACGAAGGCCACCGCCCCCACCGACAGGAATCGGGAGAGCTCGAGGATCCGGGAACGCAGCGACGCCCGGCGGGTCTCAGTCACTGACCGACTTTATGCCGGGGACCGCCGGCACGCCCGCGAAACAAGCGCCCTTGTGCGCGGTGCGGCGTGAGTCGAGCATTCGATGGACGCCTCCGTTCGGCCGTGGAGCGCTCGACTAGGCTCGGGCGCTGTGGCAGCAGCAGTGGTGGCAGTGGTCGGGGGCGGGCAGCTCGCCCGCATGATGGCGCCGGCGGCGACGGCGCTCGGCGTCCGCTTGCGCGTTCTCGTCGAGGACGCTGAGTCCTCCGCGGCGCAGGTCGTGGTGGACTCGCCGGTCGGCGTCGCGAGCGAGGCTGCGGACGTCGACGCGCTGGTGGACGGCGCGCAGGTCCTGACGTTCGAGCACGAGCACGTGCCGAACGCGCTCCTGGAGAAGCTCGTCGGGCGGGGGGTGCCCGTGCATCCCGGCCCGGACGCGCTCGTGCACGCCCAGGACAAGCGGGTCATGCGCGAGCGGCTCACCGCCCTCGGCGTCCCATGCCCGCGCTGGGCCCCGGTGACCGACGCCGCCTCGCTCGACGCGTTCCTCGCCGCGGGCGGGGGCGCCGCCGTCGTCAAGACGGTGCGCGGCGGGTATGACGGCAAGGGGGTCCGGGTCGTCCGCTCGAGCGCCGAGGCGGCGGACTGGATCACCAGGGCCGAGAGCGGCTCGGGCGCCCCGCTCATCGCCGAGGAGCTGGTCCCGTTCAGCCGGGAGCTCGCGGTCCTCGTCGCCCGGAACCCCTCGGGCGAGGTCCGGACCTGGCCGGTCGTCGAGTCCGTGCAGGAGGGCGGCGTGTGCGCTGAGGTCGTCGCTCCCGCGCCCGGCCTCCATCCGGAGACCGCTGCCGCCGCCAACGACCTCGCTGTGCGGATCGCGGAAGGGCTGGGGGTGACCGGCGTGCTCGCCGTCGAGCTGTTCGAGGTGCCCGGCTCCGCGCCGGGCGAGGCCCCGCGCGTGCTCGTCAACGAGCTCGCGATGCGCCCGCACAACTCGGGGCACTGGACCATCGACGGCGCCGTGACGAGCCAGTTCGAGCAGCACCTGCGGGCCGTCCTCGACCTGCCGCTGGGCGACACCACGGCGCGGGCGCCCTGGACCGTGATGGTCAACGTCCTCGGATCAGCACGCGCGGAGCTGACCGACGGGCTGGCGCCGGTCATGCGGCACGATCCGGCGGCGAAGGTCCACCTGTACGGCAAGGGCGTGCGTCCCGGCCGCAAGCTCGGCCACGTCAACGTCTCCGGGGACGACCTCGCCGACGTGCGGGCCCGTGCCCGCGCCGCCGCCGCGTTGCTGCGCGGCGACCACCCCGAACCGAAGGACAGCTGAGATGAGCGAGCAGCCGTTGGTGGGCATCGTGATGGGATCCGACTCCGACTGGCCGGTCATGCAGGCCGCGGCCGAGGCGCTCTCCGAGTTCGACGTCCCGGTCGAGGTGGACGTCGTCTCGGCGCACCGGCAGCCCGCCAAGATGATCGAGTACGGGCGCTCCGCCGCAGCGCGCGGGCTCCGGGTGGTGATCGCCGGCGCCGGGGGAGCAGCCCACCTGCCGGGGATGCTCGCGTCCGTGACCACCCTGCCGGTCATCGGGGTGCCCGTCCCGTTGGCGCACCTCGACGGCCTCGACTCGCTGCTGTCCATCGTGCAGATGCCCGCCGGGGTGCCGGTGGCGACGGTGTCCGTGGGCGGGGCGCGCAACGCCGGCCTGCTCGCCGTCCGCATCCTCGCCTCGGGGACCGACGAGCGGTCGGCCCGTTGGGCGGCGGCGATGGCGGCGTTCCAGGACGGCCTGCGCGAGCAGGCGGAGGCCAAGGGCGAGCGGCTCCGGGCCACCGCCGGGACGGGCCATCGGGCGCCCATCGGCTTCGGGGCCTGAGGGCTCAGCCCCCGGGCATCCCGCCCGTCGGGCCGGCCGGCCACGTCCCCGCCGCGATCGCGGCGAAGAACCCCGGTGTCTGGTCCGGGTCGAGCCGCACCGTCGATCCGACGTTGCCGGGGCGGTAGTCGAGGTCGACGATGGGCGGCGTCCCCGTGATGCCGCCCTCACCCTTGGCGTTCCGGAACGCGAGGGCGAGGCTGCCCAGGTCGAGGATGCCGGTGCCCTCGCTGACGGTCAGGGCGCCCGTCCCCGCGGAGAGCAGGGCGGTCTGCTGTCCGGGCTTGAGCACCAGCGCCGGGTTCTCGACCTTGCCGGACAGCGCGGCGATGAGCTGCTGCTGGCGCTCCGCCCGCCCGATGTCGCCCGCCGGGTCGGCCTTGCGCATCCGCGCGAAGGCCAGCGCGTCCACACCGCCCACCTCACGGCAGCCGGGCGTCCACACCATGCCGCTGTCAGCGTCGTCGACGGTCAGGTCCGAGCACAGCTCGACGCCTCCGACGGCGTCGACCAGCTGCTCGATGCCGCCGAAGCCGACCTCGACGTAGTGGTCGACGGTGAGGCCGGTGAGCTGCTCCACGGTCTGCACCAGGAGCGGGGCGCCGCCCCACGAGAACGCCGCGTTGAGCTTCGACGCGCCCTGGCCCGGGATCTCGACGTACGCGTCACGGGGGAGGCTGATGAGCGCCGTGGGGCCGCTCTCGGGGACGTGCAGCACCATGATCGTGTCGGTGCGCGCCCCCTGCGTCTCCGGGTCCTCGATGACGCCGCCCTCACGCGAGTCGGAGCCGGCGAGAAGGTAGGTGGTACCCGGGGTGTCCGCGGCTCCTGACAGCGCTTCGATGTGGTCGATCTTGCCGTTCGCCCAGATCAGCAGGCCGATCGGCCACGCGAGCATGAGGACCAGCAGCAGTGCGACGCCGATCAGGACCATCTTCCGGCGCGGCAGGCGCGCGCGCGCGGATCCGGGCGCGCCAGGCCCTGGCGGACGGGGTCCCGCGGGAGCGGCCGGTCCCAGCCCTCGGCTGGCCGCTGACTGGCTCGAGCGCGAAGTGGCAGGCCGCGGTGAGGCGGGCCGCGGAGTGGTGGGGTCGGCGGGGCGGCCGGTGACGCGGACGGGAGCGATGCTCGCGGGCGCCGCGTCCGACCCAGGCCGGGGAGTCGAGGCCGGGGCGATCGTCGGCGGGCGTCCAGGCGCGTTCCTCGACCCGGTCCGGGGGGCCGGAGGGGCAGCGGGGCGGCCGACGCGCTGGGCGCTCGGCGGGACGGGCGCCGGGCGTCCGGGGGTCGAGCCCCCCCGAGGGCTGCTCGCGCCCGGCGCGAAGCTCGGCGGGGCGTCGTCGGGCGGTGGCCGCCGCCCGCCCGTGGGACGCGCTGCGCCGCCGGGGCGGGCCCGCGAGCCGCGGGGAGGCGTGCTGTCGTCGGTGGCCATCGGCGCCGTCAGCAGGTGGCGGTGACGTCGCTCGCGGAGAAGGCTTCCTTGCCCGCCTTCTTGGTCGCAGCTGGCTCGGGGACCGGGGGAGGCGCTGGAGCGGCCGGGTCCGCGCCTGCGTCCGCGCCGGCACCCGCGCCTGCACCGGCACCCGCGCCTGCACCGGCGTCCGCGCCTGCGCCGGCGTCCGCGCCGGCCGACGTGTCGACGGCCTCCTCGACGCCCAGCATCGGGCGGTCGTTGGCGAGGTTGTCCCACACGACGTCGGCCTCGGACGTCCACACGACACGGTTCGGGTCGCTGGGGGCCGCGCCCCACGGGATCGTCATGAACGTGATGTCGCTGGTGGAGATGTTGCGCAGGCTGAAGGCCAGTCCGCCGATGCTGGGGACCGACGAGACGTTGGGGCTGGCGGTCACGGACTCCGTCGCGGCGTCGAGGAACCGGATGAGGCTGGTGACGTCCGTCATCAGGTTCTTCTCGAACACGGTCTTCGCCATCGCCGAGAGGAACTCCTGCTGTCGGCCCAGCCGCTGGGTGTCCGAGCCGTCCCCTAGGCCCTTGCCCTTCCGGGCGCGGGCGAAGGCCAGGGCCGTGCTCCCGTCGAGGGTGTGCCAGCCCGCCGTCAGGTCCAGCCCGGCGTCGGACGAGTTCATGTCCGTCGGGATGCACATCGAGACCCCGCCCAGCGCGTCGACCATCTTGATGAAGCCGACGAAGTCGATCACCGCGTAGTCGGTGAGGGGGACGCCGGTCGTCGCCATGACGGTCTTCATCGCGCAGGCGGCGGCGGAGGCCATGTCGCCGCCCTTGTCCGCCCCGATCGCGAACGCCTCGTTGAACATCGCGTTCCGCCGGGGAGACGAGGTGGACCCGTCCGTCATCGTGCAGGACGGGATGTCCACAAGCGAGTCGCGGGGGATCGAGACCAGCTCGACCCGTGACCGGTCCGCGGAGATGTGCATGACGATCGTGGTGTCGGAGCGCATGCCTGAGGCGTCGCCACCGATAGCGCCGTTCTCGCCGTCGCGCTGGTCGGAGCCCAGCAGCAGGATGTTCATCGGCTGGCCGGCGTTCGGGTCGCTGGGGTCGGTGCTGGTCGGGACCGGGACCGCGCCGATGAGGTCGGTCACGTCGACCGTGTTCATGTTGCCCTCGAGCTTGCCGAGCGCGGTGGCCATGCCGGTGACGCCGAAGGCGAGCGCGCCGGTGGTGACGAGCGCGACGCCGCGCATCACGTGGTGCGTGCGGGCGCGCCGCGAGTGGCGGGCTGCGCGCGGGCGTGATGAGGCTGCGTGGCGGGTGGTCACCGGAGGAGCATATGAGGCGCGCGGCGCACCCACGGGGGTGCGCCGCGCGCTTGACGTAAGGGATCTGTGCAGATCTGGAACTCACCTCTGACGTCTCGTGGAGTCCGAGGCGCGCCGGAGATGGCGGAAGCGAACACGAGTACGCTGTCGTGGCTTGCCGAACGGGGCAGGCGAGCCCCCACCGGAAAGGTACTTGGTCTTGGCTTCCGGCCTGCCGCCCTTGGCACTCGACACCACCGTGGTCATCCCGTCCTTCAACTCCGCCTCGTACCTTGCCAGCACGCTCGAGGCCTGTGCGGCGGCGCTGAGCCGAACGTCGTGGTCTGCCGAGGTGATCGTGGTGGATGACGGCTCGACGGACGCGACAAGCGAGGTCGTCGAGGAGATCGCCCGGACGTTCCCCTTCGCGCTTCGTCTGATGACGCAGCCGAACAGCGGAAGGTTCCTTGCGCGCTGGGCGGGGATCGAGGCCGCGTCAGGACGCAACGTGCTCCTTCTCGACAGTCGCGTGCTGCTCGGCCCTGAGTCGCTCCGCCACATCGAGAGCGCACTTGATGCAGATCCGAGCCGGCAGATCTGGAACGGCCACGCGGTGACGGATCCCGCGGCCCCGCTCGTCGGCCACTTCTGGGAAGTCCCAGTCCACGTGTACTGGGGTGATTTCCTGGGAAACCCCCGCCCGGTCGAGGTTCGTGCCGACAACTTCAACCGCTACCCCAAGGGCACTGGAGTGTTCTTCGTGCCGCGCGAGGTCCTCGTCGATGCGTGCCTCGCCGTCTGGCCGGAGAAGAACGCGGCGTTGGCGAGTGACGACACGAAGCTGATCCGGCATATCGCCGAGGCGCACCCCATCCAGCTTGATCCCGGGTTCTGGGCGCTGTACCGGCCGCGGACGAACGCCCGCGCTTTCATCCGTCACAGCTACGGCCGCGGGACGTTCCTGGTCGACAGCTTTGGTGGCACGTCACGTGGCTGGACCGCTGGGCTGCTGGGTCTTGCGGCTCTTCCCGTCGCGGGTGTGGCGGCCCTTCTCGGACTCTCGCTCAGCGGAATGCTCCCGTGGGCGGGATGGCTTGCGGCCGGGGCGCTTGTCGTTGGGGCTTCGCCCGCGGTGGTGGCCGCCACGCGCGGGTGTCCACGGCGCGGGTTGGGCGCCTACCTGGCCTACCTCCCGTTGTTCGTCATCCCGTACTGGGCGGGCCTGATCCGCGGCTTGCGCGTGCATGGCTCTCAGCTGTCTGTCAGGAAGCACGCACGTCGCACCGCAGTGAACGGAGTGGGCCGGTGATCGTCTTCTGCTACGGCACGACTGCTGAGGCGATCAAGCTCGCCCCCGTCATGCAGCGGCTCGTTCAGCGTGGCGTGCCGTTCGAGCAATGGGTCACTCTGCAGCAGGCCGACACCGTCCTCGGCGCGCTCCCTGGCCTGGGCATTCCCACGCCTGACCACGTGATCGCCAATGGCCGCTCGGGTCGCGCCCTGTCCACGAAAATCGACGTGCTGGTGTGGCTTCTGCGCATCGCCAGGTGGGCGGTACGCCATCGGGCGGAGGTTCGCAGGACACCGCGTGGGCGCTCCGTCATCGTGGTGCACGGCGACACGATGACCAGCGTCGTGGGCGCGGTGATCGCTCGATTCCTGGGCTTCGACTGCGCGCATGTCGAGGCTGGCCTCCGTTCGGGCGACTGGAAGCACCCATTCCCCGAGGAGCTCGACCGGCGGATAGTCGGGCGGCTCGCCGATGTCCACTACGCGCCGACCGCCGAGGCGGCGCGGAACCTCGCAGGCAGATCCAACGTCGTGTTGACGCACGGGAACACTGTCGTCGACGCGGTGCTCGACAGAGGCTCTTCCTACGAGCCTGATGAGGCTGACCCCTATGGAGTGCTCCTTCTGCACAGGTTCGAGTTCCTGGGCAATCCCGGGCTCGTGCGCGCGACGTTGCAGAGCGTCAGTGAGAACTCCCCGGTCCGGATCGTGATGGTCGTCGACGACCTCGCGCGCCACGGGATGCGCGGTGTGCTGGCAGCCCTTCCAACCGACAAGATCCAGGTCATCGACAAGTTGGGGCATGCCGAGTTCGCGCCGATGCTGGGGCGGGCATCGTTCATCGTGACCGACAGCGGGGGAGTGCAGGAAGAAGCGGCACTCCTCGGTGTGCCGACATTGGTGCATCGCCGCGCCACAGAGCGCGGTCAGGGCTTGGGCGAGAACGTCATGCTGTCTGACTGGTCGATCGAGACGCTTGAGAGATTCCTGGCCGACCACAAGTCGTATCGTCGCCCGCCGCAGTCCCTCCAGACGTCACCGTCCGATGTGGTGGTCTCTGATCTGCTGGAGCGCGGTTATGGGAGCTGAGGCCACCGCAGTGTCGGTTGTCGTCCCGGCCTACCAAGAGGAAGTGAGCATCGTCCGGGCGCTGCAGCGCCTGCTCGCGGTGCTGGACGGCTCTAAGCGCCCCTACGAGGTCATCGTCGTGTCGGACGGGAGCACGGACGCGACAGCGAAGCTCGCGAGGTCCGTGGACTCGCCCATGCTCCAGGTCCTCGAATACGAGGAGAACTGCGGGAAGGGCCATGCCCTGCGGACCGGATTCGCGCACGCGCGGCACCCGTTCGTGGCATTCATCGACGGCGACCTCGACCTGGATCCCGTGGTCCTGCCCGGCTACCTCGACTCGATCGAGTCCGGCCTGGCCGACGTCGTCATCGGATCGAAGATCCATCCGGATTCGAACGTCAACTACCCGTTGTTCCGCCGGATGGCCAGCAGGGTGTTCCGCCTGGCCACGCGAGTGCTCATCGGCCTCAACCTCGGTGACACCCAGACCGGGGTGAAGGCGATGCGACGCGAGGCCGTCGCGGAGTCGATCGAGAATTGCACGGCGAGTGGCTTCGCCTTCGACCTCGAGTTCCTGGCTCGGCTCTCCGACAGACGGGTGAAGGTCCTCGAGGCGCCGGTGGTGCTCGAGTACGAGTTCACGTCCACCGTCGACGTCGGCTCGATCCTAGAGGCGCTCCGCGACCTCCTCATCGTCGCGCACCACCGACGCAGTGGGCGTCGTCGGCCGTGGGGAGGCCGATCGTGAGCGAGGGGATGAAGGTCCGCCTGGGCTACCTCAGACGTCACGCTGGCCCTTTCGCCACGGTGGGCGTCGTCAGCGTCGTCGGAATCATCGCCACAACGTTGTTCCACGCCCTGACCGGACGAGCCCTCGGCCCAGAGGCATTCGGGTTGCTCGCGGCGTTCCTCTCGATCGTCAATATCGCAGCCATCGGCGCTTCTGCCGTTCAGAACTCCGTGGCGGTGGCAACAGCGCGAGCGCTGCCGGTCAACCACGTCCCGATAGTGACGCCGAAACCCACGCGCCGGTGGGACGGGACGACAATCGAGGCGCTGATCCTCGGCGGCGGCGGAGCCCTCATCGTCGCCGCGTTCGCGCCCTTTCTGGCTGACCGGCTCGCCACGAGCACGCTCGCGGTCTACCTCGCGGCCCTGACCATCCTTCCGAGCTTCCTGTTCTCGGTCGCGCAGGGTCGGCTGCAGGGGGCCGCCAAGGCCACAGCGGTCGCGGGTTGGTCCACGACGTCACAGGTGCTCCGGGTCCTTCTCGCGGCAGGCGCCCTCGCGGCAGGCATGGGAGCGGTCTCGGTGCTCGTCGCAGTGCTGGCAGCGGTTGTCGCCGTCGCCGTCGCCGCCGGATGGCAGGTGCGCGGAGCCCGACTGCGGACGAATAGTGGCGTGTTCAGCGCCCACAGTGTCGTCCTCATCCTTCTGACACTGACCTTCGCGTGGCTCACGAACATCGACGTGATGCTCGTCAGGATCGGTGCGCCTGAGTCCGCTGCCGGGATGTTCGCGGCCGCGGCAGTCATCGCGAAGATGATCTTGATCGTCCCGACCACGTTGTCCCTCTACCTGCTTCCGCGATTCGTCAACCGCGTCGGGGACAAGGACACGACCAACTTCGGCGTGAACGTGATCATGCTGACAGTGCTCGTCTCGGGCGTCGCCGTCGCGCTGGCGATGGCTGTGCTCGGTGGCCCGGTGGTCTCGATCTTCTTCGGCTCGGGGTACGAGGACGCGGCCGCGATCCTGCCTTGGCTCTCGCTCGCCTACCTGCCATGGGCGATGGCCCAAGGCCTGCTCATCCGCCTCACTGCCGCGGGGTCGCGCGTGACCTTGGCGCTGTTGGCGGTGGCTGCCGTTGCGCAGTGGGCCTTGGCGACCACCGTCCTCCCCGACCTGCGCGCGATGGTGGGTGTCATCGGCGGCCTCGGCCTGGTGGTCTGCCTGCTGATGTTCGCCGTGCACGCCCGTCATCACAGAAAACTGGAGCTGATCAACCGATGAAGTGGGTCCACCGCATCTTCTGGGCGGGCCTTGGGACCGTCTTCCTCGCTCTGGGAATGGTCCCGGCCGCGCGCGTTCCCGTCATCGGCGACGACTTTCACGCGCTGTTCGAGACCTACCGGATCTCCAACGGCAGCTTTCTAGATGCCATTGTCTTCGGCTGGAACCAAGGGTTTCTCGCCGGGCACTTGAACCCAGTCGGCCAGGCCGCGGGAGCCGCGTACCACTTCGGAGCCTTCGCCTTCAGCTCCGCGTTCGAGATCAGCCCCCAGTACTACGACGTCTTCTTCGGGTCCCTCTTCCTCTGGCTGACTGTCGCTGCCGCGGCCTCGGTGCTGACGTGGGGTCTGCGGAACGCGGGCGTCCGTGCGGAGGTCGGCTACTGGCGCGTCTTCGCGCTGGTGGCGGCGGTCACTGCTGTCACCGTCCAGTTGCACCCGTGGTCGAATGACCCGGTCACCTCGTTTGGGCCGGCCGGCTGGGGCTCGGCCGCGATCGGGTTCTGGCTTCTCGCGTTGGCTCTTCGCAGCACCACCCCCGGCCGGCGCGGCTGGGGCGACTACGTCCTTGTCGGCGTCGTCGCGCTGGGCGCGGTCATGTACTACGAGATGCTGGTCGGGATGATCGCCGGCACGGCAGTGGTCTACCTCGGCGCGCTGCTTCGAGCTAGGGCCCGGCGCGACTCGGCGGGCGCCTGGCGCGCGGTCGGGATGGGCGCCCTCGGTGTTGTGGCGCCCGCAGTCGTCTTCGTCGTCGGACGCGCGCTCCTGGCGATCCCCGCGGATCAGAGCAACTACACAGGAACGTCGTTGTCGCTCGGCGGCGACGCCTTGGCGACGTGGTGGGCCGCGATGGTCGGCGCGCTGCCGGGTGGGGGATGGCCGTACCTGTTCTCGATGCTCGGCGGGCAGGTCAGCCTGAATGCCAAGTCGTTGATCGTGGCGCTGCTGCTGTGCGGCTGCACGGCGTTGCTGATGTACGGCTGGCGGCGAAGCTCGTCGTTGACGCCACCAGCCACGCGCTCGGCGGTGATCCCGCTCGGGGCGGTCCTGGTGACGTGGGCGCTCACGACCGCGACGCATGCGACGACGGTGAAGTACATCGACGAGATCAAGGTGCCCGGGCAGGTCTACCTGTATTACGGCGTCGGGGTCGTGTGCGTCGCCATCCTGATCTCCTGGGGGATCATGGCCTGGGCCGAGCGGATTCCGATGGCAGGGCGGCCTCTGGTGCTGCTGGTCATCGGGGCGCTCCTCGTCACCCAGGTGTCGTTGAACTGGCGGCTCGCGACCGAGAGCGCGATGGCGTTCGCGCCGAACCGGACGCTTGCCGGGGCCGCGATCACCGACGACGGCACCGAGCAGGCGCGGTGTGACGCGCTGGCCGGCTGGATCGAGCGGCCCTGGCCCACCTATTACCTGACAGTGGTCACGACCGATGTGCAGGAGAACTTCGAGAGTGTGTTCGGCGAGCCATTCTGTGACGACCCCGTCGTGATCGCGCGCGTCGAGGAACTCGTCGGCTGAGCCTCATCCCGACAAAGAAGAACGGCCCTCGGAAGTCTCCGAGGGCCGTTCTCCTATCAGCGACCGAGTTCGACGTACTTCGACTCGGTGATGTCCTTCTGCGGCCGCCACCAGGCCTCGTTGGCCCGATACCACTCGATGGTGTCCGCCAGGCCGTCGCGGAAGTCCTCGTATCGCGGGACCCAGCCCAGCTCGTCACGCAGGCGCGAGGAGTCGATGGCGTACCGCATGTCGTGGCCTGGGCGATCGGAGACCAGATCGTAGGCGTCGCGGGGCTGGCCCGTCAGCTCCAGGATGAGCTCCACGACGTCCTTGTTGTTCTGCTCGCCGTCCGCCCCGATGAGGTAGGTCTCGCCGATCTTCCCCCGCTGGAGGATCTCCCAGACCGCTGAGTTGTGGTCCTCGACGTGGATCCAGTCTCGGACGTTCTCACCGGTGCCGTAGAGCTTCGGGCGCTTGCCGTCGATGACGTTCGTGATCTGCCGCGGGATGAACTTCTCCACGTGCTGATACGGGCCGTAGTTGTTCGAGCAGTTCGAGAGCGTGGCCGCGATGCCGAATGACCGGACCCAGGCGCGAACGAGCAGGTCGCTCGACGCCTTCGTCGAGGAGTAAGGGCTCGACGGGTTGTAGGGGGTGTCGGCGGTGAACTTGGCCGGGTCGTCCAACTCGAGGTCTCCGTAGACCTCGTCGGTCGAGATGTGGTGGTACCTCGTGCCGTGGCGTCGCACGGCCTCGAGGAGGGTGTACGTCCCCACGATGTTGGTCTGGACGAACGGCCAGGGATCGGAGAGCGAGTTGTCGTTGTGCGATTCGGCAGCGAAATGGATGACCGCGTCGGAGTCGCGGACGAGAGCGTCGACGAGCTCGGAGTCGGTGACATCGCCCCGCTGGAAGGTGATGCGGTCCCGGACTGGGGCCAGGCTGTTCTCATCACCGGCATAAGTCAGCGCGTCAAGCACAGTGACGGTGACGTCCGGCCGATCCCGGACCGTCTGGTGGACGAAGTTCGAGCCGATGAAACCGGCTCCGCCGGTCACGAGCAGGCGCACAGGTAGACCTCCTGATGGACGATCTCGCGAGTCTACCGGGATGCGCAGGGGCGGCCTGCTGCCCACTCGGCTAGCGCCGGTAGGCCCCTGGCGATCGCGGTTGCGGGGGGACGAGCAGCCGCTCCACCTCTGCTCGGGGTACCCGGGCGGTTCGACCAATGGCACGCCTCTTGCGAAGCATCTTCGGCGTGAGGCGCAAGAAGGACATGAGAACGCGGCATCGGGTGCGCACGTGAGCAGCCGGTTGGCTGCGTCGCACGGCGATCGAGCAGGTGGTGAGGACGTAACGCGCGATCGCACGAACAGCGCGCTGAGGAGTCGCGGATTTGAGCAGCATCAGCAAGCGATTGCGGCCATCGTGGAAGCGGAAGAGCTCGCTGCCCTCAGAAGTCGAGGCCGCATGAACATGATGGACGACGGCGTCGGCTGAGTGCTCGATGGTGTATCCCGCGAGCCGCAGCCGCCAGGAGAGGTCGGTGTCCTCGTAGTACAGGAAGAAGTCGGGATCGAATGTCCCCACGTCTCGTAGCGCATCGGTGCGCAGGATCGCTGCCGCTCCGCAGAAGCCGAAGACGTCTCGCTCAGGGTGGTGGGACCGCGCATCGCACAGCCAGCCGCGGTCGACGCCGAACCCGTCGGTGCGCACCTCGTTCCCCGTCGAGTTCACCAAGGTCACCTGGCCCATCGGATCAGGCACGTAGTTGCCGTCGGCGCCGTGGACGACATCGCCGTGGTCGCTGGAGGTGGCTGGTCGGAAGCGGTCGGCGAGGAGCACCGTCGCAGTCAGGGCGCCCACCGTGGCTGGCGATGCCGCGAGGCTTTCGACGAGTGCCGCGACAAAACCGGGCTCCGGCACGGCGTCGTTGTTGATCAGGATCACGTATGGGCTCTCGACGGTGTCGAGGACGACGTTGTTCCCTCCGGCGAAGCCCAGGTTAACGGGTGAGCGGATGAGCCGGACGTGGGGATAGTGCTGGGCCACCAGCGCGGCGGTGCCGTCCGTGGACGCGTTGTCGACAACGACGACCTGCATGCGCAGGCCTCGTAGGTCCTGCTTCAGGAGACCGTTCAGGCAGCGCGCGACGAGGTCGGCGCCGTTGTACGTCACGGTGACGACCACGACGTCGGCTGGTGCGCCCTGGTCGTCGGTCATGAGGCGAGGTAGGCGTCGAGGGTGCGGTCCGCGAACGCGCTCCAGGAGAACCGGCGGGCCCATTCCCGGCGGCGCGCCCTGTCCACGGGGCCGTCGGCGAGTTGCAGCGCGTCGCTCAGGGCTGTGGCCAGAGACGCGGGATCGAGTGCGTCAGCGACCACGGCGTGGGGGCCGCCCACCTCACGGAGCGCGGGGATGTCCGACGTCACGACTGGCCGGCCGGTCGCGAGGGCCTCGATGACCGGCAGCCCGAAGCCCTCGTCGATCGATGGGAGCACGAGCGCCCGTGCGCCGGCGACCAACGCTTGAAGATCCGGCGTGCTCAGCCACCCGGTGAGGTGGAGCCCGGCTCGGTTGGCGAGCGACGCCTCGCGCCCGGCAGGCCCCGCGAGGACGAGGGCTGGAGTGTCGGGGTGCTCGGCACGGAGTTGGCTGTGTGCGGCCAGAAGGGTCGGCAGATTCTTGCGAGGGTCGAGCGAGCCCACGAACACGAGATAGTCCGTGGGGAGGCCGTGAGTGGACAGCCAGGCGGGAGAGGCCGGCGTGGCGTCGAACCAGTCGAGCTCGACGCCAAGGGGCGTCGCCGTGACCCGGGAGGTGTCCAGGTCGTAGAAGGCCGCGACCTCCGCTGCGACCGCGTGGCTTGGCGTCACCACATGCGCCCCGCGTGCCAGGGCGCGGGGGACCAGCTCCTGGTAGAGGACGCTCGCCGAGCTCACGGTGCTCCGGTGCAGGACGTAGGTGAGGTCGTGGATCGTGACGACCTCTCGGGCACGGTGGGTCGGTGGAGAGGTGAAGTTCGTCCCGTGGAACACCTCTGTCCTGCCCACCAGCGTCTCGATGCGGGGGTGGTCGCCACGGCGCCAGAGCTCGCGGAGCAGGCGCGCGGGGACGCGCGGCCCGACTTGGGCGACCTCCTGAGGAAGATCGGTCAGCCTCGAGCCCCGTGCCGTCCAGGTCGTGGCGCGCACCTCGGCGTCGAGGTCGCGTCGCGCGATAGCGGCGGGTAACTCCGCGACCAGGTGCTGGACATACTGCCCGACACCGGTCCGAGCTCCGAGCAGCGGAGTCGCATCCAGGGTGATCCGCACGCGGACATGATCTCACAGGGGATCACGCCGGTCGGAGCCCGCGCGTGGAGCCAGCCAATTCTCAACGATGTTGGTCGAGCTGCGTGGCGGTCCTTGACCGCAAGTCATGGCCGACAGAGACTCGCGTTGCTCTCACCGCCAAGGTCTGGACATGACAGTGCTTGTTCGCCTCATCGTTGTCGCAGCACTGCTCGCGGTCGCGCCCCCGCACACCGTGGAACCCGCGGTGCCCGCCACCCGATCGCATCCCGTCGACGTGACCCGCGCGGTGTCATCGACGATCCCCGGGGGGGAGCCGTCGCTCACCCAGGTCGACATCGTCGTCCCTGGGATCGACGTCGAGGGCGAGGTGCGTGAGTCCGAGAGCCTCGAGCGGGGTCGGTCGAGCCCCGAGGTGATCGTCGCCGACCAGGTCGCGGGTGACCGGGTGGAGACCGAGGTCTTCGAGGCCGGCAGTTTCCAGACTGTCGGGGTGACCTGGCCGGAGGGCCAACAAGCCACCGACCTCGGTGCCCAGGTGCGGGCGCGGGTGGACGGCGCCTGGTCGGACTGGGTCGACCTCGAGGTGGATGACGTCGCCCCTGACCCTGGCACCGTCGACGCTGCCTCGTCACGGCGCGGCGGCACAGAACCGGTGTGGTTCGGAGAGTCCGATGCCGTCCAACTCGCTTTCGAGGCCAGCGAACAGGGCGCCACCGGGCTCGCCCTCACCCTGGTCGGCACGGAATTGGCCAGCGTGCCGACGGCCGCCCCGGCCTCCATGCCGGCTGCTGGAGCCACTGGATCGGCGGCAGCCGCCCAGACGACGCGTCTCGTGAGTGTTGTCGATCACGGCGTCGTCCCCGCTGCCGCCTCGGCACCGCGGGTGATCACCCGCGCGGAGTGGGGGGCGCGCGCGCAAGTGTGCGCACCCGATGTCGCGAGATCGCTGGTCGGCGCCGTGGTGCACCACACCGCTGGCTCCAACGCCTACAGCACAGTCGCGCAGGCGATGCAGCAGATACGCAACGACCAGAGCTACCACATCGACGGCCGTGGCTGGTGCGACCTCGGTTACAACTTCGTTGTGGACAAGTGGGGGAACCTCTACGAGGGCCGCGCGAACAGCCTGACCGAGGCCGTGATCGGCGTCCATGCCGGAGGCTTCAACACCGGCACCGTCGGAGTCTCGATGCTCGGCACGTACGACGCGGCGCCACCCTTGGCAATGGAACGCGCCGTCGCCAGCATCATCGGAGTGCGTCTAGCCGCGTACAACGTCAACCCTCAAGGATCGATGTCCTACACGACGGGTGCGGGTGAGAACGCGAGGTACAAGAACACCACCGTCACCCTCCCACGGGTGTTCGGCCACCGTGACGTCTCGTACACGGCATGCCCCGGGAACGGGGGCATGGCGGCCTTGCCCGGTATTCGGGCGACGGCGCGCACGTACTTCGACAGCCAGCAATACGGGGCTTCGCGGTCTGTGGTGACGGCGTTGTATCAGGATTTGTTGGGTCGGGGGCCGGATCCGACGGGGTTGGCAGGGTGGACGGCGTCGTTGATGTCGGGCACGAGCCAGTCGGCGTTGGTGAACACGTTGACGCGCAGTGATGAGTACATCTCGTCGCGGGTGACGAAGGCGTACCGGGAGGTGCTGGGGCGTGAGCCGGAGCCGGCGGGCGCGGCGGCGTGGTTGAGCGAGATCCGGGCGGGCAATCGCACGGTGGACGATGTGCAGCGGCGGTTCTATGACTCGGTGGAGTATTACGAGATCTCTGGTGGCACTCCGGAGGGGTATGTTCGGCGTCTGTACCAGACGGTGCTGGGTCGTCCGGCCACCGATGGCGAGGTGGCCACGTGGGCTGGTGTGATGCGGCAGCGGGGCAACGGGGCGGCTGTCGACGGGATCTGGTTCTCGATGGAGGCGGCTCGGTTGCGGGCGGGCGCGTATTACCAGACGTTCCTGGGTCGGGGGCCTGACCCGACGGGTCTGGCGGGGTGGGCGAACGTGCTCCTGGCGCAGGGTGAGGGCGCGGTCCGCATCGGTATCGCGGGGAGCCTGGAGTACCGCGACCGGGCCGTCGCCCGCTACCCCTGAGCTTCCGCCCGCTGGGGCCTGCCGGGGATCGCTCCCGGCAGGCCCCAGCGGCGTTGGCTAGGACAGCGGCACGCCCTCGTCAATCTCGAAGGCGGTGTTGATGTGCACGTGCCCCTGCGAAGTCCCGTCGCCGACGACAGTCAGCCCGGCGCCAGGGGTGAGGCGATGCAGTTCCGTGCCGCTCGTGAGAGCGAGGGCCGCATGGACGTTGTACGCGCCCTCGCCCAACGCCACGTCGTCGAGCTTGAACGCGTACGAGCCAGTGCCCACCAGCCTCGGCATGCGGACGTCGAGGAACTTGGTGTTCGTTCCGAAGACGGACGTGCCGAGCGGGGTGTCGACGCCGATCCCCAAGACCCAGTCTTCCAGCGGCTCCTCCGCGGTGACCTGGACATGGGCGGTGACCGCGTCGCCAGGCGTGATGGTCGCCGACTCGCTGGCGACGGCCTGCTGGCCTGACGTGAGCGTCACGCTGTCGATGCGCGCGCGCGCGGCGACGGCGTCAGGACCCACGGCGCGCTCCTGGGCGCGGTCGACATCCTCTTGGCGGGTCGCCTCGAAGTCCCGGCGCAGGATGGGCAGAGCGACGCGAGGCACATCGTCAGCGACGACCCTGCCCTTCTCCAGCACGATCGCCCGATCGCAGAAGTCAGCGACCTGGTCGAGGCTGTGCGTGACGAGCACGATGGTCCGACCCTCGTGCTGGAACTGCCGCACCCGCTCCAGGCACTTGCGTTGGAACGGCTCGTCACCGACTGCCAGCACCTCGTCGACCAGCAGGATGTCGGGGTCGACATGGACGGCGACAGCGAAGGCAAGGCGCACGTACATGCCGGACGAGTAGAACTTGACCTGCGTGTCGATGAATTGCTCGATACCCGAGAAGTCGACGATCGCGTCGAAGTAGCGGTCAGTTTGCTGTCTGCTGATGCCCAGGATCGAGGCGTTGAGGTACACGTTCTCCCGACCAGTGAGGTCGGGGTGGAACCCGGCGCCCAGCTCCAGAAGCGCGGCGAGGCGTCCTCGCAACTGCACCGTGCCCGACGTGGGCTGCAGGATCCCGCCGATCATCTTCAGCAACGTGCTCTTGCCAGACCCGTTGGGCCCGACAAGGCCGACGGTCTCACCGGACCTGATCGAGACGTTGACGTCGCTCAGCGCCCAGAAGTCGTCCTTGTGCAGATTCGAACGGCCGAAATTGACGACCCGCTCCTTGAGGGACTTCTCCTTGCGGATGACGAACCGCTTCGAGAGGTTGTCGATCCGGATGACCTCGGTGGTGCTCATCACAGCTCCTGTGCAAAGTTGCTCTGCAGGCGGGCGAACACGCGCTGGAACACCCAGAGCAGAAGTAGGCCGACCACGCCTGCGATCGCAAGCCGTTCCGGCAGTAGGTCGGGGAGGACCTGGCTGTCGCCGGAGACCCAGAACGCCTTCTGGAAGCCCATCGTGACCAGGGTCATCGGGTTGGCCAGGTACAGCTCTTGGATCCACTTGGCACTCACCGTGTCGGTGACCTGGGTCCACGAGTACACGATGGGGGACAGCCAGAATCCGATCATCATGACGATCTCGACCAGGTACTGCACGTCTCGCAAGTACACGTTGACAGCCGAGAGGAGCAGGGCGAACGCGGTCGCGAACACGAGGAGCACGAAGAGCGACAGGGGGAGGTACAGCCAGCGGGCGCCCGTGGGGAAGTTGCCGACCGCGATTGTCGCCCCGATGAGCACGACGAGCTGGATGGAGAAGTTGAACAACGCCGACCCGATGACGCTGAGCGGGAAGACCTCACGAGGGAGGTACACCTTCTTGATCAGGCCGGAATTGGCCACGATCGAGCCTGTGCCGCTGGAGATGATCTCGGAGAACAGCTGCCACGCTGTGAGGCCGGTGTAGATATAGATGGCGAAGTCGGGGATGTTCCTAGCCGCGCCGAGGAACTTCCCGATCGCGACGTAGTAGATCAGCAGCATCGCGAGGGGGCGCGCGAGGCTCCAGATGAACCCCAGGCTGCTGTCCTTGTACCTGGCCTTCAGCTCTCGTCCGACGAGCATCTTGAGCAGCTCGCGGTGCGTGAAGATGTCGCGCACCGACTGCAGGGTCCCCCCGATGAACCCTGGACGCGGTCCAGCGTCCCGAAGTGGCTCGCGAGCCAGATGAAGGTCGCGGATCTCGCTCTGGTTGTTCATGTGCTTCCTGCTCCCGGCAAGGCCAGCCCGTCGCCGGGTACTGGATCGGCCGGGTCAGACTACCTTCCGGATCAGGGAGCCGCGGCGCGCGTGGGGGTCCGTCTGGATCGGGGGCCGTCATGGTCAAATGACTGTGGCTCTCGACCCAACCGCCTCCAGGGAAACCCATGCGACTCTCCGTGCAGTCCCGCGTCATCGCGACGCTCCTCACGTCTGCGCTGGTGGGCGCCTTGGTCGCCGCACCGCTCGCCTCGCCTGCTGTGGCAGCGAGCGCCGACGGCGACGCCACGTTCACCGGGCGGGGGTGGGGGCACGGGCGGGGCATGGGCCAGTACGGGGCCTTGGGATACGCGCGGGACCACGGGTGGAACTACGTGCAGATCCTGGACCACTACTACGGCGGAACAGTGATGGGCTCCTCCGCAGAGGCGACGATCTCCGTCGAGTTGACGGCGCTGGCGGGCACGGAGCTGCGTGCGGTTGGCGCCGGGCTGATAGTCAACGGAGTCCAACCAGTCAATGGCGCAGTGCGCGTCGCCAGCGCTGGCGGTGGCCAGTTCGTGGTGCAGACCGGAACGAGCTGCTCTGGTGGCTGGGCGACGCTCGGCACCTATGCAACAGTCACGATCAGCACCGTGTCACAGCAAGACGCCGACCTCGTTCGAGTCTGCGAGGGGTCGGGCGAGAGGTCGTACCGGGGAGTGCTCACGGTCCAGCGGCATGCCAGCACAGGTCAGCAGTCCACCTTCAACGTGCTCCCCACTGAGGACTACCTACGTGGCGTCCTGCCTCGAGAGTCGCCCGACAGTTGGGGAGCCCTGCCCAACGGATTGGAGGCCCTGAAGGCGCAGGCCGTCGCCGCGCGCAGCTACGCGCTGTCCGGCACGCGCAGCTCCGGGGCCCGCACCTGCGACACCACGACGTGCCAGGTGTACCAGGGCGCCGCCTTCAAGCAGGCCAACGGGGCGCGGACGAGCCTGGAGGGCCGCTACGCGGACGCCGCCATCGCCGCGACGGCGGCGCAGGTCCGCGTCAAGCCTGGCAGCAGCGCACCGGTTCGGACCGAGTTCAGCTCGTCGACAGGTGGCCACACCGCGGGTGGGGCCTTCCCCGCCGTCCCCGACCTAGGTGACGCGGTCACGCTCAACCCGAACCGCTCATGGACGGTGTCCATGAGCCTTGCGGACGTTGCCTCCAGGCTCGGCGTCGGGACGATCGGCGCGTTCGCCGTCACAGGACGCAACGGACTCGGATCAGACGGCGGGCGGGTGTCCAAAGTCGTCGTCACGTCCGCAGACGGGACGCGCACCACGTTCACCGGCGACCAGGTGCGCAGCCGACTCGGGCTCAAGAGCGACTGGTTCACGGTGACCACGACGTCGTCGGCCGTGTCGCGGTCTGTGGTGACGGCGTTGTATCAGGATTTGTTGGGTCGGGGGCCGGATCCGACGGGGTTGGCAGGGTGGACGGCGTCGTTGATGTCGGGCACGAGCCAGTCGGCGTTGGTGAACACGTTGACGCGCAGTGATGAGTACATCTCGTCGCGGGTGACGAAGGCGTACCGGGAGGTGCTGGGGCGTGAGCCGGAGCCGGCGGGCGCGGCGGCGTGGTTGAGCGAGATCCGGGCGGGCAATCGCACGGTGGACGATGTGCAGCGGCGGTTCTATGACTCGGTGGAGTATTACGAGATCTCTGGTGGCACTCCGGAGGGGTATGTTCGGCGTCTGTACCAGACGGTGCTGGGTCGTCCGGCCACCGATGGCGAGGTGGCCACGTGGGCTGGTGTGATGCGGCAGCGGGGCAACGGGGCGGCTGTCGACGGGATCTGGTTCTCGATGGAGGCGGCTCGGTTGCGGGCGGGCGCGTATTACCAGACGTTCCTGGGTCGGGGGCCTGACCCGACGGGTCTGGCGGGGTGGGCGAACGTGCTCCTGGCGCAGGGTGAGGGCGCGGTCCGCATCGGTATCGCGGGGAGCCTGGAGTACCGCGACCGGGCCGTCGCCCGCTACCCCTGAGGTCTCACTAGTTCTGGGCGTCGTCCCCGACGAGGAAGTCCCACAGCTCGCGGGCGTAGGTGTCCCACGTGCGCTCGGGGCGGGCCTTCGCCGCGCGCACCAGCGAGTCGTGCAGTTCGTCCTGGAGGAGCAAGGCGCGCAGCGCGTCGGCCAACTGGTGGTCGTCATGCGGATCGACCGTGAGCGCGCCCCCCTCGGACGCGATCTCGAGCATGCTGCCGAAGGCCGACGTGATGGCAGGGGTGCCGGCTGCGAGTGACTCGGCCACAGGCAGGCCGAAGCCCTCGTTCACGGAGGGGAAGATCGTGCAGCGGGCCAGGCGGTAGGCCCCCCAGAGATGCGCGTCTGACAGGCGGTGCACTGCGTCGACCGCTCGGCCCTCCCGCTGCATCGCCGCCAATCGGTTGGCGAACTCCTCGCCACCCCATGAGTTTCCCCCGACGAAGGTGAGGGTGAACTCCACACCCTCGCGCCACAGGAGCTCGGCGGCGTGGAGGACCGCCAGGTGGTTCTTCCGCGGCTCATGGCTTCCCACGACAAGCACCAGCGGCAGACCGCCGACCAGGAACCTGTCGCGGGCGGCGGCGATGTCGGCGTCGGTCGTCTCCCCGATCTCCACGGGGAGCTGGACCGCGCGAACCTCCGGTCCAGCGACGCCGATCGCGCCGAGCATGGACTTCCAGCCGAGGTACTCGGCGCATGCCGCACCAGAGATCGCAGCGATTCGGTCGAATGAGCGGACGGCGGCGAGGTTGGACGTGAACAGCGCGCTGAAGCCGAGTTGGGTCGTCTCAGCCGAGGTGATGGGGACGCAGTCGAAGCCGATGACACCGGTGCGGTTCCCGGAGAACTGGGCGAGCGCCCGCAGGCGGCCGGTGCGTTTCAGCTCAGCCGCGAGCTCCGGCAGCAAGTAGGTGCACTTCCAGGGCACCACCACCGTCGCTGAGGCGCGTTCGGCGGTGTCTTCCTCCGCGGTCGCCGCCATGATGCGCCGCAGTTCGACGTCCGACAGGTCTCGCATCGACTGGAAGTCCCTGGTCCAGGACACCGGCAGGCAGCCGTCAGCGGCCAGCCATCGCCGGACCGTCTCGCGGGCCACCCGCTGAATCCCGGTGACGAGCACCGTGGACGCGGTGTGCGCGACATCCGCCAGGACATCCCCGTGGGCGACGCGGACCTGCCACGCGGCGGACTCGTCCGTCGTCCCGTCGGCGACCGCCTTCCACACCGCCGCGCAACCGTCGAACTCGGCGACGCGGGCAACCTCGACGACTGTCTGGTCCGTGGGCAGGCGGCCGGTCAGGATGGCCAGGGCCAGCCAGATGTGCGACCTGTCCCGGATGTCGATGATGTCGTCGAGCCGCTGGCTGGAATCCGCCGCAGAGCCCTCACGAGGGCTCTGCGGATGCAGGGTCGCATGAAGGAGGGGGAGTCGAGCGTTCCACGCCGCACGGTGCCCCCTGGGTGCTTGCTTCACGAAATGCTGTCCCTCACGGTGCGTGCGTCGGTCGAGGCGCTGTCAGGGGGCGCCACAAGCGCCTCCCAGAGTTCCTCCGCGTATTGGTCCCAGGTGCGCTGGGGGCGTGCAAGGGCCTCAGCCCTCAGCCGGTCCCTCAACGTGGCATCCGTCAGGAGGAGGCGCATGGCATCGGTCACGGCGTCGTCGTCCCGAGGGTCCACGGTCAAGCACCCGCCATTCTGAGCGATCTCCTGCTGGCTGCCGAAGTTCGACGTGATGACGGGTGTGCCGCATGACAGTGATTCGGCGACAGGAAGACCGTACCCCTCGTGCAACGAGATGAAGACAGTGAAGGCCGCGGCTCGAAGCGAGGCCCACAGCTCGTCGTCGGAGGCATCGCGGACGATGTCGAGTGGCCGGTCAGCGGCTGTGAGGCGCGCGATGCCGGGTGCGATGGCGGCGTCGGTCCAGCCGCCCTTCCCGATGAGGCGCAGCTCGAAGTCCAGGCCTTGACGCCACAGCCGCTCGGCCGCGTGCAGGATCGTCCGGTGGTTCTTGTGCGGCTCATGCGTCCCGATGCAGACGACGAGCGGGCGTTCCCGCTGGTGAGGCGTCCGATCGCCCGCCTCGGGGCTCGGGGCCTCCTCGGTGAGCGGCACTTCGGTGACGTGCGGGCCGACCATGCCCTGGGCGCTCAGCGCGCTCGCGTACCCGGCGAACTCGGTCGTCGCCGACCTGCTGATGCCGGCGACTCGGTGCGCGTGCTTCACGACGGTCAGATACTGCGCGAAGGTGACCGAGTCGGCTGGGGGGCGCGTCTCGCCGCTGGTGACGGGGATCATGTCGTACCCGATCAGCGACAGCGTGTTCCCCGAGAATTGGGCGAGCGCCGACAGCGCGTCGCTGCTCCCCGGGTTGGGGACGTCAGGCAGGACGACGACGCTCTTCCAGGGCACGACGAGCTGGCCCTCGGCGCGTGGTGTCAGGTCGTCGACAGCGTTCGCCAGCGACTCCTGGTGCTGGAAGACGCGGGTGTGCTCGTGGGGGGCGAGGCTGCGCATCGCGGTGTAGTCGTCCACCCACGCGGTAGCGGTGATGTCATGCGCGCTCGCCCACCTCGGCATCACACCGCGCACAACGCGCTGGATACCCGTATGAGTGTCATGGCGTGCGCAGAAGTCGACGTCGGCCACGACGCCGTGCGCGACGAGGCTCATCGGGAGGCGGGCCGATCGTCGATGCGCGGGTGCGAGCGCACACTCCAGTAGCCACGTCTCCGCCACGTGATCGGGCACGAGCTCAAGGCGCCGGGAGAACCGCCGATGCGAGTTCGGCGTGGGGAAGGTCCCGGTCACCGCTGTCCAGACGAGCCATCGGGCGTCATGCTTGTCGGCGCCTCGACAGGCGGCGATGAGGGTGGGCAGGAGTGCGGCAGACACCTCGCCGACTGCCGTGGGCAGAGGCGCGGGAACGGCTTGCGGCGCCAGCACAGTGGCCGCCGTCAACAACCGCTGGTCGAGGGCCGTCAACACAGCGGACGCCTCGATCGTCGAGGTCATCGTGAGCGCCTCGCCGCTCCCATGGCTCGCCGCGCGAGCCGAAGCCCTCCTGTGACCTTCCACGACAGCGTCTCGTGCATGGCGGCGAGCTCCGCCCGAAGCCGCTCCACCTCCTGCTCCAGGGCCGGATCGACGTCCGGCTCGGTCTTGGCAGCGATCTCCGCCCAACCGGCGAGGGCGGTGGTGCGCCAGTGCACGACCTGGTCGAGCAGCGCCTCCCGCTCGGCCTTGAGCGCAAGGTCGTGTGCGCGGACGAACTCGTCGTGGGCGCATACGGGGTAGGACAGTGCGGCGCGGAGCTGCGCCGCGTGCTCCTGCGCCAGGTAGAACCGAGACACGCCGTCGAAGAGGCAGAACTCGTAGCCGGCGTCCACGACGAGCTCCTCCCACTCATCGTGGGTCGGCGTCGTGGAGTTGGGCGCCGTCGACTCGATCACGAGGATCCACGGCCGCCACTTGCGGAGGTCGATGGTCTCGAGCGCGGAGCGCTCGGCGCCTTCCACATCGATCACGACGAAGTGGATGTCCTCGCCCTGCCAGCCCGCGTCGTCGAGCAGGTCGTCGAGCCGCACGACGGGCACGGTGATGTCCTCATGCGCGATGCCGGCTCGCGCATGCTCCGAGCTCACGGCGTCGACGACAGTCGACAGGCCCGTGCCCTTCACCATGTGCAGCTGGATGTGCGCCTCTGGGGTGCTGCTCACCGCTGCTTCGACGAAGCGGTCACGAGGGCGCTCCTCACGATGGAGGTCTGCGAAGTGGGGGACGGGCTCGATGGTGATGCCCGACCAGCCACGGTCATAGAAGGCGCGTGAGATGGAGTCGACACGGGGATGGTTCGCCCCCACCTCGACATACCTGCCCTGGGGGAGGCTGTGTAGAACACGCCAGAGGACGACGTCCTCGCCGTTCTGGGCGAAGGATACGAATGGGGGGGTCGACACGCGGACATCATAGGCGCCGAGCCCGTCAGCGCAGAGTCTTCGGCTGCTCGATGACTGTACGATCGGCGAGGCCACCGTCTCTCTGACCACGAGGAATCATGCCCCGCGCACTTATCACCGGTATCACGGGCCAGGATGGCCTGTACCTCTCTGAGCTTCTGCTGTCGAAGGGGTATGAGGTCTACGGCCTGATCCGCGGCCAGAACAACCCGAAGCTGGAGCTCGTGCGGCACACCGTGCCGGGCGTGCACCTCGTGACGGGCGACCTGACTGACATGTCGAGCCTGCTGAGGGCGCTGAACGTCGCGCAGCCCGATGAGGTGTACAACCTCGGCGCGATCTCGTTCGTTGCCTACTCCTGGGACAACGCCCACGTCACGTCGGACGTGACGGGCCAGGGCGTCCTGAACATCCTCGAGGCGATCCGTCTGTACGCGGGCGACGACCTGGGCAAGGTCCGCTTCTACCAGGCGTCGAGCTCGGAGATGTTCGGCAAGGTCCAGGAGGTCCCGCAGCGCGAGAGCACGCTGCTGTGGCCGCGGTCGCCGTACGGCGTCGCGAAGGTGTTCGGCCACTACATGACCATCAACTACCGCGAGTCCTACGGGATGCACGCCTCCTCCGGGATCCTGTTCAACCACGAGTCGCCGCGTCGCGGGCCGGAGTTCGTCACGCGCAAGGTGACGCAGGCCGTCGCGCGCATCAAGCTCGGGCTCCAGGACGACATCACCATGGGCAACCTGGACGCCAAGCGCGACTGGGGCTTCGCCGGCGACTACGTCGAGGCGATGTGGCGCATGCTCCAGCAGGACGAGGCGGACGACTACGTCGTCGCCACGGGGGAGACCCACTCCATCCGCGAGCTGCTGGACGTGGCCTTCAACCGCATCGGCATCGACGAGTGGCAGTCCTACGTCAAGCAGGACCCGCGTTTCATGCGGCCCGCTGAGGTCGAGCTCCTGATCGGGGACCCTGCCAAGGCGCAGGAGAAGCTCGGATGGAAGCCCAAGGTCGGGTTCGAAGAGCTCGTCACCATGATGGTGGACAACGACCTGGTGGAGCAGCGCGCCTTGGCAGGGATCTGACCAAGTGACGGTTGCGCTCGTCACCGGGATCACCGGGCAGGACGGCACTTTTCTTCGTCAGCGCCTCCTCCGCGAGGGCGTCGAGGTGCACGGGATGGTGCGGCCCGGTGACGGGTTGGCCAGGGACCTGTCTTCGGCGCACCCCGAGGTGGTGCTGCACGAAGTCGACTTGTCCGATGGGCCAGCGCTGCGGGGCCTGATCTGCGAGGTGGATCCCGATGAGGTCTACCACCTCGCCGGCGTCAGCTCGGTGGGGTTCTCCTGGCAGGAGCCTGTGCTGACCGGCCTGCTCTCTGGACTGGCCGCGGCGGAGATCTTCGCCGCCGCATGGCAGCTCCAGGAGCAACGCGGGCGTGCGGTGCGGGTGGTGCAAGCCTCGAGCGCGGAGATCTTCGGCCAGCCCCGTGTGTCGCCGCAGGACGAGCAGACCGAGATCCGTCCTGTGTCGCCGTACGGTGCAGCGAAGGCCTATGCGCACCACATGGCGCACGTGTACCGAGGGCGGGGCCTGCACGTCGCCGCGTGCATCCTGTTCAATCACGAGTCCCCGCTCAGGCCGCCGAGTTTCGTCACGCGCAAGATCACGCAGGCGGCCGCACGGATCGCACGGGATGGCCGCGGTGAGCTGGTCCTTGGGAACCTCGATGCCCGGCGCGACTGGGGCTGGGCCCCGGACTACGTCGATGCCATCGTGCGGGCGGCACGCCACGTCGTGGCCGACGACTTCGTGGTTGCGACGGGGCGCACCCACTCGGTCGAGGACTTCGTCGCAGCGGCCTTCTCCCGCGCTGGCATTGACGACTGGTCCGCTCACGTCAGCACAGATCCAGCCTTCGTGCGGCCGGTGGACGCCACTGAACAGGTGGGAGACGCGGCGAAGGCGCATCGTGAGCTCGGGTGGTCGCCCACAGTCGACTTCCGCACCATGGTTGCCCGCATGGTCGACCATGATCGTCAACTGCTTGAGGGAGAGGCATGAGCTCCGCTCCGACCCGGGAGACGCGCAAGGGCGTCGTCTCGGTCGTCCTGGTCAACTACAAGGGCGCCGACGACACGATCGCGTGCCTGCGGTACTTCGACGAGGTCGAGTGGCCGGTTGAGCAGCTGGAACTGGTGGTCGTCGACAACGACTCGCAGGACGGCTCCGCCGGGCGCATCCGGGAGGCGTTCCCCCAGGCGATCGTCGTCGAGTCCGGTGGCAACCTGGGCTTCGCCGGCGGCTGCAACCTCGGAGTCGCCCACAGCTCGGGGGAGTGGGTGGGCTTCATCAACAATGACGCCCGCCCCGGCTCTCAGTGGATCTCCGCCGCTGTGGAAGCGATGAGCGCCGACGCGACCATCGGCGCGGTGGCCAGCAAGGTGCTGGACTGGGAAGGGACGAAGGTCGACTACGTCGACGGTTCGCTGACCTGGTTCGGGATGGGCTACAAGCGCGAGACGGAATGGCCCGACTCGAGCGAGTACGACACGCCGAAGGACGTGCTGTTCGGCACCGGCGCGGCGATGTTCATGCCCACGGGGCTGTTCCGAGAGGTCGGCGGCTTCGACGAGCGGTTCTTCATGTTCTACGAGGACGTCGACCTGGGCTGGCGGCTGAACCTGCTGGGCTACCGGGTCCGCTACGTCCCGGAGTCGGTGGCGTACCACCGCCACCACGTGACGATGAAGAAGTTCGGCGACTTCCGCGAGAGCTACCTGCTCGAGCGCAACGCGCTGATGTCCATGTACAAGAACCTCGACGACGAGTCGCTCGCGAAGGCGCTGCCGGCCGCGATGGCTCTCGCCGTGCGGCGCTCGATCGCCCGCACCGACACCGACGCGACCCTGCTCGACCTGCAACGGTCGCCCGGTGGCGACAAGGTCGGGACCGTCGAGGTCGACAAGATGGCCCTCACCGGGCCGTATGCGATCGACTACTTCGTCGAGCAGTTGCCGAGCCTCATGAAGTCGCGCGCGACGCTGCAAGCATCGCGGCGACGGAGCGACCGTGAGCTCTTCCCGCTGTTCCGTCACGCGATCGAGCCCGCCTACGGAATCCCCAGTTATCTCGCGGGCCACGACCACCTGGTCGAGGCGTTCGGGATCGCGCAGCACTTCGTGTCGCGGCAGCGGATTCTGGTCGTCACCGGTGAGCCGCTGCTCGACAGGATGGCGGGCCCCGCGATCCGCGCCTGGGAGATCGCCACGGCGCTGGGAGCAGAGCACGACGTCCGGCTGCTGTCGACGGCAGGCGCGAAGGTCACCAGCGAGACGTTCGACGTCGTGGTCGCCAATGGCGGGGTCAGGCTCCGCGAGCATACCGACTGGGCCGACGTCATCGTTTTCCAGGGCTTCCTCCTCGAAGCCGCGCCATGGCTGATGGGAAGCTCGAAGATCCTGGTCGCCGACGTCTACGACCCGATGCACCTCGAGCAGCTCGAGCAGGCCAAGGACCTCGGGGCCGGGGGCCGGGCCGTGTCGATCCGTGAGACGACGCGCGTGCTCAACGACCAGTTGCGCCGAGCCGACTACGTGGTGTGCGCCTCGGAGAAGCAGCGTGACTTCTGGCTCGGCCAGCTCGCGGGCCAGGGCCGGATCAACGCGGCGGTCTACGACGAGGACGAGAGCCTGGGCGGGCTCGTCGGCGTCGTGCCCTTCGGGATCCCTGGCGAGCCGCCCGTCCAGTCGCGGCACGCGATCAAGGGCGTCGTGCCGGGTATCGGCCTCGACGACAAGGTCATCATCTGGGGCGGCGGCGTCTACAACTGGTTCGACCCGCTCACGCTCGTGCGCGCCGTGGATCGGCTCCGGGTTCGGCACCCTGATGTTCGTCTCTACTTCATGGGCCTGAAGCACCCGAACCCCGGCGTGCCCGACATGAAGATCGCCTGGGAGTTGCAGCAGCTCTCCGACGAGCTCGGCCTCACCGGGACGCATGTGTTCTTCAATGAGGGCTGGGTGCCCTATGCGGAGCGCGCCGACTACCTGCTGGATGGGGACCTGGGCGTCTCGACGCACTTCCACCACATCGAGACGGCCTTCAGCTTCCGGACACGGATCCTCGACTACCTGTGGGCCAACCTGCCGATCGTCGCCACAGAAGGGGACACCTTCGCGACGGTCATCGACCAGCATGGGCTGGGGGCCACAGTGCCGCCCAAGGACGTTGACGCGCTCGAGGCCGCGTTGGAGACCTACTTGTTCGACGAGGCGGCAATCGCGCGGGCGAAGGCGAACGTCGCAGCGGTGGCGCAGCAGTACACGTGGCAGAACGTCCTCGAGCCGCTCGTCGCGTTCTGTCGTCTGCCGCGCCGCGCGGCCGACCTGGAACACGTCCTTGGTGCGGGCGCGTCGACGGCTCGCCCGTTCGCCAAGCCTCGCGGTGGTGTGCGGTCTGACGTCGCGCTGATGCGCGAGTACCTCGCTGCGGGCGGGGTCAAGGAAGTCGCACGCCGTGCGGCGGGCAGGGTCCGACGGGTCACCACCGGCAAGACCGGCCCCGAGGAGGACTAGGCGCGGGGCGAGCGGACTCAGGTTCCAGCTTCAGCGGATCCGGAGCACGCGCCGGCCCAGCGCCCGCGCTCTCTGCTGTGTGCGCCCTGCTCGGATGGCGCGTAGGCGCCGCTCGACCTGTTGTCCTGCCACTGCGGCCGAGTGCCGCTCACGCATGTCGAGAGCAGCGCGCTCGCCTCTGGCACGGGCCGCCTCGGGGTCGTCTCGAACGAGCTGCATGAGCTGTGCGGCGGCGTCGAGGTCGGGTTCGGCCCATCGGGCGCCGGCCGGATAGGGCGCGGCGTCGGGCGCGATCGTGGCCATGGCGAATGGCACGAGGAGACTGTTCTCGTCGTTCATGAACTGCATGTTGCCGCTGTAGCCGGTCGCGATAACCGGCTTTCCGAGCGCCATCGCCTCGGCCATCGTCAGGCCGAGGCCCTCGGCACGATGCAGTGAGATGTAGCAGTCGGCATGGGCCATCAGCGCGTCGCGTTCACTCGCGCTCAGATAGCGCTCCATGAGCACGATGTCGGGCTCGTCGGCCACCGCGATCCGGAGTCGCTCCGCCTCGTCTGGGCGCACGTCGGCGTTGATCGACTTGATCACGAGTGTCTGGCCCGAGTTCCTGGCGAATGCCGCGCGGAAAGCCTCCACCAAGCCGAGCGGGTTCTTGCGAGCCGCGCTGCTCAGGTAATCGAAGCTGAACAGGAAGGTGAATCCCTCCGGCAAGCCGAGGTCCGCGCGAGTGATCGCCGGGTCGACGTTGGGCGCGGGCAAGGGCGGGGTGATGGTCCGGACTGGCTTCTTGGTGCGAGCCTGGATGGCGTCCCGGATGAAGTCCGTCGCAGCCCAGACCTCGTCGACGTGGTCGAAGGCGCCCGCGAACGAGGCGGGGAACTCCTCAACCTCCCAGTACCACATCCCGATGCGATAGGTGTTCCGGAGGAGCTCAGGGACGGTGCTCACCACGTCCGCGGTCATATCCGCGTTGACGCACAGCAGCGTCGTGTCGAAACGGAGGCCGCTCGAGGCGCGATAGGTCGCCCGCTGCCTGCTCTGCAGCTTGCGCGAGATCGCCGTCGTGCTGCGAGGCACGTTGGCGGCGTCGAGGGCGTCCAGCATGAGCCGCGCGGACTCGCCGACCCCGAGTTCGCCCGAGAGGTAGCCCACGACATTGACCCCAGCGGATCGTTGGCTGCGCGGACTCGGCAGCTCACGCAACGGGAGCAGCTCGCGTGCGGCACGGACCGAGGCGTCGAGCAGGTCAGGGTCGTATGCGGCCTCACCCTGGCCGTGGTCGGCGGCCCACCTGACGAGCTGGGTGGAGTTGGTGAGCGGCACCCCGGGGAGCGCTGCGGCCAGATCGGGCCGGTCGCGGTAGATCGACATCAGGTATCGGCTCAGCCGAAGCTCCCCGCCATCGAGATCGGGTTCGAGCAGCCACTCTCGCAACGCGTCCGGCGCCGCGGGATCGAAAGGAACAGGTGGCTCAGGCGCCATCGATCGACGGCTGAGCTCCAGCGCGTGCCGGTAGGTGCTGCCCGCCTGCGCATGCACCGGCAATCCGGAGCCGAGCGACGCGAACCTGAGCGGTCCATCGGGGTCGATCTGACGCTCCGACGTCTCGACCGCCGCGGCGTAGGAGCGGCACAACTCAGCGAGAGCAGGATGCTCGCTGAGCAGGACCCGAGGACGGGCGAGTCGAGGGTCGAGCAGCCAAGGGCGTCGAGCGTCGAAACCGGCGAGGCTGATGTGCCGCACCGGGGCGCCATCGAGGTGGAGGGCGCCGTCGCGGGAGTCCGTCGGCGTCGTGATGCTCCAGGCGGAGACACCAACACCGGGGTCGCGGAGGATGACATGCGGGAGGCGCGTCAACACGTGGTCCAGCCACGGCAGCTCTGCGAAGCCGTCGATCGCGCGTGAGGCCCACCAGCGAAGGAAGTCGCGCGCGGCCTGCGAGACGGCGAACACGCTCCCGGTCGTCAGCCCTGCGGCTCGCAGGTCGTCGTCGTCGGGATGGCGGTCGTCCATCGGCAACGCGCCATGAACGCGAGGCGCCGCGACGACAGCGTGGCTCCGGGCGGCGGTGTCGAGATCGGACAAGTCGCCGAGGATGAACGAGGTGGGCTCCAGGAACAGGACACGGTCAGTTCCCTCATCCAGCAACGCGCCGATCAGCGTCGCGCGCAGGGCCTCCACCAGCCGCTCCCGGCCCAGCGCGAGTGCCGCACGCCGAATGGCGTCGCTGCCCAGGTCCTGGTCGTCGAGCGACCGCACGACCACGCGCGAGTCCAGGTGCTCGGGCATCGCGTCGTCGACGTCGAGGACATGAACCGTGGCAGTGGGGTGGTGGCGCAGCAGGCTCTCGATCATGACCAGCCCGGCGCCGGCGGTCTCGCGGCTCACGACAGTGGCTGCATGCACGAGGACGGTGCTCCTTGTTGGTGGTGGAGAAGGCGAGGCTACCCCGAGCTGAAGACGAGACGCCGAGCGCCTCACCTGCGCGAGAGCGCCGCTCGGTACGCGCTGACCGTCTGCTCGGCGGCGTGCGCCCAGGTGAAGTCCCGGGACCGTTGCAGCGCCGCGACCCCGAGGGCGGCGGCGTCCCCGCCGACCGCCCGCTGGAGGGCCGCGGCGATCGCCTCGAGGTCACGCGGGTCGACGAGGATGCCGGCGTCGCCGACGATCTCTGCCATCGAGGTCCCGGCCGACGTGACCACCGGGACTCCGTGGGACATGGCCTCGAGGACGGGGAGGCCGAACCCCTCCCAGATCGACGGGAAGCAGAAGGCCGTCGCTCCGGCATAGGCGGCCTGGAGGTCGAGCGTGCTGAGGTGGCCAAGCCGGTGGACGCGCTCGGGGTGGGACAGGGCGGCCCCGGCTTCCGTGTCACCCCACCCAGACGGCCCGACCAGCACCAAGTGGATGTCGTCCGTGAGGCTCAGCCGCTCGAAGGCGTCGAGCAGCCCGTTCAGGTTCTTCCGGGGCTCGTGAGTGCCGCACCACAGCACATAGCGCGCGGGGAGGCCATGTCGCCGCCTGAACGCCTCGGCGTCGTGGGACGTGGTGGTGGGCGGGTGCACACCGTGGGGCACGACGTGCAACCGGTCGCGCTCGATGCCGACGTCGAGGCAGTCGTCGGCTGTCGCCTGCGATGGCACGATGATCGCGTCGGCCTCGTCACGCGCTCTCGCCAGTGAGCGCCGGAAGTACCGGACCCCACGCGGGGTGAAGTGCGACGGGTCGCGCAGGAAGGCGACGTCGTGGACGGTGACGACGAGCGGGCGCCGGGTGGGCGGGATCGCCCAGGTGGTGGCATGCACGACATCAAGGTCCCGCGCGGTCCACTCCGGCCGGGGGGCTGCCACGCGGTTCCACGCGCGGTAGAGCACGGCCCGGGGCAGCCCGAGGGAGCGCACGGGGATCGTCGGGGTGAAATCGGCAGGCGGGGGCTCGCCCCCGTGCCGCGCGGCAAGTCCCACGGGCTGGATGTCGGGACGCGATGCCAAGGCGTCGGACAGCTGCACGATGTAGGACGCCGACCCGCCCGGCACGCGCTGCCAGCACTGCTCCACCGTCACACCGACCACGAGGGGCGTCGGGGCGGCGAGGGGGCTGGTCGCCCGAGTCTTCATCTGGCCGCGAGCTCGAACGGCTGGCCGTCAGCGCGGGACCGCCCCGTCGGGAGGACTGGGCCGCTGGCCGGCTGCTGGCGACGCGCGATCCAGGCGATCAGGACGGCGTAGGCCGCCGAGGAGAGCACCGCCCCGCCGATGACGAGGGCTAGCGGGAGCGGGGGCAGCCACGACTCCGATGTCACGGAGAACCACCCGCCGTGCTCGCCGTTGACGTAGCGGTGCAGGTTCTCGATGAACGCCACGAGCTGGATCCCGGCCAGGGCGAGGCCCACCACTGTCGCGAGCTGTGCGCCGACGCGGCACGGCGCGTCGGCCATCCGGTCGACGAGGATGTGGCCGGCGAGCACCAGGATGCCCACGGCAACCGGCAGGATGTACCGGCCCTGCCAGATGATGCCCAAATACACCGCCTGGGAGGAGTGGATCGCGACCGGCAGCAGGAAGGTCGTGCCGACGACGCCCACGAGCACCGCCCGCTCCCGCCATGTGCCCGTGGCGAGGGCCAGCAGGACGACACTTCCCGCGCATGCGGCGAAGGCCATGTGCAGCCATGGCGGGAGGTTGGTGTCCATCCACCCGAACTGGCCGATCATGTTCGTCAGGTAGGCGTTGGAGTCGGCGATGGTCAGACGTGCGGCCACCCCGAACGTGAGGTCCGGTCGGGTGGTCGCGCCGCCTGAGCCGAGCGAGTTGGTGCCGACCACCCACGCCAGCGCGCTGACGCAGCCAGCGACGATGACGGCGAAGGAAGGCCAGGCCGAGCGGCTCCGCAGGATCTCGACGAGTGCGCTCCAGCGTGACATGAGGACGACGGCGACGACCAGCACGGCGCAGTAAGGGAGAGAGAGCCCGCGGGAGTTCACCAGCAGCACCGCGGCTACTGCGATCCACGCCATGCGGCTGCCGATGAGCGCCGGGTCGGGATGGCGCAGCAACGTGAGCAGCTGCGACCACAAGGCGAAGGCGGCTGCGATCTCCAGGGCCGCCGGGTTCACCGTCGCGCTCAGGAACACGACCATCGGCGTCAGTGCGGCCGCTGCGCCGAGCACAGCCCACGAGGGCCGAGGAGTCTCGGCGGCGGCCCGGAAGCCGAGTGCCAGGAGGAATGTGCACAGCGCGGCGGACAGCAGCCGCATCGCATAAAGGGCGCCGTCACTGTTCGAGACGAGCGACGGCGTCCCGACCAGCAGGTAGTAGATGGGGTTGTAGCGGCCGGCGGGAGTCACTGCGGGCTCGACGATGTCGGGCCCGGCTGAGACGTCGATCTCGCACACGCCAGTGGCGTCCTGCTGGAACATGTAGCAGGTCGGATATGCGGTCACCATCCGGTAGAACCGGGGGACCTCCACCTCGCTCCCGCCCTCGGCGTCTGGGCCGATCCACTGCCCCCGGACGACGGATGCCGCCTTGACCACGTGCGCCGGCTCATCGGGCGAGGCCATCAACGGGTTGGCGACGACCCAGCTCGCGGCGAGCGCGAAGAGCGCTGCCCAGGACAGCCAGAGCACCTTGCGGCTGCGGGAGGCCGCCGCCCGTCCCCGCGTAGTCGCAGTCGCCTGCTCGGGCTCGTGCGGGGCGTCAAGGGCGGGGGCGCTCATCGGGGGCTGCTCTCGGCGCGCTCGGCCGTCCGCGCGTCCGACTCACGTCCTTGGGTGACCTCTAGCCGCAGGAGAGCCACCTCTTCGGCGAGTGTGCGCGTCTCCTCCTCGAGGTGGGTGACCTCGGTGCTCAGTTGGATGCACACGGCGAACAGAACGACGACTGCCACTGCGAAGATCAGGTTGGCGGGAGTCTGGACGCCGACCAGCCCGGACAGCCAGAACGCGACCGAGGGGACCGCCCCGAGGATGAGGATCGCGGCAGCGAGCGCGATCCAGATCGCCGCGTACTTCTCCTTGATCTTGCGCGTTCGCAACAAGTAGAGGAGCGAGAGGACGACGAGCCCGCACACGACGAGGACGGTGGCGTACGGACTCATCAGGGGGCCTCCGGGCCGAGTGGTTCAGTCGGGCGGGAAAGTGCGATGACGAGGGCGAGGACGGCGCGGCCCAAGAAGATCGCGGCCTTCACGGGGCTGTGCGACGGCTGGCCGCCTGCGCGTGGGCGCATCTTCACCCCGTCCTGGCGCACGACCAGGCCCGCTCGCGAGGCGATGACGAGTGACTCAATGGTGTCGCCCAGGTACTCGGCGGGGTAGTTGGCCGCGAAGAGCCGGACGGCGCGCGCGTTGCAGGCCTTGAAGCCTGACGTGGTGTCGGTGAGGTGGGTGCGTGCGACGCGGGACAGCACGGATGACAGCACCCGCATCGACCAGCGACGTGGCCCCCGCGCGACGTAGTCGCCCACCCCGGCGAAGCGCGCCCCGATCGCGATGTCGGCACCGTTGTCCAGAAGTGTGAGCAGGCGGTGAATCTCCTGCGGGTCGTGCTGGCCGTCGGCGTCGATCTGGACGGTGCGGGAGTAGCCGGAGCGCAGGGCGTATTTGTACCCGGCGCGCATGGCGCCGCCGACGCCCAGGTTGATGGGAAGCGTGAGCACTGTGGCGCCGGCCTCGCGCGCCACCGTCGCGGTGCGGTCCGTCGACCCGTCATCGACTACAAGCACGTCCACGTTCGTCATGGCCGAGCGAATCTCGGCGACGACGTCGGCGACGGTCTCCTGCTCGTTCCATGCGGGGATGATGGCGAGCAGCCGTGTCGGGAGGGGGACAGCTGGCATGGCGGGCATCCTACCGGCCGGTCCGGTCTGGGCGGATCAGCACGATGCCGTGCAGGGCGACCCCGGCGAGCGGGCCGAGGGCGAGCGCGAGGACGGCCCGGGCTTCCAGATCCAGGGGGAGCAGGAGGACTGCGACCGTCACCAGTGTCGCGAGCCCCCAACTTGACGCGTACGCCTTGTGCTTGTCGAGCGCGAGGACCGCGGCGCCCGTGAGGGTCAGGACGGCCAACATCGCGGCGGCTCCCGTGAGGGCGCCCAGCAGCAGGCCGTCGACGTGGTACGCGGTGCCGAAGAGGGCGCGCATGAGCCAGGGGCCGACGGCGACGGCAAGGAGCGCGCCGGCGGCGCCGACGCCCATGATCGCGCCGACGATGCGCGCCAGCGGCCGGATCCCCTCCTGGCGGTGGCTGAGGAAGTGAGTGATCGCGACGCCCTGGTAGGCGTTGAGCGGCATGAGCAGCGGTGCCCGTGTCATCGAGATCGCGAGGATGAGGGGCGCCGCGAGCTCGAACTCGCTGGTGGGAGTCGTCAGGCGGAGGAGCACGGGGAAGCCCACGACGAGCGCAGCGCTCGAAGCCGCCGCGAGCATCGCGTGCGCCGTCCGTCGGACGAACGCTGACGCGTCCACATCGGCGACCGCGCGCTGGGCGGAGCGCGTTCGACTGCTGAGCGCGAAGAATCCGATCCAGGTCGCCGCCGCGGCGGCGCTGGCCACCTCGACGCCGACGAGGGGGGCGCCCACGAGGGCGACCGCGCCCACCAGCACGAGCCGGACGATCGCCTCTGAGCCCACCAGCCGCGCGTACATTGGCCAGGAACCCGCCCCGCCGAGGGCGCCGGCGACCGCCGAATGGCCGCTGAAGGCGATCAGGGCGAGGGCGAGGGCCACGGTGAGCGTCGGCGCCCCAGGGCCGAGCAGGGCACGCCCCCACGCCGGCGAGGTCACCAGGAGCGCCCCCGCGAGCGCGGCTCCGGTGAGCAGCGCGATCGGGAGCACCCTCGCCCGGGGGTCGGCGCCGGGAGCCGGGGCTGTCGTGCGCGCCACCCGGACCGCGCGGGTGGTCTCGTTCTGGACGCCCCCCAGCACGCCGAAGCACGCAAACAGGACCGACCAGAACACAAGGAAGTCGGCGTTGGCGGCTGGGGAGAGGCTCCGGGCCGCGATGAGGAGGACGACGTTCGTGGAGACCGCCGCGACCAGCGACGCGACCCCGACGCCCGTGACGCCTCGCGCGGTGAGGTCCGCGGAGCCCTGAGCTGGCGCGGTCACGGGCGTGACTCGCAGGCGGCGAACTGGTACGCGGCCTCATGCGCCTGCGCGCAGGCCTCCCACGTGTACTGCCGGACGCGCGCCAAGCCCAACGGCTGCAACTCGGCACACCGGTCGATGGCCTCCCAGCCAGCCGCCGCGATCGCGGCGGGGTCCTCGGGGTCGAAGAGCACGGCTGCATCGCCGCAGATCTCGGGGAGCGACCCTGCTGTCGACACCGCGACGGGGCAGCCGGACGCCATCGCCTCGAGGGGCGGGAGCCCGAAACCCTCGTACAGACTCGGGAACACCAGCGCGCTCGCGGAACGGTAGAGCTCGCGCAGCTCCACCAGCGGGACGAGGCCGCGAACATCGACCCAGTCTGGGGTCGCGCCGAGGGAGTCGAGCGCCCCGCCGGTGAGGACGAGTCGAAGCCGCGGGTCCCGTTCTCGCATGAGGGCAACGGCCTCGATGAGGCGAGCGTGGTTCTTGTGCGGCCACCCGCGCGCGGGGTAGAAGACGAACGGCTCGCGGGGACCGACGTGCGGGGTGTACGCGTCGGCATCCACCCCGAGGGGCGCAACGAAGACGCGAACGGGTTCGAGGCCGATGTGCTCGATGATCTGTCGCCGGGCGAAATCGCTGATCGTCACGACAGCGTCGGCGGTCCGTGCCGCCCCCTCGTAGGTGCGCGTCCGGTACAGGCGCTCGGCACGGCTGAAGAGGTGGGGCAGTTCGAGGTGCTGGACGTCGTGCAGCGTTTGCACGAACGGCGTCCGGGCCCGTGGCCGCGGCGCCGGCACCGTGAACGGCGCGTGGATGACGTGGTGCTCCTCCATCTGGTCAAGAATCGATCGCCGGTGCGCCGCCGCCTGGGCGAGCGTGCGGATCCGGTCGACGGCGCCAGGACCTCCCGTGACCGCGTGGATGACATGCTCGTCGATGCTGTCGCAGAACCCCGCCCCGGCCTGTGACACGAAACCCGTCGCCTTGACCTTCGTCGAACGCCCGAGATGCCTCACGAGCTCGCGCGCGTACGTCTCGGTCCCACCCATGGCGCCCGGCACCAGGGTGAGCATCGCCAGGGCGACTTCCAACCGCGCGGGGGTCTCGCCGACTGCATGCGAGGACGCGAGCGATGTCGAGGAGGGCTGCATGGCCACATAGTCTGGCCCATGTCCCTGTCGTCCCCGCCATCAGGAAGGCCGCGCCTGCCATGCCCCTCGACATCTTCGTGCCGTTCTGGGGGGATCCGCGCATGCTCCGCGAGACGGTGCACAGCGTCCTTGCCCAGGACAACGCCGACTGGCTGCTCACCGTCGTCGACGACGCCTATCCCGACGAGTCCGTGAGCGAGTTCTTCGCGACTCTCGACGACCCTCGAGTCACTTACGTGCGCAACGCGGTCAACCGGGGGATCACAGAGAACTACCGGACGTGCGTCCAACTCGCGACGCAAGACCTCGTGGTGATACTCGGTTGCGACGACGTCCTGCTGCCGAACTATGTCGACGTGGTCCTCGCCGCGCATCGCGCGTTCCCCGGGGCGTCAGTGATCCAGCCCGGCGTGCAGATCATCGACGAGGAGGGCGCCGTCGTCGTCACGCTCGCCGACACCATCAAGCAGCGTGTCGTCATGCCGAGCACGAGCAGTCCCACGTTGCTCTCCGGCGAGGAGCTCGCGGTCAGCCTGCTGCGCGCCGACTGGCTCTACTGGCCGTCGCTCGCGTTCCGGCGTGATGTGCTGCTCGCCACACCGTTCCGCGACGGAATGCCGATCATCCAGGATCTCGCCCTCGTGATGGATGTGGTGTGTGCCGGGGGGAGCCTGCTGCTCGAGCCGACGCTGTGCTTCTCGTACCGCAGGCACTCCGCCAGCGCGTCGTCGGCCAAGGCGATGGACGGCTCGCGGTTTCGGGGCGAGCGCGCCTACTTCGACCTCGCGGCCGAGCAGGTCGGCGCCCTGGGATGGCGGCGGGCCCGCCGCGCCGCGCGGTGGCACATCACGTCGCGTCTGCATGCGCTGACGTTGCTGCCTCGGGCCGTCGTGTCGGGCCGCAAGGGCGCGACGACGGTGCTGCTGAACCACGCCTTCCGCTCCGGGACGGCTGCGTGAGCGCGCGGTTCTTCGCGTGCGGGTAGGGAATCGGGTGACGGGACGTCATGCGAGAATCGGGGCCGCCAGGCGACCGCCTGTCGTGGTGAGAGGAAGAGGCGTGACGGTTCCGATGAGCACGGGTCCTGCTGGAGCTCGTGGCGGCGTGGTCGTGGTGACAGGAGGGGCCGGTTTCATCGGCACGTCCATCGCCCCCGGCCTGTTCGAGCGGTTCGAACGGGTGATCGCGGTCGACAGTCTCCACCCCCAGATCCACCCCGATTCCACACGTCCCCGCGACCTCGACGAGCGCGTCGAGCTCGTGGTCGGCGACGTCACAGTCGCGGAGACCTGGGAGGCCGTGCTGGCCGATGCCGCGCCTGATGTCGTCGTGCACCTGGCAGCCGAGACCGGCACCGCGCAGTCGCTTGCTGAGTCGACCCGGCACGCGACCGCGAACGTCGTGGGGACGACCCAGATGTTCGACGCGTTGTTGCGTGCGGACAAACTGCCCCGGCGGATCGTGCTCACCAGCAGTCGTGCGGTCTACGGGGAGGGCGCCTGGCGCCGTGGGAATGGTGAGCTCTTCTACCCGGGGCAGCGGACGAGCGAGGTGCTGGCGCGTGGCGAGTGGGACTTCGCTGAGGCCGAGCCCGTGGCCATGCGCTCCTCGGAAGTGCGCCCGGCTCCTGTGAGCGTGTACGGCGCGACCAAGCTGGCTCAGGAGAACCTGTTGACCGCGTGGGCGCAGGCTGTTGGCGTCGAACCGGTCATCCTGCGGCTCCAGAACGTCTACGGCCCCGGTCAGTCTTTGATCAACCCGTACACGGGGATCATGTCGCTCTTCTGCCGCATGGCGAAGGCTGGCAGGTCCATCCCGCTGTACGAGGACGGCGAGGTGCGACGAGATTTCATCCTCATCGACGACGTCGCACAGGCTGTGCTCGCAGCGGTCGACGCGCCCGCTCCTGGCCTCGAGCCCATCGACATCGGGTCGGGAGAGCACCAGACGATCGCCAGGGCCGCCGAGCTCATCGCCGCCCGGTATGGCGCCCCGGCGCCTCATGTGACGGGGCAGTACCGCCAGGGCGACGTCCGCCACGCCTGGTCGGATGTGTCACTGGCCCAGAAGTCCCTCGACTGGACTCCTCGCTACACGCTCGAGACGGGGATCGAGCGCCTCGCCGACTGGATCGACACGCAGCCGATCGTCCCGCTCTGATCGGCCAGCGGCGTCAGCCCGCCGCGGAAGCGGTCAGGGCTGGCGCCGGCTGCGCCGAGTCGTGCGGGGCGCCTGTCGGCGAAGACGGCGCGCCGCGGCGCGCCGCACGCACCCGGCGCATGACTGGACGCTCCACCAGCAGCCAGCTCGCCGCGGCCAGCGGAACCGTGCACGCCAATGCGATCACGTCGTAGGCCGCCAGGCCCCACTCGTGCACGCCGGCCATCGCGAGAAGCTGCTGGACCGGGAAGGCGTAGATGTAGACGCCGTAGGAGATGTCGTGGGTGCGGATGAGGGCTGGCGACGGCACGACGGTCGCGACCCACAGGATGGCGTAGGCGATCAGCGGCGCCGTGAGTTGGGCGCCCCATCCATCGAGCAGCCACACCGCCCCTGCGACCACCACCAGTGCGATCGCCGCCCAACTCGCCTTGAGGGGGAGGTGGGCGCGCAGACGTTGGACGAGCGCGCCGCCGAGGAAAAGCGGCAGGAGCTTGAACAGCAGCTGGACGTCGGCATGGCCGCCCACCAGCACGAGCATGCGCGGCATCGCCGCATGCCCCGCCACGCTGACGGCGAAGGCCAAGGCCACTCCCCACGGTGACCGGCGCACCCACGAGGAGACGGCGAGTGCCGCGATCACGAGGTAGCAGAGGAACTCGTAGTACAGGCTCCACAGCGAGCCGTTCCACGCTCCGGGGTAGGGCACCGCGGCAGGGGTCGCGGCCACGTCGTACGCGTTCATCTTGAGGGTCGCGTTGAGGGAGAGATAGGCGCCTGGCGTGGTGCCGGTCGTCAGGTATCCGCTCAGGGAGCCGTGCTGGGCCAAGAACCCGATCGGCGCGAAGACGCAGACCGTCACGACCAGGCACACCAGGAAGGCCGGGTAGATGCGCGCGATTCGGTGCACGAGGTAGGCGCCGAGGGAGTTCGACCAGCGGCTCGCGGTGATGAGGTAGCCGCTGATGGCGAAGAAGCCGAAGACGGCCCATCCGCCGATGTTCTCGCCGTCGAGGTGTGGACCGACTCCTCTCCCGGCGATGTAGTACGCGTGGGCGACCAGGACGAGCGCCGCCAGCACGAGGCGGATGAGGTTCAGGCTGTTGTTCTTGGGGTCGAGCTGCCGTCCCTCCCATCTCCACAGGCGCGCGGTGGGCGTCTCACGCGCGCCCGGCGCCGCGTCGACGGCTGCCGAGCTCGCGCTCACGACTCCTGCTCGAGGAGGCCCAGGAGGTAGGCGCCGTACCCGGACTTGACCAGCTTCTCGGCCCGCACACGGAGCTCGTCGTCCGAGAGGAACCCCCTCCGCCACGCGACCTCTTCGGGGGCGCCGACCTTCAGGCCCTGCCGGTGCTCGATCGTCCGGACGAAGTCGGAGGCCTCGACGAGCGAGTCGAACGTCCCTGTGTCGAGCCAGGCCGTGCCTCGGGGCAGGACGTCGACCTGGAGGCGCCCCGCCTCGAGGTAGACCCGGTTGACGTCGGTGATCTCGTACTCGCCGCGGGCTGAGGGCTTCAGATCACGGGCGATGGCCAGGACGTCGTTGTCGTAGAAGTAGAGGCCGGGCACGGCGAAGCTGGACTTGGGGTGCGCGGGCTTCTCCTCCAGCGAGAGCGCCCTGCCGTTCTGGTCGAACTCCACAACGCCGTAGCTCGTGGGGTCGGCGACCCGATAGGCGAAGACCGCGCCCCCGTCGATCTGCTCGAAGCGCTGGAGCCGGGAGCCGAGTCCGGGCCCGTAGAAGATGTTGTCGCCGAGCACGAGTGCGGCGGTGTCGGAGCCGACGAAGTCCGCGCCGAGCACGAACGCCTGCGCGAGGCCGTTGGGCTGCTCCTGGACGGTGTAGCTGATCGAGATCCCAAACTGGGAGCCGTCGCCGAGGAGGCGCTCGAACTGCTCCGCGTCGTGCGGTGTGGTGATGATCAGCACATCGCGGATCCCGGCCAGCATCAGGGTCGAGAGCGGGTAGTAGATCATCGGCTTGTCGTAGACCGGGACGAGCTGCTTGCTGACCCCGAGCGTGATCGGGTGCAGTCGCGTTCCGGAGCCGCCGGCCAGGATTATTCCGCGCATTGACACAGTGTGATGCACCGACGCGTGTTCGTGGAAACTGACGCGTCGCATGATCGGGCAGGATGTCCACCATGCGAGTCTTGATCGACGCCACGGCCATTCCCGCCGATCGAGGCGGGGTGGGCAGGTATGTCGACGCGTTGCTCCCGGAGCTCGCCCAGCTCGACCTGCGCCTTGTCGTGGCGGCGCAAGCGCACGACGTCGAGCTCTTCACCGCCCTCGCCCCGAGCGCGGACGTCGTCGCGGCGCCGCAGGCCGGTCGGGGCCGAGGCGCCCGGCTCGCCTGGGAGCAGACCGGCCTCGCGCGACTCGTGCGGAAGACCGGGGCGGACGTCGTGCACAGCCCGCACTACACGATGCCGTGGGCGAGCCCGGCGCCCGTCGTGGTCACGCTCCATGACGCGACGTTCTTCAGCCACCCACAGCTCCACTCACGCGTGAAGGCGGGGTTCTTCCGCTCCGCGACGCGCGTCGCGGTCCGACGCGCGGCGGCGCTGATCGTGCCCTCGCGGGCAACCGGTGACGAGGTGCGCCGTTTCGTCGGAGGGGATCCCGCGTCGTTCCATGTCGCGCACCACGGGGTGGACCAGTCGCTGTTCCACCCCGTGGATGACGGCGAGCGCGCGCGGGTGCGAGAGTCGCTCGGCTTGGGCGCGAGTCCCTACGTCGGGTTCCTTGGCACTTTGGAGCCGCGCAAGAACGTCCCCGCGCTGATCCGGGGCTGGGTCCGCGCGGTGCAGGGGACGCCGAAACCGCCCGCGCTCGTCCTCGCGGGCGGGCCGGGGTGGGACGACGAGGTCCAACCCGCGATCGACGCGGTTCCATCGGGACTGCGGATCATCCGCACGGGCTACCTGCCGCTCGGCGACCTTCCAGGGTTCCTCAGCGGCGCCGAGGTGCTGGCCTATCCGAGCCTGGGCGAGGGCTTCGGCCTGCCCGTGCTCGAGGCCATGGCCTGTGGCGCGGCAGTGCTGACCACGCGCGAACTGTCGCTGCCGGAGGTGGGGGGCTCCGCGGTCGCCTATTGCGGCACCGGTGAGGACGAGATTGTCGAGGCCCTCGCAGGGCTGCTCGCAGACCCAGCCCGACGTGTCGAGCTCGCGCGGGCGGCAGTGACCAGGGCGGACGAGTTCACATGGCACGCGTCGGCGATCGCGCACCAGCGTGCATACGAGGCGGCCGCCACCGCGCGGTGAGCCGTCAGGAGCTCAGCGTCGACACGTAGGCCTGAACCTCGGACTGGGTGGGGAGGAGCCCCGCCGCGACTGCCTCGGAGAGCGACGGCGCGGCCAGGTCCTTGGCGGAGAGCTGCAGTTCGAGCGGCTGTCCGTCTCGACCCGTCGTCGGCCACTCGATCCCGATCTCCGGATCGAGCGGGTGCACGCCGTGCTCGCGTCCGGGGGAGTATCCGGTGCTGCAGAGGTACAACACCGTCGAGTCGTCTTCGAGCGAGAGGAACGCGTGTCCGAGGCCCTCGGAGAGGTAGATCGCCCGGCGATCGACGTCGTCGAGCAGCACGGTGTCCCACTGTCCGAACGTGGGTGATCCGACGCGGAGGTCCACAGCCACGTCGAGGACCGCGCCCTTCGCGCACGTCACGTACTTCGCCTGGCCAGGTGGGACGTCGGCAAAGTGAACGCCACGCAGGACACCCGCGGCCGAGACCGAGCAGTTGGCCTGTCGCAGGTCGAACTGGTGCCCTACGGCCTTCATGAACGGCTCGCCTTGGAAGTACTCGAGGAAGACGCCTCGGGGGTCGCCGTGCTGCTTCGGTGTGATCTCCCAAGCGCCGGCGATGGCGAGCTCGCGGTAGGTCATGGGGTCCTCTCATCGCGGTGGGGTGCTGCGTGTGCGTCTGTTGCTGTGCAGGGCCAGAGCCTATCCGCGCCCGTACGATGTCCGAGTCGAGTGGCCGAGAAGAGGAGATGACGTGCGCTGGCTAGTAACGGGTGCCCGAGGGATGCTGGGCCACGATGTGCTGGCATTGCTGCACTCGAAGGGCATGCGAGTCGAGGGCACCGATCGCGACACGCTCGACATCACGGACGAGCGGGCCGTGAGCCGCGCTGTGAAGGGCTTCGACGTGGTCCTGAACTGCGCGGCTTGGACGGCCGTGGACGACGCGGAATCGCAGGAGGCCTCGGCTTTCGCAGTCAACGCGGTGGGGCCGGCACTGCTTGCGCGCGCTGCTCGGTTGCACCGCGCACGGATGGTGCAGGTCTCCACCGACTACATCTTCGAGGGAGGCGCTTCCACCCCGTACGACGCCGATGCGGCGCCGGCTCCGCGCTCGGCGTACGGGCGGACGAAGTTGGCGGGGGAGTGGGCGGTCCGCGCTGAGGCCCCCGACCACCTCATCGTGAGGACAGCGTGGCTGTACGGCGCGCACGGAGCGTGCTTTCCCAAGACGATCGCGCGGGTGGCCTCTGAACGCGGCGGCCTCGACGTGATCGACGACCAGGTTGGGCAGCCCACCTGGACAGTCGACCTCGCTGACTTGATCTTCCGACTCGTCGAGGCAGGCGCGCCGAGTGGCTCCTACCACGGGACCTCGTCAGGAGAGGTGTCCTGGAACGGTTTCGCGAGGGCCGTCGTGGAGTCCGCGGGGATGGACCCGAGCATCGTCAGGGCGACGACTAGCGAGGCGTTCGCTCGCCCGGCGCCCCGACCGGCGTACTCGGTGCTGGGGCACGGCTCCGTGCTCGCGGCGGGCGTCGCACCGATCAGCGACTGGGCCGATCGCTGGCGTGCGGCGGCGACCGACGTCCTCTCTCCCGCGAAGGCCGCGAGCTGACGGCTACGATCGGGGGTCCTTTGTACCCGTACCGCATGTCGAGGTCACCGTGATACGACTCGTCAACAGCACGCAGAGCTATGCCTGGGGTTCCCGGACAGCGATTCCCGGCTTGTTCGGTCTGGAGCCAAGCGTCGATCCGGTCGCCGAGCTGTGGCTCGGGGCGCACGTGAGCGCTCCATCACTCGCGCAGGCCGCCGAGAATGTGCGGCTCGACGATCTCATCGCGGCCGATTCGCGCGCGGCTCTGGGTGAGGACGTCCAGGCCCGATTCGGCTCTGCGCTGCCGTACCTGCTCAAGCTGATCGCCGCCGAGTCCCCGCTCTCGCTCCAGGTGCACCCTCACATCGACAGGGCCCGGTCCGGCTACGCGGAGGAGGACGCCTCCGGCGTTCCGCTTGATGCGGCGCATCGCAACTTCAAGGACCGCAACCACAAGCCGGAGCTCGTCTACGCGCTGACCCAGTTTGAGGCCCTCTGTGGGTTCCGTGCTCCACGCCGGGCAGCAGAGCTCTTCGCGGGCCTTGACGCGCCGCTCGCGAAGGAGCTCTCCGGTGTGCTGCGCGCTCAGCCGACAGCCGAGGGGATTCGCGCGGCGTTCACGCAGTTGCTCGAGCCCGAGAGTCGGCCCAACGCCGCCGCGATCCATGAGGTGGCAGCCGCCTGCGCCGCCCGGCTGGCTGTCGGCTCCCCCTCACCGCGCGCGGACCGCACAGTGGTGATGCTCAACCAGGCCTATCCGGGAGATCCGGGAGTGGTGACGTCACTGCTGCTCAACCCAGTGACCCTCCAACCCGGCGATGCCATGTTCGTCCCCGCTGGCGGTGTGCACGCCTACCTGAGCGGACTGGGCGTCGAGGTGATGGCGAGCTCGGACAACGTGCTGCGCGCAGGCCTGACTCCCAAGCACGTCGATGTCGTCGAGCTGCTGCGCAATGTCGACTACGTCGCCGCACCGCCGATCCGCATCGCTCCGGAGACCTTCCACGGCGCGACGAAGGTGTTTTACGCGCCTGTTGACGACTTCGAGCTGTCGGTCACCACACTGCCGGACGCTGCGGGCGCTGATGAGACGCACCCGCTGCCGGGGCGGGGACCGCGGATCGTCCTGTGCCTCGAGGGAGAGATGACGCTGGGCACGTCAGACGGCACGCTGCTCACACTCTCGGTCGGTCAGTCCGCGTTCGTGCCCGCCTCAGACGGGCGGCTCACCGTGTGCGGTTCCGGCACCCTGGTGCAGGCCGACGTCCCCTGACGGGTTGCGACAACGCGCCTCAGTTCGGAGGACTCACCAGATCGCCGTGACCCGCTCCGTTGTGACGAGCCGGTCTTGTCGGACCGCGTCGGCGCGGAGCTCGTCCGCGACGGGTGGCGCGAGGAGGACCACCGAACCGCCGCTCGCCAGAACGGCGAGAGTCTCGCGGAGGGCCTGCTCGAGCGCATTGTCCCGCGACCGAACGACCACCCGGGAGTCGGATGAGGCGGACTTCCCGTCTTGGCTCCAGCCGACCAGTTCGGCGTGTGTGACGTGGGCCGTGGTGTCCACCGCGGGCGCCTGGAGGTCGAGCGGCGGCACATACCCCAGAGCGTCGCCGTAGGTCATCACCGCGGCAGCGGCGTCGATGGCGCCGGGAGGCAGGTTGGGGCCGTATGCGCGGGCGAGCGCGGGCAGGGCGACAGCCACCACCGGAGCGTGGCGATGCGAGGAGGCGTTGTCGGTGACGATGACCTCGACAGGATCCTGCCCGCCGGCGAGCTCCACACATCCGCCGACACGCCAGACCGCGAACGCCCAGACCACCGTTCGCCAGTGCGGTGGGAGGTCCAGCTGGACGCGGGCGCCGGGCCCGATGTCGAACTCCTCGACCAGGAGGTTCGCCGTCTTGTTGACCCAGTTCTCCAGCACCGCGCCGGAGAGCTCGACGCGCTCCCCACCGGGGCCGTACCAGGTAAGGCGGGGCCGTCCAGGCTCCCTGGTCAGGGCACGCAGGACGTCGGCGATGCTAGTGGGGCTCACGTGCCCACCCTAGGGGTGCCCGAGGTGGGTCTACTCGTCCTCCAGCACCGCGCACGGGACACGCGTCTGCCAGCCGGGCGGGGTCACTTCGAGGACGCTGTCGGTGAGCGCCGGGTTGCCGGTGCACTCCATACGTCCTTGTTCGACCTCCTGCTCCCATCCCGTTCCCTGCTCGCGGAAGACGTCTCGGGGGACGAGGCTCGTCACCAGGGCGAGCGAGAGAGGCACCGCCAGGACGAGGGCGACGATGGCCTCCCTGCGTCCGCGGAGCACCGTCACGGCGAGCAGAAGTCCCGCGAGCAAGAACATCGAGGGCACCGGCGAGTACCGGAGGATCGCGAACTCAGGCGCTGGCCACTGGTCTGGCCGATCGAACGTGTACGGCGATCGGTTGACGACGACGGCAGTGCACCAGATGACGAGCGACGCGGCCGGGAAGACGATTGCCGCCACTCGTTGGGCTGACGTGCCTCGCCACAGCACCAGGAGCAGAGCGCCGACGGAGGGGATGAGGGCAGCGGCGATGGTCCACCAGCCGAACTCCGCGACGGCCCAGGTAACGGTGTGCGCCGAGCCCCACCAGATGGTGCCGACGGTGTTGACCAGGTAGCCGCCAACGATCTCCGCGGCGGCAGGGACCGGCCCGGTCGCCTTGGCACGGTCTGAGTCGACCAGGAGCTGGGCGACTAACCCGGCGAGCAAGCCGATCCTGACCGGCCAGCCGCGGCGCTCGCGCCATCGCCACACGGCAAGGGGGACGAAGTAGAGGGCCTGGACCTCAGTCAGGGCTGACACGAGCGCGACAGCGCCGAGCGCGACGGAGGTCGTCCACGTGCGCGGGATGTACAGCAGGATCCACGGAATGAGCCACAGCAGGAACCAGTGCAGGTTGGCTAGGTTGCCGAGCACCTCGATCGGGAGCGTCGGCGCGAGGGCGGTCACCGCTGCGAACGCCAGCCGGAGGGCGGTGCTGTGGGTGACCGTCTGCGAGCACACGTACACGAGTCCCGCTGCCGCTCCGGCGACGGCACACGACGCCGCGGTCACGGCGAGGGCGTACGCGTCGGTGGGAGCAAAGGCCGTGATGGCCTCCGCCCAGGCGCGAGGGAGGAGGTGGTAGTAGCCGTCGTAGGGCTGGAGGACCGCTTGCCACGGGCTGGCGTCGAACGTCCCCGTGAGGAAGACCGCGCCGTCCTCGGCCCAGACGTTGGCGCGCGCCACGGGCGGGACTCTGAACCACGCAAGGGCCGCCACGGCGGCGACGGTCACCGTCGCCACGATCCACTCGCGTCCCGCGCTGGCGCGGGACGCCTGTCCTCTGATCCAGGCCCGGGCGGCGGGCGCGACTGCGATCACCTTGCCGACCGAATCGTCCACCCGGTCTCCTCAGGACACCGCGGCGCGCCTGTTACTCGCCGCTGGCGCCAGGGTAGGAGGGCGGGTCCGGCGTCGCACCTGGGACGAGCCTTGCCTCCCGCCGCGCCACCACCAGATGGTGCGGATGCACCCGTCCGTGGTCCAGTCGCCGCTGCGAGACCTTGAGCCCGAGTTCGCTGAGCCACCCCGCCATCGTCTCGGGCGCCACGAAGTCGAAGGACGAGCCCTCGGTGATGCGCAGCACCTTCACGGAGATCGTCTCCTGCCAGGTGTTCCAGCGCACCTTCCAGCGGGGGGCGACGCCCATCTCCTTGACGAGCACCATGCCCTCGGGCGCGAGCTGCGCCACGGCCTCGGTGAGCAACCGCTGCTGCTCGGAGGCGGGGAGCAGGTAGAGCACGTCGACGAACACCACGGCGTCCCACGGGCCGGGGGGCACGGCGCCGGACTCGGCGACGCGCAGCTCGAGGTGGTCGACGTCGCGGGCCGCGGCGTGGCCCTGGGCGATCTTGGCGGTGTCGATGTCCACGCCGACGACCTCCCGGCCTGGCGCGTCGAGTGCGGCGTAGGCGCTGAACAGCCCGTGGCCGCAGCCGATCTCGAGGATGCGGCCGGTGCGGGGGAGCGCGGCGGCGATCGAGGCGAACGGCGCGCTCCACCACCGGATGGTCACGTGGGCACGGACGGCCGCGGGGGAGCTCCGGTAGAGGGCGAGGGCTGCACGCCCGGCGTCGTCGGGTCGGCGGGTCAGCAGGGTCATCGTCGCTCCTGGCGGTCATGGGATGCGGCGGGGGCGATGTCGGCCCACCCGCCGAGCCGGTACCCGGCCGCCTGGACGGCGTCGCGGGTGGCAGGGTCGAGCAGGCCGGCCAGCTCGTCTCCCCAGGCGTATCCCCAGGCGAACCGCCCCAGGTCGGGGTCGTCCGGCTCGGAGGGGTGGGTGTTGATCTCGGCGGTCGGCTGGCCGCCGGCGCGCAGCGCGCGCAGCGCGGCGGCGAATCGGCCGACGTCGAGGGCGCCTGCCTCGTCGAGGCCGGCGTAGTCACCGGTGGTGAGCAGGCCCGCGCGCAGCAGGCGGCGGGCGAGCCGCCGGCGCAGCACCTCGACGCCCAGCCCGACGGGTCCCCGGTTCCGGCTGCGGGGCAGTCGGGCGGCCGGGATGCCGTGCTCGCGGGCGAGGCCGGCCACGACCTCCCCGACGCCTGGCCACAGGTGCGTGTGCTGGTGGGTGTCCACGTGCGTGACGGGGACGCCGATGCCCAACACGCGCTCGAGCTGGGCGCCGAGCTCGCGGCGCACGTCGGCGGGGTCGAGGCGCCCAGCGGCGCCGCGCGCGACGACGGTGCGGTAGCTCAGCGGGAACGCCCCGTGCCGGTCCACGAGGGTGGGGATCTCGCGGGCGGACAGCAGCGGCGGGTCCTCGCCGACGAGGGCGAGGTGGGCGCCGAGCTCGAGGGTGGGGGTGGCCCGGAGCATCGCGGCGGCGTCGTCGAAGGCCCGCCCCACCGCGAGCAGGGACGTCGCGGTGACGACGCCGTCGAGGTGGGCGCGGCGGACCGCGCGGTTGACCCCGGTGGTGAGGCCGAGGTCGTCCGCGGTGACGATCAGCAGACGGCTCACGGCGTCCCGGCTGTGGTCGGGGTCGACGACTCGGACGGCGCCCGGTGGGGCACGACCCGCTTGAGGTCGGAGCGCAGCCGGAACATCTCCCCGAGCATGGTGCGGATCACCGACAACGACGACAGCGTGGACACGCCGCGGGTGCGCGGGAAGTAGTCCACGCCGATCTGCAGGATCTGGAACCCGGAGCGCTGCGCGCGGATGACGAGCTCGGCGTCGATGAAGGACCCCTCGCTGACCAGCTCGACGTGGTCGAGGACGGTGCGCCGGCAGAGCTTGAACGCGAAGTTGATGTCACGCAGGCGCGTGCCGAACATGGCCTGCACCAGGCCGTTGTAGAAGAACGAGTACACCGCTCGGCGCGGTCCCTCCCCGGTCCGGTCGAGTCGGTACGCGCTGACGATGTCCGCCTCGTAGGTGCGCAGCACGCGCAGCGCGCGCACCAGCTCGAGCATCTCGAACGGCAGGTCCGCGTCGGTGTAGAGCACCACGTCGCCGGTCGCGGCCGCGAACCCGCTCTTGATCGAGCCGCCCAGCTTGCGGTTGTGCGGGTGGTGCACGACCCGCACGTGCGGGTCCGCCTCGGCCATCGCGTCGGCGAGCTGCGGGGTCGCGTCGGTCGAGGCGTCGTCCACGACGATGATCTCGTAGTCGGCGATCTGCCCTGCGGTGACGAGCTGCTCGCAGATCTCCGCCGCGGCCCCCACTGCGCGGTGGATGTACAGCTCCTCGTTCCACATCGGGAAGAAGATGGACAGCTTCTTGAAGGTCTCCGGGACAGGGAGCACAGGGGTCATGACACAGCCACCGATCGTCCGAACAGGGAGGTGAGGAGCACCAGCAGCACGCCGCTCAGGGCCAGCGCAACCGGCCTCAGCCAGCGTCGTGGCGAGCCGGCCAGGTAGTCGCCGGCGGCGGCGATGGCGGGGAACGCGACGAGCACGTACCGCCCGGTGCCCATGAAGTCCTTGGTGCCGAGGATGGGGATGACCAGCACCACGAACGTGTAGGCCAGGTAGCCCCAGCCGAACCGCCGCCACACCCGCCGCAGCAGGAGCACGGCGAGCAGGCAGGCCACGGCCTGCAGCGTGAGCAGTGCGGCGACGTCGTACGGGCCCTTGACGAGGGTTCCCGCGTAGACGACCTTGAACCAGGTCTTGGGACCGACGCCCTGGTTCCAGCCGGGCGCCGACTCCACCTCGACGAAGGCCAGCGGGTTGCCGAACTCGAGCCAGAGGAACAGGCACCATGCCCCCAGGCCGGCGCCCGACAGCAGGACCCCGGCGTGCCGCCAGCGGACGTCCCGCACCGCGCGCACGAGGTCGCGCCAGCCTGGCCTGGGAGCGCTGCCAGCGGCTTCGCCCGCGGCATCGCCGGCCGCGCGCGCCGCCCGGTCCTGGGCGAGCAGCTCGAGGGTCCGGACGACGAGTCCGACGGCCACGGCGACGCCCACCGGCCGTCCTGCGGTGGCCAGCGCGCCGACGAGCCCGGCCGCCCAGTACCAGCGCTTCTCGAGCAGCATGAAGGACCCGACGGCGCAGAGCAGGAAGAGCGAGTCGGCGTACATCGCGCCGTAGAGGAAGAGCGCGTACGGGTAGAGCATCAGCACGGCGAGCGCGGTGAGGGCCGCGGGCCGGGGCAGCCGCTCCCACGCCCACCGGCCGAACAGGAGGACGGCGGCGGCGCCCGCGAGGACGGCGAGCAGCGAGCCCGCCACCTGCACGTCGCCGGTGAGGTTGGCCAGCGCACGCACGCCCAGGGGGAACACCGGGAAGAACGCGATCGACGACTGCTGGCCTGGCACGTACTGGTAGCCGGCGGTCGCGATGTGGTGGTACCAGCCCGCGTCGTACTGGAACCAGCCGTCGAGCCACGAAGGGCCCTGCAGGATCGACTCGTCGCCGAGCGGGCGGTGGCGCTCGGACCAGGCGACCACGCCGGTGAGCGTCGCGGACATCACCGCGAACACGCCGAGGACCGCCGCCCAGGGGTAGGCCTGGTCCGATCTCGCCGTCGCCCCGGGCGCCACTACGGTGCTCTGGTCCGTGCTCTGCACTGCGCCCCCTGTGTGCCGCGCCCGGTGCGCGGTCGGACAGGAGCATAGGGACAACGTGCCCGGCGGGGGTGTGACCTTGGCCACGAGTCGATTTCGTTGGGGGAGATGTGCTGCCAGCTCTTGTCTGTGTCGCGGCCGCGGCGTTGTGCTCGGGGGCCGCCACGGTCCTCCAGGCGGTGGCGGTCCGGCGGCTGCCGGTGCAGGAGAGGCTCGAGGCAGGGCTCCTGGTCCGGCTGGCGAGCAGCCGCGTGTACCTGCTGGCCCTCGTCCTGGTGGCCCTCGGGTTCGCCCTGTCGTTCTGGGCGCTGCGCACGCTGCCGTTGTTCCTCGTGCAGGCGGGGCGCGCCTCGAGCCTGGCGGTCGCGGCGGTGCTGGCCGTGGTGGTGCTGGGCGCGCGGCTGAGCAAGGTGGAGGTGGCGGCTGTGGCCACGCTCGGCGCCGGGCTGGTGGTGCTCGCCTCGTCCGTCGCGCCGCAGGAGGCGCAGGTCGACGCGGACGGCGCCCGCGCCGCCATGCTGGGGGGCGTCGCCGTGGTGCTCGCCGGCGCCGCGCTCGCGGTGCGGGTGCGTCCTCAGGCGCGGGCCGGAGTGGTGCTGGCGGTCCTCGCCGGCGCCGCTTTCGCGCTGCTCGCAGTGGGGGCACGAACCCTTGACAGTTTCTCCCCAGCAGACCTCGTCGCGGACCCGGGGGCCTGGGCCATGGTGGTGGCGGGAGCCGCTGGCCTGGTGCTGGGGGCGCTCGCCCTGCAGCGGGCGGCGGTGGTCGTGGTGACGGCGGTGATGGTGGGGGTGGAGACGTGTCTGGGAGCCGGTCTCGGCATGGTCCTGGCGGGCGACCGGCCCGAGCCGGGGTCGGCCGGGGCGGCCGTGGCCGCCTTCGTGCTGGTGCTGGCGGGCGCGCTCGCGGTGGCGCGGTTCGGGACTCCGGACCAGGTCACGGCCGCGTCCCTGCACGACAATCCGCCCGACACGGACGCGCGACACGCGGGGGGATCTGCTTTTCACCCGACAAACCGCCCGGACTAGCACAGTTCCGCTTGACGAACTCGAACGACACGCGTGTAATTTCTTAGAGCCGTTTCACAGAACGTCCAGGCCAGACTCAGGTTGGACGCCCGGGGGAGCGGGGATGCGGTGTTGAGCCGAACGCCGCCGGGCACTGCCGCCCGGGCGGTCGCACTGTCCACGAACGAGCACCATCGAGCACGGAGGAACCCCATGTGGAATCTGCTCGACGCCGACGGATCTTTCCCTTCCGACGCGGGTCGTTCGGCTGTGGCCACCCAGGAGCCCTCGAACGTCCTCAACCTCTTCGGCACGCCCGCGGACGACGGGCTGATGGGCTGGCAGGAGCGCGCGTTGTGCGCGCAGACCGATCCGGAGGCGTTCTTCCCTGAGAAGGGCGGCTCGACGCGCGAGGCGAAGAAGGTCTGCACCGGGTGCGACGTCCGCTCCGAGTGCCTGGACTACGCCCTCGAGAACGACGAGCGGTTCGGCATCTGGGGCGGGCTGTCCGAGCGGGAGCGGCGCAAGCTCAAGCGCCGCGTCGTCTGAGCATTTTTCCCCACCGGCCTGAAGAGGGCCATGATGTCGCGCGATGACTGACTCAACGCTGCCCTCGGGGATCCGTCTGGCCGAGCCCCCGGCCTCGGCCCGGCCCGCCCTGTCCGTGACCGCCGTGGTGGTCACCCGAGGCCCCACCCGGTACCTGGCCCCCACGTTGAAGGCGCTCGGCGCGCAGACGCGGGCGCCCGGCCGCGTGGTCGTGGTCGATGTCGCGGCCACCGCCGATGAGGACGTCCTGCGGCTCGCACGAGGCGCCTTCGCCGGCGTCATGGCCGAGAGCGCGCCGGAGATCGTCGCGGTCCCGATCCCAGGGGCCCGCACCTTCGGAGCGGCTGTGCGCGGCGCCCTCGCGACGCTGGCGCCGCCGTCCATCCTGACCTCGGTCCAGACGCCGTCCGGCTCCTGGCTCTGGCTGCTCCACGACGACAGCGCCCCGGAGCCCGACGCGCTGGCCGAGCTGCTGCGCGCTGTGGAGCACGCGCCCTCGGTGGGCGTCGCCGGGGTCAAACAGCGCACCTGGACCGATCCCGCCCGGCTCCTCGAGGTCGGTGTGCGGACGTCGCGTTCAGGGCGTCGCATGACGGGCGTCGAGGACGCGGAGGTGGACCAGGGCCAGCACGACGGGCGCGACGACGTGCTCGGGGTCGGCATCGCCGGCGCGCTGGTGCGGCGCGACGTGTGGGACGAGCTCGACGGCCCGGACCCGGCGCTGGGCCCGTTCGGCGACGGCTTCGACCTCTCCCGGCGGGCGAGGCTGGCGGGGCACCGCGTGGTCGTCGTCCCGTCCGCCGTCGTCCGGCACGCCCAGGCGACGTACCACGGGCTGCGAGGGCTGCCTGGGGCGGAGGTGGACGCGGACGGCGATGGGCTGCCGGACACGGCCGACCCGCGTCGCTCCTTCGCCGCCCGCCGCCGCGCGCTGCTGCACCAACGCCTGGTCACCGCGCCACTGCTGCTCATGCCCCTCGTCGCGTTCATGGCCGTGGCCGCGGGCGCGGTCCGGTCGCTGGTCCGGATCGCGACCAAGGAGCCGCTGCTCGCCGTCACCGAGGTGACCGCCCCGCTCGCCGTGCTGGCCAGGCCCGGCGCGGTGCTGCGCGCGCGGCGCCACGCCTCCCGCACCCGCCGGGTCTCCCGGCGGACGCTGCGCCCCCTCCAAGCCAGCTGGCGGGAGGTGGTCCGCGAGTGGCGCGACCGGCGGCTCGCGCACGCCGAGGAGCGCCGCATCGTGCACGCGCCCAGCGAGCTCGAGCTGCGTGAGCTCGCCGCGCTGGCCACGCGCCGCCGTGCGACGCTCGGCGCGCTCGCCGCGGTGCTCGTCGGGGTGTCGGTGATGGCGCTGGGCCCGGTGACAGGCGTGGCACTCGGCGGCTGGCCGCTCGTCGGTGGCGCCCTCGCTCCGGCGACGGCGACCGTGGGCGAGCTGTGGCAGGCAGCCACGTCGGGCTGGGTCGCGGGCGGGCTCGGCGACCCCGGCCCCGCCGATGCCCTGCTGACCGTGCTGCTCCCGGCCGCAGCGCTGGGCGGGGGCTCGCTCTCCGTGGCCGTCGGCGCCCTCATGCTGGGCTCGGTGCTGCTCAGCGGACTGGGCGCGTGGTTCGCGGCAGGCGCCGCGACGCGATCGGTCGGGGTCCGGATGTGGGCGGCGCTCGTGTGGGCGGCTGCCCCGGCGCTGCTCCTGGGCCTGGGCGATGGACGGCTCGGCGCCGCGGTGGCCCACATGGCCCTGCCGTGGCTCGCCCTGGGCCTCGCACGAGCCACGGGCTCGCACGAGGTCGACATCGTGGTTCCCGGGGTGGCGACGGCCCGACGCCGCGACGCGGAGGACGAGCCGGTCGACGGCGCGGCTCCCAGCGCCGCGGACGTCGAACCGGTGACGGGCGAGGTGGCGACTGTCGAGGCGTCGTCCCACGACGACGCCGGGCCCACCGCCACAGTGCCGGTCCTGGCGCGGCCGCGCGGCGCGTCGACGGCCGCGGCCGCCGCCGCCGCGCTCGCGTTCGCCGTGATGGTGGCCGGCGCGCCCGTGCTCCTCGTGCCGGGCCTCGTCGTCGTCCTGGGGGTGGCGCTGTGCGCCCGACGAGGCCGGTTCCGGGTGCTCCTGGCTCCGGTGCCCGGGCTGGTGCTGCTCGCGCCCCTGCTGGTGGAGGCCGCAGGGCGTGGCGTCGAAGGGCTGCGCCTCCTGGTGGCGGACCCGGGCGTCCCCCACCCCTCGGAGCCTGCCAGCGCGGTCGAGCTGCTGCTCGGTGTGCCGTCTGACGCGTCCCCGCTCGTTCCGGCCTGGGCGCCCGTGCTCGTCGCCGAGTACTGGCCGTGGGCGTGGGGGGCCGTGGTCCTGGCGATGGCGCTGCTCGCGCTGCTCCGCGGCGCCCCGGTGGCGCGTGCGGTCCGCCTCGCCTGGGCGGCTGCCGCCGCCGGCCTGGCCACCGCGGCTGTGAGCGGCATGGTCGACGTCGCGATCGCCGACGGAGCCCTGGTCCGCGGCTGGCCGGGCGCCGGCGTCTCGTTCGCCGGCGCGGGACTCGTGGCCGCCGCCGTGCTGGGCGGTCGGGGTCTGCGGGAGCGGATCGCCACCGCCTCGTTCGGGTGGCGGCAGCCTGCCGCGGTGCTCGGCTGGCTGGTCGCCGGCGCCGTGGTCGTGGCGAGCCTCGGCGGCTGGGCGTGGCAGGCGCGCAGCGAGGGTCTCGGCGACGTCGTCGCGCTCGAGCGGCTGGTGGTGCCGGCGGTCGGCCAGCAGGCCCAGGCGGCCCCGCGGGAGTCCCGCGTGCTGATGGTCGAGGCGGGCCCTGACGGGGTCGTCGCCTGGCAGCTCGCCCGTGGCGACGGCCCTCTCCTGGTGGACCAGTCGAGCGCCGTCTGGACGCGCACGGTCGAGGGGCCGTTGCAGGGCGCCCACGAGGCGCCCTCCTCGGAGCCGCAGGCCGGGCTCCATGAGCTCGTGGCGCGGATCGCCGCAGCGACGAGCGGCGACGTGGCCCTCGAGCTGGCGCAGTACGGGATCGGTGACGTCTTGGCGCCGCCGTTGCCCGTCGGCGCTGCCGCGCAGTCCGTCGCCGCGCGGGCGGACCTCGTCGCCCGGCTGGACGCCACCGCCGGCCTGGAGCGGATCACCGAGAACGCCGCCGGCACGATCTGGCGGGTGCAGGCGGCAGCGGCCCCGGGCGAGTCCGCGCAGGGCACCGTCACCACGTGGGCCCGGCTGTCCGAGGCCGGCAACCCGTCGTCGGACGTTCCGCTCGACGCGCACCGCCGTGCCGTCGACACGCAGATCCCCGCGGGATCCTCGTCACGCCGCGTCGTCCTCGCCGAGCGGCATGACCCGGGATGGACCGCAACCTTGGACGGGCGGGTCCTGCCGGTTGCGCAGGACGACTGGCGCCAGGCGTTCACGGTCGGAGCGGATGGCGGCCGGCTAGTCGTCGGCTACGAGCGCCCGAACCGGGAGCCGTGGCTTGCCGTCCAGGGGTCGGTGGCGCTGCTCACGCTCCTGCTCGCCCTGCCCCTCCGACGTCGAAAGGCAGGACGCCGATGACCGCCTCCCGTTGGGCAGGACGGCTGGCCCGCGCGGTCTCCGGCGTGGTCGTGCTTGGGGCGGTCGGCGCCGTCGTGGCCGTCTCCGACGCGCTCCCCGCGCCGGCCCCGCCCCAGGTGGCGCCGATGCCCGTCGAGGTCGCGCCAGCGCGCGCCATGCTGGTGTGCCCCGGCCCCCTGCAGCAGCCGGAGGCCTCGGCCGCCGGCGGTTTCGACTCGGCTCCCGTCGAGCCCGTGCTCCGGGTGCGCGGCTTGAGCGTGCCGTCCGACGTCGACGCCGGGGACGCGGCGCCTGGCGCGATGACCCTGCTCGGCGACGGGGAGCCCACCCGCGAGCTCAGGGGACCGGACGCCCTCACGGGAGTCGTCTCCGACGGCCCCGCCGCCGTCCTGCTGGAGGGCGAGGCGCCGGAAGGCGGCGTCGCCCGGCTCGCGGGGGCCACCTCCGTGCAGGTCGCGGCGGGGGACCTGCGCGGCTTGGCCGCCGCCGGTTGCCAGGCTCCCGGGTCCGACATGTGGCTCGTGGGCGGGAGCACCGAGATCGGCAGCTCCGCGTTCCTGGTCATCGACAACCCCGGCACCACCCCCGCGGACGTCGCCGTCGAGCTCTGGGGCCCCTCTGGCCCTGTCGAGCTGGCGGGCGCCGCCCGCTACCTGGTGGCCCCCGGGGCCCAGCGAGTCGTGGTGCTCTCCGGGGTGGCCGCTGAGCAGCGCCGCCTGGTGGCCCACCTCACGAGCGCCGGGGGAGCAGTCACGGCGTACCTGCAGGACTCCCGGCTGCGCGGGTTCACCGCCGCGGGCACCGACCTCGTGTCACCCGGCAGCGCCCCGGCCGCCCGGCAGGTGGTGCCCGGGGTCGTGGTCGAGCCGTCGACCGTCGACGACCTGGACCAGCCGGTGCTCCGCCTCCTCGCGCCCGGGGGCGACACCACCGCGCGCCTGACCCTGCTCGGCGAGGAGGGGCCTGTGACGCTGCCGGGCGCCGACGAGGTCCCGCTGAGCGCGGGGACGGTCATCGACGTCCCGCTGGGCGGCCTTCCCGCCGGCGCGTACACCGTGGTGGTCGACGCCGAGGAGCCGCTCGTCGCAGCCGCGATGCTGGTCCGCGCCGGCGCCCCGGGCGACCTCGATCCCACACCGACGCTCGAGCGGGCCTGGGCTCCGGCCTCGGCGCCGGTGGCCGCCGGCGTCCTCGCCGTGCCGGTCGGCGCCGACTCGACGGTCGTGCTGGCCCGCACGCCACTCGAGGGCGAGACCGCGGGCGCAGGCCGGGTCGTGCTGCGCGCCTACGGAGCCCAGGGGGAGACGCTCGGCGAGCAGTCGGTCGAGGTGGCAGAGCGGCGCACCGTGCGCGTGCCCGTGGCCGACCTCGGCGACGGCGTCGCTGGCGTCGAGGTCCTCGGCGACTCGGAGGACCCGGTGTGGGCCACGGCCCTGCTGGCCGAGGTCCAGCGGCCCGACGGCGTGCTCGCCGCGGTGCTCGCGCCGGCGCCGGCCGCGCCGGGGCCCGCGCAGGTGCGCGTGCGCCAGGGCGCCACGCTCGGCCTGCGCTGAGGCGACCGCTCCGGATCAGGCCGGGTGGGAAGGACGGCGCACCGCTCAGCGCGGGCGGTCGGCTCGCCGGCTCAACGCGCCGCGCGCAGCTCGACGCGCTCGCGGGCCTTGAGGCCGAGCCTTCCGACTGCCCGGACCGGCCACTGGTACCAGCGGTGGTAGCGGCGGCACAGGTACTGCGCGGCGCTCGCGTGGTGGGCCGAGATCATCCGGGCGGGCCGCTCGCGCCACGACGTGCCGCCGACATGGGTGACGCGCGCCGATGGCACGTAGACGTTCTCCCAGCCCGCCTTGCCGAGGCGCTCGCCGAGGTCCAGGTCCTCGAAGAACATGAAGTACGAGCTGTCGAACCCGCCCACCTGCTCGAACGCCTCGCGGCGCAGCAGCAGGCAGGCGCCGGAGAGCCACCCGGCCGTGCGCTCGCCGCCGGCGAGCTGCTGGCGCTGCTGGTAGGCGCGGGTCCACGGGTTGCCGGGCCAGACGCGCGTGAAGAGGGCGTGGCCTGCCCCTTGGGTGAGCGACGGGAGCTCGCGCGCGGAGGGGTAGACCGTCCCGTCCGGGTTGAGCAGGGCGGGCCCGAGCGCGCCGGCGCGGGGATGCCGGTCCGCCGCCTCGATCATCTCGTCGAGGGCCCCCGGCCCCCACACCAGGTCGGAGTTCGCCACGACGATCCACGGGGTGTCGGCGTCGTCGGCGCCGGCGTTGGCCCCGCCCCCGTAGCCGAGGTTGATCCCGGGGCGCAGCACGCGGGCGCCGTGGGCCTCGGCGACGGCGCGGGTGACCGTGTCGTCGGTCCCGTTGTCGACCAGCACCAGCTCGATGGGGGAGGTGCTGGCCCCTTTGAGGGAGGTGGCGAAATCCTCGAGCTCGGCTCCCGGGTGGAAGACGACGCAGATGACGCGGACGGGGGCGGGGCCGACGGTGCTCATGGTCGGATCAGGTTAGTGCCCGTCCCCGTACTCGGGGTCCACATCCTCGGGAGGGCGGCCGAGCAGGTGCGCGACCTGCTCGACGACGACCTCGCGCACGAGGTCGTCCAGGTCCGCGTCGTCCATCGCGCGGGTCTCGACCGGCCGGCGGTACACGACCACGCGCGCCGGCAGCCCGGCGTCGGCGGGGAAGCACCGCCCGAGCGGCACCCCTCCGCGCTCCCACGGGGCGGGGTTGGAGGGCGGCACGTCCTCGACGGCGAACTCGGTGCCCTCGAGCTGGCGCGACCACCGGCGCTCGAGCCGCTCCACGGCGGCCAGCACCAGGTCGTCGAAGCGCTCCGCGCGGGTGCGGGCCGCGGGCACACCGGTCGGGAGCATCGGCCCGCGCAGGCCACGGCCGCGCCGGTCGCGCCGCCGCACAGGGCGAGGCTCGCCGGAGGGCCGGCGGTGGACGGGGGAGCTCACCTGGGCACTGTAGCCCGCGCGGGGCCGAGCGGCGTGGGAGCGCCTGCGACCCCGTCCGTAGGGGTACGGTCTGCGCTGTGAGATCCGTCCGGCAGTGTTCGCGCACGGCGTGCGGCCGTGCCGCCGTCGCCACCTTGACCTACGTGTACGCGGACTCCACGGCGGTGCTCGGGCCGTTGGCCAACAACGCCGAGCCGCACTCCTACGACCTGTGTGTCGAGCACGCGGGCCGGCTCACCGCCCCGCGCGGGTGGGAGGTCGTCCGGCTCACGCCCGAGTTCGTCGAGTCAGGCCCGAGCCAGGACGACCTGCTGGCGCTCGCGAACGCCGTGCGAGAGGCGGGGCGCCCGCGCACCGGAACGGTTCCGGCCGTCGCCGAGCCAGCCGCCGGCTTGGCCCCGGCCGCCGTGCTCGCGGAGTCGAACGCTCCCCGACGCGGCCACCTGCGCATCCTGCGCTCGGACGAGGGCTGAGCCGTCATGGCGAGCCCGGGTGCTGAGAAGAGGACGCGCGCGCCACGAGGCCGTGCCGTTGAGGCGCCGGCTCCGCTCGGCTCGTTGAGCACCGCCGGCCAGCAGGCCGAGCGCTGCGCCGAGTGCGGGGGGCAGTCGCTCACCCGGCTGCGGATGACCCTCGGCGACGGGCTCCCCGTGGTGTTCGTGTCGTGCCACACCTGCGAGGGCAAGGCGTGGTTCCGCGCCGAGGGCGACGGCTCGGCGCTGACCCGTGAGGACGTGATCGCGCGCAGCGGCCGCCGGGACCGCAAGGCCTGACCGCCAGCGCACGGCCCACGAAGGGCGTCGCGCGACGGCCGCCGCCTAGTCAGCGCGCCGCGAGCTCGGCTGCCACGGTCGACTGGACGATGTCGGCCAGGTCCCGCGCGGCGCGCCAGCCCAGCACGTCCGCGGCGCGGTCGACTGACGCGACGACCTGCGGGGGGTCGCCCGCCCGGCGCCCGAGGACCTCGGGGACCACGGGTGAGCCGATGGCCGAGGCGAACGCGCCGATCACCTCGAGCACGGACGACCCGACGCCCGTGCCGACGTTGAGCACCTCGGCGTGGTCGCCGCTGCCCCCGTCCGGGGGCGCCACATGGTCGAGCGCCGCGACGTGCGCCTCGGCCAGGTCGAGGACGTGCACGTAGTCCCGGATGCAGGTGCCGTCCGTGGTGGGGTGGTCCGCGCCGAAGACGAGCGGCGGGAGGCCGGCCCGGATCCGTCCGAGGACGAGCGGCACGAGGTTCAGCGCGGCGGGGTCGTGCAGGTCGTCCCATCCGGCGCCCGCCACGTTGAAGTAGCGCAATGACAGGCACCGCATGCCCCAGGCGCGCGCCGCGTCCCGGACGAGCCACTCGCCCGCGAGTTTCGTCTCCCCGTAGGGGTTCATCGGCGACGTGGGCGAGTCCTCGGTGACGAGCCCGGCGCCCGCCGCGCCGTACACCGCGGCCGACGAGGAGAACACCAGTGCCGGCACCTCCGCCTGGTGCATGGCCTCGAGCACATTGGCGGTCCCGCCAACGTTCTGGCGGTAGTACCAGGTGGGCCGGGTGAGGGACTCGTCGACGCGCTTGCGCGCCGCGAGGTGCACGACAGCATGGGCGCCCACCTCGACGAGCAGCGCCGCGAGGCGGTCCACGGCGACGTCGGCCGCCAGGTCCATGACCTCGAGCCGCGCGTCGCCCACCCGTTCCGCGCGACCCGAGCTCAGGTCGTCCACGACGACCACACGCTCGCCCCGTGCGGCGAGCAGCCGCACCACATGCGCGCCGATGTACCCGGCGCCCCCGGTCACCACGACCGTCATCAGTTCCCCCTGCTGTCTTCGGCGTGCTGACGATCCCCTGTTGCCGGGGCTGGGCGCGCCTGCCGGTAGGGTGACGTCGTGTCATCGACTACTGGCCAGACGCCCGAATCGTCCGCCTCGCACACCTTTCCGGACCTTTCCGGCCTGATCAAGGCCTATGACGTCCGGGGTGTCGTGCCGCAGGAGCTCAACGCCGACGTCGCCCGTGCCATCGGCGCGGCCTTCGCCGACGTGGTGGTCGTACCTGAGGCGCCGGCGGGCCAGCGCCCGCGCGCGGTGATCGGCAACGACATGCGCCCCTCTGGCCCTGAGCTGGTGGCCGCCTTCGCCGACGGCCTCGCCGCCCGTGGCGTCGACGTGACGCTGATCGGCCTGGCGTCGACGGACGGCCTGTACTTCGCGTCCGGGTCGCTCGGCATCCCCGGCGCGATGTTCACGGCGAGCCACAACCCCGCGCAGTACAACGGGATCAAGCTGTGCCGGGCCGGAGCCCGCCCCGTCGGGCAGGACTCCGGGCTCGCCCAGGTCCGCGAGCTGGCCTCCCGGTACCTCGCGCTCGGCGTCGAGGCCGTGGAGAGCGTGGCCCCCGGCACGATCGACGAGCAGGACCTGCTGCCCGAGTACGCGGCGTTCCTGCGCTCGCTGGTCGACCTGTCCGATATCCGACCGCTCAAGGTGGTCGTCGACGCGGGCAACGGCATGGGCGGCTTCACGGCCCCGGCCGTGCTCGGCACGGGCGCCGGCCTGCCCGAGCTGCCGCTCGAGATCGTCCCGCTGTACTTCGAGCTCGACGGCACGTTCCCCAACCACGAGGCCAACCCGCTCGAGCCTGAGAACCTGCGCGACCTGCAGGCCGCCGTGGTCGAGCACGGCGCCGACATCGGGCTGGCCTTCGACGGCGACGCGGACCGCTGCTTCGTCATCGACGAGAACGGCGACCCGGTCAGCCCGTCAGCCATCACCGCGCTCGTCGGGCTGCGCGAAGTCGCGCGGGAGCAGGCCGCAGGGCGCCCCGCGCCGACCGTGATCCACAACCTCATCACGTCCCAGGTGGTGCCCGACCTCGTCGGCGCGACCGGCGCGAAGGTCGTCCGGACCCGGGTGGGCCACTCGTTCATCAAGGCGGAGATGGCGCAGCACGACGCCGTGTTCGGCGGCGAGCACAGCGCGCACTACTACTTCCGCGACTTCTTCTTCGCCGACACGGGCATGCTCGCGGCGATGCACGTCCTCGCGGCGCTTGGCGGCCAGCAGCACCCGCTGTCCGCGCTCGCGGAGATCTACCAGCCCTACTCGGCGAGCGGCGAGATCAACTCCCGCGTCGACGACGTGCCCGCCGCGCGCGCCCGCGTCGTGCAGGCGTACGTCACGGAGCAGGGCGCCGGGCCGGTCACCGTCGACGAGCTCGACGGCCTGACGGTCTCCCACTGGGACACCACCCCGCAGTGGTGGTTCAACCTGCGCGCCTCCAACACCGAGCCGCTGCTGAGGCTCAACGTCGAGGCCGCGGACGAGGACATCATGATCAAGGTGCGCGACGACGTGCTGGCGCTCGTGCGCCTGACCGAGGAGGACTGACCATGTCGGACAAGAACCCCACCATCGGCCTCGAGCCGTGGCTGCGCGAGATCCTGCGCTGCCCGGCGACCGGCGCGGAACTCGTTGACGGCGTGGGCCCTGACGGGCAGCCTGAGCTGCACTCGACGGACCCAGAGAACCCGCTGGCGTACCCGGTGCGGGACGGCATCCCGGTGCTGCTCGCGGACGAGGCGCGCTCGCTGCGCTGATCGCGCTGTCACTCCGGTCGCCGCGCGCGTGCGGGCGACCGGTGTGACCTAGTATTCCGCTGGCCGCCGTCACGGCGGCCAGCGTGAGCGTGCCGATCACCGGGCGCCGCGCCTCGCGCGACCCGGAGGAACCATGGCCCACGGCGGCGGCACGAAGGCGATCGTCGCGGCGCTTGCCGCGAATCTCGGCATCGCGGTGACGAAGTTCATCGCCTACCTGCTCACGCACTCGAGCTCGATGCTGGCCGAGTCCGTCCACTCTCTCGCCGACTCGGGCAACCAGGCGCTGCTGCTGCTGGGCGGCCGGCGCGCGCGACGGGCCGCGGACGCCCGCCACCCGTTCGGCTACGGCCGCGAGCGGTACGTGTACGCGTTCATCGTCTCGATCGTGCTGTTCACGCTCGGCGGGGTGTTCGCCCTGTACGAGGCGTGGCACAAGTGGGAGGACCCGCACCCGATCGACGCGTGGCAGTGGGTGCCGGTCGTGGTGCTCGTCGCGGCCATCGTGATGGAGGGCTTCTCGTTCCGGACGGCCATCCATGAGGCGAACCCGTTGCGCGGCTCGCAGTCGTGGACGCAGTTCATCCGCCGGGCGAAGGCCCCCGAGCTGCCCGTGGTGCTGCTGGAGGACTTCGGCGCCCTGGTGGGCCTGGTGCTGGCCCTCGGCGGCGTGTCGATGACGCTCGTCACCGACGACGGCCGCTGGGACGCGGCGGGCACCGCGTGCATCGGCGTGCTGCTCGTGATCATCGCCATCGTGCTCGCCCTGGAGACCAAGTCGCTGCTGCTGGGGGAGTCGGCCACCGAGCAGGACGTCGACGCGATCGAGGCGGCCCTGGTGGGGGAGGGCGTGCGCTCGTTGATCCACCTGCGCACGCTGCACCTGGGCCCGGAGGAGCTGCTGGTCGCCGCCAAGATCGAGATGGCGCCGACGGCGACCGCCGCGGAGATCGCCGCCGCGATCGACGCCGCCGAGCAGCGCGTGCGCGCCGCGGTGCCGATCGCCACGGCGATCTACCTGGAGCCCGACCTGCGCCACAAGGCGGTCGAGCCCAGGTCCGCGGGCTGACGCGCCGACCTCGCGACGGCGAGGGCCGGGGACCGTGCGGTCCCGGGCCCTCGTGACGGCTCACGCCTGGGCGGCGGCCTTCAGGTCGTCGACGAAGGCCGGGTTCGCGTCGAGCCAGGCGCGCACGGCGCCCTCGGGGTCGGAGCCGTCGCCCTCGTGGAACATGAGGTTCTCCAGGGAGAACAGCTGCTCGTCGGTCAGGCGGAAGGCCTGGATCCACGACGCGAGCGTCGGGTAGTCGGCGGTGAAGTCGGCGCGGCCCACGGAGTGGATCTCCTCGGCGGCGCCCAGCACGCCCTCGGGGTCCTCGAGGTCGCGGATGGGGAACGCGTCGTAGGCCCAGTGCGGGCGCCACAGGGTCACGGCGATGTGCTCGCCCGCGTCGGTCGCGCCTTTGAGCTCGGCGAGCATCGCGGGGGTCGAGGAGATGAGCAGGTCCGTGCCCTCGAGCCCGTAGGCGGGCACGACCGCGTCCTGCACGATCCGGGTCAGGCCTGCGCCGGCCTCGATGCCGACGATGCGGCCCCCGAACTCGTCCGAGGCGGACGCCAGCTCGCTGAGCGACGTGATCGACGACGCCTCGTCGACCGCGATGGTGAGCTTCGCGTCGTCGTACCAGGCGCCGAGGTCCTCCATGTCGTCGCCGTACTCGTCGAGGTAGTCGGCGTGCGTCTCGGGGAGCCACATGTCGAAGTTGACGTCGAAGTCGCCGCCGGACATGCCGGTGTAGATGATCCCCGGGTCCGCCTCCTGGCTCGTGACGGTGTAGCCCTCGTCCTCGAGGATCGCGGCGAACAGGTGGGAGACGGCGATGCCCTCGTCCCAGCCGGAGTGGATCCCGATCGAGACGGTGGACAGGTCCCCGTTGTCGAGGCGGTCCTCGGTGGCGGCGTCGGTCGAGCCGGCGCAGGCGGTGAGGCCGAGCGCGAGGACGGCGCCCGCGGCGAGGGTCGTGAGGCGGCGTGACGTGCGGTGGATCATGGTGTCCTTCCAGAGGCCCACGGCATGGCGCCGTGGGACGGGGGTGGGCAGAGCGCGGAGGGCGGCGGGGCCGCCGTGGTGGTTCAGGCGTCGGTCGCCCGGAGGGCGCGCGCGACGGGCGCCCGATCGGCGAGGGCGGCGGTGACCCGGTCGAGGAAGACGGCGAGGATCACCACGGAGACGCCCGCCTCGAAGCCGAGGGAGATGTTGACGCGCTGCAGGGCGGTGACGACGTCGCGGCCCAGCCCGGACGCGCCGACCATGCCGGAGATCACGACCATCGAGAGCGACAGCATGATCACCTGGTTGACGCCGGCCATGATCGTGGGCATGGCGAGCGGCAGCTGGATCTGGCGCAGGATGCGTCCCTCGCCGGAGCCGAACGCGTGGCCTGCCTCGACGACCTCCCGGTCGACCTGGCGGATGCCCAGCTCGGTGAAGCGCACGCCGGGCGCCATCGCGAAGATGACGGTCGCCACGATGCCCGGCACCACGCCGACCCGGAAGATCACCACGGTGGGGATCAGGTAGACGAAGGCCGGCATCGTCTGCATGAGGTCGAGCACCGGGCGCACCACATGGGAGACGCGGTCGTCGCGGGCGCACCAGATGCCCAGCGGGATCGCCAGGACCAGGGCGACGACGCTCGCGAGGATCACCAGCGACAGGGTGTCCATGGCATTGGCCCACTGGTCGACAGCGGCGATCAGCACGAAGCCGGCGAGCGAGCCCAGCGCGAGCCGCCAGCCCTTGACGAGCAGTGCCATCAGCGCGAGGACGACCGCGACCACCCAGAAGGGGGGACCGCCGAGCAGCGTGTCGAGCGACCCGTAGCACCACTCGAGAACGGCGCGGATCTGGGAGAAGAGCCCGCGGAACGTGCTGGTCACCCAGTCGACGACGTCGGACGCCCAGGCGCCCAGCGGCAGCCGCGGGAGCCCGCCGGTGGACGCGGAGGCGGTGGTCGCCATGGCCAGGGGGATCATGCCGTCACCGCCGTGGCGTCGTCGTTCGGGGTGGGGGCGCCGGTGGGAGCCTCCGAGACGGCGGGCGTGCCGCGGGGCGGGGTCTGCTCGGGCGGCGCCATGGCCTCCAGCAGGGTGGCCCGGGGGATGACCCCGAGCAGGCGCCCTCCGTCATCGGTCACGGGGAGCGGCAGCCACGACTCGGCGGCGGGGGCGAAGAGCTCGCTCAGCGCGGCGTCGGGGGAGACGGGTGCGACGTCGGTGCGGATCAGCCCGGCGAGCGTGTCCGCGCCGGAGCGGAGCGCGGCGACGAGGTCGGCGTCGTGCACCACCCCGCGCAGCGCACGCGACTTGTCGACGACGTACGCGGCGGACACCTGCTGGTCGCGCATGGTGCGGAGCGCCAGACGGGGGCCGCCGGTGAGCGGCACCACGGCACGGGCGGGCTGCATCACGGAGGAGGCCGTGAGCACGCGGGTGCGGTCGACGTCGGCGACGAACTGCGCCACGTAGTCGTTCGCGGGGTCGGAGAGGATCTCCTCGCTCGTGCCGACCTGCACGATGCGCCCGTCGCGCATCACGGCGATCCGGTCGCCCAGGTGCATGGCCTCGTTGAGGTCGTGGGTGATGAAGACGATCGTCTTCCCGAGGGCCTGCTGCAGCTCGAGGAGCTGGTCCTGCATCTCCCGGCGGATCAGGGGGTCGAGCGCGGAGAAGGCCTCGTCCATGAGCAGCACGTCGGTGTCGGCGGCGAGGGCCCGGGCGAGCCCGACCCGCTGCCGCATGCCCCCCGACAGCTGGGAGGGGAGCCGGTCAGCCCACTGCGCGAGGCCGACGAGCTCGAGCGCCTCGCCCGCACGGCGACGGCGCTCGGCGCGGTCGACGCCCTGGATCTCGAGGGGGTAGGCCGCGTTGTCGATGACCGAGCGGTGCGGCAGGAGCGCGAAGTGCTGGAAGACCATGCTGACGCGGCGCTGGCGGAGCTCCCGGAGCTCCTTGGGGCGCACTGCCGACAGGTCGGCGTCGCCGAGCAGGACGCGGCCGGCGGTGGGGTGGGCGAGGCCGTTGAGCATGCGGATCAACGTGGACTTGCCTGAGCCCGACAGGCCCATGACCACGAACGTCTCGCCGCTCGCCACCTCGAAGCTCGCGTCGATCACGGCGGCGGTCCCGTGCCCCCTGACCTCGTCGCGACCGGCGCCCTCGCGGAGCCTCCGCACGGCCTCAGCGGGCCGTCGGCCGAAGACCTTGTACACGTTCTCGGCGCGCACTGCCGTCATGGTCACCTCATCTGCTCACGCCACCTCGACCGCGCCCTGTGGGGAGCGCCGCGTGCGGGGCACGGGCACAGGCGGTCTGCCAGGCGAACTGGTGGTCGTCGACGGCGGGCGCCCGTGGTGCGGGGAGGCGCTCGAGGAGGGTCTGCCGCCTCGCGTCCCGGCCTCCGAGGGCGGAGGCTGCGGCGGGACGAGGCGGCGGGTCCGAGCGGGAGCCGTCGTCGATCTGTCTGCTGCACCATGCCCTGAAGATGGGGCGGAAGGCGAACCGGCAACAGGCCGGAAGTCCGAAATGCCCCGGCGGCCCGTCGGCCTTACGGCTCGCTGACCTGCGGCTTTACCTGTTCTTGGATCGTTACCGTTCCGTGATGTTGACCTGGGGCGCCGAATGTGCCCCGATCGGCACGCCAGGGCCGAGACGTGAGGAGCCTCACTCTTCGCGGACGCGCCCGTCCTCCACGCGCCAGCGACGGTTCACGCTGACCGCATCGAGCATGCGGCGGTCGTGCGTCACCAGCAGGAGCGTCCCCGAGTAGGACTCGAGGGCCTGCTCGAGCTGCTCGATGGCGGGCAGGTCCAGGTGGTTCGTCGGCTCGTCCAGCACCAGCAGGTTGACGCCGCGCGCCTGCAGCAGGGCGAGCGCCGCGCGGGTCCTCTCGCCAGGGGACAAGGAGCCCAGCGGGCGCAGCACATGGCCGGCGCGGAGGCCGAACTTCGCCAGGAGGGTCCGCACGTCCGCCGGAGCGAGGTCGGGCGTGTGCGCGGCGAACGCGTCGAGGAGGGGTCCCTCCGCGCCGGCGCCCGGGCTGAGCGCCGCACGCGCCTGGTCCACCTCGCCCACCGCGACGCTGGAGCCCAGCGTGGCGTGCCCCTCGTCGAGGGGCGTCCGGCCGAGCAGCGCGCCCAGCAGCGTCGTCTTGCCGGACCCGTTCGCGCCCGTCACCGCGATCCGGTCCCCGGCGTCCACCTGCAGGTCGATCGGCCCGAGCGTGAAGGGCGGACGCCCGGTGTCCTGCCCGCCCAGCCGCACCACCCCGCCACGGAGCGTGGCCACGACGGCGCTGCCGCGCGGCGCCGCGGCGATCTCGTAGCGCAGGTCCCACTCCTTGCGCGGCTCGACGACCTCGTCGAGCCGCTCGATCATGCGCTCGGTCTGGCGCGCCTTCGCCGCCTGCTTCTCGGAGCCTTCCCGGTGGCGCTGCCGGATGTGCTTGTCCGGGTCGCTGGACTTCTTGAGCGCGTTGCGCACGCCCTTGTCCATCCAGCCGCGTTGCATGCGGGCACGCGCCTCCAGCCCGCCGAGCTGGTCCGCGTACTCGTCGTACGCCTCGCGCGCGTGCCGCCGGGCGGTGGCCCGCTCCTCCAGATAGGCGTCGTAGCCGCCGCCGTACACGTTGACCTGCTGCTGGGCGAGGTCGAGCTCGACCACGGACGTCACGCACCGGGCCAGGAACTCGCGGTCGTGCGACACGACGACCAGGCCGCACCGCTGCGAGCGGACGAACGACTCCAGCCGGGCCAACCCGTCCAGGTCCAGGTCGTTGGTCGGCTCGTCGAGCAGCAGGACGTCGAAGCGGGAGAGCAGGAGGGCGGCAAGGCCCACCCGCGCCGCCTGCCCGCCCGACAGGCCGGTCATCGGGTGCGACAGGTCCACCGTGAGGCCCAGGTCGGCCATGACCTGCCCGGTGCGCTCGTCGAGGTCGGCGGCGCCCAGCGCCATCCAGCGGTCGAAGGCGGCCGAGTAGGCGTCATCGGCCCCCGGGGTCCCGTCGGCGAGGCCTTGGGCGGAGGCGTCCAGCTCGGCCTGCGCCGCGGCCACGCCGGTCCGCCGCGCCAGGTTCTGGGCGACGGTCTCTCCGGGGAGGCGCTCGACCTCCTGCGCGAGGTGGCCCACGAGGGCGTCGGCCGGCGAGCAGGCCACAGTTCCCGCGGCCGGCTCGGCCTCGCCCGCGAGGACGCGCAGGAGCGTCGACTTGCCCGCCCCGTTGGCGCCGACGAGCCCGACCACGTCCCCAGGGGCGATGACGAGGTCCAGGCCGGAGAACAGGGGACGGTCACCGTGCGCGGCGCCGAGGCCGCGGGCGACGAGGGTGGCGCTCACCTGACGATCTTCCCAGGCGCCGCCGGCCGGTTCGACCACCACTGGCAGGCGCCCGGCCGATCAGTAGCATGGCCGTGCACGGCGAAGGGCGTGGTCGACCGACCAGAGGGGCGCCGATGTCCGGCTTCGACGAGTCACCCGGCGAGTTCCGGGTGCGCGACCTGAGCCTCGCGGAGAGCGGCCGGAGGCAGATCCGGCTCGCCGAGCACGAGATGCCGGGGCTGATGGCGCTGCGGCGCGAGCTCGCCCCCAGCCAGCCGCTGGCCGGCGCCCGCATCGCCGGCTCGATCCACATGACGGTCCAGACCGCGGTGCTCATCGAGACACTCACGGCGCTGGGCGCAGAGGTCCGCTGGGCGTCGTGCAACATCTTCTCCACACAGGACGAGGCGGCGGCGGCCGTCGTCGTCGGCCCCGAGGGCACGCCCGAGCAGCCCAGGGGGGCTCCGGTCTTCGCGTGGAAGGGCGAGACGCTCGAGGAGTACTGGGAGTGCGCGGACCAGGTCTTCACCTGGCCCGGCGCGGGCCCGAACATGATCCTCGACGACGGCGGAGACGCGACCCTCCTGGTGCACCAGGGCGTCGAGGCCGAGCGGGCCGGCACGGTGGGACCCGGCACGTCGCCGGGGGAGCCAGGCCACTCCGCCGAGGGCGAGGTCCTGCGCGAGACGCTGCGTCGTTCCCTGGCCGCCGATCCGCAGCGGTGGACCGGGATCGCGCGAGGCATCCGCGGCGTCACCGAGGAGACCACCACCGGGGTGCGGCGCCTCGACCAGCTCGCCGAGGCAGGCTCCCTCCTGTTCCCCGCGATCGACGTGAACAGCTCCGTCACCAAGTCCAAGTTCGACAACCGGTACGGCATCCGCCACTCGCTGCTCGACGGCCTCAACCGGGCCACCGACGTGCTCATCGGCGGCAAGGTGGCCCTGGTCGCCGGCTACGGCGACGTCGGCAAGGGCGCCGCCGAGGCGTTGCGCGGCCAGGGCGCCCGGGTGGTCGTCTCCGAGATCGACCCCATCTGCGCGTTGCAGGCCGTGATGGACGGGCACCAGGTGGCGCGGGTCGAGGACGTGGTGGGCGAGGCGGACTTCTTCATCACGACGACGGGGGACCGGGACGTCATCACCGCGGACCACATGGCGGCGATGAAGGACAAGGCCGTGGTCGGCAACATCGGCCACTTCGACGACGAGATCGACATGGCCGGGCTGGCGGCGTGGCCCGGCGTCACCCGGGTCGAGGTCAAGCCGCAGGTGCACGAGTGGACGTTCCCCGACGGGCACTCCGTGCTGGTCCTCTCCGAGGGCCGGCTGCTCAACCTCGGCAACGCCACCGGCCATCCGAGCTTCGTGATGAGCACGTCGTTCACGAACCAGGTGATCGCCCAGGTCGACCTGTTCACGCGGGCGGACGCGTACGACGTGGGGGTGCACCGCCTGCCGAAGGCGCTCGACGAGCGGGTCGCGCGGCTGCACCTCGACGCGCTCGGCGTGCGGCTCACCGAGCTGACCAAGGTCCAGGCCGAGTACCTGGGCCTCGATGTGGCGGGACCGTACAAGCCCGACCACTACCGATATTGATGGCCGCGGTCGGCCGTCGGGCCGTACCCTCCCCGCCGTGACCACCCTCCCCACCCCCGCCACCTGGCCTCCCGCGGCGACGCTGCGCTCGTCCCGCCTGGTGCTCGAGCCGCTGCGGCCCGAGCATGCCACCGAGGCCTTCGTCATCTTCGACGACGCCCGCCTGCATGCCTACACCGGCGGGCGGCCCGCGACGGCCGAGGAGCTCGACGACCGTTTCACGCGCCAGTCCGTCGGGCGCTCGCCCGATGGCTCGCAGGGCTGGCTGAACTGGATGCTGCGCCGTCACGACACGCACCGCCTCGTGGGAACCGTGCAGGCGACCCTGTCGCACGCTGAGCACACTGAGCACGCTGAGGTCCGTGCCGAGCTGGCCTGGGTCGTGGCCACCCACGAGCAGGGCCACGGCTATGCGCGGGAGGCCGCCATCACCGTCGCCGACTGGCTCCGCGGGCAGGGGGTCAGCTCTCTTCTCGCGGACGTGCACCCCGGCCATCACGCGTCGGCGGGCGTCGCGCGGGCGGTCGGGCTCCAGCCCACCCCGACGGTGGTCGACGGCGAGGTCCGCTGGGCGGGCTGAGCGGCACAGGTCAGTCGACGGGGTCGGGCACCCCGTGCGGGAGCCGCTGCATCAGGGCGCTCTCCTGGGCGGCGCGCTGACGGCTGGCCTCCGCGCTGAGGTGCTCTCGGCGGCGGCGCTCGGCCAGCACCGCGGCCAGGAACACCTCCGGGTGGGTGCCTGGGGGCGGCGCGGGCGCCACATACCGCTGGACCTCGACCGCGAGCTCGGTGCCCAGGCTGGCGCGCGACTGCGGGTGCAGCGTCCCGGTCCGTGCGAGGAACTGCCGCACCGACAGCGCCAACCCGTCGGGCAGACGTCGCACATCCGCGCCGGCGGCCCACTCCGCGAGGTGCGGGGGCATCATCACGGGGGCTCGCGCCGCGGTCTTGCCGCGCACCCGCACCGCATACGTCCCCGCGAGGAGGTCGCCGACGCGCTTGCCCTGCGGTTGCACGATCGCGCAGATCAGGGCGACGCTCCCCAACGTCAGCCACAGCTCGAAGACACCGGTCAGCGCTCGCACGAACGCCTGGCGCAGCCGCACCGGGCCGCCGTCGTCCCGGACCACCCGGATGCCCACGATGAGCTTGCCGAGCGAGCGGCCACGGGTGAGCGTGTCCACCGTGGTCGGCGCGATCACCAGGATGGTCGCCAGCAGGGCGATGGACAGGATCCGCGAGAACGCCTCGCTCGGCGTGAAGCTCGTGCCGCCCAAGGCCAGCGCGGCCGCGAGCAGCACGATCCCCAGCACGGCCAGGTCGATCAAGGCCGCCAGTGCCCGGGACACGAACGACGTGGGCCGTGTGTCGAGCAGCACGCCTTCTCCGGTGACGATGCCCTCGTCCATCGTGCTCCTCCTGCAGTCGGGTCCCCACGTGCTGTGGCAGGGTATCCGGCGTGGACCTGGACGCCTTCACCGCTGTGCACTCCCCGGGCTGGGAGCGCCTCGACGAGCTCGCCCGACGGCGTCGTCTGAGCGGCGCGGAGGTCGACGAGCTGGTCCGGCTCTACCAAGCCGTGGCCACGGACCTGTCGCGGGTGCGATCGAGCGCTCCCGACCCGGAGCTCGTGACCCGCCTGTCGCAGCTGCTCGCGCGCGCCCGCGCCCGGATCGCGGGCGCCCACGAGCCCGCGTGGCGCGATGTCATCCGCTTCGTGGTGGTCTCCCTGCCCGCGGCCCTCTACCGCATCCGGTGGTGGACCATCGGCGTGACGGCGGCGTGCCTGGCCATCGCGGTGGTGGCCGGAGTGTGGGTGGCGACGCAGCCCGCCGCGCTCGCGATGATGGGCACCGAGTCCCAACGGCTGGACTACGTGGAGAACGCCTTCGCGTCCTACTACGACCCGGGCATCGACTTCGCGACAATGGTGTGGACCAACAACGCGTGGATCGCCGCCCTCTGCGTCGGCCTCGGCATCACCGGGATCGGCCCCGCCTACGTGCTTCTCAACAACGCCGTCAGCGTGGGGGCGACGGGCGGCATGATGGCCGCGCACGGCGAGCTCGCCCTGTTCCTGCAGCTCATCTCCCCGCACGGGCTGATGGAGCTCACCGCGATCTTCGTCGCCGGCGCCGCTGGCCTCCGGCTGTTCTGGACGTGGGTGGATCCCGGCCCGCGGCCGCGAGCCCGCGCGCTCGCGGAGGAGGGGCGCTCGTTGTTCACCGTCGCGCTCGGCCTGGTGGGCGTGCTGCTCGTCTCGGGCCTCGTCGAGGGGTTCGTCACCGGCTCGGACCTGCCGTGGAGCGTGAAGATCATCATCGGCGCCGCCGTGCTCGCCGCGTTCTGGGCGTACACGCTGGTGCTCGGCCGACGGGCTGTCGCCGACGGTGAGACGGGCGACCTCGAGGACGACCGCGCCGGGTACTCGGTGGCCGTCGCCGGCTAGGCGCGTAGCCCGCTCGCCCAGACGACCGCACGGGAGGCCGAGTCCCGGGCCAGGAACGCGACGAGCTCCTCCGCCTCGGCGGCCACGTCCGCGCGCTCGGCGGACGTCAGGGGCCGTAGCGGCCGTACCTCGAGGGTGGCCGCCGAGCGCTCGCGGCGCAGCGACCAGGCGGCCGCCACGAAGCCGTCGACCAGCACCGTCCCCGGCGCCTGCCCGTTGGCCCGGGCCAGTGCGCGCCGCTCCGGGTCGCCGACGATGCGGGTGCGGTCGGCATGGCTCAGCAGCGCGTTGTCGAAGTCCGGCAGGAACCGCACCGGCGCCGGGGTCTCGGGATCGGGCCGCGGCGCGTCGGGGAGGTCGAAGAGCTCCCTGCCCGGGCGCCCTGAAGGGCCGGGCGCGGCGCGGTGCGCCACGAGCTCCTGGCGGAGGCTCCGCACCACTGGCGCCAGGCGCGTCAGCCCGATCCACCGCTGCACGTCGGCGACGCTCGCGGGCCCGAACGCCCCGAGATAGCGCCGCACGACCTCCTGGAGCGCAGCGTGCCGTGCCTCCGGGTCGTCGTGGCCCGCCGGCTCGCGCCCCAGCCATGCCCGCGTGGTCGTCCACACGGTCGCTCCTGAACGCCCCCACACCGCGCGCGGGGGTGTCTGGACGAGCGGGAGCAGGTAGCGGGCGCCATGGGCCAGAGCGTCTGGGGCGGCGTCGGGCCAGCGTTCGAGCAACCGCCTGCCGAGCCGCGCTGGCGTCATCGGCTCGGCCTCGAGCAGCTCCCGGGCGGCGCGGGCCAACTCCACGGGGTCCAGGGCGTGCAGCGTGGCGGAGAACGGCCCGGCGCCCCGGACGCCCCGCTCGCCGATCGAGGCGGTCAGCGACGGCAGCAGGAGGGCGTCGTCGGCCGTCACCAGGTGCACCGTGGCGCGCATCGCGGCCACGCGCACGGCCTCCCTGCCCAGCAGCAGGCCGCCCAGCTCGTCGGGCCGGAACTCGGCGAGCCGCGACCACAGCGCCGTGTACGGCGACCAGGGCGCCTGCGCCTGCAGCCCGACCAGGTGGGCCACCTCGTCCAGGACCGAGCCGTGGCGCCTCTCGAGCAGGTGCTGGCGGGCCAGCAGCGCGCGGTTCAGCGCGCGACGTCCCAGGACCGGGCCGGAGGGCTCCATAGTGGCGACCCTAGGGTGTGGCGCTGACGCCGCATCACGCGGGGACGGGCGCAGAAGGGCTTAGAGGCGTCCGGCGGCCTTCAACGCCAGGTACGTGTCCGCCAGGCGGGGCGCCAGGTCGTCAGGGAGCGCGTCGACCACCTCGACGCCACGCTGTCGCAGGCGCGCGGCGACGGCGGCGCGCTCCAGCTCGGCGCGCTCCGCGGCCGCGGCGTCGAAGACCTCGGTGACGTCGGCCCGTCCCCTGCGCAGCTCCTCCACCTCGGGATCGCGGACCGCCGCGAGCACCACCTGGTGGCGCTCGGCGAGCTGGCCCACCACCCCCAGCAGCCCTTGCTCGACCGCCGCCGGCTCGAGCGACGAGAGCAGGACCACGAGAGCGCGTTGGGAGAGGCGCTCGCGGACCATGCTCACCACGCCCGGCCAGTCCATCTCGACCAGGGTCGGGTCGATCCCCGCCAGGGCGTCAGCCACGGCGGGCATGAGCCGAGGCCCGCTCATGCCCGCGACACGGCCGCGCAGGGTCCTGTCGTAGGCCATCAGCTCGACCCTGTCCCCGGCACGGGACGCCAGCGCCGAGAGGAGCAGCGCGGCCTCGATCGACGCGTCGATCCGTGGCGCGTCGAGCACCCGCACGGCGGCCGTGCGCGAGGTGTCGAGGACGATCAGCACGCGGCGGTCGCGCTCGGGCCGCCAGGTGCGGACCACGACATCCGCGCGTCGCGCCGTCGCGCGCCAGTCGATCGAGCGCACGTCGTCGCCGATCACGTACTCGCGGAGCGAGTCGAACTCCGTGCCGCCGCCGCGCACCTGGACCGCGGCGCGCCCGTCGAGCTCCCGCAGCCGCGCGAGGCGGGAGGGGAGGTGGCGTCTGGACGCGAACTCGGGCAGCACCCGCAGCACCGCGGGCACCTCGAGGGACGCCTGCCGGCCCGCGAGGCCCAGCGGCCCCACGGTGCGGATGGTCACCCGGTCGGCCCGGCGGTCGCCGCGTCGGGTGGGCGTGAGCAGGGTGGACACCCGCGTGGACTCACCCGGCGGCAGGTCCACCGGGTGACGGTTCGGCCCGGCCCCGGCCGAGGGCAGCCACGCGTCCCGCACGATCGCGCGCAGGCGCCGAGGGCTGACGTTCGACAGGGTGATCGTCGAGCGCGCGGACTGCGTGAGCCGCACCGAGGCAGGCGTCGAGCGAGTGATCGCGACCTGGCGCGGGGAGGCGGCGAGCAGCGTGTCCACGGTGCACGCCGCCGCCACCAGCAGGGCCCAGACCAGCACGGTCCCCGGCACGGGCACGATCAGCACCGCGACCGTCCCCAGGGCGGCGAGCGCGACGGCCCGCCAGGTGATCGCCATCGTGGGTCAGCGCGGGACGGGCACGGACGCGAGCACCGTGTCCAGGACGCTCTCGGTGGTGACGCCCTCGAGCTCGGCCTCGGCCCGCAGCTGCACGCGGTGCCGCAGCGTGGGGTGCGCCAGGGCCTTGACGTCGTCAGGCGTCACGTACGGGCGGCCGGACATCCACGCCCAGGCGCGAGAGGTCGCGAGCAGCGCCGTCGCCCCACGGGGCGAGACACCAAGGGACAGCGAGGGTGACTGGCGGGTCGCGCGGCACACGTCCACGACGTAGCCCAGCACCTCCGGCGCCACCTGGACGCGCGCGACCTCGGCCCGGGCCCGGGCCAGGTCCTCCGGGCCTGCGACGGGGCGCACGCCGGCCGCCCGCAGGTCCCGGGGGTCGAAGCCGGCGGCGTGCCGGGACAGCACCTCGACCTCGTGCGCGCGCTCGGGCAGCGGCAGGTTCAGCTTGAGCAGGAACCTGTCGAGCTGGGCCTCGGGCAGCGGGTAGGTGCCCTCGTACTCGACCGGGTTCTGGGTCGCGATCACCATGAACGGGTCTGGCAGCGGCCGCGCGTGCCCGTCCACCGACACCTGGCGCTCCTCCATGGCCTCCAGCAGCGAGGCCTGGGTCTTGGGCGGCGTCCGGTTGATCTCGTCCGCCAGGAGCAGGTTCGTGAAGACCGGGCCCTCACGGAAGGAGAACTCGGCGGTGCGGGCGTCGTACACGAGCGAGCCGGTGATGTCGCCGGGCATCAGGTCGGGGGTGAACTGCACCCGCTTGGTGTCCAGGTCCAGCGCCGCGGACAGCGTCCTGACCAGCAGGGTCTTCGCGACGCCGGGCACGCCCTCGAGCAGCACGTGGCCGCGGCACAGCATCGCGATCACCAGCCCGGTCACCGCGGCGTCCTGGCCGACGACGGCCTTGCCGACCTCTGACCGGACAGCGCCGAGCGTCGCGCGCAGGCCCGCGGACGGCCCCTGCGGGGCGTGGGCAGGCGCGCCGGGGGCGGTCGCCTGAGGCGCGGGCATGGCGGGGGAGGGGGGCGGCTGGGGGGCCGGTGCGGGCGCCCCGTCAGGGGTCGGCCACCCACCGGTGGTGTGTGCCTCGGTCACGTTCGGTGAACCTCGCTCTCCAGCTCGTCCAGCGTCCGGGCCAGCAGCGCCAGCCCGTTGTCGTCGGTCGGCGGCGGCCCGTACAGCAGGGCAGCCACGTCGTCAGGGGTGCGCCCGGTCGCCCGGGCGAGGGCGTCGATCACGGCGGGCGCGGGCGCCGATCGCGGGAGGCCGAGCTGCGCGGACGTCCGCGTCGCCACCCCGGCCCGCAGCGCGGCGGCCGCGTGGCCGTAGGAACGAGAGCGACGGTACAGCCGGCCCCGCCCACGCGTCGCCTCGCCCGACCGCACCGTCACGGGCAGCGGCTCGACCACCACCCGGCCCAGCCGTCGGGCCCGCCACACTCCGGCGACGGCCGCGACCAGCAGCAGCTGCAGGCCGAGGGCCCGCGCCCACGGCGGGAGCAGGTCTCCGAGCGGCGGGCTGGCGGCCTCGCCGCTGTCGCTGAGCGACGGCACGTACCAGACCAGGTGGTCGTTCCGCCCGAGGGCGCGCAGCGCGAGCGCCGCGTTGCCCTCGGCGGTGATCGACGCGTTGGTGAGCACCGAGCCGTTGGCGAAGGCCGTCACACGGCGCTCGCCCTCGACCACCAGGTAGGCCCCGGCGCCGCTGGCGTCGCCAGTCGCCGGGAAGCACACGGTGGCCTGGCCGTCGAGGGCCACGAATCCGGAGCCGCCGCTGAGCAGCGTGCCCGCGGCCAGGGCGTCGGTGTCGCCGCAGAGCGCCTCGCGGACCTGCTCGGGCTCGTAGCCGGGCGCGGTCTCAGCCGCGGAGGTGGCCGGCGGCAGGGCGAAGACCGGGTCGACCAGCACGAGGTCGGCCTCCGTGCCGGCGATCTGCTCGAGCTGGTCGTCGGTGAGTGTCGAGTCGTTCGTCACGAGCAGCGTGGTCCCGCGGGCGGCCAGCTCGGTCGCCTCGGCCGACGTCCGCACGTAGCTGATCTCGACGCCCTGCTCGCGGAGCACCTCGGCCAGCGCCCGCGCGCCGTTCGCGGAGGCGTTGTCGGGGGCCAGTGCGGCGGTCGAGGTGCGCGGGGACGGGAGCGCGGCCAGCAGGCCCACCACGAGCACGATGGCCACGAGGGCCAGGGGCCAGCGGGCACGCCGCCAGCGGCTGATGGCGCGGGAGCGCCCCGTGGTGCCGTCGCCGATCACGGGCGCGGCGACGGCGGGAGCGGGGGCGCTCACAACGTCCATCCCGTGGGAGAGGCGGAGGCGCCCGCGACGTCGGGCGCGACGGGACGCTCGGCCGCGACCCGGGTGTCCACGGACCGCAGCCACACGTCGTCCTGCTCGCGCGCTCGGGCGCCGCCGTAGACGACGTCGTCGAACAGCGTGCCGGCTCCGCGGAGGTCCTCTGTGCGCGCGGGCAGGCGGCCCGCCGCCAGGATCACGACCTCATGCGCGGTCCGCCCCGGCCGCTCGTCCAGCAGCGCGCGCTCCTCGAGCGCGCGGACCACGGCGCGGAAGCGGTCGGCCACCGCGCGGTCCCACGCCCCGTCGGCGGCGGCGGCGTCCGCCGCGGCGCGCAGTTGCGCGGCGCTTCGCTGCTCGCCGTCGACCAGCACCGCGCCCGCGGACGCCCGTCTCGTGGCGCGCCGCACCGGTCCCGCGACCCACCAGGCGACGGCCGCCACCACGATGAGCGCTCCCACCACGACCAGCACCGCCGTGCGAGGCGGCAGGGCCAGCGCGGGGGCGTCCCGGAACAGCCCTGCGAGCCAGTCCAGCAGCCGCTGCAGCAGGCTGGGGCTCCGGTGGTACACCGGGTCGGCGAGCTCGTTCTCGAGCCACGCGCGCGCCTCGTCGGCGCCCGGCTGCACCGGGACGTCGAACAGTCGAGCGCTCAGGGGCACGAGCGTCACGCGGGGGTCTGCTCGGCCGCGCGCGCGAGCTCGACGTCGAGCCCCTCACGACGCATCCGGACGTCGATGTAGAGCAGCGCCGCCACCGCCGCGGAGAAGACCGTGGTGAGGGTGTAGGAGATGATGTCGCCGATCGAGCTGAGCGCGATGCCGCCGAACGTGAGCATCAGCGGGTCGTCGAGGAACACGGTGGCGATGATCGCGGTCGGCACCGCGATGATCCCCACCACCACGGACATGATCACCTGCACCAGCAGGTAGATGCCGAAGAGGCGCCAGAAGCTGCCGCGGGAGAGCTTCCAGCCGCGCCGCACAGTCGCCCAGAACGCCCCGCCCTCGAGCATCAACGCGGGCGTCACGAGCAGCATCCGCACCGAGAGCCACACCGTCGCGGCCAGGAGCAGCAGCCCGCCGACGATCCCGGTGACGGCGAACAGCGCCCACTGCTCGTTGACCGCGGCGAGCAGGAAGAGGCCGACGAAGGCGGCGTAGCCGAGGGCGATCACCGTGAGGTACAGCAGAGTGATGCCCACGACCCACCACACCCGCCGGCGCGAGGCGCGGATCGTGTCCCCGAGGCTGATCGTCTGCCCGATGACCGACCGGCTCACCGAGACGATCAGCAGGCCGGTGAGCACCGTCGTGGCGACGAGCAGAAGCGGCATGCTCAGCAGCACGCCGAGCATCGAGCCCACCTGCTGGTCCAGCCCGAGATCGCCGCCCGGGTCGGCGGTCACGGAGAAGTCCGTGATGGCCCCGGAGAGCAGTCCGCCGAGGTACCAGGTGAGCACCGCCTGGATGATCACGACGATCGACACGACGATCACCGCGAGGCCGAACATCACGCGCGGGTTGGCCCGGATCGAGCGGAACGCGCCGTCGAGGATCTCGCCGACGCCGAGCGGGCGCAGCGGGATGATCCCCGGCTGCAGGGCCGGGGGCCGCCATCCGGCCGGACCGTAGGGCGCGGGGACCGGGCCGCCCGGCTGCCCGTGCGAGGGCTGGCCGTACGACGGCTGCCCGTACGTGGGCTGCCCGTAGGCGGGCTGGCCGTAGCCCGGCTGCTGCCAGCCGCCGGGCTGCTGCCCCGGTGGCGGGCCCCAGCCGGACGGCTGCCCGGGCGGCGGGCCCCAGCCGGCGGGGGTGGGCGGATCGCCCCAGCCTGTGGGCTGCTGCGGCGCGGGGGGAGTCGGCTGGGCAGGGTGCGCCGCGTCGGGGCCGGGCGGAGCGGGCTGAGCCGGATCCTGGCCGTCCGGCGTCCCCGGCGCCTGACCCGAGGGCCGGGGCGCGTCCTCGTGCGGCGTGGTCATCGACTGGTGCTCCCTGGTGCGCGGCGGGGCTGCTGGAGGCTCATCGTGCCATGTCACGCGCCGCCATCGCGGCAACGCCGACCGGGTGGGAGCACGCCGGGCCGGCGGCAACCAGCCCCGCGACCGGGTGATCTGCTCGCATTTGGCTCTGACGCGTGTTCCGCGGTGCGATCATGTCTCCATGAAGGGTCGGGTCCTTGTGGTCGACGATGACGTCGCGCTGGCGGAGATGATCGGCATTGTGCTGCGCTCGGAGGGTTTCGACCCGGTGTTCTGCGCCGACGGGGACGAGGCCATCGGCGCGTTCCGCGCGGCGCAGCCCGACCTGGTGCTGCTCGACCTGATGCTGCCCGGGAAGGACGGCACCGAGGTCTGCCGGCAGATACGCGCCGAGTCCGGGGTCCCGATCGTGATGCTCACCGCCAAGGCCGACACGGTGGACATCGTGCTGGGCCTCGAGTCGGGCGCCGACGACTACATCTCGAAGCCCTTCAAGCCGAAGGAGCTCATCGCCCGGGTGCGCGCCCGCCTGCGCCGCAGCGACGAGCCGGTCCCCGAGCACCTGACCATCGGTGACCTCACGATCGACGTCACCGGGCACCATGTCTCCCGCAGCGGGGAGCCGATCTCGCTGACCCCGCTCGAGTTCGACCTGCTGGTGGCCCTCGCCCGCAAGCCCTGGCAGGTGTTCACCCGCGAGGTGCTGCTCGAGCGTGTGTGGGGCTACCGCCACGCGGCCGACACCCGGCTGGTCAACGTCCACGTGCAGCGCCTACGGTCCAAGATCGAGGCTGACCCCGAGCGGCCGGAGATCGTGGTGACGGTGCGCGGGGTCGGCTACAAGGCCGGAGCCCCAGCGCTCTGAGCCCCGCCACCGCGCAGGACGGACGACGCCGCATGGGACACGTGAGACGCGCATGGCGGCTCACCCGGTCGCGCGCCATCAGCACCGGGCGTGCCCTGTCGCTGGCCTGGCGGTCCTCCCTGCAGGTCCGGGTCGTCACCACCACGCTCGCCATCGGTCTCGTGGCCCTCGCGCTCGTCGGCTCCACGCTGACCCAGCAGATGCGCGACGGCCTCTTCACCGAACGGGTGGACCTGGTCCTCGATGAGAGCGCGCGCGCCACGCTGCAGGCGCAGGAGACGTTCGACGCCTCCATGGCGACCTCGATCACCGAGGTGCAGCAGCAGCTCAACGACGTGGTGCGGGCGCTGCGCTCGGGCGGCTCCGGCGACCGGGAGGTGCTGCTCACGCGGGCGCCCGGCCAGGCGACGCTGGTCAACTCGGCGATGTCGAACCCGGGTCTCTTCGAGCTCGTCAGCGACGACCTGCGGCGGGCGACCGCCGAGGGCTCCGGGCAGCGCTGGCAGTCGGTGGAGTGGGTGGGCTCGGGGGCCTACGGCGTCGATCAGCGGCCCGCTCCCGCGGTGATGGTCGGCCAGACGGTGTCGGTGCCGATCGCGGGGACCTTCGAGCTGTACTTCCTCTACAGCCTGCAGGCCGAGCAGGAGCGGCTGGACTTCCTCCAGAGGACGCTCGCGATCGGCGCGGCGGCGCTGGTGGTGCTGCTGGGGACGATGACGTGGATGGTCACCCGGCAGGTGGTCCGACCGGTCCGCGCCGCGGCCAAGATCGCGGAGCGCATCGCTGACGGGCACCTGGACGACCGGATGCCGGTGCGCGGCGTGGACGAGCTCGCGACGCTCGGCCGGTCCTTCAACGAGATGGCCCACAGCCTGCAGGAGCAGATCAGCCGGATGGAGGAGCTCAGCACCCTCCAGCGCCGGTTCGTCTCGGACGTGTCCCACGAGCTGCGCACCCCGCTGACCACGATCCGGATGGCGGGGGAGGTGCTGCACGGGGCCCGCGACGACTTCGAGCCCTCGATCAAGCGGTCTGCCGAGCTGCTCCAGACCCAGCTCGACAGGTTCGAGGACCTCCTCGCGGACCTGCTCGAGATCAGCCGCTTCGACGCCGGCGCGGCGATCCTCGACGCCGAGGACCGGGACGTCCGCGAGGTGGTCGGAGCCGCGGCCGACCACGCGTTCCCACTCGCCGAGCACCGCGGGGTCTGGCTCAGCGTGCACCTGCCGGACACCCGGTGCGCCGCCGACATCGACCCCCGGCGCGTGGAGCGCATCCTGCGCAACCTGCTCGACAACGCCATCGAGCACGCCGACGGCAGCATCGTGGACGTGACCCTGGCGGCCGACGCCACGGCCATCGCGGTGACCGTGCGGGACCACGGCGTGGGGATGACCCAGGAGGCGGCGGCACGCGTCTTCGACCGGTTCTGGCGCGCCGACCCAGCGCGCGCCCGCACCACGGGCGGGACAGGGCTCGGCCTGGCGATCTCGCTCGAGGACGCCCACCTGCACGGCGGGTGGCTCGAGGCGTGGGGGAAGCCGGGGGCGGGGGCCTGCTTCCGGCTCACGTTGCCCCGCCGGGCCGGGATCCGGCTGCAGGGCTCGCCGTTGCCCCTGGTCCCGGCGGAGGAGCCGGCGCCGCCGGCGCCCGCCCAGTACCGCTTCCTCGACCCAGCGGCGCTGCCCGAGCTGGACGACGAGCTCGACCACCAGGAGGTCCGATGACCCGGCGCCTGTCCCACCGGCTCCGGGCGGCAGCGACAGCCGCGATGGTCGTCGCCGCCCTGGCGGCCTGCGTGGCGATCCCCTCGCACGGCCCGGTGGCCGAGGGCGTCGTCAAGATCAACGAGCCCGCGCCGGTGACCCTGCTGGGCTACTCGCCCGAGCAGGACGCCACGCCGGTGGAGATCGTCCAGGGATTCCTCAACGCCAGTGCGGCGGGCCTGAGCCGGGAGACGACGGCAGACGTCGCCACGAATTTCTCGGTGGCTCGCGAGTACCTCTCGGGCGAGGTCCGCACGACGTGGAACCCGAACGAGCAGGTGGTCGTCTACCCCACGGCCAGCAGCCCCGAGGTCACCGAGCTGACGGAGTCACAGGTGCAGGTGAGGGTGGGGGTGGCGGCCCGCATCGACGACCGCGGCATTTACGAGGAGGGCGCCCCCGGCTCCCAGCAGTCCCTGGTGTTCGACCTCGTCCGGGACAGCGGGGGGCAGTGGAGGATCTCCCGGCTGGACAACGGAGTGGTGCTCTCGGAGCCGAACTTCGGGCTCGTCTTCCGCACCGCCACCGTCTACTTCCTCTCCGCCGACAGCTCGTACTTGGTGCCCGAGACCCGGTGGTTCCCGGTGCGCAACCTCGCCACGTCCCTCGTCCGGGCGCTCATCGACGGCCCGTCGCCGTGGCTGCGGGACGCGGTCCGCACGGCGGTGCCGGACGGGGTGCGGCTCGACAAGCTCGCCGTGCCCGTCGACGAGGACGGCACCGCGGTGGTGGCCCTGTCCGGGGCGGCGCTCGGCGACACCGAGGAACGGCGGCTCATGCTCGCCCAGCTCGAGGCGACCCTCGACGTCGCCCAGGTGAACGCCGTCGAGGTGGTGGCAGGTGGCGTGCCGCTCGCCTGGGAGCCCGCCGACCTGACCCGCGGCTCTCTGACCAGCGAGTCCGCCCTGGAGGTGGTGCAGGGCGACACGCTGATGACGTTCAGGCACGGGGAGCTCGAGCCCGCGCAGGGCGTCGGGCCGTTGACCGGGCTGGACGTCACCAGCACGGCTCGCAACGAGGAGGGGACCGTCCGGGTGGCGTCGGGCCGCGACAGCCTGCGGCGGGCCTCCTCGGGGGGCTTGGGCGAGGAGCTCGCGGCGGGCGAGGGGCTGACCGCGCCGTCCGTGGACCGGCTGGGCTGGGTGTGGACCGCGGTGGCCGGGCCCGATGGCTCGGTGCTCACCGCGGTCCGGGCGGACGGCACTCGGCAGCCGGTGCGCGCCGACTGGCTCGCGGGACGCACCGTGCACGAGCTCCGCGTCGCCCGGGACGGCACACGGGTGGCCGTGCTGTCGACGGGCACCGACGGGTTCGAGCTCGGTGTGGCGGGGATCGTGCGCGACAGGGACGGCGCCCCGCAGCAGCTCGGGGAGCCTTTGTCCGTCGGGGCCACACTGACCTCGGCGTCGCGAGTGGTCTGGGTCGACGAGTCGACGCTGGGCGTGCTGGGGAAGACCGCCGCCGCGACGGCCACCACGGTGTACCTGGCGCCGCTGGCCGGCCAGACCCGACCGCTGCCCGCCCTCGAGGGCATCGACGCGCTGGCCGGCGGCAAGGGGGAGCGCCTGCTGTACGTGACGACGTCGAACGGGGACCTGTACGTGAGGTCGGGCGCGAGCTGGGCGCGAACCGCGACGGGTGTGCGCGCGCCCTCCTTCCCCGGCTGAGGCGGCGCCACCCCCAGCCCGGGGGAACGGGAGGGGGCGCACCGCGCTCGCGGCGACGGCCAGCGCGCCCGGGCTGACGCGACATGGTTTCGGCGTGCCGTCGTCTCCGCAGCCCGCCTCCCGCCCAGGGCGCGTCCTGGACCCGGTGCGGCGCGCCGTGACAGACCTGGGCCGTTTGGTGCTGCCGGTGTCCTGCGGAGGGTGCGGGGCCCTCGACGTGCCCCTGTGCGCCGCGTGCGCCGAGCTGCTTCTCGCCGCGCCGCTGAGGCGCGAGGGCGCGGCGCCGCGGCTCGACCGCATGGACGGGCGGGCGCCGTTGCCGGTGTGGGCCCCCGCCGAGTGCGTCGGCCCGGTGCGCGAGCTGATCGTGGCGTGGAAGGACGGGGGACGGGTCGACCTCAGCCGTCCCCTCGCCGACGCGCTCACCCGGGCGGCACGCGGGCTGGCCCCCGCGTTGGGCGCCTGCGGCGGAGAGGCCGCCGGGCTGCTGGTGGTGCCCGCGCCGTCCTCGGCCTCGGCCCGCTGGCGTCGCGGCGAGGATCTCGTCGGCGGGCTCGGGACCGCCGTGGCACAGGCGCTCGTGTCGCAGCTGCCGGGGACTCGCGCGTGCCCTGCGCTGCGCCGTCGCTGGGGCGCGCTCGACCAGGCCGGCCTGGGCGCCCGCGGGCGAGGGGCCAACCTCGCGGGCCGGCTGCGGGTCCCACGGTCGATCGCGGGCGGGTTGGAGGGCCGTCCCGTGCTGCTCGTCGACGACGTGCTGACCACCGGCGCGACGCTCGCGGCGTGCGAGCAGGCGCTGGGCGCGGAGAGGGCGGTGGTCGTCGGCGCGTTGGTGGTCGCGGCCACTCCGCCACCCGGACGGCGGAGCGTCGGAACTGGAACCTGAGGCCGCGGCGGGATAGCGTTGATGTCAGAACCGACAGGTCGGAGCGATGTCGCCCGATGCTCTGATCGGTCCCGGGTGCAGGTCGGGCCGCGGGAGGAGGTGGTGCCGCACGATCGCCCCATCGGGGCGTCTCAGTACGTCACCGGGCGGTGTTCCCCCCCGCCCCTGGTCCCTCCCTGGAGGTCTTCATGGAGATTGTGGTCGTTGGTCGTCACACCGAGGTGCTGGAGAAGTTCCGCCGGCACGCGACGGACAAGTTGACGAAGCTGGCCCAGCTCGCCCCCCGCGCTCAGCGCATCGACGTGATCGTGACGCACGAGCGCAACCCTCGACAGGCGGGCAGCTGCGAGCGGGTCGAGCTGACGGTCGTGGACAAGGGCCCGGTGATCCGGGCGGAGGCGTGCGCTGATGACCGGTTCGCGGCGTTGGACCTCGCGATCGCGAAGCTGCAGGAGCGGCTGCGGCGCTCGCGTGACCGTCGCAAGGACCACCACAACCGGACCCTCATCACCCCGAGCGAGGTGCCCGTCGACGTGCGGCCGCCGAGCGAGGAGGACGGCGAGGCCCCGACAAAGACCCCGGTGGCCGTGGCCCCCGGCGACGTCGTGGAGATCACCCTGGGCGACTCGCCGGTGGTCATCCGCGAGAAGGTCCACTCGGCCCAGCCGATGACCATCGACGACGCGATCTACGAGATGGAGTTGGTGGGGCACGACTTCTACCTCTTCATCGACGCCGAGACAGCCCAGCCCGCAGTCGCCTACCGGCGCCACGGTTGGAGCTACGGGGTGATCAAGCTCGACACCCCGGTGCGCACCACCGGCTCGAACGGCCAGGCCACCGAACGGCAGGCCGCGTCGGTCTAGCCATGTCGTGAGGACGGGCCCCGTGGCACCGCCCACGGGGCCCGTTCGCGTGTCACGGGCGACCGAGGCGGGGATCTTCTACCCGATGTCACCGGCCGACGGCAGGATGGGCGGGTGGCCCCGTCCCCGCTCACCGCATCCAGCGCCGCCAGCCTCCGCGTGGGGCGTGCGACGCCTGTCCCGCGCGACACGCTCTCCCGCTCCCAGGCGCGCCGCGTGGCGTTGCGGGCGCAGGGACTGGACCGCGGAAGGCCCGAGCGCACGGGCCCGGTGACGATGCGCCAGTTCCAGCAGGTCGTCGACCGGCTCGGGCTGCTGCAGATCGACTCGGTGAACGTGCTGGCCCGCGCGCATCTGATGCCGGCGTACTCCCGCCTCGGCCTTTACGACACCGGGCTGCTCGACCGCGCCGCGGGCCGGTCGCCTCGTCGGCTCGTCGAGACGTGGGCGCATGAGGCGTCCTTCGTCCCGCCCGAGACCTACCGGATGCTGGGCTGGCGCCGGCGCGCGTACCGGACCCAGGCCTGGGGCTCCATCCGCGACGTGCCGCTGGCCCACTCGGCGGAGGTCGCCGAGATCCGCCGGCTCGTCGCCGAGCACGGCCCGGTCACGGCGAGCCAGATCCAGGCGTACTTCGAGGCGGAGCACCCCCGCACGCGCACCGAGTGGGGGTGGAACTGGACCGTGGCCAAGCGCGTGCTCGAGTACCTCTTCTTCACCGGCGAGGTCGCCTCGGCGCGGCGGAACGCCCAGTTCGAGCGCTGCTACGACCTGGCCGAGCGTGTCCTTCCCGCCGCGGTGCTCGATCGCCCCGAGCCGTCGGACGAGGAGGCCATGCGGGCCCTCGTGGAGATCGGGGCGCGCGCGCACGGGATCGGGTCCATGAAGTGCCTGCTCGACTACTTCCGCCTGCGCGGCCCGGCGCCGGCGCGCGCGCTGGAGGAGCTCGTCGAGGACGGCGTCCTGCGTCCGGTGCGGGTCGAGGGGTGGGCGCGCGACGTGTACCTGCACCGCGACGCGATCGTTCCGCGGCGGGCCGAGGCCAGGACGCTGCTGAGCCCGTTCGACCCGCTGGTGTTCGAGCGCCGGCGGCTCGAGGAGCTCTTCGGCCTGCGCTACCGGATCGAGATCTACGTGCCCGAGCACAAGCGGGTGCACGGCTACTACGTCCTGCCGTTCCTGCTGGGCGAGGACCTGGCGGCCTTGGTGGACCTCAAGGCCGACCGCCGCGCAGGGGTGCTCCGCGTGCACTCCGCGCACCGCGCTCCGGGCGCCTCGCAGGCGAGCGCCGACCTGGCGGGCGAGCTTGCCGCCGAGCTGCGGGTGCTGGCCGGATGGCTCGGCCTGGCGGAAGTCCAGGTCGGCGCCGTCCGGGCCGGCTCCTCCCCGGTGGCCGAAGGGGCCACGCCCGGCGGGCAGGGCGAGGAGGACAGTGCCACTGACAGGCAGCCCCCGGCGCGGGGGGACCTCGCGATCGCCCTGAGCGACGCGCTCGCGCGCGAGGAGGCGGCCGGGCTCGAGACGATCGCCTGATGGGCGGACGCCATCCCCTGGGCCTGGGGCGTGGTTGACCCGAACAGGTGACTTCACGCTCCCGCAGGGCTGCTGGCGGGCGGAGACTGCTGGTCTCGCGGCGTCACCGAGGCCACTCGGGGCACGGTTCTCGGTGACCGTTCTTCGACGGGGCCAGGACACTCGCCTACGATGGTCAGCGCCCCGGCCATGCGGTCGGGTCCGCCCAGACCGCTCCGACGCCACGGCGTGCGGGGCGCGAACACGTGGGGAGTAACGCGTGCCTGCGATTCTCGACAAGGTTCTTCGCTTCGGCGAGGGCCGGATCGTCAAGAGGCTGTCCGGAATCGCCCAGCAGGTGAACGCGCTGGAGGACAGCTTCATCGCGCTCTCCGACGCGGAGCTGCGTGAGGAGACGGACCGCTTCAAGGCCCGGCTCGCCGACGGCGAGACCATCGACGACCTGCTCCCCGAGGCGTTCGCCGCCGTGCGCGAGGCTTCCCGGCGCACGCTCGGCCAGCGGCACTTCGACGTCCAGCTCATGGGCGGCGCCGCGCTGCACCTCGGCAACATCGCCGAGATGAAGACCGGTGAGGGCAAGACGCTGGTCGCCACGGCGCCGGCCTACCTCAACGCGCTCACTGGCAAGGGCGTGCACGTCGTCACCGTGAACGACTACCTCGCCGAGTACCAGGCCGAGCTCATGGGCCGCGTGTACCGCTTCCTGGGGCTCACGTCGGGCGTGATCCTGTCGAGCCAGCGTCCGGCCGAGCGCCGCGCCCAGTACGCGGCGGACATCACCTACGGGACGAACAACGAGTTCGGCTTCGACTACCTGCGCGACAACATGGCGTGGACCACTGACGAGCTCGTGCAGCGCGGCCACAACTTCGCCATCGTCGACGAGGTCGACTCGATCCTCATCGACGAGGCCCGCACGCCGCTGATCATCTCGGGTCCCTCGTCGGGTGACGCGAACCGCTGGTACGCCGAGTTCGCCAAGGTCGCCCGGCGGCTGCAGATCGACCGCGACTACGAGGTCGACGAGAAGAAGCGCACCGTCGGTGTGCTCGAGCCGGGCATCGCACGGGTCGAGGACTACCTGGGCATCGAGAACCTGTACGAGTCCCTGAACACGCCGCTGATCGGATTCCTCAACAACTCGATCAAGGCCAAGGAGCTGTTCAAGCGCGACAAGGACTACGTCGTGATGAACGGCGAGGTCCTGATCGTCGACGAGCACACCGGCCGCATCCTCCCGGGCCGCCGGTACAACGAGGGCATGCACCAGGCCATCGAGGCGAAGGAGGGTGTGGCCATCAAGGCCGAGAACCAGACCCTCGCCACGATCACGCTCCAGAACTACTTCCGCCTGTACGACAAGCTCGCCGGGATGACCGGCACCGCCGAGACCGAGGCCGCCGAGTTCCAGGGCACCTACAAGCTCGGTGTCGTCCCGATCCCCACCAACCGCCCGATGCTCCGCATCGACCAGGGCGACCTGGTGTACAAGGCCGAGGACGGCAAGTTCGACGCGGTCGTCGCCGACATCGTGGAGCGGCACGCCAAGGGCCAGCCTGTGCTCGTCGGCACCACGAGCGTCGAGAAGAGCGAGCTGCTCTCGTCGAAGCTCAAGAAGCAGGGCGTCCCGCACGAGGTCCTCAACGCCAAGCAGCACGCGCGTGAGGCCTCGATCGTCGCCCAGGCCGGGCGCAAGGGCGCCGTCACGGTCGCCACGAACATGGCCGGGCGCGGCACCGACATCATGCTCGGCGGCAACGCCGAGTTCATGGCCGTCGCCGATCTCGCCGCGCGGGGCCTCGACCCCGCGGAGAACCCGGAGGAGTACGAGGCCGCGTGGCCCGACGCCCTCGCGAAGGCGACCGAGGCGGTCGCGGCGGAGCATGACGAGGTCGTCGAGCTCGGCGGGCTGTACGTGCTGGGCACCGAGCGCCACGAGTCGCGGCGCATCGACAACCAGCTCCGTGGCCGCTCCGGGCGGCAGGGCGACCCGGGGGAGTCCCGGTTCTACCTGTCGCTGCAGGACGACCTGATGCGCCTGTTCAACTCGCAGATGGCCGAGTCGATGATGAACCGGGCCGGTTTCCCGGACGACATGCCGCTCGAGTCCAAGATCGTCACCCGCGGCATCCAGAGCGCACAGTCGCAGGTCGAGGGTCGCAACTTCGAGATCCGCAAGAACGTCCTCAAGTACGACGACGTCCTCTCCCGGCAGCGCACGGTCATCTACGACGAGCGCCGCCGCGTCCTCGAGGGGGAGGACCTCCAGGACCAGGTGGGCCACTTCCTCACGGACGTCATCACGGACTACGTCGCCGCGGCGACCGCCGAGGGCCGCCCGGAGGACTGGGACCTCGACGCGCTGTGGACGGCGATCCGGGCCATCTACCCGATCTCCATCACGCCCGAGGAGGTCGTCGAGCAGGCGGGCGCCGCGACCCGGCTGTCGGCCGAGCTGCTGCAGGAGGAGATCCTCTCCGACGCGAGGATCGCCTACGCCGATCGTGAGGCGAAGATCGGCGCGGCGAACATGCGCCAGCTCGAGCGCCGTGTCGTGCTGTCCGTGCTCGACCGCAAGTGGCGTGAGCACCTCTACGAGATGGACTACCTCAAGGAGGGCATCGGGCTGCGCGCGATGGCACAGCGCGACCCGCTCATTGAGTACCAGCGTGAGGGCTTCCAGCTGTTCGGCGCCATGACCGAGTCCATCAAGGAGGAGTCGGTCCAGTACCTGTTCAACCTCGAGGTCAAGGTCGCGGAGCCCGAGGAAGGCGCCGACGGCGCCGCGGTCACCGCCCAGTCGGCCGCGCAGGCGGCGCTGGGAGCGGGGGCCGCTGCAGCCGGGCCCCGTCCCGACGGCGCCCCGGGAACCCTCGTGGCCAAGGGCATCGACGGACCCGAGCAGCGCGCGCCGTTGCAGTACTCGGCGCCGAGCGTCGACGGCGCCGCGGACGTCGTCACCCGTTCCGAGGGTGGGGAGCCCGTCCGGCCCGCCGCCGCTGGGGCGTCGAACCGCGAGGAGCGCCGCAAGGCCGCCAAGCGCAAGCACTGAGGAGGCGTGCGGGGCCGCGACGCGGCTGCCGGCTTCTCCTGACGAAGGCCGGGTCGATCACCTCGACCCGGCCTTCGTCGTGCTGGCTCATACGTCACGGCCGCTTGGGCGCCGCCCGCCTGCCGCGTGGGTGGCTCACCCGATCTCGAGCGCCACGGCCCGCCACGCGCCGCGGCGCTCCTCGAGGCGGATGGCCACCGCCCGGACCCGAGCCCCGTCCTGCACGACGATCGTCGCCTCGGCCGCCCTCTGCCCGAGCCGGCAGACGCGAGCCCGGCGCACCTCTGGACGCGCGGTGGAGCGCGCCGCGCCCACCGCGCCCACCGCGCGCGTCGTGACCGCGGCGCGTGCGGCGAGCTGCTCGTAGAGCTCGGGGGTCACCCAACGCGCGAGCTGGGAGATGGACCGGGTGCCGGTCATCGCTTCCAGGGCCACCAGGACGATCGAGCAGCACACCGACGTGGGCTCGGGAAGGGTGGCGTCTGTTGGCGCCCGGCGCTCGAGGGGCCGGTCGCGCGAGGTGCGCGGGACGGCCCGGCGTCGTTCGAGCGCCCGCTCTTCGAGCGTCGGCGGGCGGACGGGCCCAGGACCGGTGCCCGCTCGAGGCCGCCTGCCAGCAGCGACGTGGGGGACGAGGCGGACGCGCACAGGCGCCGTGTCAGCCTCGCGCGGCGTCCTCTCCGGGTCGTGTGGCGGCGTGCTGGCAGATCGCGCGGGAGGGGGTGGCTCACCGGCCTCCGCCGCCGTCGACGTCGTCGTCTCCGCCGCCGCAGGCTCTGCCGGCGGGAGCGCCCGAGTCGGAGACTGCGAGAGGCCGGGGGCCACGGCCTCCGGTGGCCTCGGCGCGGCCGTCGACGTCGGGGCGGCGGCACGCGAGGCCCGCGTCGGGCTCAGGTGGGCCAGCGCCGCCTCGGCGCAGGTGAGGACGGGCGAGGTGGTCACGACGCCCTCCCGTCCTGGACTGGGCTTTCCGGACCGGGCACGTCGAGCGTCTGGCCGGGCAGGATCACCTCCGGGTCGGAGCCGATCGTGGCGGCGTTGGCCGCGTACCAGCGCGGCCACGCGGCGGCGATCTCCGCGTCGGAGGCGCCCGGGCCGAGGTCTGCCGCAGCGAGGGCCCAGAGGCTGTCGCCGGGCCGCACGGTGACCTGGCGTGGCTCGGGAGAGCCGAGCGCGGGGTCTGCGGGATCCCCGGGCGGGGTCGCGATCGGGCGGACTAGGCCTCCGGTCGAGGTCTCGGCGGTCGTCGCTGGCGGGTGCGCGCGCGCCCCGGCGTCCGTGGCGTCTCCATGACGGCCCTCCGCGGCGCCGTGGGGCACGTGGGACGAGGCCGCCGGCGTCGTCGGCGCCCAGCCGAGGTCGGCGTCGGAGGCGTGCGCCACTCCGCCCAGGGACAGGCCGATGCCCGCGCCGAGGGCCAGGACGAGGGTCCGTCGAACGAGAGCCGGTGCGCACCGCTGCACGAGCCGTTCGCCAGTCGACCAGCCGCCGCCGAGCGCCCGGGCCGCGGCGCACGCGGTGGCGATCACCATGGACGTCGCGAGCCAGCCGGTCAGCGCTGCGCCGACGGCGACGACGCCGATCTCCACAGCCTGCTCGACGCGCAGGGTGGACATCGCGGCATCCGTGACCGACCGCAGTCGGATCACGAGGAGCAGGGTCAGGGCGACGCTCGCCGCGAGGCCTGCGGGGAGCACGAGGAGTCTGATCAGGCGGGGTGCGTCTTGGGGTGGCGAGCCGATCGGTGTCATACGTTCACCCTCGTTTCCAGCAGTTTGATGTCGTTTGGTGCTGATCAGTGGTCAAGGTGTACCGCATCCATGGCGCAAGATCTAGACATCACGGGAGAACTGGACAACTCCGCACGATCTGGCTCTACGGTGTCCGGATGCGCTGGGAAGCACTGTTCGCCGATCTCGAGGCGCAGCTGGCGGCGCAGAGCGCGGCCGAGCTGGACGTCGAGATCGCCGAGCTCACCCGTGCCGAGCGGGCGACCGTCGCGATCGCGGACCGCCTGCGCGCGGCTCAGGATGTCGTCCTCACCCTCCGGCTTCGCGGCGGCTCCGCGGTCGAAGGGCTCGTCCTCGACGTTGCCCCGCAGTGGGTGCTGCTCGGCGAGCACGGACGGCGCGCCCTCATCCCGCTGGCGGCGATCGCAACGGTGGGCGGGCTCGGCCGACAGGCCGCTCCGCGGCCGGGCGCCGTGGAAGGACGGCTCACGCTGGGCCATGCGCTGCGGGCGTTGGCCCGAGACCGTGTGCTGGTCCAGATCGACCTGGAGGGCGTCGAGCTCGCGGGTCGCATCGAGCGGGTCGGCGCCGACCACCTCGATCTCGCCGTCGGGCACGGCGCTCGAGTGGGGGATCTGCTCGCCGTCCCGTTCGACGGGCTGCGCGCGGTCAGATCACGGTGAGGCGCTGCTCAACGGCTGTCGGCCTCCTGGGCGGCCTCGGTCTCGATCCGGGCCCGCGTCTGGGCGTACATGCGCTCGATGTACCGCTCGAGCTCCTGGGCCTCGACGCGCCACTGCAGCCGGCCGCCGATCTGGATGGCGGGCAGGTCACCGGAGCGCACCAGCGCGTAGGCCTGGGCGGCTGAGATGTTCAGCACCTCGGTCACGTCGGCGAGCGTGAGGAACCTGGGGGCCATGTTCGCAGTGTGGCACGGGCTCGCACGCGAGCGCCGTTGTGCACAAGGCTGCGACCGGGATGTCCTGTTCCTGGCCGGTTGTCGGCATGATGGGCATGCCCACGGCGGGGCGCGATGTCCTCGGAGGGTCCCTGCGGCCCGGCCGCGTCGCAGCCGGAGGCCTCGCAGCCACAGAAGGAGTCGGATGGACACGTCGGTGCTTGAGCTGCCGGCGCCGCCGGTCAGCCGGCTGCGCAGGCCAGGCTGGCGTGACCCGCGCCTGCTCGCCGGGCTGGCGATGGTGGCAGGCTCCGTCGCGCTGGGGTCCTGGGTGGTGCAGGACGCGCAGCGCACCGTCGACGTGTACGTCACCCGCGGCACGCTGACGCCCGGCGACGGCGTCCGCGCCGACGCGCTCGGGGTCGCCCAGGTCCGACTGGGGGCCGGCGAGCTCGAGCTGTACCTCACCGTCGCCGATGGTGTCCCGGACGGAGCGGTCGCGGTCCGCGTGGTCGACGCGGGCGAGCTCGTGCCGCGATCCGCCGTCGGCTCTGCCGGCGACCTCGATGTCCGGCCGGTGGCGGTCCCCGTGGAGCAGCGACTGTCCCAGGACGTGGTGGTGGGCTCCCAGGTGGACCTGTGGGTGGTGCCGCTCGCCGTCAGCAGCGATGGAGTCGCCGCACGCCCGGCGCCACACCCGTTGGCCCGCGGGCTCGTGGTCGCGGAGGTGTCCCGCCCGGAGGGCGCCTTCACGGCGGGCGGCTCGACCGTGGTCCAGGTCTTGGTCCCCAACGACGAGCTCCCCGCCGTGATCGCGGCCGTCGCGGGCGACGGCGCCGTGCAGGTCGTGCCCGTCCCGGGAACGGGGGGCTGACGTGGCTGTCGGGGTGCTGTGCGCCGTGCGGGGAGGGGCCGAGCCGCACATCGTGCGCGCGATGGACGGCGCCGGCGGGCGACTGAGCGTCACCCGGCGATGCGCCGACCTCGCCGAGCTCGTCGCGGCGGCGGAGGCCGGGCTCGGCCAGGTGGCGCTCGTCTCCGCCGACCTGCCGCAGCTCGACCGGGAGGCGGTCGCCACCCTGCACCGGTGCGGCGTGCGGGTCGTCGGGCTCGCGGACGCGGGTGCTCGGTGGGTGGCTGAGCGGCTCACCGCGCTCGGAGCGGACCTGGTGGTGGACCTGCCCGACGACGCCGCCAGCGCGACCTCGCTCGTGCGCGACGTGGTGGCCGTCCTCGAGTCGCCTTGGGCAGGAACCGCTGCAGCGCCGGACGGGGTGGACCGCGCCGCGCCCCGGGCGGCACGGGCCGGGCACGCCGTGGAGATGTCGCACGTCACGAGCCCCGCCGCGAGCCCTGCCGCGCGGGAGCCGGGACGGTTAGTCGCCGTCTGGGGGCCGACCGGCGCGCCGGGGCGCACCACGATCGCGATGAACCTCGCCGCCGAGCTCGCCGTCCTGGGCCGATCCGCCCTGCTGGTCGACGCGGACACCTATGGCGGGACGGTCGCGCAGGCGGTCGGGCTGCTCGACGAGGCGCCCGGCCTCGCGGCGGCGGCGCGGGCGGCGGGCCAGGGCGCGCTCGACGTCCAAGCGCTGGCCCGGCTCTCGCCGCTCTTGGCGCCAGGTCTGCGCGTGCTCTCCGGCATCTCGCGCCCCGACCGGTGGCCTGAGCTGCCGGGGACGTCGCTCGACGTGGTGTGGACGGTCGCACGGGCGCTGACCGAGTGGACCGTGGTCGACTGCGGCTTCTGCGTGGAGCAGGACGAGGCGCTCAGCTACGACACCCGGGCGCCACGCCGCAACGCCGCGACGTTGTCTGCGTTGTGCGAGGCGGACGAGGTGCTGGTGGTCGGGGGCGCGGACCCGATCGGCGTGCAACGCCTGGTCCGGGCGCTCGGCGAGCTCTCCGAGCTCGGGGCGCCGGGCAGGCGCACCGTCGTCGTGAACAGGGTGCGCCCCGGCGTCGCGGGACCCCGGCCGGGGGAGGCCATCGCCGAGGCCCTGGCCCGCTACGCGGGCGTCGCCGACCCGCACCTCGTCCCTGATGACCCGGGCGCGCTCGACGCCGCCCTGCTGGACGCGCGCCTGCTGCACGAGATCGTGCCCGGCTCGGCGGTGCGACGGGCCATGGTGGGACTCGCGACGCGCGTGTCCAGCGTCCAGCACGAGGCCCGCGCCGCCCAGGCGGCCGAGCAGACGGCGACCAACGAGATCGACTCGTCAGCCGTCGCGGCGCGCCTCGCCAAGGCGTGAGCGGCGGCTCCAGGCAGACTGGGGTCGTGCGCATCTACCTGCCAGCCACGCTGGACGAGCTCGACGAGACCGCTGACGGCGCCCCCGTGGTCCTGGCCCCGCGCCGGGCGCATGCCGTGACCGCCGCGCTGCGCGCCGCCCTTCCGGAGGAGGACGACGAGGAGCTCGAGTACGCCGCGCAGCTCGCGGCCGCGGACGACGCGCTCCTGCTCGTCGCCGGGCGTCCGCACGCCCCTCAGCTGCGCCTGGTGCTGTCGGCCGACGTCCCCGAGACCGCCGTCGCGCCGGTGGGGGACGACGACGTGGCGCCGAGCCTGGTCGAGCTCCGCGCGCCGGTGCCTCTCAACGATGTCGTGTGCGGCCATGTGGACGAGGGGGAGGCCGCAGAGGACCTGGCCCTCGCAGTCACCGGTGACGAGGCCGCGATCGAGCGGCTCACCGAGCGCGACCTGCTCTGGTACGACGTCACCGAGCTCGGCGACATCCCACGCTGACCTGGAGACCCACCGCTGAGCCAGGCTCCGTGCCGGTCGCACGGCTCCGGCGGGGCTCACGCCGGGTTCAGGGCCGCCAGCGCGGCGTCGTGCAGCAGCCCGTTAGTCACCAGGGCGGATCCGCCGAAAGGCCCCGGCACACCGTCGATCGACGTGAACCGGCCGCCGGCCTCGGTGACGATCGGCACCAGGGCGGCCATGTCGTGGAGCGCGAGCTCGGGCTCCGCGGACAGGTCCACGGCGCCTTCCCCCACGAGCACGTGCGACCAGAAGTCGCCGTAGGCGCGGGTCCGCCAGACCGTCCGGGTCAGGTCGAGGAAGCCGTCCAGGCGGCCCTGCTCCTCCCAGCCGCTCAGGCTCGAGTAGGAGAGGGAGGCGTCCTTGAGCTCGCTGACCGCTGAGACGCGCATCCGGCTCGCGGCGGCGAGCGAGCGCCCGGTCCAGGCGCCCGAGTCCTTCGCGGCCCACCAGCGGCGACCCAGCGCGGGGGCGCTGACGACGCCGACCACGACCTCGTCGTTGTCCAGCAGCGCGATCAGGGTGGCCCACACCGGCACGCCCCGGACGAAGTTCTTGGTGCCGTCGATGGGGTCGACGACCCACCGCCGCGGCCCGTGGCCGGTGTCGGGCATCTCCTCGCCGTGCACGGCGTCGCGGGAGCGCGCCCGGCTGAGCTGGGTGCGGATGATCTCCTCGGCGGTCCGGTCGGCGTCGGAGACCGGGGTCAGGTCGGGCTTGGTCTCCACGCGCAGGTCCAGCGCCTTGAATCGGGACATCGTCACGGAGTCGACCTGGTCGGCCATCACGTGCGCGAGGCGCAGGTCGTCGTCGTACCCGGGGCGCAGGCTCATGGGCACACCGTAGCGGGGCGCGGGGGCCCATCGGCCCAGGGACGGGCGGCGTGGACGGGGCGGGCGCTCATGAGGGCTGGGGCTCGGAGCCGGACGCGTGCCCGCCGCCGCCACGGGGATCGGCGTCCAGGGTGCCCGTGCGGCTGGCGAGCAGGCGCCGGAACGAGGCTAGGCGCGCGGCCCGGGCCGCCTGCACGGTCGCGTCCGGGCCCGCGGCGACCCACTCGTCGAGGGCGCAGTCGGGGGCGTCTGCGGTGTGCGTGCACCCGCGCGGGCACTCCTGCGCGACGTCGGACAGGTCGGAGAAGGCGCCGAGCAGGTGCTCGGGGGTGACGTGCGCCAGGCCGAAGGAGCGCACCCCTGGGGTGTCGATGACCCAGGTGGGCTCTGTGCCGGGTGGCTCGGGCACGCGGAGGGCGACGGCGGACGTCGAGGTGTGGCGGCCGCGCCCGGTGACGTCGTTGACGACGCCCACGGCCCGGTACGCGTCGGGAACGAGCGCGTTGACGAGTGTCGACTTGCCGACGCCGGAGTGGCCGACGAGCACGGACGTGCGCCCGGCGAGAGCCGCGCGGAGCTCCTCCAGCCCGTCGATGTCGCCGTCGGTGCGGCTGGTGACCACCACCGAGACGCCGATCGGCGCGTACATCGCCACGAGCTCCGCCGGGTCGGCGAGGTCCGCCTTGGTCAGGGCGAGCAGCGCGTCCATGCCGGCGTCGTACGCCGCGGCGACGCACCGGTCGATCATGCGGGTGCGCGGCTCGGGGTCGGCCAGGGCGGTCACGATCACGAGCTGGTCGGCGTTGGCCACGATGACCCGCTCGATCGGGTCGGTGTCGTCGGCGGTGCGGCGCAGCACGGTGGTGCGCTCGGTGATCCGCACGATGCGGGCCAACGAGCCGTCGGCGCCCGACGTGTCGCCCACGAGGTCGACGAGGTCCCCGGGCACCACGCGCTCGCGTCCGAGCTCGCGTGCCTTCATCGCGATGGCGCGGCGCTCCTGCGGCGTGCCCGCCTCGACCAGGACGGTGTACCGGCCGCGGTCCACGCCGGTGACGAGGGCGATCTCGGCGTCGGCGTGCTCAGGGCGCGTCTTGGTGCGGGGCCGCGAGCCCCGGCGCCCGGGGCGGACGCGGACGTCGGACTCGTCGAGCGGTCGGCGTGCCACGCTCAGCGGCCTCCGCAGGGGGTCGCGAGGTGGCGGGCGCGAGGCGAGTGCCTCATGCGAGCATCCCTTCCCACATCCCGACGAAGTCGGGAAGCGTTTTGGCGGTGGTGGCGACGTCCTGCACGCGGACGCCGGGCGTGGCGAGGCCCAGGAGCGCCCCCGCGGTCGCCATGCGGTGGTCGGCGTAGGTGCGCACCGTGCCGCCGTGCAGCGGTCGAGGCGTGATCACCAGCCCGTCGGCGGTCTCCTCGGCCTGGCCGCCGAGCCGGGTGATCTCGGCGCTGAGCGCGGCGAGCCGGTCGGTCTCGTGGCCGCGCAGGTGGGCGATGCCCCGGAGTCGGGTGGGGGAGTCCGCGAGGGCGGCGAGGGCCGCGATGGTGGGGGCGATCTCGCCGGCGGCGTGCAGGTCCAGGTCGACGCCGCGCACCGCGCCGGCGCCGTGAACCGTCAGGACGTCGCCGTCGAGGCTGGTCGTGGCGCCCATCTGCTCCAGGATGCCGGGCAGGAGCCCGCCGGGCTGGGTGGTCGAGGCGGGCCAGCCGGGCACCCGCACCGTCCCGCCCACCACGAGGGCGGCGCACAGGAACGGGGCGGCGTTGGACAGGTCGGGCTCGACGCGCACGTCGCGCCCGGCGATGGCGCCCGGCTCGACCCGCCAGACGGCGGGCGTCGAGTCGTCGACCGCGACCCCGGCGGCGCGGAGCAGCGCCACCGTCATCTCGATGTGCGGCAGGCTCGGCAGGGTGGGGCCGGTGTGCCGCAGCGTCAGGCCTCGCTCGAAGCGGCAGCCCGCGAGGAGCAGGCCCGAGACGAACTGGCTCGAACCGGAGGCGTCGACCTCGACCTCCCCGCCGCGCACCGAGCCGGCGCCCTCGACCGTGAACGGGAGGAAGCCGGGCGTGGCGTGGTCGTCGACTCGCACACCGAGGGCGCGCAGGGCGTCGAGCACCGGCGCCATGGGCCGCACCCGGGCGCCCTCGTCGCCGTCGAAGCGCACCGGGCCGTCGGCGAGCGCGGCCACCGGCGGCACGAACCGCATGACGGTGCCGGCCAGCCCGCAGTCGATCTCCGCCGGGCCACGGAGCCGGGCCGGATCGACCACCCAGTCCTGCCCGTCGTCATCGACACGGACGCCGAGGCCCCGCAGCGCCTGGGCCATCAGCAGCGTGTCGCGCGAGCGCAGGGCCCCCCGCAGGCGGCCGGGGGAGTCGGCGAGGGCCGCGAGCACGAGGTACCGGTTGGTGAGCGACTTGGAACCGGGGACCTCGACCGTCGCGTCGAGCGGGCCGCGAGCCGTGGGCGCCTCCCACGCGTCGTCGACGAGGTCGGCGGCGGGCGCGAGATCGATCGTCATGCGCCCAGGCTATCCGGCCCGCCGTGGAGCCGGTCCCGGCGTCCAGCCGGTCGGACGATCGCGGTGCGGCCCCTGGCCTCCTCAGCGGGGCAGCGACCGTGCCGCGTCCGCCGCCGTCGAGCGGACGCCGTGGGCCGCCTTCGCGGCGTGCTGCTTGACGGACTCCGCGGCGCCGACGGCGGCGGCGACCTGGTGCTCGCGCGCCTTCCCCACCCGCCATGCGAAGCCCGGCCGGCCCTCGTGGTCGACACCGGCCAGCAGCGCGCCACCGGTGAAGGCGACCGAGCGGATGAGCCGCCGCCGCCGCTCCTGGCGCTCCTCGCGGCTCGAGGCGCCGCGCTTCCTGTCGGGCAGGTTCGCCACCACGAGTGGCGCGGTGAGCGCGGCGAGGACCAGGGCGGCGGTCCGGGGGGCCTTGCCCGTGGCGAGCGCGAGGCCGGCGAGCGCGGTCGCGGCGCCGTGCGCCTGGACCGCTGTCGTGACCTGGCGGTGACCGGGCTCGCGCAGCGGCTCGAGGGCGCCGCCCAGGGCGCCTCGGGGCACCCGGCCCATCACGGAGGCTGCCGCTCCCGCGGCGACGGCGGCGTGCGCCGCGGGGTGGCGGACGGCGTCGAGCCCCTCGCTGATGAACCACGTGGCGAGCATCGGTCGGGCGATCTTGCGGAGCAGCATCGGGTCCTCCTATGGATGGGGTGGGGGGGCGGGCTAGATCGCGCCGCCGGCGGCGGCAGGGGCGTCCGCGGACTCGCCGCCGTCGCCGATCTGCTCGCGCGCCACGTAGTTCTCGAGGTCGAAGAGGTTGTCGCCCGCGCGCTCCGCGACGGTGCGGAGCGTCGAGGCGGAGGCCACCTCCTCGACCTGCTCCTTGAGGAACCACAGCAGGAACTGCTCGCCGAGGGCGTCGCCCTCCTGGCGGGCGGCGCGGAAGATCGCCTCGATCTGCTCGGTGACCTGCTTCTCCTGGGCGAGGGCCAGCGTGATGGGCTCGAGCACCGAGCCGAAGTCGTTGCGCACGGCGCTGCCGGCGGGGATGGAGACGGGCAGGTCACGGTCGAGCAGGTACTGCACGATCATCATCGCGTGGTTGCGCTCCTCGAGCGCCTGCCGGTAGTAGTGGCGCGCCAGCTGGGGGAGGTCCTGGCCGTCGAACCACACCGCGATCGCCACGTACTGCTGGTGTGCGTCGAACTCGTGGCCGATCTGTGCCCGGAGCAGTTGCACGAACGTCGAGTCAGTCGTCGAGTCGGTCATGCCTGCACGCTAGCGGGGCAGGCCCGCGCACGCCCTCGGGAATCCCCGTGCACGTCGGCGTGTTGTCCCCTGCATGAGTTGCGCTCTTGCCACCAGGCCACCCGAGTCGAGCTCCCCATGGGGGCAGGCGGCGCCCGTGGACCAGTCGGGCCCTGCCCCTCTGGCGGGGCTAGGCTCGACCGTGATGAGCGAAGACACCCACCGGGCGCCTGACGCGGAGGGCGACGCGGCCCGCAACGCGCGGTTCGAGGCCGATGCGCTGGTCTACCTCGACCAGCTCTACGGTGCTGCCCTGCGGATGACGCGCAACCCCTCGGACGCGGAGGACCTGGTCCAGGAGACCTTCGCGAAGGCGTTCGCCGCGTTCCACCAGTACCGGCCGGGCACGAACCTCAAGGCCTGGCTGTACCGGATCCTGACCAACACCTTCATCAACACGTACCGCAAGAAGCAGCGTGAGCCCTTGCAGTCCGCCGCGGAGGACGTCGAGGACTGGCAGATCCACCGCGCCGCCTCGCACACGTCCGCGGGCCTGCGGTCGGCCGAGGCCGAGGCGTTGGACCGGCTTCCCGACTCGGACGTGAAGGACGCGCTCGCGCAGCTCCCTGAGGACTTCCGCATCGCGGTGTACCTCGCCGACGTCGAGGGGTTCGCCTACAAGGAGATCGCCGAGATCATGGGCACGCCGATCGGGACGGTGATGTCCCGGCTGCACCGTGGTCGAGCCCAGCTGCGCGACTTGCTGGCCGACTACGCCCGCGGCCGGGGCCTGGTCGGCGCGTCGCCCACCGGACCGAAGGGGACACGATGAGCGCCTGGGACACGTCCGCGCCCGACCCGCTCGCGGCGGGGTCGCACCAGACCACGCCGATCGCGGCGGACGCGCTGCGCGCGCGTGCCGACGGTTGCGGGGACGGGTGCGCCGAGGCGCTGGACCGCCTGTTCGAGTACCTCGACTCCGAGTTGGCGGAGCCAGACCAGGAGCGCGTCCGCTCGCACCTCGAGGAGTGCAAGCCGTGCTTGGAGGAGTTCGACGTCGAGCTCGTGGTCAAGCGGCTGGTGCGGCGCTGCTGCCAGGAGGAGGCTCCGGCGGACCTGCGCGTGCGCGTCGAGCAGCAGATGGCGGCCCTGCGGACTCGGCCGGAGTGAAGCCACGCGCCTGCGGGTTACAACGACAGGCCCGGTGCTGGTAGCACCGGGCCTGTGTCATGTCTGCCGGCTTTCCGGCCAACGCCTCAGGCGTTGGGACGGTTGCCGTGGTTCGCGGCGTTGCCCTTGCGGGCCCGACGCTTGCGTCCGCGCTTGCTCATGGGATCTCCTCACGTACTGGCGCCCGTGATGCGCGCCGGATTCGGGTCCATGCTCCCACATCTCCTCGTGTGGATGCGCCGCGCTCCGCTGGATCTCAAGTCGGGGCGTGTCCTCTCCGATGACTGAGAGGTGAGCGACCAGCCGTTGTCCGTCATCCCGTTCCTGCACGCCCTGGCCAGCACGGGCGGCTCTGACCTGCACGTGAAGGTCGGCTCGCCACCCCGTGTGCGGGTCGACGGGCGCCTGCGGCGCCTGCAGGTGCGCGATCTGCGGCCCAAGGACACCGAGCTGATGCTCTCCGAGGTGCTGCCCGAGGACCTGGTCGACGCCTTCCGTCGCACCCACGAGGCCGACTTCGCCTACTCGGTGCCCGGTGTCGGCCGGTTCCGCGCCAACGCGTACCAGGCGCGCGGAACCTTCGGCATGGTGTTCCGCCGGGTGTCCGTCGGCACGATGACGGTGGCCGACCTGGGCCTGCCCGACATCGTGGGCGATCTGGCGCTCGAGCCCCGTGGACTGGTGCTGGTCACTGGGCCCACGGGATCAGGCAAGACGACGACGCTGGCGTCGATGGTGGACCTCATCAACACGACCCGCGAGGTCAACATCGTCACGATCGAGGACCCGATCGAGGTGCTCCACCAGGACAAGAAGTCGATCATCTCCCAGCGCGAGGTGCGGCAGGACACCGACGACTTCGCGGTGGCGCTGCGCGCGGCCATGCGGCAGGACCCCGATGTCATCCTCGTGGGCGAGATGCGCGACACGGAGACGGTGCGGGCGGCGCTGTCCGCCGCCGAGACGGGCCACCTGGTGCTGTCCACGCTGCACACGATCGACGCGCCGGAGACCATCAACCGCATCGTCGACTTCTTCCCGCCGCACGAGCAGAAGCAGGTGCGGGTGGCGCTGGCGCAGGCGCTGCGCGGGATCATCTCGCAGCGCCTGGTGCGCAACGCGGACGGGAACGGCCGCCGCCCGGCCGTCGAGGTCATGGTGAACACCGGCCGCACCGCCGACGCGATCCTGGAGCCGCTGGACAACCCGCCGCTGCTGGACCTCATCCGCGACGGCGACTACTACAAGATGCAGACCTTCGACCAGCACCTGCTCCAGCTCATCCGTGACGACGTGATCACGTACGAGGACGCGTGCGCCGCGGCGACCAACCCCCAGGACCTCACCGTGGAGCTGCGAGCGGCGGGCCTGCTCGTCTCCTGAGGGCCCGGTCGGGGAATGGCGGGGTGTGGACGGCGAGGCCTTGTGAGGCGGCCTGAGGCGCCATAGCGTGCTGGAGACGCGATATATCTCGTCTCCGGAGGAAGCCATGGCCACCGAGTCCTGGGTCGTCACCGGCCCGCAGGTCATCGAGATCGACGAGGCCGCGGCGCTGCGAGTGCAGGTCGTGCGGGGGCGGGTCGACGTGGTCGCCCACGCCGACCCCGCGCAGCGCGGCGTGCGGCTCGAGGTGCACGCGGTCGTGGGGCGGCCGCTCGAGGTCTCCCTCGCCGAGGGCGAGCTGAGGGTCGGGTACACCTTCACACTCGGCGGGTGGGACTCGTTCATCGACTCCTTCCGTGCCTTCGGCGACTCCGACTCGGCCGACGTGCACATCGCCGTCCCGCGGGACCTGGCGGTCCGGCTCGGCACGGTGGGCGCGGAGAGCCTGCTCGCGGGGGTCGAGCAGGACGCGTCCGTGGCGACGGTCTCCGGCGGGGTCGTGACCGACGGCACCCGCGGGGCGCTGTCCGCGAGGTCGGTCTCCGGCGACGTCGTGGTGCGGGGCCATGCTGGCGACCTGCGCTTCACCAGCGTGAACGGCGACCTGACGGCGGCGGGCGACCTGACCCGCGTGCTCGCCAACACCGTGGCGGGGGAGGTCTCCCTGGACGTCCCCACGGAGTCGGCCACGCTGAGCCTCACGACCGTGTCTGGCCACGCCACCGTGCGCCTGCCACCCGGGCGCGGCCTGCGCGTCGAGGCTCGCAGCGTCGCCGGGCGGGTGGTCGTCGACGGGCGGCGGCACTCGGGCTCCGGCCCGCACCAGACGAACGTCGACCTCCCGGGCGAGGGGTCCTGCTTCATCTCGTGCTCGACGGTCTCAGGCCATCTCACGGTTTTGCGCGGTGGCCAGCCCCAGGGCGCCTGATGCCGCCGGTGTTCGCCCACGGGCAGCTGCGGCTGTACCTGCTCGCGCTGCTCGAGGCGGGCAGCGCGCACGGGTACGAGCTCATGCGTGCGCTCTCGGACCGGTTCGGCGGCGTCTACCGGCCGAGCCCTGGGACGATCTACCCCCGGTTGGCGAGGCTCGAGGAGGAGGGCCTGGTGCGCCGGTCCGACGACGGGCGCAAGGGCACCTACTCGCTCACCCCTGCCGGCCGTGAGGAGCTGGAGCGCCGCCGCGGTGAGTTGGCGTCGCTCGAGGAGGACCTGTCCAGGACGGTGCGGGATCTCGCGGCGCAGGTGCGCGACGAGGTGCGCCGGTCGATGACGGGCCTGCGGACCGAGCTGGCTGCCGCCGCGCAGCAGGCCCGCGCCGGCAGCGTCCCGGACGCCGACGCGCCCTCCGCGCGCGACGACTCCCATGCCCGGCGGCTCGAGGTCGAGGCGCTGGTGCAGAGGTTCCGCGACGAGGTCCGGGCGGACCTCCGCCAGGCGGACGCGCGCGCGGGCGTCGGGACGCTCACGGTCGAGACGGTCCGCACGGTCCTGGACAGCGCGCTCGCGGCTGTCCGCTCGACTTTGCGCTGAGCGCGGCGGGCCTGGTCAGACTGTGTCGTCGGGGAGGCCGAGCCAGGTGTGCCAGCCGGTGTGCAGCACGAGCCACGCCATCAGCCCGTATCCGGCCTGGCTGGGCAGCACGCCGTCGCCCGCGGCCATGTCGGCCAGCCACTGCTCGTGCGCCGCGAGGGGGGTGAAGGTGTCGACGTAGGGCACGCGACGGCGGGTGGCGACGTCCGCGTAGGCCGCGGAGAGGTCGGCGAGCCGGTCGGCGTCCGCGGGGCGCCCGGGAGGCGGGCCGACGACGAACGCGGGGATGCGACGCTGGTCGGCGATGTCGAGGATGTTGGCCAGGTTGAGCCGGCTGCGGGCGAGCGACAGCCCGGCCCCGATGTCGGCCCTGCCCAGCCCGATGACCAGGCGGTTGTCGGCGTCGGCGGCGAACCGCCGGTCGGCCTCCTCCTCCCAGCGGGCGCCGAGGCCGGTGCTGGTCTCCCCGGGCACGGCGAGGGTCAGGACGGCAGGGGGTGTCGGGGTGGGCGTGCGGGCGGTGACGCGGCCGACCCAGCCGAGGCCCTTCGGGTCGCCGACGCCGGCGGCCAGCTCGTCGCCGACCACCGCGAGGCGCAGCGGCTGCTCGCCCACACTCATCACTCCAGCCCGTCTCGTGCGCGCGCACCTGGCGACCGTCGGCCCCGGAGACGCGCGCGTCTGGCGCCAAGTGTCTCAGGCGTGGCGCGGCAGGAGGTGACGATCGCCGGGCGCGGCGCGACCACGATCGTGTCGAAGCGCGGCGCGGCAGGCGCGAACAGGTCAGAAGTAGGGCGTTCCGCGCGTGGCGTCCCGCAGGCGCCCAGCCGGGTGCGACAGCGGCGGAGGCTGCGAGCCGTAGCCGTCGCGGCGCACTTGCCGGACGGCGACGGCAAGGAGGCCGATGAGCGCCGCCAGGCCGATGACGATCCACACCGAGTCCATGGCAGAAATCCTGCTCTCCGCAGAATTCTGCCACCAGTGGCGGAGATGACGACTGTCGTTGATGTTCTGCCAACCGCCGCGGATACTGGCTCCATGCTCCGCACCGTCACCGCCATCGTGCTCCCCGGAGTCGCGCCCTTCGAGCTCGGCGTCGTGTGCGAGGTCTTCGGCATCGACCGCAGGGACACCGGCGGGCCGGCGTTCGACTTCACCGTGTGCGCGCCCCAGCCCGGGGCCGTGCCGGGGAAGACCGGTATGAGCATCCTCGTCGAGCACGGCTTGGAGGCCGCCGACCACGCGGACCTCGTGGTCATGGTCGCCTACGACCTGGGCTCGGCCGTGCCGCCGGAGGTCCTCGAGACGCTGCGCCGCGCCCACGCCCGAGGCGCCTGGGTCTTGAGCGTCTGCAGCGGGGCTTTCGCGCTCGGCGCCGCAGGACTGCTCGACGGGCGGCGGTGCACCACGCACTGGATGTTCTCCGACGCGCTCGCGCGACGGCACCCGATGGCCCTCGTCGACCCCGCGGTGCTCTATGTCGAGGACGACGGGGTGATCACCAGCGCCGGCACGGCCGCGGGCATCGACGCCTGCCTGCACCTGGTGCGCCGCGAGCTCGGGGCGGCCAGCGCCGCGGCCATCGCCCGACGCATGGTGGTCGCGCCGCACCGGGACGGCGGGCAGGCCCAGTACGTCGACACGCCCCTTCCGGCGGACGCCGACACCCTGGCGCCGCTGCTCGCCTGGATGCACGAGCACCTCGACGAGGAGCTGTCCGTGCCGGTGCTCGCCGCGCAGGCGCTCATGTCCGAGCGCACCTTCGCGCGCCGCTTCCGGGCGGAGACCGGTGCGACGCCCGCCGCGTGGGTCACCCGGCAGCGTGTGGCCCGCGCGCAGGAGATGCTCGAGCGCACGGACGCCGGTGTGGAGGAGATCTCGCGCCGGTGCGGCTTCGGGTCGGCCGCCGTGCTGCGCCACCACTTCGCCCGTCTCCTGGGCACCAGCCCTGCGGCCTACCGGCGGACGTTCGCGGGCGGGCCTCGCCAGCCATCGTCCGCGGCCGTCGCCGAGCTCGCCGCGGCCGGCCACGGCTGATCGCAGAACGGCGCCCCGCCCCCGTGAGGGGAGCGGGGCGCCGTCGTGCGTCGGGGCGTGACGGTCAGCGCGCGAACGCCTCCTCGAGGAGCTGCGCCTGCTCGGCCTGGTGCTTCTTCGCCGAGCCGGTCGCCGGGGACGCCGACTCGGGCCGGGACACGACACGGATCGGGCGGCCGACGATCTGCGGCATGTGCATCGACACGTGCGTCCACGGGCCCTGGTTCTGCGGCTCGTCCTGCACCCACACCAGCTCCGCGTCGCCGAACGGCGCGAGGGCCGCGTGCAGGCCCTCCTCGTCGAGCGGGTAGAGCTGCTCGAGCCGGACGATCGCGGTGCGCTGGTCGCCCGACTTCACCCGCTGCGCGAGCAGGTCCCAGTAGACCTTGCCCGAGCACAGCAGCACCCGGTCGACCTGCCCGGCCTGCGCGGCGGCCAGATCATCGCCCACCACCGGCAGGAACGTGCCGGAGGTGAAGTCCGAGACCGCCGACGACGCCGACTTGAGCCGCAGCATCGACTTCGGGGTGAACACCACCAGCGGGCGGCGGGGCCGCGCGTAGGCCTGACGGCGCAGCAGGTGGAAGTACGACGCGGGCGTCGACGGCTGGGCCACCGTGAGGTTCTGCTCGGCGCACATCTGCAGGAAGCGCTCGATGCGCGCCGAGGAGTGGTCCGGTCCCTGTCCCTCGTAGCCGTGCGGCAGCAGCAGCACGACGGACGACCGCTGTCCCCACTTCTGCTCGGCGGAGGAGATGAACTCGTCGATGACGGTCTGCGCGCCGTTGACGAAGTCGCCGAACTGCGCCTCCCACAGCACCAGGGCGTCCGGCCGCTCGACCGAGTACCCGTACTCGAAGCCCAGCGCCGCGTACTCGCTGAGCGAGGAGTCGTACACCCAGAACTTCGCCTGGTCCGCCGTGAGGTACAGCAGCGGGGTCCACTCGGCGCCCGTCTCGCGGTCGTGCATCACGGCGTGCCGCTGCACGAACGTCCCGCGGCGGGAGTCCTGGCCGGCCAGGCGCACCGGGGTGCCCTCGACCAGCAGGGATCCGAAGGCCAGCAGCTCGCCGAAGCCCCAGTCGATGTTGCCCTCGCGGGACATCTGCTCGCGCTTCGCCAGCAGCTGGGCCAGCTTGGGGTGGACGGTGAAGCCCTCGGGCGGCCGCACGTGCGCCCGCCCGATCCGCTCGAGCACGCTCACGTCGACGGCGGTCTTCCAACCGACCATCACGCCCGCGTCCTCGCGCTGCGACTCGGGCCGCTCCAGGCCCGCGATCGGCTCGCTCTCCGCCGGCGCCGTGTAGCCGCCCTCGCGCGTCTCCGTGAAGACCCGCTCGAGCTGCGTCTGGTAGTCCTGCAGCACCTGCTCGGCCTCGTCCACGGTGATGTCGCCGCGGGAGACGAGGGTCTCGGTGTAGATCTTGCGGACCGAGCGCTTCGCCTCGATGAGGTTGTACATCAGCGGCTGCGTCATCGAGGGGTCGTCGCCCTCGTTGTGGCCGCGGCGGCGGTAGCAGAGCATGTCGATGATGACGTCGCGGCCGAACTGCTCGCGGTACTCGAAGGCCAGCTCCGCGACCCGCACGCACGCCTCGGGGTCGTCCCCGTTGACGTGGAAGATCGGCAGCTGCAGGCCCTTGGCCACGTCGGTCGCGTACTGCGAGGAGCGCGACGAGGAGGGGCCCGTGGTGAACCCGACCTGGTTGTTGATGATGACGTGGATGGTCCCGCCGGTGCGGTAGCCGCGCAGCTGGGCCAGGTTGAGCGTCTCGAACACCACGCCCTGGCCGGCGAACGCCGCGTCCCCGTGGATGAGGATGGGCAGCACCGAGAAGCCGTCGCCGCCCAGGTCGATCCGGTCCTGCTTGGCGCGCACGATGCCCTCGAGCACCGGGTCGACCGCCTCGAGGTGGGACGGGTTGGCCGCGAGGTACACCCGCGTGGTGGCGCCCGACTCGGCGGTGAACTTGCCCTCGGTGCCCAGGTGGTACTTCACGTCGCCCGAGCCCTGCACGGACTTGGGGTCCTGGTTGCCCTCGAACTCGCTGAAGATCTGCCCATAGCTCTTGCCCGCGATGTTCGCGAGCACGTTGAGCCGCCCGCGGTGGGCCATGCCGATGCCGACCTCGTCGAGCCCGTTGTTGGCGGCCTTCGACAGGATCGCGTCGAGCAGCGGGATGACGGACTCACCGCCCTCGAGCGAGAAGCGCTTCTGGCCGACGAACTTGGTCTGCAGGAACGTCTCGAAGGCCTCGGCCGCGTTGAGGCGGCGCAGGATCCGCAGCTGGTCCTCGCGGGGGGTGCGGGCGTAGCCGGTCTCGAGCCGCTCCTGGATCCACCGGCGCTGGCGCGGGTCCTGCAGGTGCATGTACTCGATGCCCACCGAGCGGCAGTACGAGTCGCGCAGCAGGCCGAGCACCTCGCGCATCTTGGCGCGGGACTTCCCGGTGAAGCCACCTGTGGGGAACGTGCGGTCCAGGTCCCACAGCGTCAGGCCGTGGGTCTGGATGTCCAGGTCCGGGTGCTTGCGCTGGCGGTAGGCGAGCGGGTCGGTGTCCGCCATGAGGTGCCCGCGCGAGCGGTAGGAGTGGATCAGCTCGGCGATCCGGGCCGGCTTGATGGCCTCGGCGTCCGGGTCGGCCGAGACGTCGCGCACCCAGCGCACCGGCTCGTACGGGACTCGCAAGGAGGCGAACACGCGGTCGTAGAAGCCGTCCTCGCCGAGCAGCTTCTGGCCGAGGATGCGCAGGAAGTCACCTGACTGCGCGCCCTGGATGATCCGGTGGTCGTACGTCGAGGTGATCGTGATCGTCTTGGAGATGCCCATCCGGTTGAGCTGCTCCTCGGACGTGCCGGCGAACTCCGCCGGGTAGTCCATGGCGCCCACACCGATGATCGCGCCCTGGCCGGCCATCAGGCGCGGCACGGAGTGCACGGTGCCGATGGTGCCCGGGTTGGTCAGCGAGATCGTGGTGCCCGCGAAGTCCTCGACCGTGAGCTTGCCTGCCCGCGCGCGCCGGACCACGTCCTCGTACGCGCTCCAGAAGTGCGCGAAGTCGAGGGTGTCCGCCTTCTTGATGCTGGGCACCAGGAGCTGGCGGGTGCCGTCCGGCTTCGCCAGGTCGATGGCCAGGCCCAGGTTGACGTGCGCGGGGGTGAGCACGGCGGGCTTGCCGTCGAGCAGGGTGTACCCCGCGTTCATCGCCGGCATGTCGGCAATCGCTTCGACGAGCGCGTAGCCGATGAGGTGCGTGAAGGAGATCTTCCCGCCCCGGCCACGGCTGAGGTGGTTGTTGATGACGATGCGGTTGTCGACCATCAGCTTGGCCGGGATGGCGCGCACCGAGGTCGCCGTGGGGACCTCGAGGCTCGACTCCATGTTCGTGACCACGCGCGCCGCCGGGCCACGGAGCTTCTGCACCGAGTCCTCGGCCGGGGCCTCGGTGGCCGGGAGCCGCGCCGGAGCCGCCTGGGCGTAGGGGGCGGTGGCGGGCTGGGCGGTCGCTATCGGCGCGGAGGTGGTCACCGGGACGGGCATGCTGCTCTCCGTCACCGAGGCGGCGGGCGCAGCAGGCGCCGCGGGCGCAGCGGCGGGAGCGGCTGCGGGCGCCGCCTTGCCGTTGCCGCCCGGCGAGGGCGCTGGCGACTCGTCGCCGTCACCGTCCCGGGTCGCGGGCTTCTCGCCGGGCTTGTAGCCCTCGAAGAACTCCCACCACGCGGGGTCGACCGCGTTCTTGTCCTGGAGATACTGCTCGTACAGCTCGTCCACGAGCCATTCATTGGCGCCGAAATCGGCCCGGGTCGAGTCTGGCTCTGCCTTCTGGGACACGCGAGGTTCGCCCACTTCCGCCGCGGCGTCGCCGCGTCATCGCCGGTTCTGTTGACAACAACACTACGGCCTTGACACTGGGAAGTCAGACCGGCGGACGGTGTCTGGGACGCGTGTCACCCCACCGCCGCACAGGTGGTCAACTCCGGGCAACGAGCGCGTCCCGCCCGCCCAAAGGACGGGTCGACGCAGCGTCTTTCCAGGTCATGTGATGTCCCGGCGCAGAGTCGTCATCCGACCGATCGCGGCGAACACCAACGCGTAGCCGACCAGGACCAGGAAGCCCTGCCACGGCTGGAGCAGGTCGGACAGGCCGCCGGCCGAGTAGAAGCTGGTGCCGGCAACCGCCTCGCCAGCCGCTCCGGGCAGGTACGGGGCGATGCCGTTGCCCCACGACGCGAAGCCCAGCACGACCCGCAGCACCGGCTCGACGAACTGGGTGAAGGCGAGCAGCACGACGATGGCCGCGACCTGGTTGGTCAGCAGCGTGCCGAAGCCCACGCCGACCACCGCCCACACTGTGAGCGCGACGACCGACAGCACGATCGTCCGCTGCACGTCCGACTCGCCGAGGTACGTCGGCTCGCCGAGCGCGGCGAGGACCGCGGCGCCGGTCGCGACGGTCGCGAGGGTGCCGACCACGCCGAAGACCAGGCCCAGCACGGCGGAGGAGAGGAGCTTGCCGCCGAGCATGACCGTCCGGCGCGGCTCGGCGAGCAGGGTGGGCGTGATCGTCTGGTGGCGGAACTCCCCGGTCATCGCCAGGGCTCCCACGATGAGCGGGAACACGTAGCCGAGCGACGGGGCCAGCGTGTAGACCATGCGGGTGACCTCGCCGCCTGTCAGCGCGACGTCTTCGCCCCCGGCGGTCATGTCGCCGCCCTGGGTGAGGCTCCACGCCATCACCGCGGCGAGGAAGGCCATGTACACCGCCATGGCGATGAGCAGGATCCACCACAGCCGGGTGGTGACGAGCTTGCGGTACTCGGTGGTCAGTGCGGCCCTCATCGGGCGCCTCCTGTCGTGGCGTCCTGGGCGGGGGAGGTCAGGCTGAGGAACGTCTGCTCGAGCCCGGGGTCGTGGGGGGTCAGCTCGGAGAGCTCGACACGGGCGGCGAACGCGGCCGCGCCCACGGCCGCGGCGTCGACGCCGAGCAGCTCGACACGGCCGGGGGACGAGGCGTCGGCCGCTGCCTCCCAGCCGGCCTGCGCGACGAGCGCGTCGAGCCCCGCGACGTCGGGGGAGGCCACGCGCACGCGGGGGAGCGCGAGGCGGGCCAGGGCGTCCAGGGTCGAGGAGTGCACGAGCCGGCCCCGGGCGATGATGATGACGTCGTCGACCGTCTGCTCGACCTCGGAGAGCACGTGGCTCGACACCAGCACGGTGCGGCCCTGGGCGGCCAGCGAGCGCAAGAACACGCGCAGCCACCGGATGCCCTCGGGGTCGAGACCGTTGGCCGGCTCGTCGAGCAGCAGCACGGGAGGGTCGGCCAGGAGCGTCGTCGCCAGGCCCAGGCGCTGGCGCATGCCCAGCGAGAAGCCGCCGACCCGTCGGTTCGCCGCGAACGAGAGGCCGACCAGGTCGAGCACCTCGGAGGCCCGGGAGTCGGGCACCCCGGCCTGGGGCGCGTACACCCGCAGGTGATCGAGGGCGGTGCGCCCGGGGTGGAAGCTGGCCGCCTCGAGCGCGGCGCCGACCGTCCGCATGGGTTGGCGCAGCTCGTGATAGGGCTTGCCGCCGATCGTCGCGGAGCCGCTGGTGGGGCTCACGAGCCCCAGCAGCATGCGCAGCGTGGTGGTCTTTCCGGCGCCGTTGGGGCCGAGGAACCCGGTGACGCGTCCAGGCTGCACCTGGAAGGTGAGGTCGTCGACGGCGCGGACCGCGCCGAACGACTTGGACAGGTGGGCGACCTCGATGACGCCGTCAGACGATGACATGGGTGTGAGCCTAACTGTAATAGTTGGACTAGAACAAGTACCCCCGGCACTATTCGTGACGCGGACTCCGCGCAGCCGTCTTGCGAGGTCAGAGCCGGTACGCGGGAAGGGTCACCCGCATGGTGCAGCCCACCTCGGTGTCGGCGACCTCGATCACACCGCCGTGGAGGTCCACAGCCCAGCGCACGATCGCCAGGCCCAGGCCGGTGCCCCCCGTGGAGGTCTGGCCCGTCGTCGCCGGCATGTTGCCGCGCGCGAACCGCTCGAACACCTGGGTGCGCTGCTCGCGCGCGATGCCCGGCCCGCGGTCCACGACGTCGATGCGGACGTCCGGCCCGGACCGCGACGCCACCAGGCGGACCTCCTCGCCTGGAGGGGAATGGCGCGCCGCGTTGTGCAGCAGGTTGGCCACCACCTGGTGCAGCCGCTCGGAGTCGGCCGGGACCGTGAGATCCGGTGGGCTCACCTCCACGGGGAAGCGGAGCCCCTTGTCGGCGCCGACCAGCGCCGCGCTCTCCGCCGCGTCCATGAGGAAGTCGCGCAGCGGCACGTCCGCGATGTCGAGGCCCACGGCGCCCGCCTCGACCCGGGACAGGTCGAGCAGGTACGCGACCAGGCGCCCCAGCCGCTCCGTCTGGGCGAGCGCGGCCTGCAGCGTCGCGGCGTCCGGCTCGCTGACCCCGTCGACGATGTTCTCGAGCTGGGCCTGCAGCGCCGTCACCGGCGTGCGGAGCTCGTGGGACACGTTCGCCACCAGCTCGCGGCGCAAGGTGTCGGAGTGCTCGAGGTCCTCCGCCATCGTGTTGAAGGCCGAGGCGAGCTGTCCCACCTCGTCCCGGCTCGTGGCCTGCACACGCTGGGTGTAGTCGCCCGCGGCCATCGCCCGGGCAGCCGCCGTCATCTCGCGCAAGGGCGAGGTCATGCCGCGGGCCAGCAGCTGCGTCACCGCCAGCGAGACGAGGATCGCCAGCGGCAGGGTCCGCGAGGGGCCCAGGTGGTTGTTCAGGCCGAGCCACGTGATGAACGCGGCCAATGTCACCGTCGCGGCGACGAGGATCCCGAGCTTGATCTTGATCGATCGGAACCGGTCGAGCGGGCGCACATCGGGCAGTCGGCGGGCGTGCCGAGGGCTCACGCGTCAGCCTCGGCGGCCGAGGGCTCGAACGCGTACCCCACTCCGTGCACGGTGCGGATCAGATCGGCCCCGAGCTTGCGCCGCAGCGCCTTGACGTGGGAGTCGACGGTGCGGGTGCCGCTCGCGTCGACCCAGTCCCACACCTCGGCCAGCAGCCGCTCGCGGGTGAGCACCGTGCGCGGCGACGAGGCGAGCGCGACCAGCAGGTCGAACTCGGTGGGGGTCAGGTGCACCTCCAGCCCGTCGCGGTGCACCCGCCGCTGCGCGCGGTCCACCACCACGTCGCCCACCTCGAGCGAGGGCAGCGGCGTCGACTGCGTGCTCAACAGCTCCGCGGCGCGCGCCGCCCGCTCGGTGCGCCGCAGCAGCGCCTTGATCCGCGCCACCAGCTCGCGCATCGAGAAGGGCTTGGTCATGTAGTCGTCGGCGCCCACGCCGAGCCCGATCAGCATGTCGGTCTCGTCGTCCCGGGCGGTGAGCATGAGCACCGGGACCGGGCGCTCGGCCTGGATGCGCCGGCACACCTCGAGCCCGTCGATTCCGGGCAGCATGACGTCCAGCACCACAACGTCGGGCTTCATCCGCGACGCCGCGGAGACTCCCGCGTGGCCGTCGCCGACCGTCTCGACGCGCCAGCCCTCCGCGGAGAGGCGATGCGCCACGGCGGTGGCGATGGCGGGCTCGTCCTCGACGACCAGCACGAGGGTCGTGGGGGATCCCGGGCCGGTGCTGGCTGCGGCCCCATGACTGATCGACATGGGGCCAGGGTGGCACAACGACCCTGGGCGCCGGGTCAGCCCCACGGTTGATCCGGGCCATCCGCGAGGTGGACCTGGCCTTGCGGGCATCCGGGCGTGCGCAGGTGTGTGCGGCGCCCAGGGGTGTTCCGTAGGATGTCCTCACCATGAGCAGCTCAAGTAGCTGCCGGCGTCCCGCCCGGGCCTCTGAGCCCGGGGGCGACCATGCCGGCTCCTTTCCTGTCCTGATCATCCGCGCCCTCCGCACTGTTCGACCTGTGCGGCTCCCGGCGCCTGCTCGCGTGGCGGGCGGTGATGGTCCGTGCTGACCGAATGGCTCCTCGTGGGCCTCGGTGTGCTGCTCACCCTCGGCACCGCGGTGTTCGTGGCGAGCGAGTTCTCGCTGGTGACGCTCGACGCGGGCCTGTTGGACAAGCAGACCCGCCCAGACGACCGTCGCGGGCAGTCGGTGCTCAAGGCGCTGCGACAGCTGTCCACCGAGCTCTCGGGCGCACAGGTCGGCATCACCGTGACCACCATCCTGCTGGGCTACACCACGCAGCCCGCGGTGGCCCGGATGCTCACCGGCCCGCTCGAGGGCTCGTTCCTGGGCCCCGCCGTCGGCGCGGGGGTGGCGGTGCTGGTCACCGCGGTGCTGGTCAACGGCTACTCGATGCTGTTCGGGGAGCTGGTGCCCAAGAACTTCGCGATCAGCCACCCCGAGGGCACGGCTCGGCTCGCCGCCCCGTTCCAGCGCACGTTCACCGCGGCGCTGCTGCCCCTGATCAAGCTCTTCAACAATTCCGCGAACGCCCTGCTGCGGCGGGTCGGGGTGGAGCCCCGCGAGGAGCTGTCGGGTGGGCGGTCCTCCCAAGAGCTCGCGTCGCTGGTGCGCCGATCGGCGCAGGTGGGCACGCTCGACATGTCCACCGCGACGCTGCTGACGAACTCGATCGAGTTCGAGGAGCTGACCGCGGTGGACGCCATGACGGACCGGCAGCGCATGATCGTGCTGCGCCGTGACGACTCGGCCGCCGACGTGGTCGCACGCTCGCGGGAGACCGGGCACTCGCGCTTCCCCGTGATCGGGGAGGACCGGGACGACATCCTGGGACTGGTCCACCTGCGCCGGGCCATCGCGGTGCCCTACGAGCGCCGGGCCGACGTGCCCGCCGCCGCGCTGATGGTCGAGGCGCCCCGCGTGCCCGAGACGGTGCACCTGGGCCCGCTCCTCGACGAGCTGCGCGAGCTCGGGCTGCAGATGGCGGTGGTGGTCGACGAGTACGGCGGCACCTCCGGCATCGTCACCCTCGAGGACGTCGTCGAGGAGCTCGTGGGAGACGTCGCCGACGAGCACGACCGGCGCCGCAATCCCGCCTCGCTGCGGGCCGACGGCACCTGGGTGCTGCCCGGGCTGCTGCGGCCCGACGAGCTCACCGAGGTCACCGGCCTGACTGTGCCGGCTGACGGCCCCTACGAGACGCTGGGCGGCCTGGTCATGGCGTTGCTGGGCCGCGTGCCCGAGGCGGGTGACGAGGTCGAGGCAGGCGGCGTGCGGCTGCGCGTCGAGCAGATGCAGGGGCGGCGCGTCGAGCGCGTGGCCGTCACCCCGGCCCCACCCGAGGCGGACGGCCTCGACGACGAGCGGGACCGCACGGTGCCCGACCGCGACGGCCCACGCTGGTCGCGCAACGAGCGGGGAGAGTCGTGAACAGCAGCCTGGCCCTCCTCTTCGCGGCGATCCTGCTCGCCGGCAACGCCTTCTTCGTCGGCGCGGAGTTCGCCATCATCTCGGCCCGGCGCAGCTCGATCGAGCCGCTGGCCGAGGCGGGCAACCGGCGGGCCCGCACCGTGCTGTGGGCCATGGAGCACGTCTCCCTCATGCTGGCGTGCGCCCAGCTCGGCGTCACGGTCTGCTCGACCACGCTGGGCCTCGTCGCGGAGCCCGCCATCGCGCACCTCATCGAGGACCCGCTGCACGCCGTGGGCGTGAGCACCAGCCTGGCGCATCCCATCGCGTTCGTGCTGGCACTGGCCATCGTCGTCTACCTGCACGTGGTGCTCGGCGAGATGGTGCCCAAGAACCTCGCGGTCGCGGGGCCGGACCGCGCGGTGCTGTGGTTCGGGCCGCCGCTGGTGTGGATTGGGCGCGTGGTCCGGCCGGTGATCTCCGGGCTCAACTGGCTCGCCAACCACGTGCTGCGCCTGTTCGGCGTGGAGCCCAAGGACGAGGTCGCCTCCGCCTTCACCGCGCAGGAGGTCCGCTCGATCGTCGAGCTGTCGCAGGCCGAGGGCCTCATCGACGACGCGCAGGGACTGCTCTCGGGCGCCATCCAGTTCTCCGACCGCACCGCCGCCGAGGTGATGATCCCCCTCGACGAGCTCGTGACCCTCGGCGCGGAGGCCACGCCGGCCGATGTCGAGAAGCACGTCGCCCGCACCGGGTACAGCCGCTTCCCGGTGCTCGACGGCGCGGGCGTGCCGGTGGGCTACCTGCACCTCAAGGACGTCCTGTACGCCGACGAGGCCACCCGCGACCTGCCGGTGCCGACGTGGCGCGTGCGGGCGCTGGCCGTGGTGAAGCCCGAGGCCGAGGTCGAGGAGGCGCTGGCCGCGATGCAGCGTTCCGGGGCCCACCTGGCCCGGGTCGAGCAGGGCGGGCGCACTGAGGGCGTCGTCTTCTTGGAGGACATCCTCGAGGAGCTGGTCGGCGAGGTCCGGGACGCGATGCAGCGCGACGGGATGCGCTGACGTGCGAGATGTCCGAAACGTTGGTTACGTGGTCGTGCATTCGGGTGGATGATGTCTGGACAGGCGTCCAGACGGCTTGGATCGACCGCGTGTGTCCGTTATGGTTTCGTGACCGCTCAGGAGCAGGACGCCAGCACGACGCTGGGGCCTGCCACCGGACGGGTCAATCCTCGTCGTGGTCATGAGCTCTGGAGGTGTCGTGGGGTCGCAGCCCGATCCGCGCGCCCCCGGCGTCGTCTCCCGTCGCCAGCTGCGCGAGCAGGCGGCGCAGGCAGAGCGGGCCCAGCGGCGAGGCAAGCTGTCTCCCGTGGCCCAGCGCACCAGCCACCCGCACTCGTCGCACGCCGCCCACGCGGAGGCGCACGCACCCGAGCAGGCGGCGCGGCGCGCCGACCAGGCGCCCACGTCACGCGTCATGTCGAGCGGCGCACGCTCTGCCCGGACAGGCGCGGGCTCGCGTTCCGCCCGGTCCGAGGTGCCCCGTGGCCCGGTCAACCGGACCGCGAGCTGGACCGTCCGCCTCGGGGTGCTCGCCGCGCTCGCGGGTGTCACCGTGGTCGTGCCCCTCACCCAGAAGCCGTTGCCGTCGGGGGAGTTCGGCGCCGAGCTGCAGGCCGAGGCCACGCTGCCCAGCACCGTCGAGGCGCTCAGCGCCTCCGTCACCACCGGCCTGCCGCCCTCGGCGCTCATATCCACCGACGCCACCGCGCTCCGCGCGACCGTCTCCTCGAGCCGCTCCGAGGAGCGGGAGGAGCTGGCGGGCTGCGATGGAGCCAAGCGCGCCCCCGGCACCAATGGCCAGCTCAAGACCGCTGACCTGTGCGCGCTCTGGGACGGTCGCACCCAGCTCCGCGCCGACGCGGCAGTCTCCCTGGCCGTGCTCAACGAGGCGTTCGTCGCCCGGTTCGGCGCGGACATGTGCTTGGTCAGCGGCTATCGGACCCTCTCCGAGCAGATCAGGGTCAAGGCGACGAAGGGCGGCCTGGCAGCGGCGCCGGGCAAGTCCAACCACGGCTGGGGCCTCGCCGTGGACCTCTGCTCCTCGGAGACGAGCGGCAACAAGTGGACCTGGCTCAACCAGAACGCCCCCTCCTATGGGTGGGACAACCCGGAGTGGGCCCGGCCCGGCGGCTCCGGCCCGTACGAGCGGTGGCACTGGGAGTACACGCAGGGCGTCAAGGACGACGGCGAGTACTTCGGCTGACGCAGCGCGTCCCGCAAGGCATCGCCCCCAGCAGAGCAGGACATGACAGAGCCCGACCACGCCAGGCGTGGTCGGGCTCCGTGGTCCCGGGGACTGTCAGCTGAGGGTCACGCCCCACGTCACGGTGTGCGTGCCGCCAGGCTCCAGGCTCACCAGGCGCTCGCCTGTGCGGAACGCGTCGGCGATGCAGCTCATCGGCTCGGCGGCGACCCCGCCACGGTCGATGCGGGGGATGCCGTTGCCGGTGCACACCTGCCAGGTGTCCATCGACCCGTCCATCCACACCGAGGCGGTGCGGCCGTCCGGTGAGGCGAGGTGGATCCAGGACAAGCCGTCGGCGTCGCGCACCGGGTCGACGAACGCGTCATCGAGCACGACCCCCTCGAGCAGGCGCGGGGCCCGGAAGTCGAAATCGGAGTCGACCGGCTCGACGCCGATGGGCAGCAGCCGGTCGTCGTTGACCACGTGCGTCGCGGCGTCCAGGCGCAGCGTGCACTCGTCGACGCGGGCGTCGCCGGGGGAGAGCCACGGGTGGAAGCCCACGCCGTAGGGCGCCGCCGAGCCGCCCAGGTTCGTCGCCGCGACCTCGACGCGCAGGCCGTCGTCGGACAGCGTGTAGGTCGCCTCGATGCGCAGCGGCCACGGGTAGCCGGGCGTCGGCACCAGGTCGTGGCGCAGCGTGACGGCTGTGTCGGTGGGCTCGCCCACGGCGGTGAACCGCGCGTGGCTGACCAGCCCGTGCAGGGCGGTGCGGCGGTCGTGCTCGTTGAGCGGCACCTCGTACGTGACGCCGTCGACGGTGTACTCGCCGTCCCGCAGCCGGTTGGGCCACGGGGCGAGCACGGCGCCCGAGTAGGCGGGCGCGATGACGTCCTCGGCGAAGGGCATGGTCACGGGGCGGCCGGCCACCGCGTACTCGCGGATGCTGGCGCCCACCTCGGCGATGGTGGCGCGGTGGTCGCCGTGGACCAGGCGGTGCTGGCGACCGGACGGAGAAGGAGTGTTCACCCTCACAACGGTAGCGGGCCGGCCGTGGGCCCGGTCAGGACGTGGGGCCGGGTCGGCGAGGCCGACGGGCGTGGAGCAAGAACCGCACGCTGGTCACGTCGAACGAGCCGTGCGCCTCGATCCGCTGGTGGACGCGCCGCAGCGCGTCGAGCGAGTCGTGGGCCACGAACCCCGGCGCCTGCCACGGGACTGCGCGCAGCTGCAGCACCAGGGCCCCGACGTCCAGGTACCGGGTGACGACCGCCGCCTGCGCGCGCACCTCGCACACCAGCCCGGCCTCCTCGACGCGCGCCGCCAGATCGTCCAGGTCCCGGACGGCGTTCGGGAACGTCGCCGCGGGAGCGCCGAGCGCCTCCCCGATCTCGGGCTCGTTCACGTCGGCGATCTGCTGGGTGAGCAGCACGCCGCCCGGCCGCAGCACCCGGGCGGCCTCGGCCAGGTCCAGGTCGCCGTGCCTGTTGAGGACCAGGTCGGCTCCGGCGTCCGCGACGGGGAGCCGCCCGTCGACGCGTTGGCGCACCTCCACGCCCAACGGCTGGAGCCGGGCCGCCGCTATCGGGATGTTGGGCGGCCAATCCTCGACGGCGATCGTCCCCGCCGGCGGGGCCAGGCGCGCCAGGACCTCGCCACCGCCGGTGTCGACGTCAAGGACGTGTGCCGCGGACGCCAGGCGCGCCGCCGCGAGCCGCTCGTAGTCCCACGGCAGCGGTGTGCTGGTCTGCCTGCCCTCGAGGAACGAGAAGTGCCACCCGTCGATGGGGGTCGTGCTGGCGTCGTCGATGAGCCGCGAGAAGGCGTGATCGTGCCGAGCCATGAGGTGCTCCCGTCAGGGGATGGGCGAGCGAGGGCTGAGCGCATGACGGCATCAACCGCAGCCCACAGGCCGGCGGGACGGTCAGGGCGCCCGTGAAGAGGGGATACTCGACGCGGGCTAGCTACCTCGGGGCATCACGCGCAGATCCTCGCACGGGATGGCGGGAAGGGCTCAGGGATGTGCGGCCGGCCACCTGCCCGCTCGCCGAGGACGTCGTCTCCGTCGCGGGGCTGCCCGAACCGATGCGCACCTCTGCTCCACGCGCCATCGCTTTCGACCCGCCGTTCTGAGCGTCTGCGCCCAGAGATCCGGCGAGGCGCGTCAGCGGGGTGGTGACGCAGATCCTCGAGGCGGTGTGGCAGTACGACTTCGGCGGGGACTCCGTCGTCGTCGAGCGGTTCGTGTCCAACCTGCGTCGCAAGGTCGACGACGGGCACGAGGCGCTCATCCAGACTGTCCGCGGTGTGGGGATACCTCGAGGACCGATCGGCCGAGGCGTTGAGAGGCTCGGCGGCGCGGGTGGAGCAGGTCCTTGCCCGCGGACCCTCGTCGACCAGCGGTCCGGTCACCGGGACGACGGTCGCCGTCGAGCTGCCGCGGCGCACCCGCCCCGAGGTCCGGACGCCCAGTGACGCGGCAGACCTCAGGCAGGGTTCACGCTGGCGGCGGCGTTGACCATTCCCGCAGTCACTTCGTTCGGGTGAATTGCCTGCTGGGTGCAGGCCGACCTGTGGACGGTCTGGTGCGTTCTGTCTGGTTTCTCCCTTAGTGTCGGGGCGCCCGCGGTCGCACCGAGGGGCGCGGCACCGGGCGAGGAGCGGATATGGACGGCGTGGCGATCCTCGAGACCGAGGTGCGCGAGCTGATCCGTCGTCGTGGGCTGGACCCGGTGCGCGACCGCAGCGGGGTGCGGCAGCTCGTCACCGACGCCATCGCGGACTATGACGCCCGGAGCGTTGTGGGCGCCGTCCCGCCGCTGGCCGACGCGGCGGGCGCACTGAAGAGCGTCGTCGACGCGGTCGCCGGGCTCGGGCCGCTGCAGCGATACCTCGACGACCCGGAGGTCGAGGAGATCTGGATCAACTCGCCCACCGAGGTCTTCATCGCCCGGCGCGGGGAGCCCGAGCTCACCACCACGATCCTCACCGCGGGCCAGGTGCGGGACCTGGTGGAGCAGATGCTCAAGGCATCTGGCCGGCGGCTGGACCTGTCCAGCCCGTTCGTCGACGCGAGCCTGCCGGGCGGTGAGCGGCTGCACGTCGTCATCCCCGACGTCACGCGGCGGGACTGGGCGGTCAACATCCGGAAGTTCGTGGCTCGCGCCCAACGGCTCGACGACCTCGTCGCCCTCGGGTCGCTGCCCGTGGCCGCCGCGGCGTTCCTCGACGCCGCAGTCCGCGTGGGTCTCAACGTGCTGGTGGCCGGCTCGACGCAGGCTGGCAAGACGACGATGCTCGGCGCGCTCGCGGGCTCGGTGCCCGCCCGGCAGCGGATCGTCACCTGCGAGGAGGTGTTCGAGCTGCGGCTCGTCCACCGGGACGTCGTGGCACTGCAGTGTCGTCAGCCCAGCCTCGAGGGCACCGGCGAGATCCCCTTGCGGCGCCTCGTCAAAGAAGCGCTGCGGATGCGCCCCGACCGGCTGCTCATCGGCGAGGTGCGCGAGGCCGAGGCGCTGGACCTGCTCGTGGCTTTGAACGCGGGCGTGCCGGGGATGTGCACCCTGCACGCGAACTCGGCTCGGGAGGCCCTCACCAAGCTGTGCACGCTCCCGCTGCTCGCCGGGGAGAACATCTCCGACAGGTTCGTGGTGCCGACGGTCGCCGCAGCCATCGACGTGGTGGTGCACCTGGGTCTGGACGCGCGGGGCCGTCGTCGGGTCTGCGAGATCGTCGCCGTCCCGGGCCGGGTCGAGAACGGGATCGTGGAGACCGCCGACCTGTTCCACCTGCGCGGCGAGGAGCTCGTGCGGGGCGAGGGGTACCCGCCGCACGCCGAGCGGTTCGCGATCGCCGGCATCGACCTTCCAGCACTGCTGCGCGCCGGGCGCTGAGGGCTGGCCATGGGCGTCGTGATCGGCCTGGTGCTCGGGGCAGGGCTCTGCTGCGTGTGGTGGTCGTGCTGGGCGCCTCCCCGCCGACCGGCGGCCCGGGGCGACGGGTGGGCGGCGCGCACCCAGGACCTGTTGGTGCAGGCCGGGGCGCCGCAGGTCACGCCAGGATCGCTCGCGGCGGCCAGCACGGGACTCGGCGTGCTCGTCCTGTTCGTCGGAGTGGCGTTGACCCGGGCCCCAGCGGTGTCGTTCTGCTTCGCGCTGATGGGCGCCGCAGCGCCGTTCGCGCTGGTGCGGGGGCGTGCGCGGCGCCGCCGAGCGCGCCTGCGCGACGTGTGGCCGGAGGTCGTGGACCACCTCGGATCGGGGATCCGGGCAGGGCTCTCGTTGCCCGAGTCGCTGGCGCAGCTGGGCGACCGCGGGCCCGTCGAGCTCCGCGAGCCGTTCGCCGCCTTCGCCGAGGACTACCGGGTCACCGGGCGGTTCGGGGACTGCCTCGACGACCTGAAGGCGCGGCTCGCGGACCCTGTCGCGGATCGGATCATCGAGGCGCTGCGGCTCACTCGCGACGTCGGCGGCACCGATCTCGGTCGCCTGCTGCGCACGCTGTCCGGGTTCCTCAGGGAGGACGCGCGCACCCGGGGCGAGCTCGAGGCGCGGCAGAGCTGGACCGTGTACGCAGCCAGGCTCGCCGTGGCCGCGCCCTGGGTCGTGCTGGCGATGCTCGCCACCCGCACCGAGGCCGCCAGCGCCTACAACTCCGTCGCCGGCTCGGTGGTCCTGCTCGTCGGCGCGGTGTGCTCCGTGGCCGCGTACCTGACCATGGTCCGGATCGGGCGGCTCCCCGAAGACCCGCGGGTGCTGCGATGAGCGGGGCGCTCCTGGGAGCCGGGGTGGGGGCCCTAGGCGGGCTCGGCGTCGCCGTCGTGTGGTGGCGGCTCGCCGCCCGGCGCATCACCCTCGATGAGCGCCTCGCTCCGTACCTGCGGCCTCAGCGCACCGGCTCCCGGCTGCTGCGCGTGACCGCCACCCGCACCCCGTTCCCCACGCTCGAGAGGCTCATCGCCCCCGTCATGGTCGACGGCGTGCGGTTCGTCGCCAGGTTCGGGTCGCCCGCCGCCGAGCTGCGCCGCCGCCTCGAGCGCGCGGGGCGGACCGAGACCGTGGAGGAGTTCCGTGCCGGGCAGGTGGTCTGGGGAGTCGTCGGCCTCGCCGCCGGCCTGGCGCTCGCGCTGCTGATCGCGGCCGGACGGTCGGCCGGGATGCTCCCGCTGCTGGTCCTCGTGGTGGTGTGCGGCGCCACCGGGGTCCTGATGAGGGACTACCAGCTCACCCGGGAGGTCACTGCACGGGAGGAGCGCCTGCTCGCTGAGCTGCCCACCATCGCGGAGCTACTCGCCCTGTCGGTCAGCGCGGGCGAGGGCGCCGTGGGGGCGCTCGAGCGGGTGGTGCGCACGACGCACGGCGAGCTCTCCGGCGAGCTCGCCCGCACCCTGGCCGACGCCCGCTCCGGCACGCCCCTGGCTCATGCCCTGGAGAAACTCGCAGACCGCACAGGGCTGCCGGCCCTCGCGCGCTTCGCCGAGGGCGTCGCCGTCGCGGTCGAGCGGGGAACCCCGTTGGCGGAGGTCCTCCGCTCCCAGGCGCAAGACGTCCGCGAGCACCGACGGCGCGACCTCATGGAGCTGGGCGGTCGCAAGGAGGTGCTGATGATGGTGCCGGTGGTGTTCCTCATCCTGCCGGTGACCATCGTCTTCGCCGTGTTCCCCAGCATCGCCGTGCTCAAGGTCGGGCTGTGACCCATGTGGACCGCAACAGATGAAGGAGCCACCATGCAGGAGGAAGCGATGGACCGGGATGACGGCGACAGGGACCAGTCAGAGGCGGGCAGTCCCCTCGCCGCGCGGCCTGGCGCGGGGTGGGCGGGCGACGACCGTGGTGACGTGCCCGGATGGGTGCTGATCACGCTGATGACCGCGGGCCTGGTCGTGGCGTTGTGGGCGGTGGCGGGCCCGGCGCTCTCCAACCTCTTCGAGAGCTCGATCGCGAGCGTCACGGGACCTCCGTGACAGGGCCGGACACCCTCGTGCGGCGGTCCGCTGTCGCCCCGCTCGGTCGGTGGCGCGCCTCAGCGAACAGCCCACAGCACGGGCCACCGAACGGCGCGGCGGCGGGGGAGCGGGGGTCAGCGCTGGTGGACTTCGTGCTCGTCGGGGCGCTGACGTCGCTGATCTTCGCGGCGGTGCTGCAACTGGCCCTCATCCAGCACGTGCGGAACACGCTGGTCGACTGCGCGGCCGAGGGCGCCCGCTACGCGGCGCTCGCGGACCGGGGCGTCGAGGAGGGCGCGGAGCGCACCCGGGCGCTGGTGTCCGCAGGCCTGTCCGACAGGTACGCCCAGGAGGTCAGCGCGCGGCGCGCCCAGGTCGACGGGCTCGACGTGGTCGAGGTGCGGATCACCGCGCCGATGCCGGTCGCCGGGCTGCTCGGCCCGGACCGGGCGCTCACCGTCGTCGGTCACGCGCTCGCTGAGGGAGGCGAATGAGACCGCCCCGGGTGGTTCGGTGGTGGCGGGCGCGTCTGGCGACCGCTGGAGACGATCGTGGCAACGCGGTCGTCGAGTTCCTGGGAGCAGCGCTGCTCCTGATCATCCCCGTGGTGTACCTGGTGCTCGTGCTCGGTCGGCTGCAGGCGGCGACGTTCGCGGTCGAGGGGGCCGCACGCGAGTCCGGACGCGCTTTCGCCCGCGCGGAGGACCCGTCGGCTGGCACAGAGCGCGCCATCGCGGCGGTGGGACTGGCGCTGGCCGATCAGGGGTTCGGTGACGCGAGCCCGTCACAGGCCCTGACTCTCGGGTGCTCGAGCGTCCCGTGCCTCGAGCCAGGCAGCGAGGTCTCCGCGGAGGTGGAGATCGCGGTGCCGCTGCCGTTCGTGCCGTCCTTCGTGCGAGGGGTCGTGCCATTGGAGATCCCGGTGAGTGCCCGGCATGTGGCGCCCGTGGACAGATTCCGGGGCGCCCAGTGACGACGTCGAGGGCCACCAAACGCCGCGCCTGGTGGGGCGAGCGGTGGCGCACATCCACTGGTGACGACGGGCAGACCACCATCCTGGCGATCGGGTTCTGCGTGCTCGCGCTGCTGCTGGTGACGGCGGTCGTCTCGGCGACGGGCGTGCACCTGGACCGCAAGCGGCTGCTGGCGACCGCGGACGCGGCGGCGATCACCGCGTCGGACGAGGTCTCGGCCGCGCGGTACTACGCGGGCGATCAGGCCGGGTCGCCCGGCGGGCACGTGCCCATCACCGACGCGGGCGTGCGCCGAGCGGTGCAGGAGTTCCTCGCCGACCACCCGGAGCTCGTGGACGGGCTCGACGACGTCCAGGTGCTCGAGGCGTCCTCGCCCGACGGGCGCACCGCCGTGGTGCGGCTGGGCGCGTTCGCCCGGCCCGCGCTGATCAGCTGGATCACGGCGCCCTGGTCGGAGGGCATCGCCCTCGAGGCCGCGTCGAGCGCGCGCGCCTGGTGAGCGGCGCCGCACGCGGGGCCGCGCGTGCGTATGCCGGGGGCCCAGCGCGACCGGGTAACCTGGACCGCCGTGGCCACCACTGACTTCTCCGCGGAGATCCGCGACCTGCGTACGACTCTGGAATCCATCCAGGCGGTGAGCGACCCGACGGTGCTCCACGCCAAGATCGCGGAGCTCTCCGAGAAGGCCTCCGCGCCGGACCTGTGGGACGACCCGGAGGCGGCGCAGCGCATCACCTCGGCCCTCTCGGCCACGCAGGCGGAGCTGGACCGGGTGCAGAAGCTCGGCGGCCGCATCGACGACCTCGAGACGCTGGTGGAGATGGCCACCGAGGACGGTGGCGACGAGGAGACCCTGGCCGAGGCCGAGGCCGACCTGGTCAAGATCCGCAAGGACCTGGACGCCCTCGAGGTCCGCACGCTGCTCGCCGGCGAGTACGACCAGCGCGAGGCGGTCGTGACGATCCGCGCCGGCGCCGGTGGCGTGGACGCCGCCGACTTCGCGGAGATGCTGCTGCGGATGTACCTGCGGTGGGCTGAGCGCCACAACTACCCGACGGTCGTGCTGGACACGTCCTACGCAGAGGAGGCCGGCCTGAAGTCGGCGACCTTCGAGGTGAAGGTCCCGTACGCGTTCGGGCACCTGTCCGTCGAGGCGGGCACCCACCGCCTGGTGCGGATCTCGCCGTTCGACAACCAGGGCCGCCGCCAGACGTCCTTCGCGGCGGTCGAGGTCATCCCGCTCATCGAGCAGACGGACTCCATCGAGATCCCCGAGAACGAGATCAAGGTCGACGTGTTCCGCTCGTCCGGCCCGGGCGGCCAGTCGGTCAACACCACCGACTCGGCGGTGCGCATGACGCACATCCCCACCGGCATCGTCGTGTCGATGCAGAACGAGAAGTCGCAGATCCAGAACCGCGCCGCGGCGCTGCGCGTGCTCCAGTCCCGGCTGCTGCTGCAGCGCCAGGCGGAGGAGAACGCCGCGAAGAAGGCCATGGCCGGCGACATCAAGGCGAGCTGGGGCGACCAGATGCGCTCCTACGTGCTGCACCCGTACCAGATGGTCAAGGACCTGCGCACGGAGCACGAGGTCGGGAACACCGCCGGGGTCTTCGACGGCGACATCGACGGGTTCCTCGAGGCGGGCATCCGCTGGCGCCGCGGCCAGGACGTGCGCGCCTGACCGACCCCCTGACGCGCCCGCAGCCGGGCGCGGCCGACCAGATCGACGAGCAGGACCCCGAGGAGCGAGTGCCTCGGGGTCCTGCTCGTCGATGGGCGGGTTCGGAGCCCTCTGTCAGCGTTTGTGATCCACATCACACCGGCTTATGTTGACGCTGACAAGTGAATCCGGGCTCCCTCGCTCGGTCGACGAGCGCGACGGGGCGGCGTCACGAGGGGGAGCGCGATGCGACGAGGCAAGATCCTGGCGACAGCGGCCCTGGCAGCGTCCGCGCTCCTGGTGGCCGGGTGCTCGAACGACTCGGACTCGGAGGGCGGCTCAGGCGCCAGCCCTGGTGAGAGCTCGGCAGCGAAGGTGGGCGTGATCCTGCCGGACTCGAAGTCCTCGGCCCGGTGGGAGACCGCCGACCGCAAGTACCTCGAGGAGGCGTTCGAGGCCGCGGGGGTCGACTACGACATCCAGAACGCCCAGGGTGACAAGACCCAGTTCCAGACCATCGCCGACCAGATGATCACGAGCGGCGTCAACGTGCTCATGATCGCGAACCTCGACTCCGGATCGGGCAAGGCGGTGCTCTCGAAGGCGCAGGCCCAGGGCATCTCCACGATCGACTACGACCGGCTCACCCTGGGCGGCGGCGCGGACTTCTACGTGTCCTTCGACAACGTCGCCGTGGGGGCGCTGCAGGGCGAGGGCCTGCAGAAGTGCCTGACCGACGCCGGGACCACCACCGCGAACATCGCGTTCCTCAACGGCTCGCCCACGGACAACAACGCCACGCTGTTCAAGCAGGGCGCCGTCGAGGCGCTCCAGTCCCAGGTCGACTCGGGGGCGTACACCATCGTGGCCGACCAGGCGGTGCCGGACTGGGACAACCAGCAGGCCGGGACGATCTTCGAGCAGATGTGGACCGAGCAGGGCGGCGAGATCGACGGCGTCCTCGCGGCGAACGACGGCCTCGGCAACTCGACCATCGCCATCCTCGAGAAGAACGGCGCGAACGGCACCGTGCCGGTGACGGGCCAGGACGCGACCGACCAGGGCCTGCAGAACGTCCTCGCCGGCGACCAGTGCATGACCGTGTACAAGGCCGTGAAGAAGGAGGCCGACGCCGCTGCCGAGCTGGCGGTGGCGCTCGCCACGGGCGGCGACACCTCGGACCTCGCGACCGAGACGGTGACCGACACCGAGTCCGGCGAGGACGTGCAGTCCGTCCTGCTGGAACCGCAGGCGATCTACTTCGACAACGTCAAGGACGTCATCGACGACGGGTACACGACCGTCGAGAACGTCTGCACGGCGGAGCTCGCCGACAAGTGCGCAGAGGCCGGCATCTCCTGACCCGGGGGGCGGGCGCCGGGACCTCACGCGTCCCGGCGCCCGCCCGACCCGCGAACCGAACCGACGAGGTGGACGATGACGCATGCCGTCCCGGCCGACACCGACCCGGCCCTGCCCCCGACCCTCGAGGTGCGCGGCGGCAGCAAGAGCTTCGGGGCCGTGCACGCCCTGCGGGGCGTCGACCTGGTGGCACGGGCGGGGGAGGTCACCGCGCTCGTCGGCGACAACGGCGCGGGCAAGTCGACGCTGATCAAGGGCATCGCGGGCATCTTCCCGTTCGACGCCGGCGAGGTGCTGTTCGAGGGCCGCACCACGCACATCTCCGACCCCGCGCAGGCGAACGACCTGGGCATCGAGGTCGTCTACCAGGACCTCGCGCTGTGCGACAACCTCGACATCGTCCACAACATGTTCCTCGGTCGTGAGCTGAAGAAGGGGTTCCGGCTCGACGAGCAGGCGATGGAGACCCGGGCTGCCGAGGTGCTCGCGCAACTGTCGGTGCGGTCGGTGCGCTCGGTCCGGCAGCACGTCGCGAGCCTGTCGGGCGGGCAGCGGCAGACGGTGGCCATCGCGCGGGCGGTGCTGTGGAACTCCCGGCTGGTCATCCTCGACGAGCCGACCGCCGCGCTCGGCGTCGCCCAGACCGAGCAGGTGCTGCAGCTGGTGCGCCAGCTGGCCGAGGCGGGCCTGGCGGTCGTGCTGGTCTCGCACAACATGCATGACGTGTTCGAGGTCGCGGACTCGATCGCGGTGCTCTACCTGGGGCAGACCGCCGCGCAGGTGCGGGCGGCGGGCACGAGCCGCGCCGAGGTCATCGAGCTCATCACGAGCGGCGCGACGAGCGCGGGGCCGGCGTCGCGCTCGGACGGCGCCGCTCGGCCCGAGGGCGCCACCCCCACGGCCCCGACAGCCGCTCCCACGGCAGACCCGACGAGCAACGGAGGCACCCCCGCATGAGCGCACCCACCGTCAGGCCTGCCACGCCGCCCCCGTCCTCGACCCCGCTGGCCGGCGCCGTCGAGCAGCCCACGCTCGCCGAGGCGGTCCAGGCGTACTGGCGGCGCGTGCGCGGCGGCGACATGGGGTCGCTCCCGGCGATCCTTGCGCTGGCCGTGCTCGCGGGGGTGTTCGTGCTGCTCAAGCCGCAGACGTTCCCCTCGGTGCTCAACATCGCGAACCTCTTCCAGCAGGGCGCTGTCGTGGCGACCATCGCCATGGGGCTGGTGTTCGTGCTGCTGCTCGGCGAGATCGACCTCTCGGCGGGTTTCGCGTCGGGCGTGTGCGGAGCCGTGCTGGCGGTCACGCTGCGCGACTTCGGGTGGCCCTGGTACGCGGCGCTCGCGGTGGCGATCCTCACCGGGGTCGCGATCGGGCTGATGCTGGGGCTGCTCGTCGCCCGGGTGGGCATCCCGTCGTTCGTGGCGACCCTCGCGGCGTTCCTGGCGTTCCAGGGCATCGTGCTGCTCATCATCGGCTCCGGCGGCAACGTCCCGGTCACGGACCCGGTGATCGTCGCGATCCAGAACCGCAACGTGCCCCCGCTGCTGGGCTGGGTCCTCGCGGGCATCGCGGTCGCGTCGTACGCGGTGGCGAGCCTGCGGACGTGGTCGGTGCGCCGGTCGCGAGGGCTGCTGACTCCGCCCTGGGGGCTGGTCGTCGCCAAGATCGTGGTGCTCGCCGTGGTCGTGCTCGGCCTCGTGGGCGCGCTCAACCAGGAGCGCAGCCTCAACCCGGCGCGGACCTCGCTCCAGGGGGTGCCGATCGTGGTGCCGATCATCGCGGTGATCGCCCTCGTGCTGGGCTTCGTGCTGACCCGCACGGCGTTCGGCCGGCACGTGTACGCGGTGGGCGGCAATGCGGAGGCGACGCGGCGGGCGGGCATCGCCGTGAAGAAGGTCCGCATCGTGTGCTTCATGACGTGCTCGACGATGGCGGCCGTCGCCGGGGTGTTCGCGGCGTCGCGGGCCACCTCGGTGGACCCCAACGCGGGGGGCTCGAACGTGCTGCTGTACGCGGTCGGCGCCGCGGTGATCGGCGGGACGTCGCTGTTCGGCGGCAAGGGGCGCATCATCGACGCGCTGATCGGTGGCGCCGTGATCGCCGTGATCGACAACGGGATGGGCCTGCTCGGGTACTCCGCGGGCGTCAAGTACGTGGTCACCGGCGCGGTGCTGGCCGCCGCCGCGGGGGTCGACGCCCTGTCTCGGCGGCGTGCCCGCGCGACCGGCAGCGCGTAGCGCGGGGCCGCAGGCGGCTCTGGAGCCCTCGAGGGGCCGCGAACGAGCCCGCACGGCGCCACTGAGGGGGTTGGGCGCCGCCGTCGGCGCACTCACAGGCGCGTCGGCGGCGTGTCACCCCGGGTCCGTCGCGCCGCGCGCCTAACCTGCCACGAGGCCAGCACCGTCCCACCGGCACCTCGGTGCCCCCATATCCCCGAACCTGGCCCTGGCACAGTGATCCGACTCGAGAACGTCACGAAGGTCTACGCGCGCGGCGCGAGGCCTGCCCTCGACCAGGTCTCGCTGGAGGTGGAGCGAGGGGAGTTCGTCTTCCTGGTCGGCTCCTCCGGCTCCGGCAAGTCGACCTTCCTGCGGCTGGTGCTGCGCGAGGAGCGGCCGTCGGCCGGGCGGGTGTTCGTCGCCGGCAAGGACCTGACCACGCTGTCGTCATGGAAGGTGCCGCACCTGCGCCGCCAGATCGGCGCGGTCTTCCAGGACTTCCGCCTGCTGCCCAACAAGACGGTGTTCGAGAACGTGGCGTTCGCGCTGCAGGTCATCGGCAAGCCCCGGCACCACATCCAGACGACGGTGCCGGACACGCTCGAGATGGTCGGCTTGGCGGGCAAGGAGAAGCGGCGCCCGCACGAGCTCTCCGGCGGCGAGCAGCAGCGGGTCGCGATCGCGCGGGCGTTCGTGAACCGGCCGTCGATCCTGCTGGCCGACGAGCCCACCGGAAACCTGGACCCCACCACGTCGCTGGGCATCATGCGGCTGCTGGACCGGATCAACCGGACGGGCACCACCGTCGTCATGGCGACCCACGACGACGAGATCGTCGACCAGATGCGCAAGCGCGTGATCGAGCTGTCGCAGGGCGAGCTGGTCCGCGACCAGTCACGCGGCGTCTACGGCTCGGCGCGCTGAGGGGGCACGGCAGTGAGACTCCAGTTCATCCTGTCCGAGATCGGCATCGGGTTGCGGCGCAACCTGTCGATGTCCATCTCCGTCGTCCTCGTCACCTTCGTCTCGCTCACCTTCGTGGGCGCGGCCGCGCTGCTGCAGATGCAGATCGGCGCCATGAAGGACGACTGGTACGACAAGGTCGAGGTCTCGGTCTACCTGTGCCCGCAGGTCTCGTCGAAGGCGACGTGCGCGGGCGGCGAGGTCACCGACGACCAGAAGCAGGCGATCGAGGCCGAGCTAGCCTCCGCGGACATCGCCCCCTATGTCGAGAAGGTCTACTTCGAGACCAAGGAAGAGGCCTTCGAGTCCTTCCAGAAGATGTACTCCGACCAGTGGTGGGCCGAGGAGACGACCGCCGACGACATGTCGCCGTCGTTCCGGATCAAGCTGGCCGACCCCACGAAGTACCAGGTGGTCGCCGACGTGCTGTCCGGGCGGCAGGGCGTGGACGAGGTGCGCGACCAGCGCCAGCTCTTCGACTCGCTGTTCCTGGTGCTGAACCGGGCCACGATGCTGTCGGTGGGCCTGGCGGCGGTGATGCTGCTGGCGGCGATGCTGCTGATCACCACCACGATCCGGCTCTCCGCGATGAGCCGGCGCCGGGAGACGGGCATCATGCGGCTCGTCGGGGCGTCGAACATGTTCATCCAGCTGCCGTTCATGCTGGAGGGCGCCATCGCCGCGACGCTGGGCGCCGGGCTGGCTGTGGCAGCCCTGTGGGCAGGGGTGCATTATCTGATTGCCGACTGGCTGGGCAGCTCGGTGACCTGGATCCCGTACGTCACGACCAGTGATGTGATGGTCATCGCGCCGTTCCTCGCCATCGTGGCGATCGGGCTGGCCGCGATCGCCTCACTGGTGACCCTGAGCCGTTACACCAAGGTGTGATCACATGAGCAGACGACGTCGTTTGCGGAGCAGGATGCTCGCCCTCGTGCTGGTGGGCTCGCTGGCCGGGCTCACCGCCGTGGGCGGGCCCGCGATCGCGGACACCCTGTCCGACAAGCGCGCCGCCGCGAAGAAGCAGGAGCAGGAGAACGCCGCCAAGCGCGAGCAGCTCGCCGCGTCCCTCGAAGGCCTCAGCGCCGAGCTGGGCCAGGCTCTGCTCGACCTGCAGGCCATGGAGCAGCGGATGCCGCAGGCCCAGGCCGAGCTCGCCGAGGCGCAGGAGTCGCTCGACCGGTCGCAGCGCGAGGCGACGTTGGTGGCCGCGCGCCTGCAGGACGCGCTCGACCAAGAGGTGTCGATCGGCTCGACGATCGAGCAGGACACGGCCCGCGCCACCCGGATCCGCGAGTCCATCGGCCAGATGGCCCGCGAGGCGTACAAGGGCGGCGGCACTGCGACCAGCATGGACATCGTCCTGGGCGCGAAGAGCACCGAGGAGTTCATCGAGCAGTACGGGCTGGTCAGCACGGCACTGCGCACCCAGACGAACACGCTCGACGAGCTGCGGGAGCTGCAGGCGCAGAACGCGAACAGCCAGGCCCGCCTGGAGGCGGTGCGCGGCCGCGTGCAGGAGCTGAAGGCCGAGGCCGACGAGAAGGTCGTGGAGGCGGACGCGGCGCGGGCCCAGGCCCAGGAGCGCAAGGACGAGATCCAGCAGCTGATCTCCCAGCAGGCCGCGAAGAAGGCGCAGATCGAGGACCAGAAGGCCGCGGCTGAGGCCGAGGCCGCTGCAGCCGACGCCGAGGCGGCGAAGATCGCCGCCGAGCTGGCCGCGATCGCGGCGCAGCAGCGGGCTGCCGAGGCGGCAGCGGCGGCGGCCGCGGGCAAGCCCCAGGCGCCCGCGGGCCCGGTGGGCGGAAGCCTGTTCGCCAACCCGACGAGCATCAACCCGATGTACGTCACCTCGAACTACGGGATGCGCCTGCACCCGACGCTCGGGTACGTGCGCCTGCACGCGGGCATCGACCTGCGCACGTACTGCGGCACCCCGATCTACGCGGGCCGGGCGGGCTCGGTGCAGTGGGCGCAGTACCGGAACGGCTTCGGCAACCAGGTCATGGTGGACCACGGGCTCGTCAACGGCAGCTCGCTGATGTCGAGCTACAACCACATGACGAGCTTCTCGGTGAGGTCCGGGCAGCGCGTGGAGCAGGGGACGCTGCTGGGCTACTCGGGCAACACGGGCACCTCCGCGGCGTGCCACCTCCACTTCGAGGTGTACGTCAACGGCGGCACGCAGGACCCGGGCCCGCTGCTCGGCCGCTGACCGGGGGTATTGGCTCGGGCTGGATACCACCCGGGCGGTAGGCTCGACGACCGGAAGGTGGAGCGCGCCGGCGGGAGCCGTCCGCGCGTCGTGGGAGGAAGGGGAGGTCGTGGCCAAGGACACTGGGCGCAAGCTCGTCGCGTCCAACAAGAAGGCACGTCACGACTACCTGATCGAGGACGTCTTCGAGGCGGGCGTCGTCCTCACGGGGACCGAGGTCAAGGCGCTGCGCGCCGGACGCGCGTCGCTGGTCGACGGCTGGTGCGAGGTGGAGAACGGCGAGGCGTGGCTCGAAGGGGTGCACATCCCCGAGTACACGCAGGGCACGTGGACCAACCACGCCCCGCGGCGCAAGCGCAAGCTGCTGCTGCACCGCTCCGAGATCGACCGGCTCGACATGAAGGCCCGCGCCAAGGGGCAGACGATCATCCCGCTGTCGCTGTACTTCCTGGACGGCAGGGCCAAGGTGGAGATCGCCCTGGCACGAGGCAAGCGCGAGTACGACAAGCGCCAGGCGCTGCGTGAGCGCCAGGACAACCTGGAAGCCCACCGGGCGATCCGAGAGAAGAGAGACCTCTAGGTGGACCACGGCTCCAGCCCTGCTCGACGGCGAGCGGGGGAGTCGGGCACGCGCGCCCTGGCCCTCGCCGGCGCCGTGCTCCTCGCCCTGGTGTGCCTCCTGGGCCCGGCGGCCTCGCAGGCGTCCGCCCAGGAGGTCGACGGGCGACAGATCACCCGGTACGACGCGCAGGTCGCGGTGGCCACCGACGGCACGATGCGGGTCGAGCTCGACTTCGACTTCGACTTCGGCGACGAGCCCGGCCGCGGCCCGTACCTGTCGTGGGTGACCCGGATGGACGCCGGCGAGAACCGCGACCGGGTCTACACGATCGAGGACGTGACGGCCTCGAGCCCGTCGGGAGCGCCCGCGGGCGTCAACCTCGAGGAGGAGTCGGACGCCCTGGTGCTGCGGGTGGGGGACCGCGACCGCGACGACATCCACGGCGTGCAGTCCTACCGCGTCGGCTACACGATCTCGGGGATGCCCAACCCGGACGTGACCGACACGGTCACCGGGGCGCAGGTCGACGAGCTCTACTGGAACGCCATCGGCGCGGACTGGGAGATCCCGCTCTCGGACGTCACCGTCACCGTGACCGGCCCCGGCGAGGTCGTGCAGGCCGCGTGCTACGCCGGCCCCGCGGGCTCCTCGGCCCGGTGCGACGCGGCTGACGCCCAGGGCGACGTCGCCCGCTTCGCCCAGGCGTCGATCCCGGTGGGCGACCAGCTCAGCGTGGCCGTCGGCTGGCCGGTCGGCACGCTGGTGGGCGCCGAGCCGGTGTTCGAGGAGCGCCCCGATCCCGCGGCCTTGCTGGCGCCCACCCCGCTGAGCGGGGCGCTCGCGCTGCTGGTGGGGATCGGCGGCATCGGCCTGGCCACCCATCGGGTGCGGTCGAGGGGACGCGACGAGGCGTACCTGGGGCTCACCCCGGGGCTGGCGCCGGTCGCGGGCGGCGAAGCGGCCGTGGGCCCACGGGACCGGCGCGCCCCGGTCGCCGTGCAGTTCTCACCCCCGCCCGGCGTCCGGCCAGGCGAGCTCGGGACGCTGCTCGACGAGGTGGCGCACCCGCAGGACGTCACGGCCACCCTGATCGACCTCGCGGTGCGCGGCTACCTCCGCATCGAGGAGGTGCCGCGCAGCAAGCCCGGCAAGAAGCCGAAGGACTGGACCCTGGTGCGGCTGAGGGACGCGGAAGGGCTCATCGCCTACGAGCGCACCCTCTACGACGCGCTCTTCACCCGCCGTGACCGCATCACGCTCACCGACCTCAAGGCCACCTTCTCGGGCACGATGGCCACCGTGCAGACCGGCCTCTACGAGGAGGTCACGGCACGCGGCTGGTTCCGGACCTCGCCCGCCAAGGTGCGGACGCACTGGCGCTGGGCGGGCACCGGGCTGGTCGCCCTCGCCGGCCTGATCGGCGTCATCGGCCTGATGATCGAGGCGACAGGGGCCCTGCTGCCACCGCTGGCGCTGGGCGTCGTGGGCATCGTGGTGATCGCCATGGCGGGCGCCGCCCCGGCCCGGACCGCCGCCGGCACCGCGGTGCTGGCGCAGGCCAAGGGGTTCCAGCAGTACCTGGCGACCGCGGAGGCGGAGCAGCTCCGGTTCGAGGAGGGCGAGGACCTGTTCTCGCGCTACCTGCCGTACGCGATCGTCTTCGGGCTCGCGGAGCGGTGGGCGGGGATCTTCGGCACGCTCGCGGCGCAGGGCCGCGCCGTGGCCGAGCCGGACTGGTACGTGGGGGCCTACGCCCACGGGCCGTTCTGGGTGTCATACGCGGCGTTCGGCAGCAGCCTGGAGAGGTTCAACCAGGTCGCGACGACGTCACTGGCCGCGACCCCCGGATCGTCGGGAGACTCCGGGTCCTCTGGAGGCGGTGGGTTCTCCGGCGGCGGTGGGGGCGGTGGCGGCGGCGGAGGCTGGTGAGCGTCAGGCGCGGCGGCCGAACAGGGCCAGCAGCCGGGTCTGAGCCTCCTCCTCGTCGGAGACGTCGATCGGAGACGGCGGCTCGTCCGGGCCCGTGAACATCGGGCCGCGGAGCGACTCCTCGGCCCTGCCTGTCCACTCCACGAGCAGGCGGTCCACCGTGGCGGGGTCGAGGTCGGCGTCGGCGTCGATGGCCGTGGCCAGGTCCCAGCTGTGCAGGGCCAGGTCGGTGACCATCTGGTCGAGATACTGGTCGGCAGTCAGCGGCGTGTCGCTGAACTGCACGGTGCGCTCGAGGGCGCCCGGCTCGGCGAACGCGGCGAGCGCCGACTCCACCGCGAGCCGCCACGCGGCCAGCGGGTCGTCCCCGAGGAGGTCGCCCTCGAAGCGGTCGCCGATCTCCTCGACGCTCCGCCCCGCGAGCAGCTCAGGCGCCCACAGCTGCTCGGCCGTGAGGTGGTTGAGGAGCTCTCGGACTGTCCAGTTGGCGTAGGACGTCGGAGTGTCCCAGCGGTCGCCGACTTGCGTCACCAGCGACGTGATCTTGTCCGCGTTCACGCGGTGCAGAAGGTGGAGTTCGTCCATACCTCATCGTGCGCCCGGCGCCGTGGCCGCGCCACCGAGCGCACGGGCCAGCTGTCCCGGGTCGGTGGCGGGCAGGTCGCACACGAACCCCCGGCACACGTAGGCGGCCGCGAGCCCGCCCACGAGCGTGCGCCCCTCGAGGAGCGGGACGCGGGTGCCGAGCACCTCGATGCGCTCCGGGTCCCCGACCGCGAGCACCGCGCCCGGGGCGGGAGAACGCCGCGCGACCTGGGCGAGCTCTCCGGTGGCCGGGTCGAGCGAGCGACCGATGACCGCGACCTGCACGGGCCCGTCCAGCGCGGCCTCGGTGACGGCGAGGGCCCACCCGCACGCGCGTGGCGCCCGTGCGGCGATGGCGAGCGGCACGGCGAGCGCGGCCTCGGCGGCTTCGCGGTGGCGTGCCGAGCCGGTGAGGGCCGCGTACGCCAGCAGCGCGCCGGCGGCGGCGGACGGGCCGGCGGGCGCCGGGCCGTCGGCGATGTCCCGGGGGCGCAGCATGCGGGCCAGGACCGGGTCGGTGCGGTCGTCTGCGGTGTCGAAGAAGCCGCCGTCGCCGTCGGAGAAGTGGGACAGCACGGTCTCCAGCAGCTCGCCAGCCCGGGTGAACCAGTGCTCGTCATCCGTCACCGAGTACAGGGCAAGGAAGCCCTCGGCGACGTTCGCGTAGTCCGCGAGGACACCCGCGGCCGTGCTGACGACGCCGTCGCGGGACGTCCGCATCACACGGGTCTCGGCGGCGCCGTCGGGCCCGGTGGGCTCGGTGCGCAGGTGCACCGTGTCGAGCAGGGCCGCGGCGCGCAGCGCGGCCGCCACCCAGTGCCGGTGCCCCAGGATCGCGCCGGACTCAGCCAGGGCGGTGATCGCCAGGCCGTTCCACGCCGCGACGACCTTCTCGTCACGCTGGGGCTGCGGGCGGTCGCGCCGGGCCTTGAGCAGGCGCCGGCGGACCGAGGCCAGTCGCTCGGCGGCGTCCTGCCCGGGGTCGTGCCGCAGTTGGAGCACCGAGGCGCCGTGCTCGAACGTGCCCTCCTCGGTCACCCCGAAGACCTTCGCGGCCCAGGCGCCGTCCTCCGCGCCCAGCACCTCCTCCAGCTGCGCGGGCGTCCAGACGTAGGTCGCCCCCTCGACGCCCCGCGTGTCGGCGTCGAGGGAGGAGGCGAAGCCGCCCTGGTCGGTGCGCAGCGCCCGCATGAGCCACCGCGCGGTCCGCTCGGCGACGTCGAGCGCCAGGGCCGAGCCGGTCTGCCGCCACCAGTGCGTGTACACGCGCAGCAGCAACGCGTTGTCCTCGAGCATCTTCTCGAAGTGCGGCACGGTCCAGCTCGCGTCGACTGAGTACCGGGCGAAGCCGCCGCCGATCTGGTCCGCCATGCCGCCGCGGGCCATCGCCGTGAGGGTGTGCTCGGCCATGTCGAGGGCCACGACGTCGTGCGCCCGCGCAGCACGTCGCAGCAGCCACTCGAGCACCATCGTCGGCGGGAACTTGGGCGCGGAGCCGAACCCGCCGTCCTGCGCGTCGTACGAGCCGGTGATCTCGTCGCGCGCCGCCGCCGCGGCGGCCTCCATCGCCGCGGCCGAGGGGACGCCGCCGGCTCCGGGGACAGGAGCTGGTCGCGACCCGAGCGCCTCGCCGATCACCTCGGCGTTGCTCTGCAGGTCCTCGCGCTGCGTGCGCCACGCGTCCTCGACGGCCTCGAGCACCTGGCGGAACGAGGCCATGCCGCCGATCGGGACGGGCGGGAAGTAGGTGCCGCAGAAGAACGGCTGGCCGTCAGGCGTCGTGAAGACCGTCATGGGCCAGCCGCCCTGGCCCGTCATGCCCTGCGTGGCGGCCATGTACACGGCGTCCACGTCGGGCCGCTCCTCGCGGTCCACCTTGACGTTCACGAAGTGCTGGTTCATGTACGCGGCGGTCGCGTCGTCCTCGAAGGACTCGTGGGCCATGACGTGGCACCAGTGGCAGGACGCGTAACCGACCGAGACGAGCAGCGGCACGTCGCGACGGCGCGCCTCGGCGAACGCCTCGTCGCCCCACTCGTGCCAGTCGACGGGGTTCTCGGCGTGCTGCAGCAGGTACGGGCTGGTGCTGTGAGCGAGTCGGTTGGCCACCCGACCACTCTGGACCCTGCGCTCCGTCCTCGCGACGGAAGCGGCGGGTGCGCGGAGGTCGGCGCGCGGTGGCCGGACGGCTCGGCGTGCGGGAAGGTACCGCTGTGACCGACACCCTGCGCGGAGCTGCGCTGGCGACGCCGCCGACCGGGCGCCTCGCCGCCGTGCGCCTGCTCGCCGCCGCGCTGGTCTGCGGCTCGGCGGTGCTGCTGTTCGCCGTGCACCTGCGGCCGATCGCCTACCTCCCCCTGGTCGCGGGCGTGCTGCTGGCCTGGGCGGTGGACCGCGCGCTCGGAGCCGACCTCACCCTCATCGCCGTCGGCATGGGGATCATCAGCGCGATCTCCTTGAAGGCCGACCTGTCGGACGCGGGCATCGCCCGGTTCGCCGTGGTGCTGGCCCTGGCGGTGGCCGTCCCGCTCGCGCTGTCGCGCTGGTGGCTGCGGCACGACGCGATCACCTTCCCCTGGCGGGTCGGGCGGCCGTGGACGCGCGTGCACTGGACCTACCTGATCGTCGTGGTCGTGGCCGGGTACCTGGTGCTGCCCTGGTACTTCTTGACCTCCGGCGCGTGGCAGAACTGGCCGGCCCTGGACGGCTCGGGGGAGATCGCCCGGCTGTTCGTGGGCGTCGCGGCCGTGGGCACGTGGGACGAGCTGTTCTTCATCTGCACGGTCTTCGCGCTGCTCCGCAGGCACTTCTCGATGTGGACCGCGAACGTGCTGCAGGCCGCGGTGTTCGTGTCGTTCCTGTGGGAGCTCGGCTACCAGTCGTGGGGGCCGCTGCTGACCGTGCCCTTCGCCCTGGTGCAAGGGCTCACGTACGCCAAGACGGCGTCGCTGACGTACGTGCTGACCGTCCACCTGCTGTTCGACGCCGTGGTGTTCGCGGTGCTCGTGCACGCCCACCACCCGCACCTGTTCGACGTCTTCCTCACCTCGGTGTAGCCACCGAGGCGGCGCCGGGCCAGACTGACCACGTCGGCGTACCAGGGGCAGGGGAGACGACGTGGAGCACAGCAACGACAAGATCGCTCTGGTGACCGGGGGGTCGCGCGGCATCGGGCGCAGGGTCGCGGAGCGGCTGGCCGAGCGCGGGTGCCAGGTGGTGGTCGGGTACCGCAAGAACTCCGAGCTGGCCGAGGAGGTGGTGCGCGAGCTCAAACGCCTGGGCGGCGGGGGCTTCGCGGTGCGGGCCGACCTCGAGAACCCGGAGGAGGTGACGACGCTCTTCGACGCGGTCGCCGAGGAGTACGGGCGGCTCGACTACTACGTGAACAGCGCGGCAGCCGCGGCGTTCAAGCACGTGGTCGACCTCAAGCCCCACCACCTGGACCGCGCCTACGGCGTCAACGTGCGCCCGTTCGTGCTGGGCGCGCAGGAGGCTGTGACGCTGATGGACCGGGGCGGGCGCATCGTCGCGCTGACCAGCTACGGCAGCATCCGCGCGTTCCCCACCTACGCGGCCCTGGGCTCCTACAAGGCGGCCGTCGAGTCGTTCGTGCGGTTCATGGCCGTGGAGTTCGCCGGGTACGGCATCAACGTCAACGCCGTCAGTGGAGGGCTCATCCAGTCCGACTCCCTGGACTACTTCTACGCGATGGACGGCATCCCCCCGATCGAGAGCGTGCTGGCCCGCATCCCCAAGGGGCGCGCCGGGACCGTCGACGAGATGGCCGCGACCGTCGACTTCCTGCTCTCTCCCGGCTCGGAGTACATCACCGGCCAGACCCTGGTGGTCGACGGCGGGCTGTCCATCGCCGCGCCGCCGTTCCACGTCGACGCCACGGCGCCCATCGCCCTCCCGGAGCGTCCCCGCCGGGACTGAAGCCCCACCTGCGTCCATGCCCGGCCGACGACCGAGAGGACCCGCACTGTGAGCTACGACCCGACCAGGTTCCAGCAGTACGTCGAGCACGAGCTGACGTACGTCGCGGGGTTCCGCCGCAACGTGCGCAGGTACGGCGACGCCGTGGCGGTCACCGAGCCCGTGAGCGGGCGGACGTGGACCTACGCGCAGCTCGGCGCCGACGTGGACCGCACCGCGACCATGCTGGCCGAGCGCGGCGCGGGCCGGGGCGACGCGGTGGTCTACCAGCTCTACAACGGCGTCGAGTTCGCACTGCTGTACCTCGCCACGCACAGCCTCGGCGCGGTCAGCGTGCCGATCAACTACCGGCTCGCCCCCGCGGAGATCTCGCACATCCTGCGGGACAGCGACCCGGTGGTGTTCGTCTACGACCAGGAGTGCGCGCCCGCCGCGCAGCGAGCGCTCGACCTGGCGGGGACCTCGCCGGCGGTGCTGGTGGTGGGGCCGGGCGGCAACGGCGTGCAGTCCTTCGACGCGGCGGTCGAGCAGTCCGGCGGCGGGCTGCAGGCGGTCCCGCTCGACGGGTTCTCCACCTACGAGGAGACCACCCGGCTGTACACCTCGGGCACCACCGGCATGCCCAAGGGCGTGGCGCTGCCGTCCCTCGTTGAGGTGATGACCGCCCACGACGTGATCATGCACTTCCCGCTGACCCCGGCCGACCGCACCCTCAACATGACCCCGTGGTTCCACCGCGGCGGCCTGCACTCCGGCGGCCCGACGCCAGCCTTCTACATCGGCGCGAGCGTGGCGCCGATGCGCGCCTTCGACGCGGCCACCGTGCTCGACTGGGTGGGGGAGCACTCCCTGACTTTCCTGATCGGCGCGCCGACCACGCTGGAGATGCTCGCAGCCGAGCAGGAGCGCGAGCCCCGGGACCTCGGCACGCTCAACGGCATCGTCACGATGGGGGCGCCCCTGGACCGCGCGGCGGCGCTGCGCTACCAGCAGGTGCTCACCCCCCGGATCTTCAACGGCTACGGCACCACCGAGGCGTTCTGGAACACGTTCCTGCGGCCCGAGGACCTGCCCGATCGCGCCGGGACCGCCGGGCGGGCGTGCACCGACGACGACGTCGCCGTGGTCAAGGTCTTCGAGGACCGCCGCGCCGCGCCCGACGAGCTCGTCGCGCAGGACGGCGTCGAGGCCGGGGAGCTGATCATGCGCTCGCCCAAGTCCGGCTACAGCTACGTGAACCTGCCCGGGCTGGAGGAGGAGAAGTTCCACGACGGGTGGCTCTACCCGGGCGACATGGCCACCTGGGACGCCGACGGGTACGTGACGATCTTGGGCCGCAAGGACGACATGATCCTGTCGGGCGGGGAGAACGTGCACCCGGTGCAGGTCGAGGCGGCTCTCGCCGACCACCCGGACGTCGCGAACTCCGTGGTGGTGGGTGTCCCGGACGAGCGGTGGGGGCAGCGGATCGTCGCGTATGTGGTCCGCCGCGACGGGGTGGTGGGCGTCGACGAGCTGGACGCGTTCTGCCGAGGGCACGACGCGCTCGCGGACTTCAAGCGCCCGCGCGCGTACCGGTTCGTCGACGAGGTCCCGCTGACCGCGACCGGCAAGAAGATGCACTTCAAGGTCGTCGAGCAGGCGGTGCAGGACGACCGCGACGGGTTGCTGGAGTCGCCGGCGCGGAGCACAGGGGAGGCCCCGGTGGGAATGGAGCGCCGTGGCTGACATGGCCGAGCACGTGGCCGACGACCGGCGGGTGGTGATCACCGGGATGGGGGCGCTCACCCCGCTGGGCAACTCGTGGCCCGAGACGTGGGCGGGGCTGCTCGAGGGGCGTAGCGGCGTCGACAAGATCACCGCGTTCGACGCGTCCGAGTTCCCGACCCGCATCGCGGGGGAGGTCCGCGGGTTCGACCCGGCGGCGCTGCTGCCCGTCAAGCGGCGCAAGCGGTCCTCCCGGGCGTCCCAGCTCGCCGTCGCGGCGTCACGCGAGGCCGTGGCCGACGCGGGCTTGGGGCCCAGCCTTGAGGACGTCGACGCGGGGGTCGTGATCAACAGCGCCGTCTCCGGCTACCCCGAGATCCAGGACGCCACCGAGGCGTACGCGCTCGACGGCATCCGGGCGATCAGCCCGAGCTTCGTCGCGTCGTCGCTCACCAACATGGCGGCCTGCGAGGTCGCGATCGACCTGGGGGTGCACGGCCCGGTCAACGCCAGCGCCCTGGCCTGTGCCAGCGGGACGGCCGCCCTGCTCGACGCCCGCCGGACGCTGCTGGCCGGCGAGGCGGACGTCGTCATCGCCGGGGGCACTGACGCGGCCATCACACCTGTGATGTTCGCCGGCCTCACCACCATGCGCGGGCTGTCCCGCAACAACGACTCCCCGCAGGAGGCCAGCCGCCCCTTCGACGCCGACCGCGACGGGTTCGTGTTCGGCGAAGGCGCCGTGGTCTGCACGCTGGAGCTGCTCTCCCACGCCCGGGCCCGCGGCGCCCGCGTCTACGCCGAGGTGCTGGGCGGTGCGATGACCTCCGACGCCTTCCATATCGTCGCCCCCGACCCCAGCGGCCGGTACGCCGCCCAGGCCATCGCGCAGGCCCTGCGCCGAGCCCGCCTCGACCCGTCGGACGTCGAGCTGGTCGCCGCGCACGGCACCTCGACCCTGGCCAACGACCGCACGGAGACCATGGCCCTGCGCCAGGCCTTCGGTGCGCACGCCGACGGCCTGGCTGTGACGGCGCCCAAGTCCATGACCGGGCACCTGATCGGCGCCGCCGGGACGCTGGCCTCCCTGCTCTGCGCGATGGCCATCGTCGAGGGCGTCATCCCACCGACCATCAACTACGCGACACCCGACCCCGAGTGCGACCTCGACTACGTGCCCGGTGTCGCGCGCGAGCAGCGCGTCCGGCACGCGATCACCAACGCGTTCGGGTTCGGCGGGCAGAACTGCGTCCTGGCATTCGGGCCGGTGTAGGCGCGGACGCGACCTGTGGCCGGCGTGCGGAGTGCGGGCCACACTGGGCCGATGGACCTGCCTGTGATGCCGCCGGTGGACCCGATGCTGGCCAAGTCCGTGCCGGCGATCCCCCCGGGCGAGCTCTACGAGCCGAAGTGGGACGGCTTCCGCGCGATCGTCTTCCGAGACGGCGACGAGGTGGAGATCGGCAGCCGCAACACCCGCCCGATGCAGCGGTACTTCCCCGACATCGTGGAGGCGGCGCTCGCCCACCTTCCCGAGCGGTGCGTGGTCGACGGGGAGATCGTCCTCCCGTCCGCCACCACCGGCGGACTGGACTGGGACGCGCTCCAGCAGCGGATCCACCCCGCCGCGTCCCGGGTGCGGCTGCTCGCCCGGGAGACCCCGGCGCTGCTGATCCTGTTCGACCTGCTCGCGCTGGACGACGCCGACCTGACGGGCACGCCCTTCGCGGAACGCCGGGCGCGGCTCGAGCAGATCATCAGCCCCAACCCGCAGGTGTACGTCACCGCCCAGACCGACGACCAGGCCGTGGCCGCCGACTGGTTCCAGAGCTTCGAGGGCGCCGGGCTCGACGGAGTCGTCGCGAAGTCCGCCGATCTGCTCTACCAACCGGGCAAACGCGTCATGGCGAAGGTCAAGCACGGGCGCACCGCCGACTGCGTGATCGCCGGGTACCGCCCGCACAAGTCCGGCGACGACGCCGTCGGCTCCCTGCTGCTCGGCCTGTACACGTCCGAGGGGGTGCTCGCGTCCGTGGGCGTCGCCGCCGCCTTCTCGATGGCCCGGCGCCGCGAGCTCGTCACCGAGCTCGCACCGCTGGTCACCTCGCTCGACGACCACCCGTGGAACTACGACGCCAGCGGCCGCACCCCGCGCGAGTCCGAGCAGAGCCGGTGGAGCGCCGGCAAAGACCTCTCCTTCATCCCGCTGCGCCCCGAGCTGGTCGTCGAGGTCGGCTACGACCACCTCGAGGGCGACCGGTTCCGGCACGTCGCCCAGTTCCGGCGCTGGCGGCCCGACCGCGACCCGTCATCGTGCACCTACGAGCAGCTCGAGGAGCCGGTGTCCTACGCGCTCGCGGACGTCCTGGCGGCGGGCGTCTAGCCGTCCGGACCACCGTCCGCCGCTACGGGCTCGGCCGCGGCGAGTCACCCGAGACATGGGCCAGGCGCAACGGGATCACCAGCCAGAGGGCCGTCAGCGCGACGAGCACCGTGGCGCCCGCCACGATCCCCTCCGCACGGCCCACCACCACGTCGAAGATGAGCATCGCGGTGCCCGAGAGCACCAGCGCCAACGTCCCCAGGCCCGCCCGCGCCAACCGGTCCGCCGCGGACACCAGCTCGGCCTTCAGGCGTTTGCGGAACAGGATCCGATGCACGCTCACGGGCGCCACGATCAGGCCTGTCGTGATCACCGCCAACACCACCAGCTCCAGGTACAGGTTCCGCTGATAGGCGTCCAGATCGCCGAAGCGCTGCTGGAACGGGACCGTCAGCAGGAACCCCGTGAGGATCTGCACGCCCGTCTGGGTGACACGCAGCTCCTGGAGCAGCTCGTTCCAGTTGCGGTCCATCCGCTCCGTGGGGGTCTCGTTGCGGTCGCCGTCGGGCGTCTGGTCGGGGGCGGACATGGTCACCTCGGGGGATCGGTGCGGAGTGCTCCGTGCATCGTGGCGCTCGGCGGCCCATCGCGCGCGGCGAACGGTCCCGCGACTGAGGGAATCTAGGCGACGCCCGCCGCGTTCTCCCGTAGACTGACCACGCGCGTCCGCCCTCCGGGGTGGTCGGGCGGTTGACAACTGCACATGGGGGTGATCGGTTTCGACGGTGGTCGTTCAGCCAGGAGAAGCGGGCCGAGGACGCACGGTTATCTCGTTAACGATCCGCGCAAACCAATAGGTGCCGATTCCAAGCGCACCGACTTCGCACTCGCCGCCTGAGCGAGTCCTGAAGTCCGTCAGCCCGAGAGTGCTCTCGACTCGGTAACTGGCGTCATCTAGAGAGCCACTGCTCACAGTCCTCGTTGTCGGGGCTGTGGGGACTTTTAGACAACTGAGCCCGCTTTCGCGACACGCTTGCTAGATCGCGAGGGCTGAGAAAGAGCGCAGCGAGCTGCGCCCGGAGAAGTCCTGGTTCCACGTCATCGGACGCGGGTTCGATTCCCGCCACCTCCACCATGAGGTCTTCGTAGAACGCGGAGACACTCTTCGTAGATTGCGATGAGGCCCGTCCCTGCTGGGACGGGCCTCACGTATGTCGGCTGCCGGTGTTCAGGAGGGAAGCTCCGCGTCGTCCGCTTCGGCGGTGTCCCGGTCTTGGTTGATCACGCCGAAGAGGACGTGGACGCTGGGCGACCTTGGCAGCGCTCGCGAGGTTCCCCAGCTCCTCGCCGTAGAGGGCCACGCTGGACCAGCGCCCCATCGGCCGCCACCACCGCCGGGGAAGACGCTCTGCTGGAGGCCGGAGGTCTTACCGGCTGTGTCCCTAGCGAGGACGACTACGTTGGTGCGGCAAGCAGGCTGGAGGTCGCCCACGCACGCCTGGGTCGGAGCCGACGCCTGGCGGAGTCGTTCGAGAACACCGTGTCCTCCGCTACGGCTTGGCTACAGGTCTCCTGCATCGCCGAAATCCTGCGCGCCCTGCCGAAACCCACAGCGCGGCGGGCAGACACCGCGGGACCAGGTCTCGGCGTGCGGCAGTGGCCCCTGTCTGGAGCATGACCGGCTGCCCTTCGAGGGAGAGGTCGGGTGTGGAGCGCGTCAGGCCAGGCCGGCGGCCGCACCACTTGCGCCAGATGAGTGCGTGCGGGGTCGCCCGTGGTTGCGGGGCTCCTATGCTGCTTGCGGTGAGCGCCTTACCGCTGCCTGACCCGGACTTGTCCTCCGGTGGCGTCCTGTTGCGACCGTGGCTCGCCGACGAGGCAGTCGCTCTGCATGCGGCCTTCGCTGACCCGGAGGTGCTGGCGTTCACATGGCCGTCCCCTGACCCTTACCTCGTCGAGGACGCGCAGCGGTTCTTGGAGGACCAGCAGCGCTCGCGGATCGCGGGGCAGGAGTTGCAGCTGGCGGTGGCGGCGTGCGGCACGGGGATGCTGTGGGGCGGTGTGTCGCTGTACGCGGTCGATCTGACGCAGCGACGGGCGTCCATCGGGTACTGGCTCACGACGGCGGCGCGTGGTCGGGGTGCCGCGACCACAGCCGTTCGGCTGCTGACGGATTGGGGCTTCGACGCCCTGAACCTCGCGCGCGTGGAACTGACCTGCGGCCCCGACAACATCGCCTCGCAGCGGGTAGCTCAGCGATGCGGGTTCCGGCGCGAAGGCGTGCTGCGCTCGCACATGACCTTCAAATCGGGTCGCCGGGACACCGTTGTCCACAGCCTGCTGGCTGGAGGCCTCGCCGAGTGAGGGCCGCGCTGCCGCGAACTGTCCGGTGCACGAGACGCTCGCCGCTGCCCTGTGGTGGGCCTGCGTTCCGCGGGCCGTTGCGCAACGATGGCCCACGGCGTGGCCAGACGCACGCGTCTGTAGTAACGGCCATAGGACGCGGCGCCATGGCCTGACCGGGTCGCCCGGGGCTTCGGGGCGGTCGGTCGGCCCAGCGGAGCGTTCCGTAGAGGATTCCTCCTTTGGGACATGTCTCGCTCACCCCCAACAACCGGGACACTCCATCCCTGGCGGCGGCCCGGCGTGCGCCCCTCGGGCCATGATCGGACGTCTGAGCCGTCGCGGCATGGCCGTGAGCCCGCCCCGCAGGAGGCGATGCCAAAGGTTAGGGGAGTGCGAGCACCACGCGGTGGCCCTCGATGCGTGCTCTCACCTGGCGGAAGTCGATCACTCGTCGGAGATCACGGGTGATGGGTGACTCGTAGCCACCGACGACGACGGTGAACGCACCTGCGGCCCTCGCGGCCTGCAGGCCCGCTTCAGCGTCCTCGAAGGCGGCGCAGTCCTCCGCGGAGACCCCGAGCGCGGCTGCCGCACGCAGGAACCCGTCAGGAGATGGCTTGCCAGCCTCGACGTCTTCCGCGGCCACGAGCACGGTGGGACACGACAGGCCAACTGCCGTCAGCCGGCGTACGGCGAGCTCCCGCTCAGCCGACGTCACCACGGCGACGCATGCGTCGGGCAGTGAGGCGAGCAGATCGCGTGCTCCGGGGATCGCGATGATCCCCTCAAGGCGTACGAGTTCGTCGGCCTCGATGTCGGCTGCGACGTCGCGTGCCTGGTGTGGGTCCGGCAGGAAAGCGGTCACTGTGTCAATGGTGCGGCGTCCGTGGGAGAAGCGCAGCACCGCTTCAAGGTCGACGCCGTGCGTGGCGGCGAACTCACCCCAGACGGCCTCGACGACAGCGGTGGAGTCCACGAGCGTGCCGTCCATATCGAGCAGGACAGCCGCGACGGCCAACTCGTACGCGGGCGGCATCCCCCTATCGGCGGCGTGGAGCGGGCGGATCGTCACTTGTCGGACACTACCTCGGCGAAACGCGCGGTGAGCGGGCGAGGACGACCACGCGATCCGCCTCGGGAGCCAGCGTGCCGCATGTCATCTGCAAAACGGCATGAGCGCGGCACCGGCCGCCGCGGGGGAGTGTTCCGTAAGGGGAACCTCCAACGGCCCACTCAATGACCGAGGCGCTAGGACCGTGCTGAGCGTCATGCTTTGTCCCGTATGAGCCGCCCGAGAAAAAGCCCGGTGAAGGGGGCTATGCGGGACGCTGTGCTCATGATCGGACTGCTGATCGGCTACGCCCGGTCTCGACCAATGAGCAGGACCTCACCGCTCAACGCGCCGCCCTCGCCGGGCTCGGTGTCGTCTCCGAGCGCATCTACGTCGACCACGGCCTGATCGGCACGAACCGGCGCCGACCGGCCAACGAAGCTCTCGCCGCCTGCCGCAAAGGCGACGTCCTGGTCGTGGCGAAGCTCGACCGGCTTGCCCGCTCCCTGCCCGATGCGCGCGACATCGTCGCCGACCTCATCCGCCGCGGGGTCAGGCTCAACATCGGTGGCTCGGTGCACGACCCAACCGACCCCATCGGTCGGCTGCTGTTCAACGTCCTCGCGATGGTCGCGGAGTTCGAGGCCGACCTCGCCCGAGCCCGCACCCGTGAAGGCATGGCCGTCGCGAAAGCCAAGGGTCGGCTGCGGGGCAAGCAGCCCAAGCTGACCCTCGCCCAGGAGAAGCACCTCGTCGAGCTGTACTGGGCCGGCCAGCACACCACCGCCGAGCTCGCCGCACTGTTCAACGTCTCCCGCTCCACCATCTACCGCGCCGGCGGCACCGACCCGTCGCTGCAGATCAAGCCGTAAGCGTGTAGAACCAGGCGTCGAGATGGTGCGTTGACCGGTTGAGACCGCCCAGGTTTCTGGGATCGACCTGCGCGCGGGCCCATGCCAAGCGTCGAGGTGTCAGGCACGCCGAGGGTGGTGCTCCGGAGCTGGCGCTCGGAAGGGCTGGCACCGTGAACGGGGTCGCGCAGGTCGCAGCGCTGTTCGGGGCGGTGGCCCACATCGCCGCCGCGCAGCTGGAGATGCTGTTGCTCGACCGGCCGCGCGCCCGCCGGCTCCTGACGGAAGCGAGCGCGGACGGGCTCATGACAGCGAACGACGCGCACCGCGTCGGCCTCAGCTGGGCTCGCACACCGCCAACAGCCCGATAGCGGAGCGCCGCAACTGTGGGAACCCACGGGAGTCTCAACCCTTCACCGACGCGACCGGCTTCATGCCGGTGCGTTTGATCCCTCGGTCTCACCACCAGACGAGGGCCCTCACCGGAGCTCGATGTCCACCTCAGCAGCGATCGTCTCCACCATGGAGGTGAGGCGCTCGGCTCGGGAGGGCATCGTGTGCCGGTAGTTGCTGATGGTGAGCAGGCCTGGGCCGACGAAGGCCCATGCGCGGGCACGGGCCCACGTTTCGTCATCGGCCCCGGACGCAGGCCGCAGCAGCTCGCGAGCCGGGGCATCGAAGATGCTCCACGCGTACAGCAAGTCCACGGACCGGTCACCGACGCCAACGCCGCCGAAGTCGATCACTCCGGCCAGCTGCCCGTCGTGACGAGCGAGGAGGTTCTCCTCGGAGAGGTCGGTGTGCACCCAGCAGGCGGCTTGCGTCGCCGCAGGGACGTCGCGAAGGCGCCGCCATGCCTCGCGGACGCCTGTTGGGGCGAACAGGTCTGACAGTGCTGCAGCTGCGTGGTCGGCCCATCGGTCGATCGTCTCGGTGACCGGCTCACCGCGGCGATAGCCCCAGTGCTCGGGCCCGGCCGGAACGTCGGTGGTGTCGACCGCGTGCAGGCTCTTCAGGAAGCCGCCCAGGGACGCTGCCAGGAGCTCCTGTTGCGAGCCGTCCAATGTGAGTGGCAGCTCGCCCGGAACCCAAGACACGACCGCCCACGGCCGGGGGAACGTCGTGCTGGGCTGGCCTACGGCGACGACGTCAGGGACCGGAACTGGCAGGTGGGGGGCGAGGCGCGGAAGCCAGCGCACTTCTTTCGCGAGGTCTGCGACGTAGTCGTCCGACCGAGGCAGTCGGACGGCCAGGGCGTCTCCGACGCGGAACACCCAGTTGCTGCTCCCCGACGCGTGGCTCGCTTGGACGGGCATGTCCGCCAGATGCGGAGCTTGCTCGCGAAGCAGCTGGGTCACGACCTGGGGATGTGGGATGTCGGCCGCCTCAGGGGGGAGTGCGCTCACCCGCACATGATCGTGCGACTCACGCAGGGACACCACGTGATTTCCGGGGAGGAGACATGGCACGAGCAAGGTCAGCGCTGCGAAACGGGTCAGACCGACAGCCCTCCGCACGTGCTGGAGTCCTTGGAGTTGACGATCGTGCGGCCGTTCGAGGACTTCGGCGGCTGGGGGATCACCTCGAGGGTATTGGTCACGGTCAATCGTTAACGATCCGCGCTAACCCATAGTGCCGATTCCAAGCGCACCGACTTCGCACTCGCCGCCTGAGCGAGTCCTGAAGTCCGTCAGCCCGAGAGTGCTCTCGACTCGGTAACTGGCGTCATCTAGAGAGCCACTGCTCACAGTCCTCGTTGTCGGGGCTGTGGGGACTTTTAGACAACTGAGCCCGCTTTCGCGACACGCTTGCTAGATCGCGAGGGCTGAGAAAGAGCGCAGCGAGCTGCGCCCGGAGAAGTCCTGGTCCCACGTCATCGGACGCGGGTTCGATTCCCGCCACCTCCACTGTCCGAGAGTGGTTCCGGTTGTGGGTGCCTTGACGTTCGGAACGTCCTCTGCGAAGCCCGTCGCGGTGGACTTCGCAGTCCCGGTGACTGTGGAGGCCCGCCGCTCGTAGATTGCCGCCCGCCAGCGCCGCCAACACACCCGGACCATCCGCGCACCAGCGGACGGCACCTGGCCCCGCCACTGGATTCGGTGGGGTCCTCGTCAGTTACTGCTCGCGCTGGTAGCGCCAGATTGCGTGGTCGAGCAGGCGGGCACTCACACCCATGAGCTCGGCCGCGTCTTCGACTGCCAGGCGTGCTCGCTCTTCAGTCACTGCCGGCTCACCGACTGCAGCGGACACGAAGCGCCGCACCATCACGTCGGCCTTCACACCGTCTGTACCCGTGAGCATGAGGACGTAGGCCCAAGAGACACGGCCCAGGCCGCGCACGCTCAACCACTCGGCCTCGGCGCGGTCCGGGTCGTCATGCAGGTCGGCGATGGTGTCGATGCCAACCCCATGGAACTTGGTTGCCACCTGGTAGACCGCTGCGGCCTTCAGCACCCCGGCCTGCCCACGTCTCGCGGTGCCAGGGGCGAGGGCACGGTTATCAAACAATGCGGGACCGGCCGCGGCGTCCGATCCACCCGCGCCCTCTACTGCGGCGATCAGGTCGTCGATCCCGTCACGATTCGGGTCACCGCCCGCCGCACGCCTGGATGCCCGGTATCGGTCGAGGACGCGCACGGTGGACGCGTATGAGGCACGGAGCGAGAAGACCGAGTCGAGCACGCACATCGCGAGCGAGTCGCGGTACCCGGAAGGGTTTATCCAAGCCGAAAGATCCGGCAGCTGGGCCTCGACGCGGACGCGGACCGCCTCGGCGTCCGTGCTCATCGCGATGGGGTCTCGTCCTCGGCGTTGGCACGCTCGAGGACGTCGAGGATCGTGTCCATCTCGTCGTCGCCCATCGCTCCGTAGACGAGCCGGTCAAGCGGTTCATAGCGGTCCATGCCGCGACCGTAGCCGTGACCCCCGGTCGGCTGCGACGACGGCCACCCGAACGGTCCAGCGGACTCAGCGCCGAGGAGCTGCGCGACGGTGGTGAAAAGGTCGGACGAGGACCGCGCGCCCATCCGGCAGGGTCGCTGCCCACGACGCGTCAGTGTGTGGCTGCTGCCTCGACCTGGGGACGCGGTGTCTGGAGGAAGGCATCACGCTCGTTTTCTGGGATTCCCATCGATTCGGCAAGGACCGCGGCAAGACCCTCGACCTGGGCCGCGTCGATCTCCGTGGGGAAGACCCAATGGAGGTCGGTGGTGCGGGTGATGAGATCGAGCTCGCCTCGAGCCGACTTCGCCCGCACGTAACGGACATCGTCGAGCGGGAACAGTCGATCGATCGCCGCTTCCCGAACGAGGTCGTTCGCCCCGGAGACGAAGATGCGGCGATCCGTGATTGCGACCACGGTGGCCCACTTCTCCGCGTCGATCCGGCTCAGCACGTCCTTGCGAACGCGGTCGGCGATCGCTGTGTCGCGCCCGTAGCCGACTGCGATGCCCCGAAGGGTCTCGCCCCTCCCGATGATCCACCGCAGGGCATCCAGGTACGGCTGGAGGTCAGTGCCCTCGGGTGCGCAGACCAGTTCAGGCGCCTCCACCTTGCCGATCGGCGGACGCAGGGCGTCGGCGAGCGGCTCGATCTGCGTGAGCAGCTCGGCGCTGCGGCTGCGGGTCAGCCGTGTGTCCTTGCGCGTTCGACCCAGCGTCTTCGGCCCCGGTAGGTCGGCGAGGATGTGAAGTTCGCGTGAGAGGGCATCCACGAGGCTGGTCGTCTCGGCGAGCGCCGGTTCGAACTTCTCGCGCGTGGTCCGAGCGATGATCTCGACAAGTCGCGCCTCATCGGGATCGTTGCTTCCAGCAGTTCGCGCTCTGCTCGCACGCAGCGCCTGGTAACCGGTCCACGCCTTGAGCGAGGACAGGAGTGCCCACGAGTCAAAGATGATCGCCTCGGCGTTCGTGTCGAGGTACTCGCGGCGCTGCCGCCTGCCGAGCCCGTCGAGCTGGCCAATGTGACCGCCGACATGGCGCCGGTAGAGGTCGAGCTGCTTCTGGAGCACCCCCTCGCTTCCGGAGATGTTCTCCCACAGCGACGAAGGGACCGACTGGACCTCGCGAGCCTCGTTCAGAACGCCCTCGATAGCGTTGAGGTGTCCCGTCAGCTCGGCCCACTGTTCTTTGCGGACGGTGGTGAAGACCTGGGTCGTCAGAGCAATGTTCGTCCTGACGAGGCCAGTGATCTGCTGCAGTTGCATCTGCATGGCGACCATCGCCACCGCCGGCCCGATCGCGGCTGCCAACGCGGCGGCGTTGATCGCGGTCACTGGAATGAATCTTGCCTGGGCGACCAGGTCGCCATTCATCCACATCGAGCCCAGGTTCGCCCCGTCCTTGACCGCGAGTGCCGCGCCGTTGTTGAGCAACGCTTGCGTGGCGGCGTTCACTCGGTACAGGCCCTGTGCGCCGCCGATCGCATTCACGAGGTTCCCGCCGATCGTGGCGGAGTTCCCCGCGAACGACATCAAGTTCGTGGTCAGCAGTGCGCGGTCGCGCTCGGGGACGATGCCGAAGTCGATCAAGTCGAGCTTGAGGGCGGCCGGGACTTCGCCGAAGACCATCACTACCCCAGGAAGCACCTCAACGAGCGCGGTAGAGGGCTCTTGATCGGCGTCCGGAGCGAGCGCACGACTGTCAACGGCTTCCGAGTCGGCCCCGTCGTTGACGGCGTCGTCAGGTTTGCCTGTCGGGCCTGATGCGTTCGGCATGCCTTCCTCCTTCGTGCGGAGCGCTCGGCGGTCCGCCCGGTCCGGGTACCAACCTGCCGGTAGTCGTCCTGCTCTGGTCATCGGCGGCCGACGAGAGCCGGTTGAGGGTCCGTCGCCTGCGCACTTCGTTGCGGCCACGGAGGCGCTCACGCGCACGACCCGGAAGGGTCGGTCGCGCTCGAACCAGCGGCGAGAACGCTCAGAGCCCTTCCCGATGTCGGGTCCGTCCGCCCTGACCGTACCCGCAGGTCAAGGATCATGTGTGGAGGGCGTGACACCCTCACTGTGGAAGGTCTCGCCGAATGTCACGGACACAGCAGGTCAGACCCCTTTCCGGAACCACCCACTGTGAGATCACCGTAGAACGCGCGAGCGTTCTTCGTAGATCGCGATGAGGCCCGTCCCCTGCTGGGGGCGGGCCTCGTTGTGTTCTACGGCAGCCTGCGAGCGACGCAGATGGGCCGAAAAGAGGTTTCTCTTCTCCGGCCCGTTCGGCTGTGCGGGTCAGGCTGCGACGAGCCCTGGCGAATCCCCAGTCGGGCTGGTCGGGCTGCAGCACAGGGCGCATCGACCTGGATGTGGTCCTCGACCCCGCCCACTACACGCTCAATTGGGAAGAGCTGGAGTCGCGCCATGCGGGAGATCGACCGCGGAATGTGAGGCCCCCCGATCTGTCGTGGGGAGTCGGATATCGATGCGTCAACCCTCGGTGACCACGACCGACAGTGCACCGACCACCTCTCGCAGCTCCGCCTCGGCCCGCTCGGGTGTGGTGTCCCACTCGACGTGGTACTTCCACGCGGAACCGTGCTCGAACGACCGCAGGTCGACGCGAGCGCGGTACCGGCCGAGCCCGTCGGTCCCGATCTCGGCGGCCGCCACCTCGGAGCCGGGGATGTCGAGGCCGTAGTTGGCGAAGCCCGGTAGGACCCACCATCCGCCCTCCGGGGCCGGATCGCGATCCAGCTCGGGCCCGCTGATGTCGAACTCACGCGGACCGTCAGGAAGGTCGAACCGTTTCCAGGGAACTGTCGCACCCTCGACCGACTCCTCGGCGAGCGTCGATCCGTCGGGCACTGCGAAGGTCAGCGCGCCGATGCTCTGCGGCAGCCACCCCGTCGGTATGGCCGCGTCGATGGGGAACTCGGGAAGCGACTGCTGGCCGCCACGCAGGTTGCGTCCGACCACGTGGTCCTCCGACCATTCGAGATCACGCACCGCGCCGGTGGCTTCGAGCGACGAGACGACGAGCGACACGTGCTGCCTCAGCTCCCAGGGCGTCCCGTCGGTGTCGATCACGGGTTGGGTGAACGTGGCCTGCACGGTCACCGTGACGCCGATGTTGTCACGACTGGCGGGCTCCCCGGCGCTGACGGACATCTGGGACACCCGGAGGTCAAGCACGCGGATTCGTGGCCCCTCCGTGGGGTAGTCGGCCGGCCGGATCCCCGCGGCTTCGCGCCACTGGTCCACGTCGAACATCCCGACCTTCTCGGGCCGGGACGCGACCACGGTGCGGAGATCGTCGGGTGCGCGGTTGAGCAGCGACCCGACGCGAGCTCCGATGCCGGACCACGCCTGTGGGCTGTCGTCCCACTGTGCCGGCGAGTCGATCAGGTCGACGAGCAGGCGACCTGCCTGGTCGACGGCAGAGGCGACGTACTGGGGGTCGAGCGGGATCGGTGCGCCGGGTGGGGTCACCACCCACGACCACTGACCTGCGGGGTCGAACCGCAGGACGGGTGCGTCATCACGCACGCAGATGGGGTAGTAGCTGCCGTATGCATCGGTCACAGCGGTCGCGCACGGAACGACACCCAGCATCTCGTCGGCCGCGGGGGAAGGCGGTGTGTCGGTTCGATCCGCCGCGACCAGGGTCTCCGAGGAGACGGGAACGGTCGGCGTAGGTGACGGTGTCTGCGAGAGGGCTGTCTCAGGCGGCTCGCTGACCGTGCAGGCGCAGAGGGTGACGGTGAGTGCCACCGCTAGGGCGACGTACGGGACGCGGATCACGAGATCTCCCGGGTGAGGTGGTCGCACCGGGCGCGGCGCGAGCAGCACCGTAGCGATCGCTCGCGACGGGCGTCGGCGCTCCTCCACAGGGAGGAGCGCGGGGCCATCGGCGCGGTCGCCGGGATGAGGCCGACATCTGCCGTGGCCGCTCCCCGGTTGTCCACAGTCGGGGGCCGCCCTTCGCCATCTGGTGCCCGATTTCGTGAGGTTTCCGGACATGGGGTCTGCCCCGGGTTTGGTTGACACATGACCGGTCGGGGCGGGCCTCGTTGTGTTGACAGGGCATGCGTCAGCGCGCGACACGAATGAGTTGGCGACGAGATTTCGCTTCTCCGGCCCATTCGCTGTGCGGATCAGGCGGCGGCAGGCGCCAGCCGTTCGATGGTCAGGAAAGCGACGCGAGGTCCGGTGGCTGACCGCTGCTCCGAATGGGGTGCAAAACCCCGAACCCCCACGGATCTGGGCGGGGGGCCCATACGCTCCCCGAGTTGGCGGACATTCCTGTCCGCCACACCGCCCGCTCTCAGGGGAGAGACTGTGCGTTCACTGGCTCGCGTCCGACTTTGTACCGTCCTGACAGCGATCGCGTTGTTGGGAGTGGGGGTGACCACCGCCACCGCCGCCGACGTGAGCCCTCCGTCGACCTCCCGAGCGAACGCGCCCGACGCCGAGAGCGAGATCACGGCGGGTCTCGCGCCGCAACCGCTGGCCCGCGCCGCGGTCACGGCCAGCACCGAGACGATCACCTTCTCTGAGTTCGCCAATGGCTCGTCGATCACGACGCAGTACGTCCAGCGCGGGATCCGGTTCGGCGGCGATTCCCCGTTCATCACGGATGACGGTTCCAACCCCACCAGCCCCGTGCTGTCGGGGACGCCGATGTTCCAGGGCGCGATCGAGGGCATCTTTGTCAGTCCGAACGGCGCCGCCCGCACCGTCGACACCCTGAGCCTGGACGTCGGCTACATCGACACGCCGCACTCGACCGCCGTGAACGTGTACGGCGCCGACGGCTCTCTGCTCCTGTCGGTCGACCTCGCCGCCGGCGGCATCGTGCACACCACGATCAACCAGGTCGGGATCGCCAGGTTCCGGGTCGAGTCCATCAGCGACGAGCCCGCAGGATTCGCGATCGACAACGTCAGCTTTCCCACGCCCGGCCCGTCGGGCGGCGTCGCCGACACCTACGTCGCACTTGGGGACAGCTTCCAGTCCGGCCAGGCGGCCGAGGACTACCTGCCCGGAACCGACGAGGGCAGTGGCAACGGCTGCCGCCGGTCTGCGAACGCGTACCCGCGGGTAATGACGGACATCGGCCAGGTCGATCTGACGCTCGACTTCCGCGCCTGCTCGGGCGCCACGATCTCGTCCCTGATCAACGGCATGAACGGCGAAGAGTCCCAGCTCACCGCGCTCAACTCGAAAACCCGGCTCGTGACCGTCGGCATCGTGGGTAACGACCTCGACTTCGGACCCGTGATCGGCGACTGCGTCATCAGTTCTGGCGGCGGCTGGAAGCCCTGGGACTGGTTCCGCTCGTGCGAGCACAACCAGGGTGACCAGGTCGAGGAGAAGGTCCAGAGCCTGATCGACGGCACCATCCAGGACGAGCTCTACGGTCTCTACCGCGACATCCGTCACCGGGCGCCGTACGCGCGCGTGATCGTGGTCAACTACCCGAAGTTCTTCCCGGAGCGGGGGCACGACGGGTGGAACGGCTGCGAGTGGATCCGGGTCTCCGACCAGGAATGGATCAACAGCAACATCGTCCGGTCGAACAACGTGATCACGCGGACCGCGCTGAAGGCAGGCTTCGAGAGCGTCGACATGTCCGACGTCCTGGAGGGTCATGAGGAGTGCACGGACGTGCCCGCGATCAAGGGAGTGGCGGTCACGGACAAGAACTCGTCATTCCACCCGAACAGCCTCGGACACCTGTACATGGCGCTGCGGATCGGCGACCGGCTGGACCGAATCGTCCGCCCGTCGTACACCGTCCACCAGGGTGAGACCGTCACGGGCACGTACACGATCCACGGTTCGGCGTTCACGCTGAACACCTCCTGGCCGGGCAGCGACATCGTGACGACGCTGATCTCGCCGTCGGGTGAGCGCTACACCCGGGACGACCCGCTCGGCGCCGAGCACGGCAACGGTCCGACGTGGGAGTACTTCTCGATCCCCAACCCTGAGCCGGGCGAGTGGACCGTCGAGTACTACGGCGCCGACGTCGCCGCGGACGGTGAGCCGCTCACGGTCCACGCACTCGACGAGACCCCGGTGAACCAGCCCCCGACGGCAGCCATCGCCGTCAAGCGCTCCGGTTCCACGGTGACCTTCGACGCATCCGGCTCGACCGACTCGGACGGGACCGTCAGCGACTACCTGTGGGACTTCGGCGACGGGACCACCGCCACCGGCCCGACGGTCACCCGCCAGTTCGCGCCCGGCAGCTACGAGGTGGCGCTGGTCGCGACCGACGACGACGGCGAGCGTGGCTTCGCGAGTGCGCCCTTCACGGTGGCCACCGACCCGAGCTCGGTGGCCATGTACTCGGGCTCCTCGTTCACCGCGACGAACGCCCTCAACCTGGACGGCAGTGGAGCTGACCTGCTGGTCAACGGTGACTTCTCCTGCAATAGCGACGTCCACATCGGCGGGAACGTCACCGCGACGGGCAACGTCTACCTCACCAACCGGTGCCGCATCGACGGAACCGTGTGGGCCGGGGGAACCGTTCGTGCGGACTCGACCCCCCAGGTGGGCGGCTCCGTGTGGGCCGGCGGGCAGATCACCCTCCAGTCGACTGTCAAGGTCGGCGGGCACGTCGCCACCCGCGGCAACCTCGTCGTGAGCGACGGCAAGACCGTCGCGCAGCTGCGCGCATCCGGTGCGATCGGCGGCGACGTCTTCACGGCTGCGACCGACCTGCCGTCTCCGCCGACGCCGACCGCCGGCGCGGCGGACGTCGGCGCACCTGCCGGGGCGACCTCCGTCAGCTGGGGAGCGTGGTTGAAGGCGATCGCGACGCAGGCGAACGCGCCGGCCTGGTCGTCGGCGTTCTCCGCGAACCCGGGCTGTGCGCTGGCCTCGTGGTCGGTCGGCACCTCGAACGTGCAGGTCGGTAAAGACACCTACGTGGACGCGCGCGCGGTGGCATCCACGTGCTCAACCGTGTCGCTGCAAGGCGTGAAGGTCGACCTGCGGGGTGACCTGACCCTGGTCGTCGACTCCTTCAGCTCGACCAACGGCCTGGTGGTGACGGCGTCGGACGGGAAGCCCCATCGCCTCCGCGTGATCTCGGTGGCGGGGGCCGGCTCCTCGGTCCACCTCGTCGGGCCGACCACTGTGGATCGACTCGTGAAGGTCGAGCTCGTCACGCCCGGTACCGTGCAGATCGATGGCACGACAGACCTGACCGGCACGGTCTCGGCTGGTCGGGTCCGGACCTCAGGAGCGGTCACCCTGCACACGCCAAGGGCGTCATGAGCGGTCTCGGCACTGGGCCGCGCCGCCCCCGATGGGCACTGACCGTCGTGTGCGCGCTCGGGAGCTGGTCGGTCGCGGCAGTGCTCGCCGTCATGGCGTCGCTGTCCGGCAGCCAGTTCGCGGCGGGACCCGCGCCCGATCCCACCAGCTCGGTGGTGTTCTGGGTGCTGGCGGGAGTGTTCGTCGCGATCCCGATCGCGGCGCTCCCAGCGCTGGGCTTCGACGTGCGCCGCGGGTCGGCCTGGACGCTCGCGTCGGCGGCGGTCGCCGTCGTCGCGCTCCTCGGGATCCTGGTCGTCAACTCGCCGTGAGCGGCGTGCTGACGCCTGGGACGTTCTGCGTGACGACCATCGGGGGCGGGCCTCGTCGCGTTGGTACTCTCGGCGCCGCCGAGCGGTGACCGGTGCCCGGTGAGCAGGGCTGCTGGTGGCCGCCGGGCTCGCCTCCGCCGTCCGCGGCTCGCGTCCTGCCACGTCCCACTCCCGACCTGAGCGGAGCTGCCCTGTGCACGTCGCGACGCGTCTCCTGTCCGTCGAGGACGCCGAGGAGATCACGGTGCTGCTGCGGGAGAACCGCGAGTTCCTCGCGCCGTGGGACCCGACGCGCGGCGACGACTACTTCCTCGTCGACACGCAGCGCGAGATCGCGGCGCAGGGCATCGAGGCCCATTCCCGAGGCGCCATGCTTCCGCTCGTGATTCTCGAGGAGGGCGGCGCGATCGCTGGGCGGATCAACCTCAACGGCATCACACGCGGCGCATTCCAGTCCGCCGCGCTGGGCTACTGGGTGAGCGAGAGGGCGAACGGCCGTGGACTCGCGACACGGGCGGTCGCCGAGGTCGTCCAGCGCGCCTTCGGTGAGTGAGGGCTGCACCGGCTTCAGGCCGAGACGCTGCTCGCCAACCTCGCGTCGCAACGGGTGCTCGCCAAGAACGGGTTCCAGCGGTACGGCGTCGCACCGAAGTACCTGCAGATCAACGGGCGCTGGCAAGACCACATCCTGTTCCAGCGCATCGCCGACGGGCCGGCCGTGCGTCCGGGGGATCTCACCCGCCTGTAGGTGGAGGCGCCCTGTCGTCTGGTGGGCCTTGGCGGGGGGCGCCGGGACCCCGAGGTGGCGCCTCACCGGCTGGCGCAGGGGCCTCTCGCCGGCCCGGGGCCGCCAGCGGCGGGAACCGCAGGCTCAGCACCGCCGCGAGCGTGAAGTACCCGCGGATCAGTCGGAACACCAGGTACTCGGGGATGTAGAGCAACGCCTTGGGCTGACGCAGCAGGAGGCACACCACGATGGCGACCAGCGCCGGCAGCCCGATTCCCATGGCCACGACCGGCTGCCAGCGCAGACCCGCGAAGGTCCGCGGGAAGGCGCCGAGTACGAGGACTGCGAAGAGGAGGATAGGCAGGAGCATCGCGCGTCGGGCCGCGTTCAACAGCCCGAACGGCAGCACCACGGCGCCCGCCATCGACCTGGTCCGCAGCAGCTCGCGCCGGTTGTGGCCCGCCACGTGGTACGTGCTGCGGAACCACCGGGTCCGCTGCTCCCGCATGTGGGCCCAGGTGCGCGGCACCTCGGTGGAGTAGCGGGCACGTGGCTCGACGATGGAGCGGTATCCCATCGCGTTCAACCGCATGCCCACGTCGGTGTCCTCGCCGTTCATCCCCTGCTGGATGGGGCCGGCCTCGTCGAGGGCAGAGCGGCGGAAAGCGGTGAGCATGCCGGGCACCCCCACGATCCCGTCGTACCCCATCCGCGCGACCTGGAAGAAGGCGTGCCGCACGAGCACCTCGACGAGCCGCGCCCGGTCGAAGAACGTCTTCTCGTGAGCCGGCAGCGGCACGCCGCCCACGGCGCCGACGCGCGCGTCGGTGAAGTGCCGCATCGCGAGCGCGAGGCAGTCCTCCCCGATCACGACGTCGGCGTCGATCCGGACGACGAAGGGCTCGGTGATCCGGAGGAGGCCGTAGTTGAGCGCCTTCGCCTTGCCTGGCGTGTCGCAGCTGAGCATGGTCGCGGTCAGGTGGGTCGTGCGGGCGATCGCTCTCTGGGCGATCCGCGCCGTGTGGTCGATCGAGACGTTGTCGACCACGTAGAGGTGGACCGAGCCGGCATACACCCCGGCTGCGCGGTCGAGGGCGGCGATGGTCTCCGCGATGCCGTGTGCCTCATTGTGCGCGGGGATGAGCACCCCGACCGCGGGTGAGAACTCCGTCCGCCGCGACCGGGCGACCAGGACGACGCCGATCGCGCCCGCGATCAGCACGAGCAGCTGCTGGACCAGGAACACCCCGGGGCCCACCCCGCCGAGCAGGGCCAGGTCGCGCAGTCGCGTCACCCCGACCTCGAACCGTTGTGCGATCACGTCGGCGAGCACCACGGCGAGGGTCAGCGCGACCAGGAGCCGGACCCAGGCGCTGGGCGCGATCCGGCCCCGCCGCTGCGGGATGGGACCAGGATCGGGCAGCAGGGCATTGCGCAGGACCACCACGGGGAAGAGGCCCAGGCCGAGGATGGCCGCCGCCACCTGCTGTGCCGCCACTGGGATGGTGATCCCGGGAACCAGGTTGACCAGCACCGTCGCCAGGTCCACCGCCAGCGCGAGCAGCAGCAGGCCGCCGCACAGTTGGACGAGGACGAGCAGGCGGCGCCACAGGTTGGTGGCCAGGCTCAGGCTGAAGGCGACGAAGAAGATGAGGATGAACACCCGGACCGGGATCGCCGCACGGTCTCCCGGGCGCGCGAAGAGGACCAGGTCCCGGTTCCGCCCCACGTGCCCGAGGCTGACGAGCACCGTGATGACCAGCAGCACCAGCACGCTGAGCGCCACGAAGTACACGAGGAACCCGTTCACCGCTCGCGGGGGGCGGTCCACGCTGTACTCGATCGGCGCGCTGTCGACCGAGCGATAGTGCTCGACGACCGCGTCGGGGGCGTCGAGCTCGTCGAGATCTTCGAGCCGCGCGTCGACCGGCTCCGACGGACCCGGGGCCGGGCCTGACGCTCTCACCCCCCGTTCTCCGCCCGTGCCTGGTCGGGGTTCACCACCTGGCCGGCTGCGCTGACGGCGAACCCGCCGCCGTCTGCCGGGACCAGCCGGGCTCGCTCGCTGCTGTAGTCCGGGACGACGTCACCGGGCTCACCGACAGCGGTGAGCACCATCCCGGGCGTGCCGCCCGCACTCACGCACTGCAGCACGATCCCGTCCTCGAAGGAGGAGAGGTCGACGCCGGCCGAGGTGATCCTGCCGTCTGCCAGGGTGACCAGCGGGGAGACCTCGGGCGGCGGCGCTCCGAAGAGCAGGAACGGTCGAGTGCCGGCGGCGCCGTCCCAGGCGAATCCGGCGTCCTGCCGCCAGCCGCTGAACTCCGCAAGCGTCGGCACGAGCCCTCCCAGCGCCAGGACGGGGTCGTCGAGGACGGAACTGGGCAGGATGACGTCGAACCCCTCGGAGTACTGCGCGGGCACGGCGGTGAAGCCCGCGCCGGAGCCACCGAGCGTCAGTGCCGAGTCTCCCAGCAGTTGGACGTCGTAGGAGGTCTGGCGGACGTTGCACCCGCCGAGGTCCCGGTCGCGCACGAGCGTCACGACGAGCTCGTTGCGGACCGGCTGGGCGCCGACAGGCAGCTCGACCGCGACTGTCTGCCGGCCAGTGCCTGGCAGCGACACGCTGTCCACCAGCTCGTCGTCGAGGCGTACCTGCAGGAGCCATCGCGCGTCATCGCTGGTCGCTGGCACCACCATCGAGAGCTGCACCGACGTCGGCACGGTCCCTCCCGGCAGGTCGGCCAGCGAGTACGGCACGCGCCAGCTCCGGCGGTCCGTGATCTGCTGCACCGACGTGTCGACACCGAGCGTCTCGAGGCTCACCGTGCTGCCCCCTGCACGCTCGATCTGCTCGATCCTCGGGTCCGCCGCCCTGGAGTCAGCGATCGTCACGGCAGGCGTGGTGAGGAACAGCGGCACGACATCCGCTGTCGGGTCGACCACCCCGAGCAGGCTCTGCGCACCACGGTCTCCCACCCGCACCGCACCGTCGTCCGCGTCCGCGTCCCAGTCGAGGTCGGCGAGGGCGTCAGGAGGGCCGAGGAGGACCGGCGTGGCGCTGCTGTCCTCGTCCGGGACCGCCGCGGCGTACGAGACGGCGTGACCCTGCTGGGTGAGGAACGCGCCGAGTCGCGCAGCGCTCTCGAACCACTCCTGAGAGTCGGCCTCGGGCGACAGGACGAGGGCCACCTCGTGGTCCAGAGCCGCCACCACGTCTCGCACGGTGTGCAACCGCTCGTCGAGATTCCCCTGAACCCCCGTGCCCGTCGCGTCGAGCTCCACCAAGGCGCCCAGATCAGTGGTGATGTTGCACCGCTGCTGGTCGAGGCTGCCGGTGAGCCGGACCTGGACCCGGACGGCGCCATCCTCGACGGCCGACTCGGGCAGGTTGATGTCGGCCTTGAGTGCGTGGTCCCCGGCACGGAGCTCGTCGACGTACACCGGCTCGCCGTCGGCCAGCACACGCAAGAACACCGTGCTGGACTCGGCGACCTGCGTGGTCCCGCGGAGGGTGAGAACCGGGTCGCCGAGCGGGGAGTCGAGGGGCACCGGGACCGTGAAGGTCTGGGTGGCCGAGGTGTCGTCGCTGAGCCGGATCCCGCTCTCCTCCCCGATGTCGAGCAGGCTCGTGCGGAACGACAGGTCAGCGGGAACTGCCTCCCTGTCGCCCCGCAACCAGCCTGGCCGCAGGACGGCGACGCCGACGACCGCGAGGAGCACGAGCGCGAGGAACACGACGGCGCCCCGCGGCCACCACGCCCGCCGCTCGCTCACGAGGTGTCCTCCGCCGCCGCCGCCTCCTCCTCATCCGCCGCCGCCCGCCGCTCACGGTTCCAGTAGGAGACCGCGGGGATCTTCGACCGGTCACAGCGGTCGGCATAGCGCAGAGCGACCTCGGCCGACTCCCGCATGAGCCCCTCGCCGACGAGGATCGGGTCGAGACCGAGAGCCCGCAGGTTGTCGTTGTGCATGACGAGCTCGTTCTCGGCCGCCTCCCTGCGGGGGTTGGAGACGTGGACGACCGAGCCCCCGAACATCGACGCGATGATGCTCGCGAGGTCGGCGACGCGCAGCGTCTCAGCGAGCTGGTTCATGATCCGCACCCGCCCCCTGACCTGGTCCCCGGACTCGACGGCGAGGCGGACGCAACGGACGGAATCCGCGATGTTGATGAAGGCGCGCGTCTGCCCGCCGGTGCCGTGCACCGTGAGCGGGTAGCCGATCGCCGCCTGCATGAGGAACCGGTTGAGCACCGTCCCGAAGTCGCCGTCGTAGTCGAAACGGTTGACCAGCCGGTCGTCCAGCCGGGTGTCGTCCGTCTGGGTGCCCCAGACGATGCCCTGGTGCAGGTCTGTCACGCGGACCCTGTCGTACTCGGCGTAGAACTGGAACAGCAGCTGGTCCATCGACTTCGTCGTGTGGTAGACGCTGCCGGGCCTGGAGGGGTACAGGATCTCGCGCGTCACCGTGGCCCCGGTCCGGTCGGGGTAGCTCACCTCGAGGTATCCCTCAGGCATGTCGATCGGCACGGTCTCGTAGCCGTACACGCCGGTGGTCCCGAGGTGGATCAGGTGCGCGTCCAAGTCCGCCTCGACGAGGCCGGCGAGGAGGTTGTGGGTCCCGTTGATGTTGTTGTCGACCGTGTACCGCTTGTGGGCGCTGTCCTTCATCGAGTACGGCGCCGAGCGCTGCTCGGCGAAATGGACGATGCAGTCGGGTCGGAACCGGTCCAGCAGCGCGAGCACAGGGTCGTACTCGTGCGCCACGTCGATGTTCTCGTATCCGATCTGGGCCCCGGTCGCGTCGTGCCAGGCGACCAGACGCTCCTCGATCGGCCTGATCGGGGTCAACGACTGGACCCCCAGCTCCTCGTCCATGCGCCGCCGGACGAGGTTGTCGACGATCGTCACCTCGTGCCCAGCCCTGGAAAGGTGCAGCGCGCTGGGCCACCCACAGAACCCATCCCCGCCGAAGACGAGAACCCTCATGATCGCCCCCGCAGCCGATTCGTCAGTTCCGAACGGCAGTCCGTCGTTTCACCGTAGGCGCGGGGGGCGGGTTCGGCACCCGCGGGCGATCAGGACGAGGCGAGCTGGTCGAGCAGCCGCACGACGTCCAGCGCGCCCGGCCTCGACGGGCGGTCCGGTCCGGAGGCCGGCGCAGGAACTGCCATCATCGGAAGACCTGAACGTCCTGCAGAACGACCCGCTTCACGGCCGTCGAGCTCCCGCTGACAGAGTTTCGCTCGCGTTGGTTGCCCGGCTTAGGACGGGACGGCATCCGGGTCGGCGTGCACTGGTCCGGGGGCCGGCCGAGACCGGCTACGACCTGGTCGCAGCCGACGTCGAGCTCAACCTCTTGGCGGCGATGGAGCGAGGCGTGACCGGCTGACGGGTCGCCGACGGCAACGCAGATCTCCCCGACTCCTGGCATCGACCAGCACGCGGGCCGGTTCCGCGCGCGGTGGGCGGCCATTGGTCCCATCAAGATCGATCCCGGGCGGACGAATGGAGGTGAACGGCGGCGCCCCCGGCCGCCATCCACGAAGGAGTCGAAGATGCCTTACATCGTGAAGCCGACGTCGTACGGGTACCACGGGACGTTCATCGCCCCGTTCCCCCCTGCCGAGGCCCGCGCCTGGTTCACCGAGCTCAAGCGCGTGCTTCCCCCGACGCCGCGGCCTTTCGGCCAAATGATCGACGCGCGCGAGCAGAAGATCCAGGATCCGGACACCGTGCCGATCGTCGCGGATGCGCAGCGTTGGCTCCAGGAGCAGGGCATGAACCGCTCAGCCGTGGTCCTCTCGAGCGCCGTCCTGAAGCTGAACCTCACCCGTATGTCCAAGGAGACGGGCGTCATCGCATACGAGCGCTACTTCGACGGCACCGACCCGAGCTGGGAGGCCAAGGCGATGGCGTGGCTCACCCAGGGCGTCGAGCCCGGCTGAGTCTCGCCGACCGCCTGGCCCACCGGACGTGCCGGCAGCCCATCTCGTGTGGGGCAGGCGGGCGTCGCCTCAGGGCTGGATCGACGTGCAGAACCCATCGAGGACCGCCAGCAGGCTGGCGGTCCTCGATGGGCGGTCATGGTGATCGTCGTGCAGGCGCCTTCGAACGCCTCAGCGAGGCCTCAGGTCGTGCGGGCGCACAGCACCGCCCAGGTCACCCGCGCCGGTTGGCCCACCGCCGTGAGACGTCCATGAGGGCGAGCCCGAGGGCCAGCAGCACGGAGCCTGCGGCGGCTTCGGGGTGGGGTGGTGGTCTTGCGATGCGGCCGATTCGCTGCGAATGATGGGCCGCATGTCCGACCCGGCCGCACCGTTGCCGACGAATCTCGGCCGTCCAGCAACCCGGGCCTTCGAGGCGGCCGGGTACCGCTCGCTTGCCGACCTCGAAGGGGCCAGCGAGCAGGAGCTCCTCGCCCTTCACGGGGTGGGCCCGCGGGCAATCAAGATCCTGCGGGAGCGAGGGGTGGCACTCGCGCCCTGATGGCGCGGATCACCAGGCGGCGGGTGGGCCGCCCGGACGGGTCACGCGCGGACGCCCGCCTTGAGCCGCCGCCGCAGCGTGGGGACGCCTGGTCCGTCGAGCTCGTCGAGGTCGGCGGTACGGCCGGCCATGCTCATGGCCAGTGCCAGGGTCGGCCCGGTGACCAGCGGGCCGGCGCCCGCCGCGAACGACGGTGCGGTCAGCGGGTCTCGAGGCGCGCGCGGAGGCGATCGGTGAGCTCGCGCAAGTCGTCGAGCAGTCCACTCACCCGTTCTAGGTCGTCGACGGTGAGCCGGTCGAGCAGGGCAGCGCCCTCGTCGACGAGCGGGCGGTAGACCTCCCATGTCGCAGCCCGCCCCGCGTCGGTCATCTGCACGAGGACGTGCCGGCGGTCTGTTGCCGACCGCACGCGCTCGACCAGCCCTTTGCGCTCGAGCCGGTCGATGAGTGCTGTCGTCGCGGCGGGCCGCAGACCGGTCGCGGAGGCGAGCTGGCCCGCGGTCCTCGGCTCGTCGACCAGCCAGTCGAGGCAGCGCAGGTCGGTCGGGCCGACGCCGAGGCGTCGGCCCGCGGCGTCGTCGTAGGCCTGGACGCTGCGCTGGTAACGCTGGAGGGCGTCCCCGACCGCAGTCGTCGCCTCTTGACGTGACCCAGTCATCCGCCTAGCCTTTCGATTATCGAATCATACGGATTTCGTAAGGAAAGGATAGCGCCATGAGGGCAGTCGTCGTGGGAGGTGGCGTCGCTGGGCCGGCCGTCGGCCTCGCGCTGCACCGTGCAGGGATCGAGTCCGTCGTGCTCGAGCGCCGGGCCGTGGTGGATGCCGGGGAAGGCTCGTACCTGACCGTGGCGCCCAACGGGCTCGACGCGCTCGCGACCCTCGGCTCACGGGAAGCCGTCGAGCGCGAGGGGTTCCGCACGCGGAGCAACATCATGCAGGGCGCGTCCGGGCGCCGTCTCGGCCAACTCTCGCTCGCGGGGACGCTAGCCCGCGACACGGGCGCGCTCACGCTGCGGCGGTCACGGCTCGCCGCCACCCTCACCACGCGCGCGCAGCGCAGCGGTGTCGAGGTGCGCCTCGGCGCGCGCGTCGCCCGTGTCGAGCCGGGAGCCGCAGTCCTCGACGATGGCGACCGGGTCCGCGCCGACGTCATCATCGGAGCGGACGGAGTGCACTCGCTCGTGCGGAGCGCCATCGACCCGGAGGCTCCCGCTGGCCGCTACGTCGGCCTCACGAACTTCGGCGGCGTCACACGCGGCACGCCCCTGGCGCGCACGCTCCCATCCGAAGCGTGGCTCCTCGTGTTCGGCGCGCGCGCCTTCTTTGGTGCGCACCCCACCCCGGACGGCGATGTCATCTGGTTCGTCAACGTCCCGCGCCCGCTGATCAGCCGCCAGGAGCGCGCCGCGACGACTGAGACGCAGTGGCACGAGCACCTGCACGAGCTCCTGCGCGACGACGCAGGACCAGCCGGCGAGCTCATCGCGCACGGGGAGCTCGAACTCGCGGGGGACAACACCATCGACCTCCCGCACGTCCCGACCTGGTCCCGCGACGGCATGGTGGTCGTCGGCGACGCGGCGCACGCGCCATCCCCGAGCTCGGGGCAAGGGGCGTCGCTCGCGCTGGAGGACTCGGTGGTCCTCGCCCAGGCGCTGCGCGACGCCCCGGACGTGCCCACTGCGCTCGCGGCTTACGAGCGTGTGCGCCGCCCTCGGGTGGAGCGGGTGGTCGCCGCCGGGGCGCGCAGCGGCAAGACCAAGGTCGCCGGGCCCATTGGCCGACGTCTCCAAGACCTCCTCATGCCGCTCGTCTTTCGTCTGCTCGTGACCGACCGCAGCACCGCGTGGATGTACGACCATCGCATCCCGTGGGACGACCGCGTGGCGTGACCCGACCGAGCGCCGGGTCAGGTCACCAGCCCTGTGCGGTACGCGTGCACGACCGCCTGCGCCCGGTCCCGCAGGTCGAGCTTGGTGAGGATCCGCGAGACGTAGGTCTTGATGGTCTCGTGGCTGATGACGAGCCCCGCGGCGATCTCGCTGTTGGACAGGCCGCTCGCGATGAGCCGCAGCACCTCCAGCTCGCGCGCGGTCAGCGGGCTGTCCCCGGGCGTGCTCGCCCGCGGCGTGATCCGGCTGGCGTACTTGCCGACGAGCTGGCGGGTGACCTCGGGGGCGAGCAGTGCGGCGCCAGAGGCGACGGTGCGGATTCCGTGGAGCAGCTGGGCCGGGGGAGTGTCCTTGAGCAGGAACCCGCTGGCGCCGGCGCGTAGCGCCTCGTACACGTACTCGTCGAGGTTGAACGTCGTGACCGCGAGCACCTTGACCGGATTGGCCACCCCGGCGCCGGCGAGCAGGCGGGTGGCATCGATGCCGTCGAGCACGGGCATCCGGACGTCCATGACCACGACGTCCGGCTTCACCCGGGCGGCGAGGTCGACCGCCGCGCGTCCGTCGCCGCACTCGCCGACCACCACGAGGCCGGGCTGGGCGCCGATGATCGTGGCGAACCCGGTGCGGATGAGCGCCTGGTCGTCGCAGACCAGCACCCGGATCGGCTCCGTCATGAGGGGATACCGGCGGGGATTGCGCGCTCGGACCACGAAGCCGCCATCCGCCTTGCGCTGCGCGGTGAAGTCCCCGCTGAGGATGTCGACCCGCTCCCGCAGGCCCGCGAGGCCGCGCTCGCCGCCGTCGGGGGGCGCGGATCGTGCCCCGGTCCCGTCGGTGCTGACCTGCACGGTGATCTCCTTCTCGCTGTGGCGTACGCGCACGGTGGTGCGGCTGCCGCGGGCGTGCTTGAGGGCGTTCGTCAGGGCTTCCTGGACCACCCGGTGGGCCGCGACCTCGGCGCTGCCGGCGGCCTGGGGGACGGCGACGGTCTCGGCCGGTGCTGTTGGGCGGAGATCGGCAGTTCGGGGCTGTTGACACGAAATCGCCCTACTGCCTAGTGTGTGCACGTTCACACAATCTCGACGGCGAGATCGCGTGGCGCAATGTGTGCACGTGCACACAATTCGCGTCCCCGGCTCCCGGCGCATGACGGGCAGGGAGCACATGGACTCGCCGGAAGTCGTCCTCGGTACCGGGGGCACCACGCGCGGCATCGCGTTCGGATGCGATTACAACCCTGAGCAGTGGGACCGAGACGTGTGGCGCGAGGACGTCCGGCTCATGCGCGAGGCCGGTGTCGACCTCGTCGCCGTCAACATCTTCGGCTGGTCGCACATCGAGCCCCGCCCGGGGGAGCACGACTGGTCCGGCCTCGACGAGGTCGTCGACCTGCTCCACGCGAACGGCATCCGGGTCAACCTCGGCACCGGCACGTCCTCGCCGCCGCCGTGGCTCACGACGCTGCACCCCGAGATCCTCCCGGTCGCGGTGGACGGCACGACCCGCTGGCCGGGCGGACGCCAGGCGTGGTGCCCGAGCTCGGCCGAGTTCCGCCGTCGCGCGCTCGCGCTCGTCGGCCAGGTCGCGAAGCGGTACGGCGAGCACCCCGCGGTCGCGCTGTGGCACGTGTCCAACGAGCTCGGCTGCCACAACGCGCTGTGCTACTGCGACGAGTCCGCCGCGGCGTTCCGGATCTGGCTCGAGCGCCGCTACGGCACGGTGGACGCGCTCAACGCCGCGTGGGGGACGAGTTTCTGGAGCCAGCGCTATGCGGACTGGGCAGAGGTCCTGCCGCCGCGGGCCACGATCTCGCTCGGCAACCCCGCCCAATCCGTCGACTTCCACCGCTTCAGCTCGGACGCGCTGCTCGACCACCACCGCGCCGAGGCGGAGGTGCTCCGGCGGCACTCGAACATCCCCGTGACGACGAACTTCATGGTGACCGCGCACATCCGCAACCTCGACTACTGGTCCTGGGCGCCCGAGATGGACGTCATCGCCAACGACCACTACCTCGACCACCGGCTCGAGGACCCGCGCGCCGAGCTGTCGTTCGCGGCCGACCTGACGCGCGGGCTCGCCGGGGGAGCGCCGTGGCTGCTGATGGAGCAGTCGACCGGCGCCGTGAACTGGCAGCCGGTCAACGTGGCCAAGGAGCCGGGCCAGATGACCCGCAACTCGCTCACGCACGTGGCCCGCGGCGCGGACGGCATCTGCTTCTTCCAGTGGCGCGCGTCGACCCAGGGCGCCGAGAAGTTCCACTCGGCGCTCGTCCCGCACGCCGGCACGGACACTGAGGTGTGGCGTGAGGTCGTCGAGCTCAGCGCGACGCTCGACCGGCTCGACGAGGTCGCGGGCACCCGCGTGGTCGCCGACACCGCGCTGCTGTTCAGCTGGGAGTCCTGGTGGGCCGCCGACGGCGACGCGCGCCCGTCGCACGCCGTCGGGTACCTCGACCAGGTGCACGCCGCCTACCGGGCCCTGCACGAGCTGGGCGTGACGGTCGACGTCCTCGGGCCCGACAGTGACCTGACCGGGTATCGGCTCGTCGTCGTCCCCTCGCTGCACATGGTCTCGGACGCGCAGGCGGCGCGGGTCAGCGCGCACGTCGAGGCGGGTGGGCACGCGGTCGTCACGTTCAACTCGGGCATCGTCGACCAGGACGACAGGGTGCGGCTCGGCGGGTACCCGGGGGCCTTCCGGGACCTGCTCGGCGTCGTCGGCGAGGAGTTCGTTCCGCTGCTGCCCGGGCGCCGGGTCACGCTCGACACCGGTGCGCACGCGTCGCTGTGGACCGAGCGGCTCCGGACGACCGACGCGGCCGTCGTCGCCTCCTACGCCGACGGTCCGCTCGCCGGGGCGCCGGCCGTCACGCGGGCCCACCGCGGCGCCGGGGCCGCCTGGTACATCGCGACAGCGCTCGACGCCCCCGACCTGCGCGACGTCATGCGCTCCGCGGTGGCCGGCGCCGGTGTCACGGCGACCGGCCCCGAGAGCGACGGGTCGGTCGAGGTCGTGCGCCGCGTGGGTGGCGGTCGCGGCTACGTGTTCGTCATCAACCACTCGCACCGTGATCTCGAGCACCCGGTCACAGGGCACGAGCTCGTCACCGACCGACCCGCCGCAGGCCTCGTCCACGTCCCCGCCGGAAGCGTGCGGGTCGTCCGAGAGGACACACCAGCATGACGAGCACGCAGACCCTCGACCCCGCCCCGATGCGCGACGCGCAGCCTCGGCGCCGCCTCCCCGTCCCGCACAAGCGCGCGATCGCGTTCTTCGTGCTGCCGTTCGGGGTGCTGTTCGCGCTGTTCTACGCGCTGCCCGTCGGGTACGCGGTGTGGCAGTCGCTCCTCGTCGTCGAGCGCGAGGGCACGTTCGGCGCCGCGCGGGAGGTGTTCGGCGGGCTCACGCAGTACGCCCAGGTGTTCCAGAACGGTCCGTTCTGGTCTTCTGTCGGGCGCGTCCTCGCCTTCGGAGTGGTCCAGGTCCCCGTGATGCTCGTGCTCGCGCTCGTGTTCGCGCTGCTGCTCGACTCGCCGCTGCTGCGCGGCAAACGGTTCTTCCGGCTCGCGTTCTTCGTGCCGTACGCGGTGCCCGGCGTCGTCGCGGCGATCATGTGGGGCTTCCTGTACTCCCCGAACCTCTCGCCGTTCACGGCCGTGACCGAGCGGGTCGACCTGCTCTCCGCGGACCTCGTGCTGTGGGCCATGGCGAACGTCGTCACGTGGGTCTACATCGGCTACAACATGCTGATCATCTACTCCTCGCTGCTGTCGATCCCCAGCGAGGTGTACGAGGCGGCGCGGCTCGACGGCGCGGGGCATCTGCGGATCGCGTGGTCGATCAAGATCCCGCTGGTCATCCCCGCGATCGTGCTCACGACGGTCTTCTCGATCATCGGCACCCTCCAGCTGCTCGCCGAGCCCCAGGTGTTCCGCTCGTTCAGCTCCGCGGTGACGAGCACGTTCACCCCGAACCTCACCGTCTACTCGACGTCGTCCGTGCCGAACTTCAACCTCGCCGCGGCGTTCTCGGTGGTGCTCGCGCTCGCGACGTTCGTGCTCTCGTTCACGTTCCTCAAGCTGACCCAGAAGAAGGGCGTCCAGTGAGCGCCGTCGTCCGCACCACCCCCTCGCCCGCGGCCTCCCGAGGCGTCACGCCCGGGACCCAGCGGGGCGCCCAGGAGAGCCTGTTGTCGCGCGCCGGGGCGATGCTCGTGATGGGCGTCTTCACGCTCTACTTCCTCGCCCCCATCTGGTGGCTGATCGTCTCGGCGACCAAGGACCGCGGGCAGTTCACCAGCACGAACCCGCTGTGGTTCGCCGACATGAACCTCGCCGAGAACGTCTCCGCGCTGCTGCGCTACGACGGCGGCATCTTCGTGCGGTGGATCGGCAACTCGCTCGCCTACACCGCGGGCGGCGCGTTCCTCGGCACAGTGCTCGCCGCGATGTGCGGGTACGCCCTCGCGAAGTACCGGTTCCGCGGCCGGGACCTGCTGTTCAACGTGGTCCTGGGCGGCGTCCTCGTCCCCGCGACGGCCCTGGCGCTCCCGCTCTTCCTGATCTTCAGCCAGGTCCAGCTGACCAACACGTTCTGGGCGGTCTTCCTGCCGAGCCTGGTGAGCCCGTTCGGGGTGTACCTGACCAAGATCTACGCCGCGGCGAGCGTCCCCGAGGAGCTGCTCGAGGCCGCGCGGCTCGACGGGTCGAGCGAGGTCCGCACGTTCTTCACCGTCTCGGTGCGGCTCATGCTCCCCGCCCTCGTCACCGTGTTCCTGTTCCAGTTCGTCGCGATCTGGAACAACTTCTTCCTGCCGCTCATCATGCTCCGCGACGAGGCCGTGTTCCCCGTGACGCTCGGCCTCTACTCCTGGAACACCCAGGTGAATCAGATCCCCGAGCTGCGCGGTCACGTGCTCGTCGGGGCCCTCCTCGCGATCATCCCGCTGATCGTCGTCTTCCTGCTGCTGCAGCGCTTCTGGCGCAACGGGCTCGGAGCCGGCTCGGTGAAGTGACCGCTCGTCGTTCGACCGCCTGCTGCCCGGCAGCACCCTGCCGGGCTCCCCTCCACAAATAAGGACAACCATGCGTCTCACCAAGGCCGCCAGCGTCGGCGCCCTCACCGCGGTCGCCCTGCTCGTCGCCGGCTGCTCGTCATCGTCCGATGGAGCCTCCTCCGGGGGGGACGCCGCGGGCGCCTGCGAGCCGTCGGACGGCGATGTCGAGCTCACGTTCACGACGTGGATCCCCGGCATCGAGGAGGTCGTCGACGTCTGGAACGGGGCGAACCCCGATATCCAGGTGACCGTGCAGACCGGGCCCAACGGCAACGGCGGCACGTACCAGAACTTCTTCAACCAGCTCAAGGCCGGAAACGCGCCCGACCTCGGGCAGATCGAGTACGACGCACTGCCGAACTTCCGCGTCCAGGACGGGCTCACCGACCTCGGCGTGTGCGCCGACGTCATAGCCGCGCAGGGCGACTTCGTCGACTGGACCTGGGACCAGGTGAGCTTCGGCGAGGACGGGCACGCGTACGCCGTCCCGCAGGACGCCGGCCCAATGGCGCTCTTCTACCGCGCCGACCTGTTCGAGGCGAACGGCATCGCCGTCCCCACGACGTGGGCCGAGTACGCCGCCGCGGCCGAGAAGGTCAAGGCGGCCGGCGGGTACATCACGAACTTCTCGCAGAGCGACGTCAACCAGTTCGCGGGGCTCGTCTGGCAGGCGGGCGGCACCTGGTTCTCCAACGACGGCGACGAATGGGGCGTCGACTTGGCGGGCACGGAGTCCACGCAGGTCGCCGAGTACTGGCAGGACCTCATCGACAGGGACCTCGTCTCGAGCGTCCCGCCGTGGACGAGCGAGTGGGACAACGCCTACAACACGGGCGCCGCGTGGACGTGGGTCTCGGCGGTGTGGGGCGCCAACTCGATCTCGAGCGGCGCCCCCGACACCACCGGCAAGTGGGCCGTCGCGCCCATGCCGCAGTGGGAGGCCGGTGACGAGGCCGCCGGCAACTGGGGCGGCTCGTCCACCGCGGTCTTCCGCGGCACGGAGCACATCTACGAGGCGGCGAAGTTCGCGCTGTGGCTCAACACGTCCGACGAGGCGCTCACGCTGCTGAACAAGGGCGCGAACCTCTACCCGGCGACGAAGGCCGGCGCGGACCTGCCGGCGCTCGCGGAGGGCGTCGAGTTCTACGGCGGCCAGGCCATCTACGACGTGTTCGCCGAGGCGTCGACGCAGGTGCCCGCCGGCTTCACGTGGGGCCCGACGATGACGCAGGTCTACGCGGACGTCTCCGACGGTTTCAAGGGCGCGGTCTCCGGTTCGGGGACGCTGCTCGCGTCGCTCGAGCAGGCGCAGGGATCCACGATCTCGACGCTCGAGTCCCAGTCCATCCCCGTCGCCAAGTGACCGCATGATCCAGCACCTGCGCGCAGCAGGGTCGAGCCTCGTGCTCGACGTCCCGGTGCAGGGCGGTGGGGGCCTTCCCGCCGTCCTGCACTGGGGGCGTGACCTGGGCCCGCTCGACGACGACGCCCTCGCCGGGCTCGCCGCCGCGCTGGTCCCGGCCGTCCCGCCGAGCGCGATCGACACCCCGCTGCGCCTGACGATCCTGCCGACCCGCGAGCAGGGGTGGACGGGGCGCCCGGGATTCGAAGGCTTCTGGTCGGGGTCGGGGTCGGGGTCGGGGTCGGGGGAGCCGGCGGCCGCGCTCGTCCTGGTCGGCGCCGAGCCCGTGGGCGACCGCGGGGTCCGGCTGCGCCTCGGCGACGCCGCGGGCGGGCTCGCCGTGACGACCGACGCCGAGCTCACCGAGCACGGCGTCCTCCGCGTTCGCAGCACGCTGGAGAACCGCAGTGACGACACGTTCGTGCTGGGCTCGCTCGACGCGACCCTCCCGGTGCCGGACCGCGCCCGCGAGGTGCTCGACTTCACCGGCCTGTGGGCGCACGAGCGGCGCCCGCAGCGCATGCCTCTCGGCCACGGCGCCTGGACGCGCGAGACGCGTCACGGCCGGCCCGGCCACGACGACCCCTTCCTCGTGGTCGCGGGGACGCCCGGGTTCGGGTTCCGCACGGGGGAGGTCTGGGCGACTCATGTCGCATGGAGCGGCGATAGGCGCCAGTGGGCCGAGCGCCACGCCCTGGGGCGCACGCTCCTGGGCGGCGGCGAGCTGCTCGCGCCCGGGGAGGTGCGGCTCGCGCCGGGGGAGCGGTACTCCGCGCCGTGGCTCGTCGCGGCATGGTCCGACTCGGGGCTCGACGGCTTGTCCGACCGGTTCCACCCATGGATCCGGTCCTGGTCGACGATCCGGCGCGCCCGACCGGTCGTGCTCAACACGTGGGAGGCCGTCTACTTCGACCACGACCACGCGACCCTCGACCGCCTGGTCGATGCCGCAGCGGATGTGGGCGTCGAGCGGTTCGTGCTCGACGACGGGTGGTTCACCGGCCGCACCGACGCCACGCGGGCACTCGGCGACTGGGCCGTCGACCCGGTCGCGTGGCCGGACGGCCTGCACCCGCTCGTCGAACGCGTCCACGCGCGCGGCATGGAGCTCGGGCTCTGGGTCGAGCCCGAGATGGTCAGCCCGGACTCCGACCTCGCACGTGCCCACCCTGACTGGATAGTGGGCGGCGAGAACCTGCCGACGTGGCGCGACCAGCGCACGCTCGACCTCGGCCACCCCGGCGCGTACGCGCACGTGCGTGAAGCCCTCGCCGCGCTGCTCGACGAGTACCCGATCACCTCCCTCAAGTGGGACCACAACCGCGACCTGCTGCACGGCTCGGCCCACCGCCAGACGACCGCGCTCTACCGGCTGATCGACGAGCTCCGCGCGCGGTTCCCCGCAGTCGAGATCGAGTCGTGCGCGTCTGGGGGAGCCCGCATCGACCTGGGGATCCTCGAGCGCGTCGACAGGGTGTGGACCTCCGACACGAACGACCCGCTCGAACGCCAGAGCATCCAGCGCTGGACCGGCGTGCTCGTGCCGCCCGAGTACCTGGGCGGCCACCTCGGGGCGCCGCGGGCGCACACGACCGGCCGTGTCTCGACCACCGGGTTCCGATGCGCGACGGCCATGTTCGGCAGCGCCGGGATCGAGTGGGACCTCACCCGCGCGAGCGCCGACGAGCTCGACGAGGTCCGGTCCTGGGTCGCCGAGCACGTGGCCCGACGCGGACTGCTCCACTCAGGGCGGGTCGTGCGCGCCGACAGCGCGGACCCGGGCGCCCTGGTGCACGGCGTCGTCGCCCCCGACGGCGGCAAGGCGCTGTTCGCGGTCGTCGCCCTCACGGCAGCGGAAGCGGCGCTGCCAGCCCCGGTGCGCCTCGTCGGGCTCGACCCGGAGCGCGTCTACCGCGTGCGGACCGTTGGCGCCGCTCCGCTGCTCGTGCAGGCCGCGCCCCCACCATGGCTCGCATGCGGCGAGGTCACACTGCCCGGACGGGTCCTCGTCGAGACCGGGCTGGCCGCGCTGCTGCTCGCCCCCGAGAATGCGGTCCTGCTCGCGGTCGACGCGGTCGACGCGGTCGGCGCGCTCGACCCGCTCGGCCCGGTCGCGGCGCCCGACGACGTTACATTCAGCGCATGACTCATCCGGGCCGGCGCCGTGCCACGATCCACGATGTCGCCGCCGAGGCGGGGGTCTCGAGAGGAACTGTGTCCCGGCTGCTCAACGGCACGTCATACGTCTCCTCGGAGGCGCGGGAGGCCATCGAGAAGGCCATCGCCAAGGTCGGCTACGTGCAGAACACGGCGGCGCGCAACCTCGTGACCCAGCGCTCGCGGGCAGTCGGCTTCCTGGTCCACGAACCGCACGAGCTGTTCCTTGACGACCCGAACATCGGCGCCATCCTGTTGGGCGCCAACGAGGTGGTCTCCGAGGCGGACTTCCAGCTCGTGGTGCTCGTGCTGGACTCCGAGCGCGACAGCCAGCGCGTCGCCGACTACCTGCGCGGCGGGTTCGTCGACGGCGCGGTGCTCGTCTCCGCTCGCCAGCACGACACCATCGCGGGGGCGGTCGAGCGGCTCGGGCTGCCCGCGGTGTTCATCGGGCACCCGCCGGGGCATCCTGCGATCCCGTACGTCGGCATCGACAACCGCTCGGCGGCTCGCTCGGTGACGCAGGAGCTGCTCGCGACGGGCCGGGAGCGAGTGGCGATGGTCGCGTGCGCGCTCGACCGCGACTCCGGCTCCGACCGGCTCGCCGGGTTCCGCGACGCGCTCGGCGAGCGGTTCGACCCCCGGCTCGTCGTCGACCACCTCCTGTACTCGTACGCGAGCGGCCTCGAGGGCGCCCGGGAGCTGCTGCGACGCGAGCCGGCGATCGACGGCATCTTCGCGGCGTCGGACGCGGTCGCCGCGGGGGTGCTCGAGGCGCTGCGCGAAGCCGGGCGCTCGGTGCCGGGCGACGTCGGCGTCGTCGGGTTCGACGACAGCGCGTGGGCGGTGCGGTGCGTGCCCGCGCTCTCGACCGTGCGCCAACCCGCGCGCCTGATGGGCCGACGCGCCGCGGAGATCGTGCTCGGGCAGATCCAGGGCGCCGAGGTGGAGCCCGGGGGCGCGCTGCTCGACACCGAGGTGGTCTGGCGCGCGTCGGCGTGACGATGCCGCGGGCGCAGGCTGGTCAGCGCGCCCGCTCGGTCCTTCGGGGCCCGGTCACTGCTGGCGCATGCCCGCGACGACGAGCTCGACCATGCGGCGGGCGTCGTACCGCTCGTCGGTCGAGGCGATGCACAGGTTCCCGATGCCGCGCATGAGCACGTAGGGGTCCAGGCCGGGCCGGATCTCGCCCGCGGCGGCCGCCGCGTCGAGGAGCTGGGCGGCCACCGGCAGCAGCCGGTCGATGAAGTAGGCGTGCAGGGCGTCGTAGGACGCGTGGTCGGACTGCAGTGCTCCGGCGAGGCCGTGCTTGGTGACGAGGAAGTCCACGAAGAGGTCGATCCAGGCCGCGAGAGCCGCGTGCGGGGAGCTGCTGGTCTCGAGCAGTGCGGGGCCGGCCTCGGCGCACGCCTCGACCTGGTGCCGGTAGACGGCGACGATCAGGTCGGCGCGGGTGGGGAAGTGGCGGTAGATGGTGCCGATCCCGACGCCGGCCGCTGCGGCGATGTCGCGGACTGGCGCGTCGACGCCTGAGGTGACGAACACGCGTGCCGCGGCGGCGAGCAGCGTCTCCTCGTTGCGCCGGGCGTCGGCGCGCTTGCGCGGCGCCGCGGGCCGGTGGGCGCCGTCGACCTCGGTGGGGGTGCCCGTCATTCCCGTTACTCCTTGTAATCCGGAACACTGTTCCGTATCGTCATTTCCGGAACGTTGCTCCGGTTCATCGAGCATGACAGACCGGCGACAGCGTCGGCAACAGCCTCGTCGTCTCATCCTCAGGAGGAACCATGCTGTACCGCACCTTGGGCCGCACCGGAGTACAGGTCAGCGCGCTCGCGCTCGGCGCGATGAACTTCGGCTCGATCGGCCGCACGACCCAGGACGAGGCCACCGCGATGGTGGACGCCGCCCTCGAGGCCGGCATCAACCTCATCGACACCGCCGACTGGTACAGCACCGGCGGGTCGGAGGAGATGGTCGGCAAGGCCCTCGCCGGGCGCCGCGACGACGTCGTGCTGGCCACCAAGGCGAGCATGCCGATGAGCGACGACCCCAACCACCGTGGCGCCTCACGCCGCTGGCTGGTCGCCGAGCTCGACCACAGCCTGCGGCGCCTCGGCGTCGACCACGTCGACCTCTACCAGATCCACCGCTGGGACCCGGCCACCAGCGACGAGGAGACGCTCTCTGCGCTCACCGACCTGCAGCGCGCGGGGAAGATCCGCTACTTCGGGTCCTCGACGTTCCCGGCCTACCGCATCGTCGAGGCCCAGTGGGCCGCCCGCGAGCACCGCCTGAGCCGCTACGTCACCGAGCAGCCCAGCTACTCGATCCTGCAGCGCGGCGCCGAGGCGCACGTGCTGCCCGTGGCCCAGGAGCATGGGCTCGGGGTCCTGGCCTGGAGTCCGCTGGCCAGCGGGTGGCTGTCCGGCGCGGTCCGCGCCGGACGCGACATCACCACCCACCGATCCACGGTGCTGCCGCAGCGGTTCGACCTGTCCCGCCCGTCCAACCAGGCGCGCATGGACGCCGTCGAGAGGCTGGCGGTGGTCGCCGAGGAGGCGGGACTGACGATGATCCAGCTCGCGTTGGGGTTCGTGACCGCGCACCCGGCGGTGACGAGCGCGATCATCGGGCCCCGCACCATGGACCACCTGCGGTCCCAGCTCGCCGCGGCGCAGACCGTGCTCACCGCCGACGTGCTCGACGCGATCGACACGATCGTGGCCCCGGGCGTGGACCTCGCGCCCGAGGAGAAGGTCGACGCCCCGCCAGCCCTGCTCGATCCGTCCCTGCGCCGGCGCCACGGCGCAGGCCCCGCAGGCGTCGGCACGGCGCCGTGAGCATCCCGCGGCGCGGCAGGTAAGCCAGTCCTGCCTTGCTAGCGGCCCGGCTCTGACCGGGTCTAGCGTCGGAGGGGTTCTTCCGTGCTGGACTCGTTTCTCACCTCGGAGGCCGTTGACATGAGCACATTGATGGATATGCCCCCGGTCGCCGATTGCTCGGTGGCTGGCTGTTCGTACAACGACCACGACCACTGCCACGCGGCCGCCATCACGATCGGCGGCCACGATGGTGACGCCGCGTGCGCGACGTTCATCCCGCTCACCGTCAAGGGCGGCCTCGAGAAGGTCGTCACCCACGTCGGCGCCTGCCAGCGGCAGGACTGCTCGCACAACTCCTCGCTCGAGTGCACCGCCGAGGCGGTGCGCGTCGGCGCCGGTCGCGACCTGGCCGACTGCCTGACCTACGCGCCGGAGTGACTTCCAGGTTCGCCGGCGACCCCGCATGACGACAAGGCCGCCCACCGGATCGGTGGGCGGCCTCGTCATTGCATGGGGGGATCGTGGCCCCGGTCGCGGCGACGCGGGCGCCCGACGCTCGCGCCCGGCAGCATGGTCGCCCATGGGCGGAGACCTGGACATGATCGTCGCGCGGCTCTCAGCGGGCGTTGCTGGGAGCGGCCGGGCCTTGGTCGCCATCGACGGCGTCGGCGGGAGCGGGAAGACCACCTTCGCCGAGACGCTGGCGGATCGCGTCGAGGCGCGTCCGGTGGTGGTTGTGCACGTCGACGACTTCTTCAACCCGTCAGCGGTCCGGCACGCGCGAGGCAGAGAGTCATCCGAGGGGTTCTGGCTGGACGCCTACAACTACGACGCACTGGCCTCGTGGACGCTCGGCCCGCTGTCTGCCGGCGGCGACGGGTCCTACTGCCCCGGCTCGTACGACCACGCGCGTGATTCGACGGTGCAGCCTGATCGGCGGATGGCGCCGCGTGACGCCCTGGTGCTCGTCGAGGGGACGTTCCTCCACCGCGACGAGCTCGCGCGGTTCTGGGACTTCTCGATCTTCCTCGACGTGCCGTTCGAGGAGGCCACGAGGCGCATGGCCCGACGCGATGCCGTGGACCCCGACGTCGAGCGCGGCCGGATGCGCCGGTATGTGGGAGCCCAGCAGATGTACTTCGCGTGCGCCACCCCGTGGGAGCGCGCGTCGCTCGTCGTGGACAACACTGACCTCGACAACCCACGGATTATCGACGTCGCCAGCGTCACTGCCCGTTGAGGTCGCCGCCCGACGTCCTCCCGTGGTTCGGCAGGCACACTGGGCGGCGTGACGAACCACAAAGAGCAGCAGCACGACCACCACCACGGCCCCGGCGGCGATGCCCCCACCTCGCCCGAGGTGATCGGGTGGGAGGCCTGGTACGCCGCCCAGCAGCAGGTGTGGAGCGGCCAGGTGAACGGCGTGGTCGCCGCAGAGCTGACCGGAGTCGCGCCCGGGCGTGTGCTGGACGTCGGCTGCGGGGAGGGCGGTGACGCCGTCTGGCTGGCCGCTCAGGGATGGGACGTCACCGCGGTGGACGTCGCCGCCGCGGCGCTCGAGCGGGGGAGGGCAGCCGCGCGCGCCGCGGGGGTCGAGGTCCGCTGGGTCCAGGCCGACCTCGCGGGCGACGCCCCTGATCTCGGGACCTATGACGTGGTGTCGGTGCAGTACCCGGCCCTGCCCCGCACCCCGGACGAGGACGCGATCCGGACCGTGCTCGCGTCGGTCGCGCCGGGCGGGATGATGCTCGCCACCTGGCACGCGGACATGGACGCGGAGCACGCGCGCTCGCGGGGCTTCGAGTTGGAGGACTTCGTGCAGCGCGCTGACGTCGTGGCGCACCTCGACGAGGCATGGGTGATCGAGGTCGACGAGGTGCGCGAGCGCGTCGCCCCTCCCGGCCAGGGTTCGCACCACACACGCGACCTCGTCCTGCGGGCACGCCGAGCTCGATGACACGCCGTTCCCGCGTCCGCGTCGGGCACGGGCGACGGCGGAGCAGTGCTCTGATCGCCACGGAACCGGCGGCTCAGCCTGGAAGGATGACCTGATGCGACGAGCTCGCGTGCACGTGACGGGCGCGAGCGGCTCCGGGACCACGACCCTGGCGCGGAGGCTGGCGGACGTCTGGGCGGTGCCGCACGCCGACACCGACGACTACTTCTGGTTGCCGACAGATCCTCCCTTCGTCCAGAGCCGCCCGCCCGGCGAGCGGGTCGCGCTGATGAGGCAGGTGTTCCTCCCGCGCGCCGCATGGGTGCTGTCCGGCTCGATCCTCGACTGGGGCGACGAGGTGATCGACCGCTTCGACGCCGTGGTCTTCCTGACTCTCGACCCGGCGGAGCGCATCCGACGGCTCGAGGCCCGCGAACTGGCACGCCAGGAGCGAGGGCAGGTGGACGCGGAGGCCCATGCGGCGTTCATGGCCTGGGCCCGGGGATACGACGACCCTGCCTTCGAGGGCCGCAGCCGGGTGGCGCACGAGAAGTGGCTGGCGGCCTTGCCTTGCCCCGTCCTCCGGCTCGACAGCGCGCTGACGACCGACCAGCTGTGCGACGAGGTGCTCGCCTGGAATCCGCCCGACCGCGGGGTGTGAGCAGGGGCCGCGGGACGCCGGACCGCCCGGTCAGGCGCCCGTGTCGTCGAAGGCGAGCGCGGCCGACAGGTCCCGGTGGGCGCGGGCCTGAGCCAGGAGGTCGGCGGCCTTCTTCTCGAACGCCCGGACGGCGTCGGCGCCGGCGGGGAACCTGGACGGGGGCTCGTCGAGCGCGGCGAGCCGGACCAGGGCGGCGGCGAGCTTGGCCGGGTCGCCCGGTTGCTTGCCGTTCATGCTCGTCCAGGCGGCGATGGTCGCCTCGGTCCGCTCGGCGTAGTCGTCGATCGACGGCGCCGCGTAGCTGGTGGACTCCGGGGTGAGCAGCTCGGTGCGGAAGAACCCGGGATCGACGAGCATCGTGCGGATGCCGAACGGCGCGACCTCGGGGGCCAGCGACTCCATCCACCCCTCGACGGCGAACTTCGAGGCGGCGTAGGCCGAGGTGAACTCATCGCCCACCAGTCCCGCAGTCGACGAGATCGCGACGACCAGACCGGAGCGCTGGGCGCGCAGGAGCGGCAGAACAGCACGCGTGACGTTCACCGTGCCGAAGAAGGTGGTCTCGATCTGGGCCCGGAAGTCCTCGGGGGTGACCTCTTCGAAGAACCCGGCCTTGAAGTTGGCTGCGTTGTTCACCAGCACGTCGATCCGCCCGAACCGGTCCACCGCTGCCTGCGCGGCTGCCTGTGAGTCGGCCCGGTCGGTCACGTCGAGCTTGAGCGCGAGCAGGTTCTCGGATGCGCCGACCGCCCGCGCGACCCACTCCGGTCTGCGTCCGGTCGCGACCACCGCGTGCCCTGCGGCCAAGGCCGCCTGCGCGATGTGCACGCCCAGACCCCGACCAGCGCCGGTGACCAACCAGACCTGCTGAGGCGTCATGCCCTCATCTTCTGTCGGGACGCCGCGCCCTGCTCGTCGGGCGGTCGCGCCTCCGGCCGGACGGTCGCGTCCCCCAGACCGAGCCGCGTGACAAGACGGTGGCCTCGGGTGCATCCACCGGCAGGCCTCAGTCGGAAGTACAGGTGTCAGCACGACACTGCCCGCTCCGCGGGCCGAACCTGGAGGACGCCATGCGAGCACGACCCTTCGCAGCAGCAGCCGGAACGATCGCCGTTGCTGCACTGACCTTCGCCGCCGTGCCCGCACAGGCCGCGACCGGCGACAACGCCCAGCTCTCGGTGCTGCACGGGGTGCCCGGCCTCACCGTGGACGTGTGGGTGAACGGCGAGCGCACCATCGACGACTTCACGCCCGGCAGCCTCGCCGGCCCGCTCGACCTTCCCGCGGGCACGTACACCGTGGCCATCACGGCCGCGGACGCGACGGACGCGAGCTCCCCGGCCATCGGCCCGGTCGACCTGCCGCTCGACGCGGGCGGCAACTACACCGCCGTCGCGCACCTCGACACGGCGGGGTCGCCCACCGCGACGCTGTTCACGAACGACACGTCGCCCACCGCGGCCGGCCAGGGCAGGCTCACGGTCCGTCACGTCGCCGCCGCTCCGGCGGTCGACGTCCTGGCGGCCGGGCAGCCGGTCGTCACCAACCTGACCAACCCGAACGAGCAGTCCCTCGACCTGCCCGCCGGCACGGTGTCGGCCACGGTCGTCGCGGCGGGAACGACGGAGCCGGCTCTGCTCGGCCCGGCGGACGTGAACGTCGCCGAGGGCTCGAACACGATCGTCTACGCGTGGGGCAACGCCACCTCGGACCCCTCCACGCTGGCCCTCGCCACCCAGGTGGTGGGCGGGCTGCACAGCAACCCGTCGGGGGTCCAGGCAGGCCAGGCCGGCCTGGTGGACGACTCCGGCACGCAGCCGTGGATGATCGCGGCTGGGGTGCTCGCGCTGCTGGGCGCCGGTGTCCTCACGGTCGCGCGACGCCAGGTCGCGCCGGCGAAGGACGACCGCTGATCGTGCCCACCTCGGCGCAGGACCGCCCGGCCCGGGGGGATGAGGCGGCGCGAGCCGTCCGCCCCCGGGCCGCGGCGCTCCGCGCCGCCATCCTTGGGCGCCGGAGGGGGGCGGCGCGCTCCCTCGCGGTGGCGCTGGTGGCCCTCGGCGCCTTCACGGCGTGCGGCGGCGCCCCCGCGGGCACGTCGGAGTCGGGAGCCGCCGCTCCGTCAGCCACGGCATCGACCCCGCCGCCTGCCGGTGACGGTTCCGTGCCGGTGGCCGACGCGGGCCTGGGCGCCAGCACGGCCCCAGCCGTCGTCCCTCCCGTGCGCGTGCAGGTGCCAGACCTGGAGATCGACATGCCGGTCGAGGCGGTGGGCGTCGCCCCCGAAGGCGACATGGAGCTGCCGGACAGCGCGGACGTCGCCGCCTGGTACGAGTACGGCCCCGCCCCGGCCGCGCCGGAGGGCTCCACCCTGATCGCCGCGCACGTCGACTCGCTCAGCACCGGCATCGGCCCCTTCGCGCGGCTCCACGACGTGGCCCCCGGCGCGAAGATCGTCGTCACCACCGCGGACGGGAGCGATCACGAGTACAGCGTGCGGGACGTCGTCCGGGTGCCGAAGGACACCGCCCCGGTGGGCGAGTGGTTCAGCCGCGAGGGCTCGTCCCGGCTGGTGCTCGTCACCTGCGGAGGTGCGTTCGACCGCGACGTCGGCCACTATGCGGAGAACGTCGTCGTCACGGCTGTCCCCGAAGGCGGCTGACCGTGCAGCAGCGAGCGCGGGTCCTGACGGCGGGTGAGGAGTCGTCCGTGGCGGTGGCAGTCCCCCCGCCCGACCCGTCGTCCGGGTCGTCGGGGCCGGTGGGCATGGAGATCGACGACGGCGTCTCGGCGCTCGGCGCGTCCTTCGCCGCCGGTGACGAGGCTGCCGTCCGGGAGGCCTACCGGCGCTGGGCGACGATCGTGCACACCATCGCGTTGCGCTCGCTCGGCAGCGTCGCAGAGGCCGAGGACGTCACCCAGCAGGTGTTCGTGGACGCGTGGCGCAGCCGGACCCGGTTCGACCCGACGAGGTCACGACTGCCCGCCTGGCTGGTCGGCATCGCACGGCACGCTGTCGCTGACGCGCACGCCCGCCGGGCCCGCGACGGCCGGCTCGAGGTGGCGGCGGGCGCGTCGGCGTCAGCCGAGGCCACCGGGACGGCGCCGGGGCACGACGACCGGGTGGTCGACCGCGTGGTGGTCCGCGACGAGCTGGACCGCCTGGGCGACCCGCAGCGGACCATCCTGCGGCTCGCGTTCTACGACGACCTGACGCACGAGCAGATCGCGCGGCGCCTGGACTTGCCGCTGGGCACCGTGAAGAGTCACGTCCGGCGCAGCCTGGCCAGGCTGCGGAACCGATGGGAGGTGGAGGGTGCCGCCGAATGACGCGCACGTGGACGACGACGTGCTGAGCCTCCTCGCCCTCGGTGAGGACGCCGGATCCGTCGAGGAGCAGCAGCACCTCGCGGGCTGCCCGGAGTGCTCCGACGAACTGGCGCACCTGCGCGCCCTGGTGGGCGTCGCGCGCGCCGCGGACGCCGACGAGCCGCTGGTCGCGCCCGCACCGCACGTGTGGGAGCGGGTCGCGGCCGAGCTCGGCGTGGACCCGGCTCCGGTCGAGGTGGCGGGTGGCGGCGCGACCGCTGCCGCGCCCGATGCGGAGCCAGACGAGCACCGCGCCGCCGTCGTGCCACTCCGCCGCCCGCGCCGCACCTGGGCCTGGGTCGCGAGCGCCGCCGCGGCCGGCATGGTGATCGGCGGGGCTGGCGCCTGGTGGGCGACCCGTGAGCCCGCCCCCACGGTGGTGGCGAGCGCCACCCTCGAGGCCCTTCCCGGCTGGGACGCGGAGGGCACCGCCGAGCTGGAGACCACGGCGGACGGCTCCCGCGTGCTGGTCGTCGACATGAGCGACATGGCGCCCGGTGACGACGCCCTCCGTGAGGTCTGGCTGCTGCGGCCCGACGTGTCCGGGCTCGTCAGCCTCGGCCTGCTCACCGGCGACACCGGGCGGTTCGCCCTGCCGGACGACCTCGACGTGGGGGAGTTCCCGGTGGTCGACGTCTCGTCCGAGCCGCTCGACGGCGACCCGGCCCACTCGGGCGACTCGATCGTGCGCGGCGTGCTCGGCGCCTGACAGTCACGCGTCACGAGAACGAGCGGCGTGATCGGCAACGGCGGGATGCACGGCGCGCTGGCCGAGTACCTGCTGGTCGAAGACTGCCAGGTGGGTGTGAGCGTCAGGAAGATCCGCGAGGACATCCCGTTCGAAGTGACGGCGCTGAACGAGCCGATGGCCGTCGCGCTGCACGCGGTGACGCTCATGGCGGAGCTCGACCTGCGCTGGGCGATGGGCTACCCGACGGAGATCTTCGACGTCACCGACCAGCTGGCCGAGCACTGGGAGAAGTTCGCCCCGATGATCAGCCACCGGATCCCGTTCGCCGACCTGCAGAAGGGCTTCGACCTGCTCACCACGCCGAGCGGCGCGGTGAAGGTGTCGATCCTGTTCGACTAGGCAGCGGTGGGCCGGGTCTGGCGAGCACACGTCGCTAGGCCCGGCGCCGGGCAGTCAGCCCGCCGAGACCCGGTTCCTGGCCAGGGTGACGAGCCGGCCGAGGTTCACGGTCCATCCGAGGCCGAAGACCCGCGGATTGACCAGGTGCGGATCTTGCGGAGCCCACATGCGCTCGCGGATGCGGGCGAGGGTCGGCCTGCGGAAGTCGTAGGGGACGAACCCGACGACGGCGCCGTGCCAGGTCCTCTCCTCGTGCGGAGTGCGGAGCTCCTTGACGACGGCGGTGATGGTCAGCGCGATCGTGATGAGCCGGACCACGTCTTTGACGCCGCCCTTGCCCTTCTTCGTGCCCGATCCGTCGTGCGAGCCCACGGCCTTGTGATGCCTACCCACGATGACCTCCTCAGCCTGCGGTGATGTGCCCATGCTCCACCCGCCCTGCCTCCTTGACCAGGGCGGCGTGCGCTCGAGTGGTGGCGGGGGGTGTCGCAGCGGCCAGGAACGTCATTGACAGGCAAGTAGCCACTTGCCTACGTTGGCCGGGTGGTCGACGATCTCTACAAGGCGCTGGCCGACCCCACCCGCCGCGCCATCCTCGACGAGCTCACCGAGCGGTCCGGGCAGACGTTGTTCGAGATCTGCTCGCGCCTCAGCGTGAGGCGGCAGTTCGACATGTCGCGCCAGGCGGTCTCGCAGCACCTCGCCGTGCTGGAGGCCGCGGGCCTCGTCGAGACCCGGCGGGAGGGGCGCTACAAGTTCCATGACCTGAACACCGCGCCGCTGCGGCATATCGCCGAGCGGTGGATCAGAGCCGACGGACCGGAGGGCAACCCATGAAGATCCACCTGTCGAGCGTCTTCGTCGACGACCAGGACGAGGCGCTGCGCTTCTATACCGAGGTGCTCGGCTTCCTCAAGAAGACCGAGGTGCCGCTCGGCGAGGACCGATGGCTCACCGTGGTCTCGCCCGAGGATCCTGAGGGGCCCGAGTTGCTCCTGGAGCCCGCCGGGCATCCTGCCGTCAAGCCGTTCCGGGACGCGCTCTTCGAGGACGGCATCCCCGCGACGGCCTTCGCAGTGCGTGACGTCCATGCGGAGTTCGCTCGGCTGCGAGGTCTCGGCGTGCGGTTCACCCAGGAGCCACTGGAGATGGGGCCGGTCACCACCGCGGTGCTCGATGACACCTGCGGGAACCTCATCCAGATCGTGGCCGCGGCCTGAGCTGGTCGGCGGCTGCCCGTCGGACAGCGTCGTCGCCGATCTGTCGCGTTCCCTGACGCGTTGCTCCGGGCTCTCTCGAAGAAGCCTGTCAACTTCTGTTGACAGGTTCGGAGAGGGCAACTTAGGTTGACAGATATGGAGAACACGGCAGAGGCGGCATCGGCCGCCAGCAGCGCGGACCCCGCGGTCGGCCTCCGGGCCGTGCGCTCGCTGCGGGTGCTCGTCGAACGGCTGGAGACGCTGCAGGTGGGCAACGCGCGCGAGAAGGGCTGGACGTGGGATCAGATCGCGCAGTCGCTCGGAGTGAGCCGGCAGGCCGTCCACAAGAAGCACGCGAGCGGCCGCGGGCCGCTCCGACGGAAGGGGTGACGCGATGTTCGAGAGGTTCACTCAGGACGCGCGGCAGGTCGTCATCCGCGCCCGGGAGGAGGCCACGGCGCTCCGGCATGACCGCATCGGCACCGAGCACCTGCTGCTCGGCCTGTTCGGGCAGCAGGGCAGTCCGACTGTCGCGGTGCTCGCCCGTCACGGGCTCACACGCGAGGGCGTCGTCGAGTCTCTGGTGTCCGAGGTCGGGGACGGCCTCGACGCCGGCGCGCTGTCTGCGCTGGGGATCGACCTGGACGCTGTCCGAGACAAGGCTGAGGGCGCGTTCGGCCCGGGGGCCCTCGACGGCGACGAGCGCCCCGCGCGATCCGGGATGGGGGGCCACGTGCCGTTCAACGCGGATGCCAAGAAGGCGCTCGAGCTCGCATTGCGGGAGGCGATCGCGCTCAAGCAGAGGTCGATCACCGACGGGCACATCGCCCTCGGCGTCCTCCGCGAGGGGCGCGGGCTGGCGACCACGGTGCTGGTGGCGCGCGGGGTCGACACCGCGGCGCTCGGGAACGACCTCACTCAGACCCTGCTCGCCTGAGCGGGGAGGGTCGCAGCCTGCCCTGGCGTCCGGTCGAGGAGGGGGCCCGTGACGGGAGTGGGTGAAGTCAGGGGTACTCTGGTGCTGCTGCGATCGCCGCAAGGCTGATCGCGCACTCGAAGGCCGTCATCCCTCTCGCCGGGGGTGGCGGCCCTTCTTGTCTCCCGGGAAAGCCCTCAGTGCTGAGCGGGCGCCACGCCGCGCAGCACGTTCTCGACGAGCGCCCGCCCGAACTCCGGTGTGAGCGGCAGGGCCGGGAGCAGGAGCCGGTGGTAGCAGGCGCCCCAGAGCTGGTCGACGATCACCTCGAGGTCCACGTCGTCCCGGATCTGCCCCGCCTGGACCGCGACGGTGAGCCGTTCGACGGCGAGCTGGCGCCGGGGCTTGATGTACGCGGCCGTGAACGCCTGGGAGAGGTCATGGTCGGACTGCGCCGCGCCCACGAGCTGGCTGACCACCGTGCCGCCGCCGTCGTCGGTGAGCAGGTGGATGAAGGCCGTGAGCTGTGCGGTGAGGTCGCGCGCGATGTCCCCGGTGTCCGCGAAGGTGAGCGTGGGCCGGACCCGGGTGGAGTAGGCCTCGAGCGCGAGGGCGCCGGGGGAGGGCCACCACCGGTACAGGGTCATCTTGCTGGCGCCCGAGCGGCTCGCGACCTTGTCGAACGTCACCGCGCCGATCCCGCGCTCGAAGAGCAGGTCGCCCGCCGCGGCGAGCACCGCCTCGCGCACCTGGGCGGCTGGCCGCCGGCCTCGGCCGGGGCGGAGCGGGGCCGTGGCGTCTCTGCCGTCGGGCGTCGCCGCGTCGGGCCGTGTCCGCATGGAAGTCCTCCCGTGGTCTTGCGCTCGCTCGGGAACGAGCCTACCGTCAACATAAAGACAGGTTGTACATATAGCGGGGGAGGGGACATGGCGCACAACGACCAGGCGAGGCGCGTCGCGCTCGTGACGGGCGCGTCGGGAGGGATCGGCCGGGCTACGGCGGAGCGGCTGGGCCGCGACGGGATGGCGGTGGTGGTCCACTACGCCGGCAACCAGCAGCGCGCAGAGGAGACGGTGAAGGCGATCGTCGAGGCGGGCGGCCAGGCGTCGGCCGTGGCCGCGGACATCGGCGACCCCGACCAGGCGGCCGCGCTGTTCGCGGAGGCGGAGGCCCTGCGCGGGGGAGTGGACGTGGTGGTCAACACCGCGGGCATCATGATCCTCGGGCCGCTCGCCGAGATGGACGTCGACGACTTCGACCGGATGCACCGCACCAACGTGCGCGGCGCGTTCCTCGTCTCCCAGCAGGCCGCACGCCGCCTGCGGCCCGGTGGCGCGCTGATCAACTTCTCGACGTCCGTCACCCGGCTGCAGCAGCCCGGCTACGCGGCGTACGCGGCCACCAAGGGCGCCGTCGAGGCCATGACGCTCATCCTGGCCCGCGAGCTGCGGGGCCGGGACGTCACCGTCAACGCGGTGGCCCCCGGGCCCACGGCGACGCCGCTGTTCCTGCAGGGCAAGTCCGAGCAGCTCATCGACCAGATCGCCTCGCAGGGCCCGATGGGCCGCCTGGGCGAGCCCGGCGACATCGCCGAGGTGGTCGCGTTCCTGGCGGGCCCCGGCCGATGGGTCAACGGCCAGGTTCTCTACGCCAACGGCGGGGCCGCCTGACCGGACCCGTGACCGGCGCCAGCGTCCGCGTCCGCGGATCGTCGAACGGCACACCAGAGGGAGAAGCGCATGCCCACGCACCGCACCCCGTCCCGTCGACGGCTCGCGTCCGCGGTGGCACTCGCCACCACGATCGCGTTCCTGGGCGCCTGCACCGGCGCCGAGCCGAGCGCCCGGGCCCCCGGCGCGACGCCGCCCAGCTCGACGGCCGGCCTCCCCGACGCCGCCGCCGGCGAGCCCGCGCTGACCCTGGGCGCCGTCAGCGAGATCACCACCGGGCTCGAGATGCCCTGGGGGCTGACCTTCTTGCCCGACGGCTCCGCGCTCGTCTCGAGCCGGTCCACCGCCGAGATCCTGCGCGTGCCGGCCGAGGGCGGCGCCGCCCGTGTCGTCGGGACGGTGCCGGGCGTGCAGGTCAGCTCGGAGGGCGGGCTGCTCGGCATCGTCGCGTCGCAGGACTTCGCGCAGGACCGGACCGTGTTCGCGTACGTCTCGTCGTCTCCCACCAACCGGGTCGTCGCGCTCCGCGTCGGGGAGGACCTGCGCTCGCTCGCCCAGGAGCGGGTCCTGATCGACGGGATCGAGACGGCTGACAGGCACCACGGCGGCCGGCTGCGGCTCGGCCCGGACGGGAACCTGTGGATCGGCACCGGGGACGCGTTCGAGCCGGAGAACGCCGCCGACGACGGCTCGCTCAACGGCAAGGTCCTGCGGATCCGTCCCGACGGCGCCATCCCCGACGACAACCCGTCGGGCACCGCCGTGTACTCGACCGGCCATCGGAACGTCCAGGGCATCGCGTTCGGGCCGGACGGCGCCGCCTACGCCTCCGAGCTCGGCCACCGGACCTGGGACGAGCTCAACGTGCTGCGCCCGGGCGTCGACTACGGCTGGCCCGAGTCCGAGGGGGTCGAGGGGGATCGCGGCGAGCAGCCGATCTTCGTCGTCCACCCGGACGACGCGTCGCCATCGGGCATCGCCTACGCCGGCGGGGCGATCTGGATGGGCGCGCTGGGCGGCCAGCGGTTGTGGCGGCTGCCGGTGGACGGCACGCGAGCCGCCGGGGAGCCCACCGAGCACCTCGTGGGCGATTACGGTCGCATCCGCACCGTGGAGCCCGCGCCGGACGGGTCGCTGTGGATCACGACGTCGAACACCGACCGCGCCACCTGGGGCGGTACGCCCGCCCGCGCCGGGGACGACCGCATCCTCCGGGTCGAGCTCGTGCCGGAGTAGGCCGAGGCCTTGGGGAGGGCGCGGCGGGGTGGGACTTTCGTCGGGCTGGTCGCCCGCCACGCTGGAGGGGACCGTCGATCCCCCTGTGAGCCGCTCGGAAGGGGTCGCCTTGACCGGGCCTAAGGTCCTGTTTTGCCAGCGTCCACCGGGTTTAACGTCGCCTCAACTCCAGAGGAGGTGTCCCCAATGAAGGTGACAGGCACAACCATCGCGGTGACGGGTGGTGGCAACGGCATAGGTCGGCAGCTGGTGCTGGCCCTCCTCGCGCGAGGCGCACGGGTCGCGGCGCTCGACGTCAACGAAGACGGGCTGAAGGCCACCATCGACCTAGCGGGCGACCGCGCTGACCGGCTCTCGACCCACGTCGTGAACATCACGGACCGGGCCGCCGTCGAGGCCCTGCCCGAGCAGATCATCGCGGAGCACGGCCAGGTGGACGGCCTGATCAACTGCGCCGGGGTGATCCAGCCCTTCGTCCCCATGGACAAGCTCGAGTACAAGGACATCGAGCGGGTCATGGACATCAACTTCTGGGGCGTGGTGCACACGACCAAGGCGTTCCTCCCGCACCTCGTCACCCGGCCGGCAGCCCACATCGTCAACGTCTCGAGCATGGGCGGGTTCATCCCGGTGCCGGGGCAGACCATCTACGGGGCGTCGAAGGCCGCCGTGAAGCTGCTGACCGAGGGGCTGCACTCCGAGCTCACCCAGACGCCGGTCTCGGTGACCGTCGTGTTCCCCGGCGCCATCGAGACCGAGATCACCAAGAACTCCGGCGTCGAGATGCACGGGAAGCCGGGCACGGCGGCGAAGCAGCCCCAGCGGAAGATGACCTCCCCGGCGGACGCCGCGCGCATCATCATCGACGCGATGGAGCGTGACGCCTACCGGGTGACCATCGGCAAGGACTCCGCGATGCTGGACCGCCTCGCGCGGCTCTCGCCCCGACGGTCCGCCGCGCTGATCTACAAGCAGATGAAGGACCTGCTCGACTGACCCGGCCGTCCGGCTCGGCGAGTGGCGCTAACACGCCACCCGCCGGGGCCGACGGGCGCAGCTCGCGGGCGGCAAGACCACCCTCGCCGCGCGCCTGCACGCCGTCGGCCCCGCCTCGACCGTGGTCCACACCGACGACGTCGCGTGGAACGAGTCGTGGTTCGGATGGGCGCCACTGCTCGCCCACGGCGTGCTGGAGCCGGTGCGGCACGGGGCAGGCGTCCGATTCCAGCCGCCCGCCTGGCCTGCCCACGGGCGCGACGGCGCGATCGAGGTCCCCGCCGGGCTCGACCTGGTGATCGTCGAAGGCGTCGCCGGACACGACGCTGTTGTGCCCGGGCCCTATGGCGTAGTCCGCTGGGCCACGAATGAGGGGCCGGCTGACGTGCGGACGCTCCAGGCGTCGTGCGGATGTGGCGTACTCGACGTCGGAGTCGGCCACAGGCTCCCAGGTGCGCGCGAGACAATGGCCGAATGTCGACGACTGACCAGCAGCCCTGGGTGAAGAACTATCAGCCGGGGGTGCCGGCCGAGATCGACCTCCCCACCGAGTCGCTCGTGGAGATGTTCGAGCGCTCCGTGGCCGAGGGCGGCAGTCATCCCGCGACCGAGTTCTTCGGGCGCCGCACCACGTACTCCGAGCTCGGCGACCAGGTCGCGCGGGCGGCCGAGGGCCTCCGCCGCCTGGGCGTCCGCGCCGGCGACCGGGTCGCCCTGGTGCTGCCGAACTGCCCTCAGCACGTCATCGCGTTCTACGCGGTGCTGCGGTTGGGCGCGATCGTGGTGGAGCACAACCCGCTGTACACCTCGCGCGAGCTGCGCCACCTGTTCGAGGACCACCAGGCCCGCGTGGTCATCGCCTGGGACAAGGCCGTCCCCGCGATCCAGGCGTTCCCCGCCGACGTGGAGATCGACCACATCGTGTCGGTGAACATCCTTAAGGCCTTCCCGACGGCCAAGCGGCTGGCGCTGAGCCTGCCGGTCAAGAAGCTGCGCGCCACGCGGGACGCCCTGACGGCCGCGGCCCCCGGCACGATCCCCTGGGAGAAGCTCCTAGCGGACGGCCCGCTCAGCGCCGAGCACCCTCGCCCCTCGGTGAGCGACCTGGCCGCGATCCAGTACACGTCGGGCACCACGGGCCTGCCCAAGGGCGCCATGCTCACCCACTTCAACCTGTACTCGAACGCCCTCCAGGGCGAGGCGTGGATGCACGGAGCGGAGGTGCGCAAGGAGGTCTTCTACGCGATCCTCCCGATGTTCCACGCGTTCGGCATGACGCTGTACCTGACGTACGGCATCCGCAAGCAGGGGCTGATCGTGCTGTTCCCGAAGTTCGACCCCGAGCTGATCCTCGACGCGATGAAGAAGTCGCCGGCGACGGTGTACTGCGCGGTGCCGCCCATCTACGAGCGCACCGCGCTCGCGGCGAAGGAGCGCGGCGTCTCGCTGCGCTCGTGCCGGTTCTGCATCTCGGGCGCCATGAACCTGCCGCCCCACGTGGTGGAGCTGTGGGAGTCGGTCTCCGGCGGCCTGCTGGTCGAGGGGTACGGGATGACGGAGTCGTCGCCCGTGGCGCTGGGCAACCCGTTCCACCCCACCCGCCGCACCGGCACGATCGGTGTGCCGTTCCCCTCGACGACCATGAGGGTGGTCGACCAGAACGACCCCGAGGTGGAGGCGCCGCAGGGCGAGGCCGGCGAGCTGCTGCTGCACGGCCCGCAGGTCTTCCAGGGCTACTGGAACAACCCCGAGGAGACCGCCAAGACGCTGCTCCCCGGTGGGTGGCTGCGCACTGGGGACATCGTCACCGTCGACGAGGACGGGTTCACGACCATCGTTGACCGCGCCAAGGAGATCATCATCACCGGGGGCTTCAACGTCTCGCCCACCGAGGTCGAGGCCGTGCTGCGGCTCCACCCGGACGTGCTCGACGCGGCCGTGATCGGCAAGCCGCTCGAGCGGGGCGGGGAGATGGTCGTCGCGGCGATCGAGCTGGAGCCCGGCGCGGAGCTCGACGAGGCGGCGCTGCGCGCCTACTGCCGTGCGCGGCTGGCCGCCTACAAGGTGCCCCGTCGCGTGGTGCAGATCCATGAGACCCCCCGCTCGATGCTCGGGAAGGTCCTCCGCAAGGAGGTGCGCGAGCAGGTCCTGCCGACCCTCTGAGCCGGGTGGACCTCGACGACGCGCGGAGCCTCGCGCTCGGCCTCATGGCAGAGCACGGGCTGCGCGGCTGGACCCTGGTGCTCGACCGTGCCAAGACCCGCGCCGGCGTGTGCCGGGCGGGTCGGCGCGAGATCGGGCTGTCGCGCGCGCTGACGGCGTTGCACCCACCCGAGCAGGTGCGTGACACGGTGCTCCACGAGATCGCGCACGCCCTGGTGGGCCCCGGGCACGGCCACGACGCGGTGTGGCGGGCGACGGCCGTGCGCATCGGCGGCACGGGCCAGCGCTGCGTGCCCGCCGACTCTCCGAAGGTGGAGGGCCCCTGGGTGGGGGTCTGCCCGGCAGGCCACCGCACGAGCGCGCACCGGCGTCCGGTGCGGGTGCGCACCTGCCCGGTGTGCTCCCCGACGTTGGACTTGGCAGCGCTGTACACGTGGACGTTGCGCGGCGCCCCGGCGGAGATGCACCCGGCCTACCTGGCCGAGCTCGCGCACGCCCGGTCGGTCGCGGAGCGCTCCGTCACGGTCGCGGCGCCCAGCGGCGCCCGGGCGCTGGCCGCGGGGGACCGGGTGCGGCTGCTCGGCGGCGGCAGGTACGCCGGGCTGGTCGGGGTGATCGAGAAGCGCGGGCGCACGCGGTACACCGTGCGGACCCGGCGCGGCCTGGTGAGCGCGCCCTTCCCCCTCGTCGCGCCGGAAGCGGGGCGGGCGAGGGCTCACGGGTCCGTCACGTAGGCTCGCGCGCATGCACTGCTCGTACTTCTCCGCAGCGCAGTGCCGATCCTGCACGTTGATGGGGCAGCCGTACGCCGAGCAGCTCGCCGGCAAGCAGCGCCACGCCGCCCACGCGCTCGGCGACCCGTCCGGCCTGGAGTGGCTCGACCCGCTCCAGAGCCCGGAGCAGGGGTTCCGCAACAAGGCGAAGCTGGTGGTGGGCGGCGACGTCCAGGCTCCGACTCTGGGAATCCTCGACCCCGACGGGCGGGGCGTGGACCTGCGCGAGTGCGGGCTGTACACCCCCGGGCTGCAGGCGTGCTTCCCCGTGCTGGCGGCGTTCGTCGCGCAGGCGGGGATCGAGCCCTACGTGGTGCCGCGCCGCACCGGCGAGCTGAAGTACCTGCTCGTCACGGAGTCGCCCGACGGCGAGCTCATGCTGCGGCTCGTGCTGCGGTCCCAGGAGGCCGTCGCGCGGATCCGCAAGCACCTGCCGGCGCTGCTGTCGGCGTTGCCGCGGCTCGCGGTCGTGTCCGTCAACCTGCACCCGGAGCACAAGGCCACCGTCGAGGGGGACCGGGAGATCGTGCTCACCGAGCAGCAGACGCTGCGCATGCGGCTGAACGGCATCGACCTGCACCTGCGGCCGCAGAGCTTCTTCCAGACCAACACCGCGGTGGCGGCCGCGCTCTACCGGCAGGCGGCCGCCTGGGTGGCGGAGCGCTCGCCGTCCTCGGTGTGGGACCTGTACTGCGGGGTCGGGGGCTTCGCGCTGCACTGCGCCGACCCGGCCCGCCAGGTGGTGGGCATCGAGACCAGCGTGGAGGCCATCGCCAGCGCCCAGGCCAGCGCGCGCGAGGCCGGGCTGGACCGGGTGGCGTTCCAGGCGGGTGACGCCACGGCTTTCGCGCTCGGATCGCCCTCGGACCAGCCGCCCGAGCTCGTCATCGTCAACCCGCCACGGCGCGGGCTCGGCGAGGGCCTGAGCCGTTGGCTCGAGCGGTCGTCGGTGCGCCACGTCGTGTACTCGAGCTGCCATGCGGGCTCGCTAGCCCGCGACCTCGAGTCGATGCCGTCGTTGCGCCCTCGGCGCGCGCAGGTGCTGGACATGTTCCCGCAGACGGCGCACTACGAGGTGCTGACCCTGCTGGAACGGGAGCCGGGATCCGGCTGATCCGGCGCGGCCTGCCTGGCCACGCCGGGTGCGGGCGGCCGGTCAGGCCAGCGAGAGGAACAGCTTCTCGAGCTTCTGCACGTCCAGCGTCTCGTCGTCGCCGTCGTCGCTCCGGGTCATGCACTGCCGCATGCCCGAGGCGATGATGGCGAAGCCAGCCCGGTCCAGGGCGCGGGACACCGCGGAGAGCTGGGTGACCACGTCCTCGCAGTCACGTCCCTCGTCGAGCATCCGGACGACCGCGGCCAGCTGGCCCTGGGCGCGCTTGAGCCGGTTGCTGACCTTGGCCATCTCGTCTTTGTCGAGCTCCATGTGCGCTCCTCCTCGTGAACTGCTCAGCACGATACCCCCCTGGGTACCAGGGGTCAGCGGCACGTGCACCGCTGGCTGGGCTCCACCGAGGACATGACGTCCTCGGCGTGCATGCCGCAGCCGTCCCAGGTGGTCTTGCCGCAAGTGGGGCAGGCGACGGGGTAGCACATAACGGGTTCCTCCGGAGTGGTGGGTGATGCGGGGTGGGGCGAGGTCGCGCGGCGCGCGGCCTCGAGGGTGAGCCAGCCGCCAGACAGGTTGCTGGCGTCGATTCCGTGGGCCAGCAGGATGCGGGTGGCCAGGTGGGAGCGGACGCCGCTGGCGCAGTGCACCTTGACGGGGCGCCCGCCGGCCGCGGCGACGACCTCGTCCAGGCGTGCGCGCAGCTCGGTGTGCGGGATGTGCAGCGCGCCCCTGACGTGCCCGCGCGCGACCTCGGCGGCGGATCGCACATCGAGGATGAGGCTGGTGTTCACGGCCTCCTCGAGCTGCCAGGCCTGCCACTGCGGCATGGCGCCGCTCAGCACGTTCTGGGCGACGAAGCCCACCATGTTCACCGGGTCCTTGGCCGACCCGTACGGCGGGGCGTAGGCCAGCTCGAGCTCGGCCAGGTCGTCGGCGGTCATCTCCGCGCGCAGCGCCGTGGCGAGCACGTCGATCCGCTTGTCCACGCCGGACCGCCCCACGGCCTGCGCGCCGAGCAGGCGCCCGTCCATGCCGAAGGACGCGACCAGGTGGATCGGGTCGGCGCCGGGGAAGTACCCGGCGTGGTGCGCCGGGTGCAGGTGGACGGCCTCGTGCTCGATGCCGGCGCGCCTCAGCGCAGCCTGGCTGGCGCCGGTCACCGCGGCGGTCAGGCCGAAGACACGCACGATCGCCGTGCCGAGGACCGGCGCCTGGGGGGTGGTGCGCCGCCCGGTCATCGCGTCGGCGGCGCGGCGGCCCTGCCGGTTCGCGGGCCCGGCGAGGGGCACAGGGCCCGTCGTGCCGGTCACGGCGTGGACGACCTCGACGGCGTCGCCCACGGCCCAGATACGCGGATCGGAGGTGCGCTGGTCGGCGTCCACCCGGATGGCCCCGCCGTGCCCCAGGTCGAGCCCGGCGTCACGGGCGAGGTCGCTGGCCGGGCGGACGCCCACATTGACGACCACGAGGTCGGCGGGGAGGAGCGTGCCGTCGGACAGTGCCACGACCACTCGGCCGTCGTCCTCGGAGGGCCCGGGAGCGCCTGCGGGGCCGGCCGGGCGGATCGACTGCGCTGAGGTCCCCAGGTGCAGTCCCACGCCGTGCGCGGTGAGCTCGTCGGCCAGCAGGGGGGCCAGCTCGGCGTCGAGCGGCGGCAGCACGTGGTCGGCCAGCTCGACGAGCTCGACCGCCACGCCGCGGGCGGACAGCGCCTCGACGGCCTCGAGGCCGATGAAGCCGGCCCCCACCACGACGGCGCGGGGCGCCTCTGCGCCGGCGCCCCGGGCTGCGGTGATCCGCTCGACTTCCGCGCGCAGCGAGTCCACGTCGGGGATGGTCCGCAGCGCGTGCACGGCGGGGTGGTCGAGGCCCTCGATCGGCGGCCGCACGGCCACCGCGCCCGGCGCGAGGAGAAGCGCGTCGTAGGCGAGGACCTGCTCGCCGTCAGGGGTCGCGACCGTGACGGTCTGGGCGGCGGGGTCCACCGCCGTCGCCCGCGTGCGGGTGCGGACGTCCAGGGCGAGGGTCGAGGCGAGAGACTCGGGGGTGTGGAGGAGCAGGGCGTCGCGTCGATCGATCTCGCCGGACAGGTGGTACGGCAGGCCGCAGTTCGCGAACGAGACGTGCTCAGACTGCTCGAGCACGATGATCTCGGCGTGCTCGTCGTTGCGCCGGGCGCGGGCCGCGGCGCTCATGCCCCCGGCGACGCCGCCGACGATGACGATCCGTCGGCGGGCGGGAGGCGTGCTGGTGGGGTCGGCGGGGACGGGCGCGGGGAGGGCGGGGGGCGTTTCCACGCTCCCTAATATACCCCTAGGGGTATAGAGGTCACGACGACCCGGCAGACGTCAGTGAGTCGAGCGGGCCGGGACACCGCCACATCAGCGTCACTCGCCGAAGCTGTAGCGATCGATCCTGCGGTGGAACCGCATGCCGCCCAGCCCTCCGAGCACCGCCCCCAGCAGGCCCACCGCGGCCACCACGAGCAGCGCGATGATCCCGGCGGTGGTGAGGTCGCCCTGGTCCACCGGCACGGTCGGCACGCCGTTCAGCTCGGCCAGCACGTTGTAGCGCGCGCCAGCGATCGCGGTGAGCACCGCGACGACCACCGAGACCACCACGGCCCACAGCCACACGGCCACTCCCTGGCGGACGCCGTTGAAGCGGGCCATGCGCCCGGCGACGTACCCGCCGCAGTAGTAGCCCACCAGCACCACCAGGAGCAGCAGGACGCCGCTGACGATCCCCACCGTGGTGGGGTCGGCGGTGGCGTCCGCCGTGGTCGCGGCGATGTCGGTGTCCCCGGTCGAGCCGATCGCGATGCCGATCGCGGCGATGACGGCGGTCAGCAGCACCACCGTGCCGGTGGCCGTCAGCCAGCCGAAGAAGGCCGAGCCGACCTTGATGCCGCCGAAGCGCTCGCGCTCGCGGTCGACGACGTCGGGGGTGCGTGTCGTGTTCACCGGGGTTGGCGCCGCAGACGGCTGCCTCCCTGCGGGTGGCTGTCGCCCTGCGGGCGGCCGATCGGCGTGGGGCTCGTTGCGCGGATCCATCGGGCTGCTCATCAGCCGGCCTCCTCAGGAGTGCGTGGAGCCGGGGCGCCGAGGTGGAGCCTGTGATGCGGACTCCGCCGCGCTCGGCCCGTCCACCCGTGCCCGAATGGACCATTCCACGCTACGCACCCCCCGGCTCGGCGGCGACTGGAGACCGCCTGACCGGTCTGGGAGCCCTGCTCGAGCCGCGCTCGCGGCGAAGGGCTCTGGGAGTATGGGGCGATGGCAGAGGCCGAGCATCTGACCCCGTCGACCACCGCGCCCGACACCGCCGTGCCGCACTGGCATGTCCTCGATCGCGCGCAGGCGGCGGCCGCGCTCGCGGTCGAGCCGGAGAGCGGCCTGGACGACGCCGAGGTGCGCCGCCGCCTCGCCCAGACGGGCCCGAACGCGCTCGAGCAGGCGCCGCCCACCCCGGCGTGGCGCAAGGTGCTCGCCCTGCTGGCGGAGCCGATGACGATCGTGCTGCTGGCTGCCGCCGTGGTCAGCGCCGTGGTGTCCCGCGAGCTCGAGACGCCCATCGTCATCTTGGTGGTGGTGGTCTTCAACGCCATCCTCAACCTGGTCCAGGAGAGCCGCGCGGAGAGCAGCCTGCGCGCCCTGCAGGACCTGACCGTCACCCGGGCCACCGTGCGGCGCGACGGCGAGATCACGCAGGTGGACGCGGACGGGCTGGTCCCGGGCGACGTCGTGCTGCTCGAGCCGGGCGACGTCGTCCCGGCCGACGGGCGCCTGATCGAGGCGGCGGGCCTCGAGGTCCAGGAGTCGGCGCTGACGGGGGAGTCCGCCCCGGTGGCCAAGGACGTGGCAGCGTTGCAGGACGCGGCGGCGAGCCTCGGCGACCGCAGCGACATGGCGTACATGAGCACCGCGGTCACCCGCGGGCGCGGGGTCATGCTGGTCACGGCCACAGGCATGGGCACGGAGATCGGGCGCGTCGCAGGGCTGCTGGACTCCGCCGGCCGGGAGACGACGCCGCTGCAACGGCAGATCGCCCAGCTCGCCGGGTTCCTCAGCGCCATCGCGGGCGTGGTGATCGTGATCGTGTTCGTGCTGGGGCTGCTGCGCGGGGTCGCCCCGGCCGGCCTCTTCCTGACCGCGGTGGCGCTGGCCGTGGCGACCATCCCCGAGGGGTTGACGGCCGTCGTCACTTTCACCCTCGCCATGGGCGCGGGCCGGCTCGCGCGACGCGGCGCGATCCTCAAGCGGCTGTCCTCTGTCGAGACGCTGGGGTCGACCGCGCACATCGCCACTGACAAGACCGGCACGCTCACCCTCAACCAGATGACCGCGCGGGAGCTGTTCGCCGGGCAACGCCTGTTCGAGGTCACGGGAGAGGGCTACTCGACCGACGGCGAGCTCCGGGCCACGGGGGAGGGTCCCGCGCCGGACGTGCGCCGCGCCCTGCTCGGCATGGCGCTGGCCAGCGAGGCGGTGCTCCGCGACGGCGAGGTCGTGGGCGACCCCACGGAGGGCGCCCTGGTGGTGCTGGCCGCCAAGGGGGGCCTGGACGTCGAGGCGGCGCGCCGCGCCTGGCCCCGCGTCGCGGAGATCCCGTTCGACTCCGACCGCAAGTACATGGCCACCTTCCACCCGTGGGCTGTGGTCCGGGGCGAGGCTCCGGCCGACCCGGAGGCGGCGGCGACCCTGGCGGAGTGGGCCGAGGGGCTCGTCCCGGGGGAGAGCGGTGGCGCCCGCGTCTTCGTCAAGGGAGGCCCCGACGTCGTGCTCGCGCGCTGCGTGTGGCTCGACACCCCCACCGGCCGGATCCCGCTCGACGAGGCGCAGCGCGAGCGCCTGACCGCGCTGACCGCGCAGATCGGCTCTCGCGGGCTGCGTGGCATGGCCATCGCACAAGGGGAGGTCGACGCGGGCGAGGACCTCGGGGCGCTCGGCGCGCTGACCCCGGAGGAGCTCGCCGAGCGGCTGGGCGACCTGACCCTGCTCGCGCTGGTCGGCATCGTCGACCCGCCCCGGCCGGAGGCCCGGGACGCGATCGCGCAGGCGCACGAGGCCGGCATCACCGTGCACATGATCACCGGCGACCACGTTGGGACCGCCGCCGCGATCGCGGGCGACCTGGGCATCGGCGGGGAGGCGGTCTCCGGGGCGGTCCTCGACGAGCTGGACGACGCCCAGCTCGCGGAGCGGGCGCGCGGCTTCGGGGTGATCGCCCGCGTGAGCCCGGAGCACAAGATCCGGCTGGTCGACGCGCTGCGCTCCGACGGCTCGGTCGTGGCCATGACCGGGGACGGCGTCAACGACGCGCCCGCGCTCAAGCAGGCCGACATCGGCATCGCGATGGGCATCACCGGCACCGAGGTCTCCAAGAGCGCGGCCTCGATGATCCTCACCGACGACAACTTCGCGACCATCGTCGCCGCGGTCCGGGAGGGCCGCGGGATCTACGACAACGTGGTGAAGTTCGTCCGCTTCCAGATCGCCACGTCGTGGGGCTTCGTGCTGATCTTCCTCATCGCTGGCGCCATCGGCCTAGCGGGCGGGGCGCCGTTCACCGCGCTGCAGGTGCTGTGGGTGAACATCATCATGGACGGGCCGCCGGCCATGGCCCTCGGCCTGGACCGGCCCGACCCGGGCGTGATGCGGCGGCCGCCGCGCGCCGTCGGCGAGCGCATCCTGACGCGCGCGCGGATCGGCCGGATCGCCCTCTCCGCGGTGGTGATGGCGGCCGCGGCCCTCGCGGTGCTCGAGCTGGCGCCCGGCCCGGAGCCGACCGCGGGCGCCGCGACGACGGCGGGGACGCTGGCCTTCACCACGTTCGTGTTCTCGCAGGTCTTCAACCTGCTGAACGTGCGCAGCCGTGAGGCCAGCGTCTTCACCCGCGCGACCCTCACCAACCGGGCGCTGTGGATCTCCCTGGTCGCGATCGTCGTGCTGCAGGTCGCCGTGGTGCAGGTCCCCGCGCTCCAGGGGTTCTTCACCACCACCTCCCTGACGGGCGGTCAGTGGCTCGTCGCGGCAGCGGTCGCCTCGTCGGTGCTCTGGGTCGAGGAGGGGCGCAAGGCCGTCAGCCGTCTGCGGGGCTGAGCTCGGCCTGCGCCACCTCGCCCGCCTTGACGCGCACCGTCGAGGGATCTGTGCCCGGCGCCTGGACCTCGTAGCGGTCGGGCTCCAAGCCGGTCGCGGCGAACCATCCCGACGCGTCCGTGCGGACTGCCTTCTGCTCGCCGGAGCCGTCGGCCGGCCGCACCACGACGTCCACGGGGCCACCGCCCCGCAGGTCCACCGTCCCGGAGGCGACCCCCGTGGAGGGGTCGGTCTTCCAGGTCATCCGCGGCACGGTCACGTCGTTCGCGAAGACGCCGGAGCGCAGGGCGCTGGTCAGCGCGGCGCGCTCGGCCCGGTCCACGGCCACGTCGCTCGAGTCGGCGGCCGTGTCGCTCACGTTGGCGTAGCTGTACCCGTTCCACCCGAGGCCCAGGTCCGCGATCCGCTGCGTCTGGGCGACGGACTCGCCGATGTCGTTGAGGTACAGGCCCGGCCCGGCCACGACATGCCGGCCGGCGGCGTACTCGAGCAGGGCGGCGTTCCACTCGTCGAACCGTCGCAGGGAGGTCGCGCTCGAATGGCTCTTGTAGTTCATCGTCATGACGGTGTCGACGATGCCGTCCTGCAGCCAGCCCTTCCAATCCTGCAGCACGCCGAGGTAGGGCTGAGTCGACTCGAAGGCGCCGACCGTGATCGGCCCGTCGCCGTAGGTGACCGCGTTGACGCTGAGCCGGTCGGTCGGGTCGTTCTGGTACAGGCCGACGTACACCTTGCGGACGACGTTCGTGACCTGCTGGCGCCGCCAGTCGCTGAACTGCGGGTCGGAGGGCGCAGGCACGTCGGAGCGGCCGGTCTCGGCGGCGAAGCGCGCGAGCGACGTCTCCGAGTAGCCCCAGTCGTTCGCGTTGGAGTTGGCGGAGTCGTCCGGGTACCGGATGTAGTCCAGGTTGACGCCGTCGATGTCGTAGTTCTGGGCGATCGAGACGACGCCGTCCACCAGGTAGTCCACGGCGGCGGGGTTGGCCGGATCGACGTACGACATGGTGCCGAGCTTCTCGACCCCGTCGTTGCGCTTGTTGAGCCACCGGTCGGATCCCGTGGCCGAGAACGCGTGCGTGTTGTACACGTGGTCGGGCGCGGCGGGCGGGGTGCTGCGGCTCCACATCGTGGTGGCGTTCACCCAGGCGTGCACCTCGATGCCGGCGGCGTGCGCCTGCGCGACGACCTCCTCGAGCGGGTCGTACCCGGGGTCGAGGTCGGCGTCGGTGCGCGGCAGCGACGAGTCGTCGCAGAAGCAGTCGTACCACCGCGCCACCTGCACCACGAGCGCGTTGGCGCCGACGGCCTGCGCGTCCGCGACCATCTGGCGCACCTCGTCAGGCGTGGCGATGCCCTCGTTGAAGCTGTCCACCCAGTAGCCGCGCCACTGCTCGTCCTGGGCGGGGGAGCCCGCGCCGTCGACCGCGGCCCCGTCCTCTGGCTGGCCCTCGGCCGCGCCGCCCGGCCCGGCACCGTCAGCCGTGTCCTCGCCGGTCTCGGCGGGCGCCGTGGTGCTGGGGACCCCGCCTGATCGCGGGACCTTGTCCGCGACCACGCCGTCGAACCCGATCGAGCACCCGAGCAGGATCGCGAGGCAGCCGACCACGGCGGCCAGGAAGGTCAGTCGTCGTGTCACATGCACCCCCTTCGTCTCGGCGACCAGGGTGCGAGAGGTTCCTGGGAGCCGGTTCGCGCAGGGCGAAGCACGGCGACCACCGCCCGCCGGAGCGGTGGTCGCCGAGGGGTGGACGGGCCGCGGCTACTTGGCGAGGAAGGCGAGGAGCGCCGCGTTGACCTCGGCGCCGTGCGTCCACAGCAACCCGTGCGGGGCGCCCTGGATCTCGACGTAGTCGGCCGAGGGGAGCGCCCTGGCGAACAGGCGGCCGGTGGCGTCGATGGGGAGGATGCGGTCGGCCGTGCCGTGCAGGATCAGCGACGGGACGTCGATCTTGGCCACGTCGCCGCGGAAGTCGGTCAGCCAGGTCGGGTGGGCTGCCGAGGACGCGTACGGGCTCGCGGTCGAGGCCACGTCCCAGCTGGCGCGCAGCGCCTCCTCGCTGAGCCGGTTGCCCAGGAACTCGTCGGTGTTGAAGAAGTTGTCGAAGAACTCGGTGAAGAAGGCGTACCGGTCCTCCTTGACCGCGGCGAGGAGCCCGTCGAAGACCTCCTGGGGGACGCCCTCGGGGTTGTCCGGGGTCTGCAGCAGGAAGGGCTCGAGCGACCCGAGGAACGCGGCCTTGGCGATCCGCCCCGAGCCGTAGGTCCCGAGGTAGCGGCCGACCTCGCCGGTTCCCATGGAGAACCCGACGAGCACGGCGTCGTGGAGGTCGAGCGTCTCCAGGACTGCGCTCAGGTCCGCTGCGAAGGTGTCGTAGTCGTAGCCCTCGGTGGGGCGGGAGGACCTGCCGAAGCCGCGGCGGTCGTAGGTGATGACGCGGTAGCCGGCGTCGAGGAGCGCAGCCGTCTGCTTCTCCCAGGAGTCCCCGTTGAGCGGGTAGCCGTGGATCAGCACCACAGGCTGGCCCGTGCCGTGGTCCTCGTAGTACAGGTCGATGCTGGCGCTGTTCTCGGTGCCGACGGTGATGTAGCCCATGTCCCCTGCTCCTTGCTGCCGAAGGAGAACGATCGTTCTCCGCTGTGTCCACCACCGTAGAGAACGAACGTTCTCTCCGCAAGTACTATGGGGTGATGAACGAGGAAGAGGTTCGTGCCCGCGTGGTGCAGGCCGCCCACGAGCTGTACTACGCGCGAGGCATCCAGGCGGTGGGCATGGACGAGTTGCGCGCCGCGGCCGGCGTGTCCCTCAAGCGCCTGTACGCGGTGTTCCCCTCGAAGTCCGACATCGTCCTGGCTGTGCTCCGGCACCGGCACCAGCTCTGGGTCGACGGGATCGAGGCAAGGGTGGAGCAGGCTGACAGCCCGCGCGACCGGCTGCTCGCGATCTTCGACTACCTGTCCGACTGGTTCGCCGACGAGGCGTTCCGTGGCTGCGGCTTCATCAACGCCTTCGCCGAGCTCGGCGGGACCTCGACGGCCGTCACCGAGGAGACCCGCGCCCACAAGGAGTCGTTCCAGCGGTACGTGGCCGGGCTCGTCGCCGAGGCCGGCGGCGCGCCCGAGCTCGCGGCGCAGCTGGCGATCCTCGCCGAGGGCGCGCAGACCACCGCCGCGATCGCCGGGACCTCGGCCGCCGCCGCCACCGCGCGACGCGCGGCCGAGGTCCTGATCGACGCCGAGGCGCCCGGCGCCGCCTCAGGCCGCCAGGCGCCCCAGGCTAGGAGGCCAGGAAGGCGAGCAGCGCCTCGTTGACCTCGGCGGCGTGCGTCCACAGCAGCCCGTGCGGCGCCCCCTCGATCTCGACCAGCTCCGCCTCGGGCAGCGCCCGGGCGAACGGCCGGGCGGTGTTGTCGATCGGAAGGACGCGGTCGGCGGTGCCGTGCATGATCAGCGTGGGCACGTCGATCTTGGCGACGTCGCCACGGAAGTCCTCGATCCAGCTGGGGATCACCGCCCACGAGGCGTACGGGCTCGCGTCGGCGGCGATGTCCCAGGACGCGCGGATGACCTCCTCGCTGACCCGGCTGCCGAGGAACTCGTCCGGGTTGAAGAAGTTCTCGTAGAACGCCGTGAAGAACGTGTACCGGTCGGCCTTCGCCGCGGCGATCTGCGCGTCGTAGGCCTCCTGCGGGGCGGCGCCGTCGGGGTTGTCGGGCGTCTTGAGGAGGAAGGGCAGCAGGGCGCCGATGAAGACCGCCTTGGCGATCCGTCCGGAGCCGTAGGTCCCCAGGTAGCGGCCGACCTCGCCGGTTCCCATGGAGAACCCGACGAGCACGGCGTCGTGCAGGTCGAGCGTCTCGATCACGGCGTTGACGTCGGCGGCGAGGGTGTCGTAGTCGTAGCCCACGGTGGGACGGGAGGACCTGCCGAAGCCGCGGCGGTCGAGGGTGATGACGCGGTAGCCGGCGTCGAGGAGTGCGACGGTCTGCTTCTCCCAGGTGTCGCCGACGAGCGGATACCCCTGGAGCAGCACGACTGGCTGTCCGGTCCCATGGTCCTCGTAGTAGATGTCGATGTCCGTGCTGTTCTCGGCGCCAACGGTGATGTAGCCCATGTCCCTGCCTTTCGATCGACGTGGATAGAACGTCCGTTCTCTCGAACGTTTGACCCAGTATGTACTGATATGCGGCATGAACCAGGCTGAGATCGTGCCGTCCGGATTGTGGCTACCCTCGCGGCATGGGCCAGATCGGGTCGGGTCGACGGCGCCGTGGCGAGCGGATCGACGTGCTCGGACGGCTGTTGTTCAGGTGGAGGCTGCTCGTCCCGGCCAGCGAGGCTGCCGGGCTCTTGCCGTTCGAGCGGTCGGAGGTGGTCGCCGGCGACGAGTCTTTCGGGGGCGACGAGGCCGCCATGCGCCGGGCCGAGCCCGCGCGGCCACTGCCCGAGGGCGCCGTGGTCAAGCTCGCGTTCGAGCGGGTGTGGCCCAGCGAGGTGGAGCGGCTGTGGGTCCGGGTGGTCGAGACCGCCGACGTGGACGGCTGGCTCGTGGGCAGGGTCGACTGCGAGCCCTACCGGCTGCGGCGTCCCCGTTTCGGCGACGTGGTGGTGTTCACCGAGCGTCACGTCGTGGAGCGCCAGCCTGGCATGTAGGCAGGCTGGCGCGTCCCGCCCCCGCCTCTCGCTGCGGCCGCTCCCGCAGGGGCCTGGTCAGCCGCGCGGAGGACTGGTAGGACATAACGGGGCATCCAGCCCGACAGTGCTGTCGGGGTGGCCGAAGGTCCCGATAACGGGGTGTTACCGCGTGGTATCGCTCCAATAACGATTGTCGCGATTGCGTGTGAATCAGAACCTCGGAACGTACTGTCCGAGCCGGGGACGAGAGCGACACCGCGCCCGTCTTCACCTCTCGATGTGACCCTCCAGGAGGAACAGTGAAGATCAGGCGCATAGTCGGTCTAGCGGCTGTGGCGGCCCTCGCCCTCACGGCGTGCAGCGGCACCGACGACAGCGGGGACACGACGGCCACCACGGGCGGCGCGTCGAAGGGCATCGTCACCGCGTGGGGGAGCGAGCCGCAGAACCCTCTCATCCCGACCAACACCAACGAGGTCGGGGGTGGCAAGATCCTCGACCTGATCTTCGCCGGCCTGGTCTCCTACGGGGCCGACGGGAGCGCGCACAACGAGGTCGCCGAGTCCATCGAGACGGAGGACGCGCAGACCTACACGATCACCCTCAAGGACGGCTGGACCTTCACCAACGGCGAGCCCGTCACCGCCAAGAGCTTCGTGGACGCCTGGAACTACGGCGCCAAGCTCAGCAACGAGCAGCTCTCCAGCTACTTCTTCGAGCCCATCCAGGGCTTCTCGTGGGACGAGGACTCCGAGCTCACCGGGCTCAAGGTCGTGGACGACACCACCTTCACCGTGGCGCTGAACCAGCCGGATTCGGACTTCCCGCTCCGCCTGGGCTACTCGGCGTTCTACCCGCTGCCCGAGGCCGCGTTCGCCGACATGGCCGCGTTCGGCGAGAACCCGATCGGCAACGGGAACTACATGCTCGACGGCGAGGGCGCCTGGGAGCACAACGTCCAGGCGACGCTCGTGCCGAACCCGGACTACCCCGGTGACCGCGTGGCCCAGAACGGCGGGGTGACGGTCAAGTTCTACGAGACCCTCGAGGGCGCGTACAACGACCTCCTCGCCGGCCAGCTCGACGTCCTGGACAACGTCCCGGACAACGCGTTCGCCACGTTCGAGGCCGAGCTCGGCGACCGCGCCGTCAACCAGCCCGCCGCGATCTTCCAGTCCTTCACCATCCCGCAGGGCCTCGAGCACTTCTCGGGCGAGGAGGGCGCGCTGCGCCGCCAGGCGATCTCGCTGGCGATCAACCGCGAGGAGATCACCGACGCGATCTTCCAGGGCACCCGCACGCCGGCGTCTGACTTCACCTCCCCGGTCATCGACGGCTGGTCGAACGACGTCGCTGGGTCCGAGGTGCTGAAGTTCGACGCGGACAAGGCCAAGGAGCTGTGGGCCGAGGCCGACGCCATCTCGCCGTACAGCGGGACCTTCACCATCGGCTACAACGTCGACGGCGGCCACGAGGCCTGGGTCGACGCCGTGACCAACGGGCTGCGCAACACGCTGGGCATCTCCGCCGAGGGCAACCCGTTCCCCTCGTTCAAGGACCTGCGCTCGGAGGTCACCGCCCGCACGATCACGGGCGCGTTCCGGTCCGGATGGCAGGCCGACTACCCGGGCCTGTACAACTTCCTCGGCCCGCTCTACGGCACCGGCGCCGGCTCGAACGACGGCGACTACTCGAGCGCCGAGGTCGACACGCTGCTCACGGAGGGTGCGTCCGCCAGCTCGATCGAGGAGGCGAACGCCAAGTTCCTCCAGGTCCAGGAGGTCCTGTTCAAGGACCTGCCGGCGATCCCGCTCTGGTACGCCAACGCCACCGGCGGATCCGCTGACACGGTCAGCAACGTCGAGTTCGGGTGGAACAGCGTCCCGCTGCTCTACGCGGTGACCAAGAACTGACCCCCATCGTCGGCGGGGACGGGCAGGCTCCCGTCCCCGCCGACGTCTGCCCAGGACCCACCTGAGGAGGTTCCTGCTGTGGCCTGGTACATCGGCCGACGGCTCGTGCAGACGATCCCCGTGTTCTTGGGGGCGACTCTGCTCATCTTCGCCATGGTCTTCGCACTGCCCGGGGATCCCGTGCAAGCGCTCGGCGGCGACCGCGGGCTCAGCCCCGCGCTGGCTGAGCGCATCCGGGAGAACTTCAATCTCGACAAGCCGTTCCTCATGCAGTACCTGCTGTACCTCAAGGGCGTGCTGACGTTCGACTTCGGGACGACCTTCTCGGGCCGCTCGGTCCGCGACGTCATCGGGGAGGCGCTGCCCACCACCTTCAAGCTCGCCGCGATGGCGCTCGTGTTCGAAGCGGTGCTCGGCATCGCCGCCGGCCTGGTGGCCGGCCTGCGCAAGGGCAAGGCCTTCGACGCGACGGTCCTGGTGACCAGCATGCTCGTCATCGCCGTGCCCACCTTCGTCATCGGCTTCGTGCTCCAGTTCGTGGTGGGCGTCCAGTGGGGGGTGCTGCCCCCGACGGTCGGCTCGGACGTGAGCGTCCGGACCCTCCTGATGCCCGCGATGGTGCTCGGCGCGGTGTCGCTCGCCTACGTGCTGCGACTGACACGGACATCGGTCGCGGAGAACCTCACCGCCGACTACGTGCGCACCGCCACCGCCAAGGGGCTCTCCCGGCCACGGGTGGTCACGGTGCACGTGCTGCGCAACTCGCTGATCCCGGTGGTCACGTTCCTCGGCGCCGACCTCGGCGCCCTGATGGGCGGCGCGATCATCACCGAGGGGATCTTCAACATCAACGGCGTGGGCGGCACGCTGTTCCGTGCCATCCAGCAGGGACAGGCGTCGACCGTCGTCTCGTTGACCACCGTGCTGGTGGTCATCTACATCGCAGCGAACCTGGTCGTCGACGTGCTCTACGCGGCCCTGGACCCGAGGATCCGTTATGCCTGACGCCCCTGTCCGACCAGACCAGGCCCACTTCTTCGCGGCCGACACAGGGCTGGGAGTGGTCGACCAGCTCGACGAGACGGCGGCGCCCACGAGCCTGTGGGCCGACGCGTGGCAGAGCCTGCGCCGTCGGCCGCTGTTCTGGATCTCCGCCGCCCTCATCACGCTCGTGCTGCTGGTGGCAGCTTTCCCCACGATGTTCACATCGCTCGACCCGCGCTTCTGCGAGCTGCGCAACTCCCTCGCCGACCCGTCGGCGGGCCACCCCTTCGGCTTCGACCGCCAGGGCTGCGACATCTACGCCCGCACCATCCACGGGGCACGGGCCTCGGTCGCCACCGGTGTGCTGACCACCCTGTTCGTGCTCCTGGTCGGCGGCTCCGTCGGGGCCGTGGCCGGCTTCTTCGGCGGCTGGTTCGACGCGTTGCTGTCCCGGGTCACCGACGTCTTCTTCGCGATCCCGCTGGTGCTCGCCGCGATCGTCGTGATGCAGATGTTCAAGGAGAGCCGCAGCGTGCTGACGGTGGTCCTCGTGCTGGGCATCTTCGGCTGGCCGCAGCTGGCACGTGTCACCCGAGGCGCCGTCATGGCGGTGCGAGGCTCGGAGTTCGTCACGGCCGCCCGCGCGCTGGGCTCGTCGCGGTTCGCCACCCTCGTCCGGCACGTGGCGCCCAACGCGTCCGGCCCGGTCATCGTGACGTCCACCGTGGCGCTCGGCACCTACATCGTGGCGGAGGCGACCCTGTCCTTCCTGGGCATCGGCCTGCCGCCGCAGATCACGTCCTGGGGAGCGGACATCGCCAAGGCGCAGGCGTCGCTGCGCAGCCAGCCGATGGTGCTCTTCTACCCGTCCGCCGCGCTCGCGCTGACGGTGCTCAGCTTCATCATGATGGGCGACGCCGTGCGCGACGCCCTCGACCCGAAGGCGCGCACACGATGATCCCCGTCGCGATAGACACCGAGGCTGAAGTCGTGACCTCGAGCGCGGAGCCGCTGTTGCGGATCCGGGACCTCGAGGTCTCGTTCGCCGCCGCGCACGGCCCGGTGCAGGCGGTGCGGGGCGTGAGCCTGACTGTGTACCGGGGCCAGACGGTGGCCATCGTGGGGGAGTCCGGCTCGGGCAAGTCCACGACGGCGCACGCGGTGATCGGCCTGCTGCCCGGCACCGGCAAGGTCACCGGAGGGTCCATCGAGTTCGCCGGCGCCGACATCACCCGGTCGACCGACAAGGAGATGGTGGGCCTGCGGGGCAAGGAGATCGGGCTGGTCCCGCAGGACCCGATGTCCAACCTCAACCCGGTGTGGAAGGTCGGGTTCCAGGTCAAGGAGGCGTTGCGGGCCAACGGCATCGCCACTGGGGCCGCCGCCACCACCCGGGCCCACGAGCTGCTCGCGGAGGCCGGGCTGCGCGACCCCGAGCGCCGCGCGAAGCAGTACCCGCACGAGTTCTCGGGCGGGATGCTGCAGCGTGCCCTCATCGCGATCGGCCTGGCGGCACGCCCCCAGCTGCTCATCGCGGACGAGCCGACCTCGGCCCTCGACGTGACGGTGCAGCGCACGGTGCTGGACCACCTGCAAGGGCTCACCCGTGAGCTCGGCACCGCGGTGCTCTTCATCACCCACGACCTCGGCCTCGCGGCCGAGCGCGCCGACCACCTGGTGGTCATGTACCGGGGGAAGGTCGTCGAGTCCGGGCCTGCCCGGGAGATCCTCGAGGCCCCCAGCCACCCGTACACCCAGCGTCTCGTCGCCTCGGCGCCGTCGCTGGCCTCGCGGCGGATCCAGAGCGCGAAGGAGCGAGGCGTCAGCTCGCCCGAGCTGCTGGCCCAGACGGACGGCGCCGAGGTCCCCGTGGGCCGCGACGACATCGTCACGGTCGAGAGCCTCAGCAAGGTCTTCCGCCTCCCGGGCGGCCGGCCTGGGGCCACGCGCGAGCTCACCGCCGTCGACGACGTGTCGTTCAGCATCGCCCGGGGCACCACGATGGCGCTGGTCGGGGAGTCCGGGTCGGGGAAGTCGACGGTGGCCAACATCGTGCTGAACCTGCTGGAGCCCAGCGCGGGCCGGGTGCTCTTCGACGGGATCGACGTCGGGACGCTCGGCCGGAGGCAGCTCTTCGACTTCCGTCGCAGGGTGCAGCCGATCTTCCAGAACCCGTACGGCTCGCTGGACCCGATGTACTCGATCTACCGGACGATCGAGGAGCCGTTGCGCGTCCATGGCGTGGGCGACAAGCGCTCGCGGGAGGCGCGGGTGCGCGAGCTGCTCGAGCTGGTCGCGCTGCCCGCGTCGACCATGCGGCGGTTCCCGAACGAGCTGTCCGGGGGGCAGCGGCAGCGGGTGGCCATCGCTCGGGCGTTGGCCCTGAACCCCGAGATGATCGTGTGCGACGAGGCGGTCTCGGCCCTCGACGTGCTCGTGCAGGCGCAGGTGCTCACCCTGCTCAACGACCTGCAGACGGAGCTCGGCCTGACGTACCTGTTCATCACGCACGACCTGGCGGTGGTGCGGCAGATCGCCGACGAGGTGTGCGTGATGCGCGACGGGCGGATCGTGGAGGCCGCCACCACCGACGAGGTGTTCGACCACCCTCGCGAGGAGTACACCCGCGAGCTGCTTGACGCCATCCCGGGCGCGCGTATGGCCGTCGAGCCGGACCGCGGGGACCCGGAGGCGACCAGCCCGGCTCGGCGGTAGCGCCGGTCCGTGGACGGGTCCGGGCGCTCAGGCGCCCGGACCTCTGGTCGTGCCAGGCAGGCGGCGACGGGCAGTGGCGTGCGTCAGTCCAGCATGCCCATCACAGCGGCCACGGCGCCGTAGCTCGCGTACAGCGACACCGGCACCGCGAAGGCCCATTCCCGCGCGGATCCCGTGCGGCCGAGGATGGGCAGGGCCAGGTTCCCACCGCGCAGCCAGACGCGGTTGAGCACCGGCACGTCGGACCACCACCGCGGTGGCCTCGGCTCCCAGGGCCACAGCAAGGACACGCCACCCTTGGTGAGCATGTCGCCCACGATGTGAACGGCCACTCCCAGCCCGACGCAGACTGGGAGCCACTCCCACCTGCTCGACGAGAAGAGCGTGACCGCCACCGAGACGGTGATCGCCAGCGCCCACGAGCGCAGCCACGACCCCTCCTTGGTCAGCCGGAACGCCTTGAGCGCATAAGCGACCAGCAGCACCGAGAGCAGCCCGGCACCGATCGCGATCCGGCCGAAGGTCTCGCTGTGCACGCCGACCAGGCCGAGCAGCATGGCGCCGCCGGTCGCGACCGGCACCGCCAGCAGCGAGTGCGTGCCGTTGCGGTGGCCGCCGGACACCGCGGAGACGCCGCGGGTGACCCACCGCGACAGCGGCGGCAGCGACTGGCTGATCGTCCCGGAGTGGTGGTCGGCGTCCGGGAGGAGGGCAGCGCCCGCGCAGACGACGCTGCCGACAAGCAGGCCCGAGTTCGAGACCGGGTACCAGCCCAGGGTGTAGGGGACGGAGCCGGCGACGGCCACCCAGGCGGCCGCGCCGCAGGCGGCGTGGTGTGCGCCCATCATGATGCTGTCAGCCTCGCTCGTCACAGAAGCCGTGCGACCGCGCAGGGCTGAGCCGGAAATGCCTGGTGCCGGGCGTGGAGTCGGACGCCCGCAGCGAGAGGGTAGCCCGGATGGCGCAGTGACGTGTTCACCCGTTCGGGGGCCTCCTTCTGCCCCAGGGTGGGCGCATTGCCCTGATACTCGACGGATGCGACGACAGCGGCTCTGGCTCGTGGCGGCGGCGGCGGTCTGGCTGGCGACGCTGCCGGTGGCGGCGCCGCTGATCGGCACAGCCGCGTCCAGGCCGCTGGGCGTCATGATGCTGGCGCTGGGACTCGCGCCCTTGCTGCTCGTCGCCACGTCGGCGCTCGGCGGGGGACGCTGGGGCGTCGCCCTGGCCGCGGCCGGAACGGTGCTTGCGGTGGCCGGACTCGTGCTCGCCGCCGACCTGCGCTTCTTGTCGCTGCGGCTGGCGACCATCCACTGGCGGATCTTCGTGATGTCCGACCACGGCCTGGCCCCCTGGGGATGGGTGATGACGGGGGCGGCCATGGCCTGCGCCGGCTGGGCGTTGGCCGGTCGGGGCAGCAGGGCGCGCCGCGGCGCCCTCATGGCGTCCGTGGGACTTCTGGTGCTGACGTGCGGCTTCTTCGGCCTCTCCGCTGCGCTGGCAGGATGGCGCGCCCTCCAGATGGTCCCGGGGATGTCGCCGCTGTCCAGCCTGGACCTAGCCCGAGCCGTCGCGCTGGCGGCCGTCGGCGCCCTGCTCGTCGCGATGGCCGTCCGCCGGTCGTGGGTCGCGTGGCCCATCGAGGCAGGCGCGCCCGCCGAGGCGCCGGCTACCCGCCGCTGGGCGGCGCGAGGCGCCGTCGCCGCCCTCGGGGCCCTGCTGGTGGCTGGCGGGGTGGGCGCGTGGCACCAGTGGGCGCCGCGCATCGCGCTCGGCGACGTCTTCGCCGACCGGCGGCTCGCCACCTGCGTCGCCGGGGCGGTGGGCGCGGGCGGTGCGGACGCCAAGGTCTCCCGCGCGGCGCTGTCCGAGGTGCGGAGCCTGACGTGCGGATCGGGCGGCGCCCAAGGGGGAGATGAGGGGGCCGACGGCGGCAGCGGGGACGACACGTCGCGGGTCCAGAGCCTGGCCGGCATCGACTCGCTGCGGAACCTGGCCACCCTGGACCTGTCCGACAACGACGTGCGGGACCTGGCCCCGCTCAGCGGACTGCGCTCGCTCAACGGCCTCAAGCTCACGCACAACCAGGTGGCCGACCTCGAGCCGCTCCGGGGCCTCCCGTTGCAGGACGTGGGCCTCTCGGGGAACGCCATCCGCGACGTCGGGCCACTGGCCTCGACGCCCGGCATCCGCTACCTCGGCCTCGCGCAGAACCAGATCGACGACCTGACGCCGCTTGCGGCGCTGACCCGGCTCACCACGCTCGACGTCAGCGGGAACGCCATCGGCGACGTGGCGCCCTTGGCCGGGCTCACGGAGCTGACCCGACTCACCGTCTCGCAGAACCGCGTCGCCGACCCGCAGCCGCTCGGCGGCCTCCCCGCGCTGACCATGCTCGACATCGCGGGCAACGACGTCCGCGATGCCGCGCGCTTCACCGGGTTCCCCGCCCTGGACGAGCTCTGGATTGGCGGCAACCCCGTGCAGGACGTCACGCCCCTCACCGGCCTGCCCGCGCTCCTGGGCGTCGACCTCGAGGGCGTCGACCCCACGCCGGACGGGGTCGAGACGTTGCGCGAGCACGGTGTGCGCGTCGGCGGGCTGGCCTGAGCGAGCGAGCAGGCGTGCAGATGTGCGGTGCGTGCCCCGGGCGCCATGGCCAGGCCGCGCACGAAGGCGCACGATCGGTCTGACAGGAGTCATCGCCTCGATCTGGGGGAACGACCATGCCGAGACTGCGCGTGCACAACTACTCGATGTCGCTCGACGGCTACGGCGCGGGGCCGGACCAGGACGAGCAGAACCCCATGGGCGTCGGCGGCGGGCAGCTGCACGAGTGGGTGTTCGCGACCCGGCCCGGCCGCGCGATGATCGACCAGGAGGGCGGCAGCACCGGCGCCGACGCCGACTTCTTCCTGCAGGGGGTCGACGGCATCGGGGCCACGATCATGGGCCGCAACATGTTCGGCCCGGTGCGCGGCCCGTGGACGGACGAGGCCTGGAACGGGTGGTGGGGAGAGGAGCCGCCGTACCACCATCACGTGTTCGTGCTCACGCACCACCCCCGCGAGCCCCTCGCCATGGAGGGCGGCACCACCTTCCACTTCGTCGGCGACGGGATCGAGTCGGCGTTGGAGCAGGCGTTCGAGGCGGCGGACGGGCTCGACGTGCGGCTCGGCGGGGGAGCCTCGACCATCCAGCAGTACCTCCGGGCGGGGCTGGTGGACGAGATCCACGTGGCCGTCGTGCCCGTGCTGCTCGGCTCGGGCGCGCGGCTGTTCGAGGGGATCGAGGACGTCGCCGACAGGTACACGCGCGCCGAGCTGGTCACCTCGCCCGCCGTCGCCCACATCCGGATGACACGCGACGGCTGACCGAGTCGTCCGCGCCTTGGGTGCGCCAGCAGGTCAGGCGCCGGCCTCGCCACGCCGCCGCCGCGATCCGTGTGACATCGTGCGAGGCATGCCCCTCGCCGCTGGCCGCCCCTTCGCCCAGGTGGACGTCTTCACCGACCGCCCCTTCCTCGGCAACCCGGTGGCCGTCGTGCTCGACGGCCGTGGGCTGGACGACGCCCAGATGGCCGCGTTCGCCCGGTGGACCAACCTGTCGGAGACGACGTTCGTGCTGCCGGCCGCCGACCCTGCCGCCGACTACCGGCTGCGAATCTTCACACCGGGCGGGGAGCTGCCCTTCGCGGGCCACCCGACCCTCGGCTCGTGCCACGCGTGGCTGGCGGGCGGTGGCATGCCCCGCCAGGACGGCGTGGTGGTCCAGGAGTGCGGCGCCGGCCTGGTGCGGATCCGTCGAACGGGGACGCGGCTCTGGTTCGCCGCGCCACCACTGCTCCGCACTGGCCCGCTCGACGACGAGACGCTCGAGCGGGCGACGGCCAGCCTCGCCGTGCGCCCCGAGCAGGTCCGGGGCCACCAGTGGCTCGACAACGGCCCCGGGTGGGCAGGCCTCCTGCTCGACTCCGCGCAAACCGTGCTGGACGTGCGGGCGGACTCAGCCGCGATGGGCGGGACCCCGTTCGGGGTGATCGGGCCGCACCCCGCGGGGTCAGACGTCGACTTCGAGGTGCGCGCGTTCATCCCGGACATGGGGGTGACCGAGGACCCCGTCACCGGCAGCCTCAACGCCGGCCTCGGGCAGTGGCTGATCGGCGAGGGGCTCGCGGCCCCGTCCTACGTCGCGCGGCAGGGGACCGCCCTGCAGCGCGACGGTCGTGTGCACGTGCAGCACGACGGCCGGGACGTCTGGGTCGGGGGAGACTGCGAGAGCCGGGTCGAGGGCGTCGTCCGGATCTGACCG